>NZ_PXXU01000200.1 GCF_003011925.2 Nitrosomonas supralitoralis
TACATCGTATGCGTCCAACGCTACCATCTATCATTTTTCTGTTTTAGTGATTCAATGAATTCAGATGGTAACGGTAGCAACTCGTCAATTCGACTGTTAGGCCACGTGGGTAATTTTATGAGCGTATCTTTGAGCCAGTCCGATGGATTAAGGCCATTGAGTTGAGCAGTGCCCAATAGAGTTTGAATAGCTGCTGCACGTTGACCGGCGCGTTCTGAGCCCGTGAACAGCCAGTTCTTTTTTCCAATCGCGATGGGTCGAATGATGTTTTCTACGGGATTGTTGTCAATTGGCAGATGGCCGGTTTGTGCATAGCGAATCAGACTGACCCAACGTTTCAGTGTGTAATCCAAGGCTTTGGCGGAGCCACCCCCATTTGCTGTCTGAGCGCGAGTTTGCACCAGCCAGTCGTGTAATGCCTCCAACT
>NZ_PXXU01000201.1 GCF_003011925.2 Nitrosomonas supralitoralis
CTGTTTTCCATGACAGATACCAGATCCGCATCAAAATTGGATGAACTAACCGTAGCTTTACCGTTTTTATCGACACGCAAACCGATAAACAGCGCATCATCCATGGAGGCATACGCCCTGGTAGCTTCTTTACGCCAGTTTGATAGAACTGAGTTTGGTACCACGATAAAAGTTTTATTCTTAACACCAATGCTTTGCACGTATTGGATGGCAGATAATGCTGCGAAGGTCTTACCTAGTCCGACTCCGTGACCATTAATACCCTCAAAATTGCGGCTCATACGACGCACAAAAGCGTTCTGGTAGCCGTGCAGCGTAATATCTCCACTCATTCCTGCGATCACTAGCGGCGATTCGTCATCAGGTTGTCTGAAGCGCAATTTGGACGGATCACCTGCCTTGGCTTGCATCCTGTCCATGATGGT
>NZ_PXXU01000202.1 GCF_003011925.2 Nitrosomonas supralitoralis
GAAAATTCAACCCTGGTTCATCAGGATAAACATCCGGACAGCCGAGCGCTCCTCCCATTTTCACCATCGCAGTTGTGATTTGTTTCAGATAATCGCGTGGGTAGTTGATCTCCTGAATTGTCATGGTGTTGGGAAAAAATCCACGCATTCTCTGCTGTACGATGATTAAATTATCAAACCACCCGTCGGCCTGTGCCTTCGTCAATGGTGTAAGCGCTTGTCCCATGGCTGTTTCTATCATGCCGATCCCTTCCACATTCGGGTGTGAGTTGTAGCGCTTACCCAGTGCTCTGTATAAGGCAATCAGACGATCCCGTACATTAGGATTCCATAATTTAATGTTATGGCCGTAACGGCGGCCATCATTACTGGGTTTGGGTCCATAGTCACTATATTTAAAAGCTCCGCCTTCATATTTAGG
>NZ_PXXU01000203.1 GCF_003011925.2 Nitrosomonas supralitoralis
GATTCAATCTCCTTATGTTATTGATCTCAAAGCATTTGAGCAAAAAATACTGAAAACAGTTCATAGGCATAATAATTTATATCGATACAGTTAAACATGACATAGCATCTGTCATAAAGATGAAATTCAACAAGACTACAAATCTGCTGAGCATGCTCAAAGATTTCTTCCAAGCTTTGATGGTATCGCATCTGACTTTCGCCCAAGGCCCAAATTGGCTTCAGCATAAATTATCGTGAATTCAGTTTAATGCGGTGGATTGAAATAACTTTTTCAGGTTTCTAGACCCAATGAATGATTGACGAGATAGGAGCTTTTTCGCTTCAATTTCTCGTCGCATATTTCTTGCTGGCTAACTTGACAGAGCCTATTTCATTTAGCTTTGTCCTGAAAAATGTACTTTTCATTATTT
>NZ_PXXU01000204.1 GCF_003011925.2 Nitrosomonas supralitoralis
AAAAAGAAAGCATATTATTAAACCTGATTGGCATATCTGAATAGTGGCCCGGTTTGATGTTTATGAATATAAGAGTAGGTTAGTTACATTCGTACTGGATGTCCAGGCTGATTTATTATCTGATCTTATGACATGCGTTGTTGTACCGTTGGTTCCTGAATTTGCAGCTAAGAATGAGATTGCTTCCAAGCTAAAACCTGTTATTCAGATTCGAGAGGAAAACTATATTCTAATGACAACGGACATAGCTGCTATTAAAAGAAAATCACTTGGTTGAAAATATCGGGAAGGCCCATCGCCAGAATATAATCGAAGCGATTGATTTTCTCTTTCAGGGGTTCTAAATCATTTGATACACGGAACGATCGTTATAATTCTATAGTCAGATGATTATTAACGTCATTATATTA
>NZ_PXXU01000205.1 GCF_003011925.2 Nitrosomonas supralitoralis
AGCAATGTGACCATGCTGATCAATCACCTTGATATGACTGTCTCGCTGATTGTCGTCTGCAGTTGAGCGGGCGGGTGTCTTGTGCGGTGGAATCATCACTTGTGCATCAGGTTGCTGATTCAAAATCGCCTGGGAAAACGGTTCTCCATCATAGGCACCATCGATGATGAAGGTATCAAAAAGTGTGTCAGTTTGGGCAAGTAAATCCTGGATTGCGGTGGGGTCGCCCGTATCAAGTGTGGTCAGTTCGCACGCCAACAATTGATGGTTCTCATCGACCGCAAGATGCAATTTAGCCAAGTTAGGGTGCCACGCATATTCATGTAAAATTACGGCATAAGCTGTATTATTCTTAGTTGAGTTGGAAAAGTATTTTGTGCTGCACATTAATCGAAATAAATAATGGAGG
>NZ_PXXU01000206.1 GCF_003011925.2 Nitrosomonas supralitoralis
GGACCATAAGGTTGGTCAAGATTCACATCCTGAGCATCGATATAGAGAGATTGAAGAATGGGTTAGAAAGCGCTTTCCCATGGCGCAATCGGTAGTATATCAATGGTCGGGCGAAGTCTTGGAGCCATCTGATGGATTAGCATTTTTAGGCAAAAATCCATTAGATGATAATAATGTCTATGTAATTACTGGAGATTCCGGTAATGGTATGACTCATTGTATGTTGGGAGCGATGATTGTATCGGATCAAATTATGGGCAGAGATAACCCATGGTCTGCAATTTACAGCCCATCTCGGAAAGTTTTTCACGGCATATCAGCATTTATTTCAGAGACAGCTAATACATTAGCTCAGTATAGTGATTGGATAAAAAGTGGGGAAGTAGTATCAGCGGAAGATATTCAAGCA
>NZ_PXXU01000207.1 GCF_003011925.2 Nitrosomonas supralitoralis
CCACATTCCTGCTCAATTAACTGGCTTACCGCGCTACGATTCCACAACGCAAAATCCATCTTCAGTTGCTCAGGACGCTTATCACAAATAAGCCGTTGCAATCTCAACTCCTGCTCTTCGCTTAGGCTGCGCTTGTCACCCGCTCGTCGTCCTCGTCTACCAGGTTTTAGTCCAGCTGCGCCACCTGTTTCATAAAGTCGAATAATCTTCTTCACTGCCGTGTCGCTCAGCTCCGTAACTTGCGCTATTTGCGCTGGTTCCACACCTCGCTTGTGAAGACGAATCACTTGCCTGCGGCGTTCATGCAGCGCTTCATCCTTTAAGCTTCTTGCATCTATTTTCTCCATCCTTCGATGATATACAATACCACTTCAAAGTTCAAACTATTTATTGGCCGAATCTATA
>NZ_PXXU01000208.1 GCF_003011925.2 Nitrosomonas supralitoralis
TTCAAACAAATTGAGCTGCAATAATCGCAGAATTTGTTGCATGCTTTTGCTCATTTTTGACTGAAATTTGATGAATGCTAATAGCAAATATACGCATACAGCGATCCAAACCTGAGTCATGACTGCATTCTTGCTTGTCCCAACAAAAGTCTTGATTTTCAGATTCTGTTTAATCCATTTGAAGAACAACTCTACCTGCCAGCGTGCCTTATAGATATCAGCAATGGTTTTGGCTGATAGCTTGAAATTGTTGGTTAGAAACACATAATGTTTGCCGGTTTCTTTGTCTCGGTAACCGATACGCCGCAACTGAGTTGGGCATTCTTTTGCTGACTTCAAACCAGTGAACTTGATGATTTGATCACTGCTCAATCCTTTGTACTTCAAGACCGGCTCACG
>NZ_PXXU01000209.1 GCF_003011925.2 Nitrosomonas supralitoralis
CATTTGCGGCCTGTTCGGTCTTCCAGTGCTTGACCATTACGCCTACGGTAGAAAAAGAACCCCCAGTCATCGCAATGACAGCGTTTACAGTAACGTTCTTACCGGATTTTATAAGATCGTCACATGCAGCGTTCACAGCATCTTGCGTTACCTTAGTTTTACGTTCCATTGGGTCACCTGATTTCATAAAGTATAAGAATACAGTAATACTACTACTATATACTACAATGCTGTGAATTTTTTCTTATCTTGAATTGAGATCATAGGCGCCTATGGGAAAGCAGCTTCATTGATGAATAGTCTATTCAGAGATTTTAGAATTGGCCATAAAGGTTGCAAAAGGAGTTGTGCTTTCACGACCCCTACTTGCTTCAGTTTTTCTCTGAAGTATTGCC
>NZ_PXXU01000021.1 GCF_003011925.2 Nitrosomonas supralitoralis
GTAGTTCTGTTAAATAAAAAATTTTTAAAATGTCTTTTATTAGGTATTGAAATAATAGACATGCTTAAATGGCCCGCCTATGGCGGGCTTTTTATTCGTTGAGGTTTTGCATGCTGAATCATTTTCCCAAGCCGTGTATTGATTATCCACATACAAATAGAGATTACTTTATAGCCGGCTTTACTTTCTTTTGTGTGGCTGTGAGTTTAGTAATAGACGGTAGTGCAAGTTATGAAGTTCAAAATTTACTGGGAGTTATAGCCTGGTTTTTTTTGTTTGGATTGCTAATTGGTGAGAATAGGGAAGTTCGTATGCAAGTAATGATTGCAGTAGCATTTGCTACAGCAGGCGAACATTTTGCTTCCATTTATATGGAAGGTTATACCTATCGATTTGAGAATGTTCCATTGTATATTCCGCCAGGGCATGGAATGGTGTATCTGACAGCGGTAGCGCTTTCCCGTTCAAGGTTTTTTTTGATGAATGCAAGGAAATTGGCGATTTTTGTTATTGCGACGGGTGGTGTATGGTCTCTCTGGGGCATTAGTGGGATACCTGAGCAGGGTGATCAAGTGGGTGCTTTTTTATTTTGCATTTTTGTTTTTTGCTTATTTAAAGGGCGGTCACCGATGGTTTATTTGGGAGCTTTTTTTATTTGTACATGGCTTGAAATTATAGGAACGGCAGCAGGTACATGGAAATGGGCATCTATTGAACCAGTTTTCAATTGGACTCAGGGAAACCCTCCCAGTGGTGTTGCGGCTTGGTATTGTTTGGTTGATGCGGTAGCTATAGGTTTTGCACCGAAGGTTTTAAATGGTTTGCAAAAAATGAATAACTGGTATAAAACATCACTTGATAAATAACTCTATGCTCGAATAAAATTTCACTGTACCGTTAAAAAATTTTGAAGTGTTATTTTTGTTAAACGTGAATTATTAGAAGGAATATCTGTGACCGTTGTTCGTTTGCCGGATGGATCTGAACGTATTTTCGATCATCCTGTTAGTGTAATGGATGTTGCTGCGACGATTGGACCAGGTCTTGCGCGTGCGGCAATCGCTGGAAAAATCAATGGCAAGTTAGTCGATTTAAATTGCCCTATTGATCATGATAGTGATTTGGCAATCATTACTGAAAAAGATAATGAAGGGTTAGAGATAATCAGGCATTCTTGCGCTCATTTGTTAGCACATGCTGTAAAAGAGCTATTTCCAGATGCGCAGGTGACCATTGGACCTGTAATCGATGATGGATTTTATTATGACTTTTCGTACAAGCGCTCATTTACACCTGAAGATTTAGCTGCAATTGAGAGGCGCATGATCGAAATCAGTAAACGAGATTTGAAGATAGAACGAAAAATACTGGAACGAACTAAAGCAATCGAATTTTTTAAGCAGCAAGGCGAGAAATACAAAGCTCAAATAATAGAATCGATACCTGGTGATGAGGATTTGTCACTTTATTCACAGGGCAATTTCACAGATCTTTGTCGTGGACCGCATGTTCCCGCAACTTCAAGGATAAAAGTTTTTAAGCTTATGAAAGTTGCAGGAGCTTATTGGCGTGGTGATTCAAACAATGAAATGTTACAGCGCATATACGGAACTGCTTGGACTAATAAGGATGACCAGAAAGAATATTTACATCGATTAGAGGAAGCTGAGAAAAGAGATCACCGTAAGATCGGAAAGCAGCTGAATTTGTTTCATACGCAAGATGAAGCACCAGGCATGGTATTTTGGCATCCCAAGGGATGGGCATTATGGCAGCAAATAGAACAGTATATGAGAGATATTCTGAATCAGAATGGCTATCAAGAAATACGGACGCCCCAAGTTCTGGATAAAGATTTGTGGGTGCGTTCCGGGCACTGGGAGAATTTTCGAGAGAATATGTTTACTACTCATTCAGATGAGCGCGATTTTGCCATCAAGCCAATGAACTGTCCGGGACATGTGCAAATATTTAATCAAGGCTTGCGAAGTTATCGCGAGCTACCAATTCGGTTTGCGGAATTTGGTTCGTGTCATCGTAATGAAGCATCCGGTGCGTTGCATGGAATCATGCGAGTGCGTGCTTTTACACAAGACGACGCACATATTTTTTGTACTGAAGATCAAATACAAGAAGAAGTTGTCGGATTTGTCGATTTGCTGAAGGTGGTTTATGCGGATTTTGGTTTTCAAGAGATTTTGGTCAAACTTTCAACTCGCCCCCAAAAGCGTGTCGGATCAGATGCGCAGTGGGATAAATCAGAAGCCGCACTGGAAGCAGCCCTCAATGAAGTTAAATTGGAATGGGAGCAACAACCTGGCGAAGGTGCGTTTTATGGACCCAAAATTGAATTCTCATTAAAGGATTGTATTGGACGTGTTTGGCAATGTGGTACATTGCAATTAGATTTTTCAATGCCAGATCGTTTGGGCGCAGAATATGTGGCAGAAGATAATTCACGCCAGATACCGGTTATGTTGCATAGGGCCATTCTTGGTTCTATGGAAAGATTCATCGGGATATTGATAGAAAATTATGCGGGTGCCTTACCTTTGTGGCTATCACCCGAACAAGTTGTTGTATTAAATATCTCTCGTACACAGAGTAATTATGCGCAGGAAGTGGCAGCACAGCTCAAACACAATGGAATCAGAGTTAGTTTAGACTTGAGAAATGAGAAGATAACCTATAAAATTCGTGAGCATAGCTTGCAAAAACTGCCGTATCAAATTATCGTTGGTGATGAAGAGGTGCGAGCAAATAAAATCGCTGTTCGTAATCGGTCGGGTGAGAATTTGGGGCAAATGACATTGCCAGAATTCCTTATGCGACTTAACGAAGAGCTTTCGTTAAAAGTGTAATTTCTTTTTTTAACTATTTTTGGAGAATTTGCCATAGTTCAGGATAAATCAGTGCGCATCAATGAAGAGATTGATGCGTCGGAAGTGCGTCTGATCGGCGTGAATGGGGAGCAGGTTGGCATTGTTTTACTTGCAGATGCAAATGCCTTGGCGGAGGAAGCGGGAGTTGATTTGGTTGAGATTGCGCCAACGGCACAGCCACCAGTTTGCCGATTGATGGATTATGGTAAGTTTCGTTATCAAGAAAGCAAGAAAAAGCATGATGCGAAATTAAAGCAGAAACAAGTTCAGATTAAAGAAATTAAATTCAGACCGAATACGGATGAAGGAGACTATAATATAAAGCTAAGAAACCTGATAGGCTTCTTAGATGAAGGCGATAAAGTTAAAGTGACATTGCGTTTTCGTGGACGTGAAATGGCACATCAAGAATTTGGTATGCGCTTACTTGAACGTGTGAGAGGTGATTTAGAGACTTTTGCGATAGTGGAGCAATTTCCTAAAATGGAAGGACGGCAGATGGTTATGGTGCTATCTCCTAAAAGAAAAGATGTAAAGGCCGATAAATCTAAGGCATCTATGGAAGACTCGTCGACATCAACATAAATGGTTTTCTTGAAGTTATATAAACTGCTGTAGTGTAAAAATAAGTGATTTTCAGGTCTGTAAAGTTTTCTGTCATGGAAACACCTGATTTCATATTAAATGAGGAGAATTTAATGCCTAAAATGAAAACTAAAAGTGGAGCAGCAAAGCGCTTCAAGTTTAGAGCGAGTGGAAGTATTAAGCGTTCGCAAGCTTTCAAGCGCCATATATTGACAAAAAAAACAACAAAAAATAAACGCCAATTAAGAGGTGTAACGGAAGTTCATTTTACCAATGAAGCCTCTGTTCGCTCTATGATGCCATACGCATAAAGGAATAATAATGCCTAGAGTAAAACGTGGTGTAACCGCTCATGCGCGACATAAAAAAATATTAGATTTAGCTAAAGGCTATCGAGGACGTAGAAAGAATGTATATCGAATAGCGAAGCAAGCTGTTATGAAGGCTGGTCAGTATGCATATCGTGATCGTCGCCAACGTAAAAGACAATTTAGAGCGTTATGGATTGCGCGCATTAATGCAGCTGCTCGTGAGTGTGGATTATCGTATAGTGTGTTTATGAATGGTCTTAAAAAATCTAGTATCGAAGTGGATAGAAAGGTTTTGGCTGACTTGGCTGTATTTGATAAATGTGCTTTTGAGAAAATTGTAGAACAAGCTAAAGCTGGTTTGGCGACATAATTAATAGTAATAAAACGTTGATGGGAGGTCGGGTAGAACCTGAGCCTCCCTTTTTCTTATGATAAATAAAAATAGTGTGAAAAGTAATTATTAATCCTCAACGCTGAATTGGCATGGAAAATCTGAAAGAAATTATCTCTGAAGCCGAGAGTTTGATGAGTGACATCGATGACGCTACAGAATTGGAAAACGTTAAAGCGCGCTATCTCGGTAAGAACGGTATTCTTACCGAATTACTCAAAGGATTAGGAAAGCTTCCTGTTGAAGAACGCCCTGTTATCGGTAGTCAAATCAATGAAGCAAAGATGCAATTAGAGGCGACGCTTAAAAATAGACGAAGTGCAATTCAAGCCAAAGAGCTGGAAGCAAAACTGACTGAAGAAGCGTTAGATGTTACCTTGCCAGGCAGAGGACATGGCGTCGGCGGCCTACATCCGATAACACAAGCATTGCAACGTATCGAAGCACTATTCCATTCAATTGGTTTCAATGTGGTTTCAGGACCTGAAATAGAAACTGATTTTTACAATTTTACCGCTTTGAATATTCCAGAAGATCATCCGGCTCGGGCCATGCATGATACATTTTATATTGATAATGGTAATTTGCTACGAACACACACATCACCAGTCCAAATTCGCTATATGGAGTACAACAAGCCACCAATAAAGATAATTGCGCCTGGCCGTGTATATCGATGTGATTCTGATGTGACCCATACACCAATGTTTCATCAGGTAGAAGGTTTATGGATCGATGAGAATGCCAATTTTTCTGCTTTGAAAGGCATTCTAGCCGATTTCATGGCGCAATTTTTTGAACGTAATGATTTGCCGGTGAGATTTAGGCCATCATTTTTTCCATTTACTGAACCTTCTGCTGAAATGGATATTGGTTGTGTAATGTGTAATGGAAAGGGTTGTCGAATTTGCAGTCATACTGGTTGGTTGGAAGTGCTTGGATGTGGAATGGTTCATCCCAATGTATTAAAGCACGTTGCAATTGATAGCGAGCAATATATAGGATTCGCTTTCGGTTTGGGTGTGGAACGTTTGACGATGCTCAGGTATGGAGTCAATGACTTGAGATTATTTTTTGAAAATGATTTGCGCTTTCTTAGACAGTTTAATTAAATCATAAAAATGCACTTACTTACTGTATTAGTTATAAATTCTCATGAAATTTTCTGAAATATGGCTGCGAAGCTTTGTTAATCCTGCTTGTTCTAGTGACGAGCTTGCGCATGCGTTAACGATGGCTGGCATTGAAGTTGAAAGCGTGGAACCAGTAGCTTCCGTGTTTAATAATGTTGTTGTTGCAGAAATTCTGTCAGTGGAGAAACACCCTACGGCAGATCGGCTGTCAGTTTGTAAGGTCAGGACAGGAAATTCAGATAAAGAATTATTGCAGATTGTTTGTGGTGCACCCAATGTAAGTGCTGGAATGAAGGTACCTTGCGCATTGGTCGGAGCAACCTTACCAGGTTTTGTAATAAAGAAAACGAAGCTACGAGGCTTGGATTCTGCTGGGATGTTGTGTTCAGCGAAAGAGCTAGGTATTAATGCAGTTGTTGATGGATTGTTATTACTTCCCAGTGATGCGCCAGTAGGTACGGATTTTCGTAATTATTATGGCCTTGAGGATAGCATTTTTACATTGAGTTTGACGCCTAATCGGGCTGATTGTTTGGGGGTAACAGGTGTGGCACGCGAGGTTTCGGCCATAACGAACGCTGAAATCCATCCGATAGAAATAAGAATTGTACCGAATGAAATTGATGATGCGCTTAATGTGCAAGTGATTGCTTCGGATGCTTGTCCGCTATATTGTGGACGGGTACTACGGAACATCAACCTCAGTGTGCCAACGCCATTATGGATGATCCAGAGATTGGAGCGGAGTGGTCTAAGATCCATTAATTCAATAGTCGATATTACTAATTATGTAATGCTGGAAACAGGTCAGCCTATGCATGCCTTTAATCTGGCTAAGATAGCTGGCTCTATACAGATACGATATGCATTGCCACATGAAAAAATTCAATTGCTGAACGGTAATCAAATAAACTTGACGCCGGAAATGCTTTTAATATCAGATGAGCATAAACCGCTCGCATTAGCCGGCATTATGGGTGGTTTGGAAAGTGGCGTAACGTATGGTACGACGGATATTTTTTTAGAAAGCGCATTCTTTAGCCCGGATGTAATTAGCGGTAAGACATTTCATCTGGGATTTAGCTCGGATTCGGCTTATCGTTTTGAGCGCGGAGTAGATTTCTCTGCAACTAGAAGCGCACTTGAACGCGCTTCATACCTGATTCTTACTATTTGTGGCGGTCAAACAGGTCCAGTAATTGAAATAAAACACAAATTACCTCAACGATCCCCTATCAATGTGCGAACTGAGCGAGTTAAAAGGATATTGGGTATTGACATCAATAAGGAGCAAATAGGTGATTATTTTAAGCGATTAGAATTTGAATTTTCAGAAAAGGATGATTTCTTTAATGTGGTATCGCCTGCTTATCGTTTTGATCTGGCGATAGAAGAAGATTTTATTGAGGAATTGGCACGCATCCATGGTTATGATCATATTCCGATCCACTATCCGCATGCCAATATGGCGATGTTACCGGAATCTGAATCACAATATTCCACGATGGAAATCAAGCAAAAGCTAATAGATCGTGATTATCAAGAGGTTATTAATTATGCATTTGTGGATGCTGATTGGGAAGCTGATTTTGTAGATAATCATAAGCCAGTTACGTTACTGAATCCGATTGCAAGTCAGATGAATGTCATGCGCAGTACGTTAATAGGTGGTTTAATTTCCAATTTACAGTTTAATCTAAATCGTAAGCAAACTAGAGTGCGCTTGTTTGAGATTGGCTGTTGCTTTATACGTGATCATGAGAATGATTGTAAACAGACAGAAAAAATTGCTGGACTTAGTTATGGAGATTTTTCTTCTGAGCAATGGGGAATACAAGCAAGAAACGTAGATTTTTACGATATTAAAGCAGATGTGGAAGTTTTGTGTCGAGGCAAATCCGTTTGTTTCAACAAATTCTTTCACCCGGCATTACATCCCGGAAAATCGGCAGAAATTTGTTTCGAGGACAGAATGATTGGATGGATGGGAGAATTGCATCCACGTTGGCAGAAGAAATATGGTTTGCAAAAAAGTACGATACTTTTTGAGCTTGACTTAGATATCTTGAAATTAAGATTTTTGCCGCTTGTTAAAGAAATTTCTAAATTTCCACCTGTCAGACGAGATATTGCAATTATTGTCGATAATGATATTAGTACATACTCATTAATATATTGTATGCAGGAAGTCAAATCGGCGATTATATCGGATATATCATTATTTGATATTTATCGCGGTAAGGGTATGGAAAGTAACAAAAAAAGTCTTGCATTCCGTATCTTGTTACAAGATACTGAGAAAACATTGACAGATGAACAGGCGGAATTTGCAATAACAAGTCTAATAAAAATATTGAAAAATAAGTTTGGTGCCGAATTGCGTAATTAATACTTGCTAACTTTATACTTGAATTAACTTCGCAGATTAATTGTATGTGATAGATTGTTAATCTGTTTTTTTCTAAAAGCGCTACTATTATATGCATCATGTCATATGTTGAGTTAATATTTACAAAAAATTATAACTAAAAGGAGTAAAGCATGGCGTTAACAAAAGCTGAATTAGCTGATCTATTATTTGAGAATGTCGGACTAAATAAACGCGAAGCAAAAGACATGGTTGAGTCTTTTTATGAAGAAGTGCGTACCGCTTTACAAAATGGTGAGGGTGTTAAATTGTCTGGCTTTGGTAATTTTCAGTTGCGCTCAAAACCACAACGTCCGGGCAGAAACCCAAAAACAGGTGAAGAAATTCCGATTACTGCACGTCGTGTAGTGACATTTCATGCTAGTCAGAAGTTAAAAGCCTTAGTTGAAAAAAATTATCATGGAAAACAAAAAAGCAAATAAAATAAATAATACTTTGATGCCAATTCCTGCTAAACGTTATTTTACAATTGGAGAGGTTGGTGTGCTTTGTGATGTTAAGCCGCATGTGTTACGTTATTGGGAACAGGAATTTCCACAATTAAGACCAGTCAAGCGTCGTGGAAATCGTCGCTATTACCAACAGCAAGAAGTTTTATTGGTGCGTCGTATTAGAGAGTTGCTTTACGATCAAGGCTTTACAATTAACGGCGCACGAAATCAATTGGAATGTATCAGTGCAAAATCAGATGCATGTGATGGAATCAATATTAATTTACACTCTTCAAAGGTGGATTTAGGATATATCCGGTGTGAAATCAAAAGTATTGTGTCACAGTTACTTTCATAAAGTAGTATTTCAGTGATAGCTTCAGAAGTTTGAGTGTTTTATTTGCTATAATTCAACACTCGGGGCGTAGCGCAGCCTGGTAGCGTACTTGCATGGGGTGCAAGTGGTCGGAGGTTCGAATCCTCTCGCCCCGACCATTTGAATGAGATATACCTATAAAATATGATTGACGTGGAATTTTTTGGATCGTCTGTTTTGCTATCTAGTGATAAAAAGTAACTTATAAAAATGCGCATATTGCTCAGTAACGATGATGGCTATTTTGCGCCTGGTCTTGCCTGTCTTGCTGATTTTCTCTCGAAAATGGCAGATATCATAGTAGTTGCTCCTGAAAGAGATAGAAGTGGATCCAGTAATTCATTAACATTGGATCGTCCACTCAGCTTACAAAAATCACATAATGGTTTTTATTATGTCAATGGAACACCAACTGATTGTGTTCATCTGGCAGTCACAGGTATGCTTGATGTAATGCCGGATATGATCATTTCCGGCATAAATCATGGCGCTAATATGGGAGACGATACGATTTATTCAGGCACTGTTGCTGCTGCTACGGAAGGATTTTTGTTGGGAATACCTTCATTAGCTGTTTCATTGGTTGATGCATCCAATGGAAACTACTTAACGGCCGCGCGTGTTGCAGCTGATATGGTAAAGCGGTTCAGAGAAAATGAAATTCAGAGCCCGGTTTTGTTAAATATTAATGTGCCGGATATTGAATATCAGCAACTTAAAGGATTTGAAGTTACTCGTCTGGGACGACGCCATAAGGCTGAACCTGTGATCAAATCACAAAGCCCCCGTGGTGAAGTTATGTATTGGGTAGGGGCTGCAGGTCCTGCACAGGATGCGGGTAAAGGTACAGATTTTTATGCAATCCAAAATGACCGGGTATCAGTGACTCCGCTGCAGATTGATTTAACCCGATATGATCAATTGGATCTCATAGTAAGATGGCTTGATAATTAAATGCCTGTTATGTTTAAGTGATATAAATTTTTATGGGTACTGATTGGTGAATGTGCGTCATTCTGGAATTGGCATGACTTCTCAGCGTACGCGTATGCGCATGATTGAGCGGCTGCGTGCACAAGGGATTGCTGATGAAGTGATTTTGTCGGCGATGGGTACAATTCCTCGTCATATTTTTGTTGAAGAGGCCCTTGCAAGTAGAGCATACGAAGATGTTGCTTTACCTATAAATTACGGACAAACCATATCAAGTCCATGGATTGTTGCGCGCATGAGTGAATTATTGCATGTAACTTCTAATTTAGAAAAAGTACTGGAAATTGGTACTGGGTGCGGATATCAAACTGCTGTATTGGCAAAGATTGCGCAGAAAGTCTATTCGATAGAGCGCATCGGGCCTTTATTAACACGTACCCGGGTTCGATTGCAAGAGTTGCAAATTAGGAATATTTATTTAAAACATGCAGATGGTTTGCTTGGGCTTGCAGAGGCTGGGCCATTTGATGGTATTATCATGACAGCAGTAACCACTCATGTTCCAACTACATTATTGGAGCAAATAGTTGTTGGTGGCAGAATGGTTTTTCCGAAAGGAACTCAGAAACAGAATTTGTGTGTTATTGAGCGTAATTCCCAAGGTTATACCGAAACTGTGCTGGAAGAGGTGAATTTTGTGCCTATGCTGGCAGGTGTTATAAAAAAATAGTAGTGCAGGGAACATAAAATGACAAATCTTGCAATGATTAGATTGATCAATATTGATAGCTGTAATTGTATCGTTAAGCTATTTATTTTTATTGCAAGAAAACTAAAGCCATTGACATGCAATTTTTATTTGCTGCTTGCTACCTATCTGTTTCTGTTGGGATGTAGCACAACACAGCCACCTGTGCCAGTGGTTGATCGCGCGAAAGTCGACTCTTCAGTACCAGCTAGGTCAAATGAATCCAATAATCTGGATGGTCAATATTATATCGTGCAGCAAGGCGATACCCTATATGGTATCGCACGGAAAAATAATATTGATTACAAAAAATTGGCGGAGTGGAATGAGATTACCGATTCGAACTCTATCGAACCAGGGCAGAAAATTAGTTTGTTTATGCCGATAAGAGATTCGCAGCCTACGTTGTTTGCTTTACCTCAACAACCGATAACAACAGCTATTGACCCAAGCGTTGATTCTTCAGATCTTGCAACTACCGTAGAAAGTAATAATAGCGCTAATGTCGATAAGTTAAAAACGAATCCAAAAGCTCTTAAGCTGCCTTTCTCAGAACAGAATGTGGCTAGATTACAAAATCCAACTAAGAGTAATTCACCTTCCGCAACTCGGGCTTTTTCAGCTACAACAGCAAATACTAAAATTGAAACTGCTCCTCAACCCGTGGCATTACGATCGGATAGATCTGCTAGTGATTCTGTTGCTGAGTGGATCTGGCCAACGACAGGAAAATTACTTTCATCTTTTTCCAAGAATTCTAAGGGTGTGAAGATATCAGGACAGGCAGGGCAGCCGATATTGGCATCGGCCGCAGGTGAGGTGGTTTACAGTGGGCATGGCCTTCGTGGTTATGGAAATTTGATCATTATCAAGCATAGCAACATATTTTTAAGTGCTTATGCGCATAATAGTAGACTGCTGGTTAAAGAGGGTGAATCGGTGACTAGAGGGCAGAAAATTGCAGAAATGGGTAAGACTGATACAGATACGACTCAGTTACATTTTGAGATACGTAAACATGGAAAGCCCGTAGATCCACTAAAATACTTACCTAATGAATCCTAATCGAAAGTAAGATAAATGCCATATCAGTAAATATTGAGTAGTAATCTTTTTTGCTATGCAATTAAACCCTTATTCTACAATCGGATGCCGCATATACTCCAGAGCTTGTGAGGTGTGTCTGGTAGCTGCTTCAGAATCCTCTTGTCTAGCGTGAGCAATCGCTTCTTCCAGATGTTTGATTGAATCTGTGATACGTTGGTGTGACCCAGCTAACTCATTTTCCGCAGCTTTTGCATGGATAAGACTTTGCTGTGCATATTCCAGTAAGGTTTTTACGTGTCCTGCTTTACCGTGTATTTGTGCCGTTTCAGCATGTTTTATAGCCTCTGCTGTATGGTAATTATCATTTGATGCAGTGGCAACTAGGGAGCTAAAAAAGAACGTCAGTGTACTCAAAACAGTGATAATAATTTTCGGTTGATTAATTCCCATAATGTTGCCTAAATGTCAATTGATAAAAAATATCCATTTCTGAAGGTGTATATGCCTTGTCATTTGGAGTGCTATATAGCATAACAAAAATCAGATTCTCGCTATAGCATAGCTTGATATAAGTAAGATTTATTTCTTGTATAGCATGAAAAGTCTGAGTTTTCCTATTACTATAAATAACAACTAGAAATAACAAATGCATTAACTGAATAATAATTTTCATTCATTTTTTAATTAAACTGTTGAGTGCTTCATAATCTACCCATTCTTTTGCAAATGCTGCACCTTGTATGTGAGTGAAGGGTTTGGAAGGCTCGCCCAGATCAGACAGAACTGCAACTGCGCCGTCAAAGTTTTGTAGACTTGTGTAGCCGCTCACTGTGATTAAAGTCGAGAGCAGAGCAGCTCGGGCCGACTGTAGTCCATTTTCTGAATCTTCTATTGCAATGCATTGCTGCGCGGATAAATTGAGTTGATTGAGTACCCAATGGTATATATCAGGCGCTGGTTTCTTCAAAGGAACAATGTCACCAGCGCCAATGACATCAAACCAGTCAATTGATTCTGCGCCTAATGTGGATTTAAGTAGAGATATGACATTTTCCATCGTTGTTGTGGTTGCGATTGCAAGCTTTACTTTTTCTTGCCGCAATTCTTGAATTAACCTTGCAACACCGGGGCGCAATGGGATACTGCCGGTTTCCATCTGAGATTCAAAGTATTTGGTTTTGGCTTTGTGTAAGCTGACAATCCAATCCTTTAGATCGTTTTTATTGAGCATGGTAGGAGCATAATTTTCCATGTAGAAGCGAATTCGCTCTTTCCCGCCAGTAATCTGTAGTAGCTCACCATAAAGATCAATGTCCCAATTCCAGTCGAGATTGAATTGTTTGAAAGCAGCATTGAAAGCAATGCGATGGCCATCTTGCTCGGTATCGGCAAGTGTGCCGTCAACATCAAACAGCACAGCTTGCAATTTGTTTTGTTTCTTCATTTTTCTGGTTAATTTTAGTGGTTATTAGGTAAATGATAGCTAGCGCGTTGCAGGCGATCTGCAATGGCTAACCAGCTAGGATGATCAGGAGGTGATTCTATCAGCATATAATCAAATGCTGCTTGATCAAACTGGCGTAATTTAGCATACAGTTGTTTACCATAAGCGACTGGATCTACAGGCATGGAGAATTGTTCGATCAATTGATCTGAGAGTTGTGGTTTGGCGGTATTCGACCAGGTTATGACCAGAACGCGTAAATTTTGTGCGGCGAGTGCCAGGGCATGCTGCCATATTTGTGTACCCCGATATAATCTTAGTGGTGTCGTGGGTGCATAATGTGCTGGTAATGATCCAGAGGTTCGGATTGCTTGATTGATATTGTGTGCAAGAATAACGGGCTTATTCAATGCTGTTTCAAGCTCAGATAACGTAATGCTGCCTGGCCGCAGTATTTGGATTGTATTATCGTGAAAACTGACGATGGTGCTTTCCAGGCCTACTTCACAGGCTCCGCCCTCAAGGATCATGTCGACATTTTTACCTAATTCCTGATGTACATGCGTTGCCAAGGTTGGGCTGATGCGCCCAAAGCGGTTAGCCGAGGGTGCAGCCAGTGCTTTTTCTGGCCCTAGCGCACTAAGCAAAGCCAAAGCAACTGGGTGCGCTGGAAGCCGTATCCCAACAGTATCCTGTCCGCCGGTCACACAATCAGGAATATGATAGCTGCGCGGGAGAATTAATGTTAAAGGACCGGGCCAAAAGTGATTGGCCAATGTCCAAGCAGCTTCCGGTATGTCTCGAGTCCAATAGTGCATATGGGAAATATTGCCAATATGAACGATCAGCGGATGATGAGTGGGCCGCTGTTTTATACTGTAGATCTTATCAATAGCAGTTGGATTTGTAACATCGGCACCAAGTCCGTACACCGTTTCAGTTGGAAAAGCTACTGTACCACCTGCGCTCAAAATTTGAGCAGCTGTAATAATCTGATCCAATTGAACTGATGATAAGCCTGATTGTGTTAATGCGTGCTCTGTCTGTTCCATTTGTATAATTTGAATGTTAAATTCAAATGTAATTTATTGCGATTGATAAGGAATTATGATTGGCTGTCATGCCAATCATAACCTAGCACACCTTGCAACAAACGTACGATATAAAAACATAACCAATTCATTGCGCAGCTACGCCAGGAAGAAAAGCCTTTATCTGTTGATGTGACTGGGGTGGATTCCTGTGAAATCGCTTTTTTTAAACTCACCCTCAGTTCGCTCGCGAACTGAGGGTCTGCAATGAATACATTGGCCTCACGTGCCAGAAGCAAACTGAAAGGATCAATATTAGATGAACCTACGGTTGCCCAGTATTGATCAATAACTGCTACTTTGGCATGAAGATAGCTGCGATTATATTCATAAATTTTTATGCCGGCTTGTAATAGATTTTCGTATAGCGCCTGAGTCGCATGGTGCTGCAGAAGGTACTCAATTTTACCTTGCAATAAGAGTTCTACGCTGACACCTCGTTGAGCAGCATTTTTCAATGCACTACTGAATTTTCTTCCTGGCAGGAAATAGGCATTGGCAATAATAATTTCGGTTTGTGCTTGTTTGATAGCTTCCAGGTAGGCGTGCTCAATGTCATGACGATGACGCCAATTATCGCGAATAACAAATGCAGCCTTCTGATTTCCGTAAGGATTATTTGTCGGTTTTATAGTGTCGGGAGCAATCCAGCGTTTTTTAAAATGCACCCACGCAACTAACATCCATAAATGTTTGACAGCCTTATGTATCTGAATCAATAGTGGGCCTTTAATAACAACAGCATAGTCGAAGCGCGGTGTTAATTTTTCGGGGTTATCCTGATCGTCAATGATATTAATTCCACCAATGTAAGCGATGTGAGCATCGATAAGGACCAATTTGCGGTGCATTCGACGTAAACGGTAGCGACGCGGCATAGAAAATATAAATTCTGGGCGAAATATGAGTACCTTTATATTTGTTTGCAGCATAGAGTTTATTATTGCCGTGGGGAAATTTTGTGAACCAAATCCGTCAAGTAACAGGTGTACAAAAACGCCGCGTTGTGCTGCACGTTGTAGAGCCGCAATGATTTTTCTGCCAATGGCATCGTATTCAAAAATATACGTTTCGATGTGTATTTCAAATTGTGCCCTTTCTATTGCTGCCTCTAGTTCCGGGAAATATTCTTCACCATTGTGCAAGAGCGAGATAAGGTTGCCTTCAACAAAATGAAAATTCTTCATTAATGGATAAATTTCGCTGTAAATGCTGTAATCAGGTCTGCCGATTTAAATTCTGTTATTGGCAAGCGTGATTATGAAATCTTCAACATTCTGTCCAATGCTAATCTTGCTAGCTTTGCTTCTTCAATAGGTACTTTGATTTGATTCACAATATTGCCATTGACTAAATTTTCCAATGCCCAAGCCAAATGCTGTGGGTCAATTCGTGCCATAGTCGAACACATGCATACCATGGGCGACATAAATTGAACAATCTTGCCTTGAGACTTAAATTCTTCCGTAATCCGGCTGACCAAATTCAATTCGGTGCCGACCAGCCAGCGCGTTCCGCTTTCTGCTGCAGCAATGGTATTAATAATATATTCAGTTGATCCGACATAATCCGATGCTTTGCAAACTTCATAATTGCATTCGGGATGTGAAATGACAAAACCGTCTGGGTATTGATTGCGAAAACGGATAATATGTTGTGGCTGAAACATTTGGTGGACGGAACAATGTCCTTTCCATAGAAGAATCTTTGCTTTGTTGATTTGCTCCGGTGTTAATCCTCCCATGGGTTCATCAAAATTCCACACGGGCATTTCTTCTAACGGAATATCCAGTTGATGCCCACTCCAGCGACCAAGATGCTGATCAGGAAAAAACAACACCTTCTCCCTCTGTTTGAAAGACCATTGCAGTACTTTACCAGCGTTGCTGGATGTGCACACAATGCCATTGTGTTCACCACAGAAAGCTTTAAGATCAGCGGCGGAATTGATATAAGTGACGGGGGTGATGGTTTCATCGGGATTCAGAATTTCAGAGATTTCACGCCATGCTCGTTCGACATTGGAGAGACTGGCCATGTCAGCCATAGAGCAGCCGGCTGCCATGTCGGGTAAAATTGCAATTTGATCAGGACTTGAGAGTATATCTGCAACTTCAGCCATAAAATGAACCCCGCAAAATACCAGATAATCAGCATCGGTCTGAGCGGCCAGGAAGGACAGTTTTAAGGAGTCTCCAGTCAGATCCGCATGTCGGTATACATCCGCACGTTGGTAATGATGAGCCAAGATAGCGACACGTTTTCCTAGAATTTGCTTAGCAGCGATAATGCGCTGTGCACAGGCATCATCCTGTAATTGGTCGTATTGCTCAAATTCAAAAGCTTTTTTGGGCATTGTCATTGTATTCTTCCTAAAGGTTTATTAAGTAATGTACAGTATTCTAATTTAATAAATGGAATCATCTATCAAATTAGAGGGTCTTCTCCGAGAAAGTTGCTAAAGTCGATACATTAAATGAAAACTAGTGTTCTGATATACTTTGCAAAAGTACATTATTAAGATTAATGATAGAGACAACTCAAGTCCAAAATCATGGAACAGAAAACGAGTAATTTTGAATGAGCGGGCGTGCATATTTTAGTTCACCACTAATTTTCCTCATTATTTTGGTTTTGTTGACTTTTTGGTTGGATCTATTAACCCGGCCGTCTGAACAAAATAAAAATGATAATGTGTATCCTAATCCAGACTACATTGTAGAAGATTTATCCGGTATTCGTGTGGATCATGAGCAAGACATTCAACGTAAATTTTCAGCACAAAAACTCGTTCATTATCTGGGTGACAAGGTAACTCACTTAGCACAGGCAAGTTTTACAAATATTGATCCGGAAAATCCTCTCCTACGTTTGCAAGCTGATCAAGCTGAAATAAAAAATAAAGGGGAAGATATATACTTGACTGGAAATGTGTTTGCAGTCAGAGGCACTGATGATGAGAAAAATAAATTAACTTTGAAGACTGATTATTTACACCTTATTCCGGATGAAAATTTAGTAAAGACAGATCAAGCTGTGATCATTACAAGATTAAATACAACAATTCATGCGACTGGTTTAGAGTTCAACAATCGCGTTGGAATGATCCAACTTATGTCGAAAGTGAGTGCCATTAATAACTAATTGATGAAGATATGAAGCTGCTGATAATTATAAGTTTTGTGGGTTTATTCTTTATTTCAAATGCCGAGGCTGAGCGAGCTGATCGTGAAAAGCCCATCCATTTGGAGGCGGACCGTGCGACTGTAGAAGATGTGAATCGCAAAGAGGGTAGTCGGATCAGTATTTTTACCGGAAATGTCATTTTCACACAAGGAACCTTGCGCATTAAGGCCGATAAAGTAATTATGAAAGAAGATTCGTTGGGATTCAGGCATGCAACCGCGACTGGGAATCTTGTCAGTTTTCGTCAGAAACGGGATCGAATGGATGAATATGTGGAAGGTTGGAGCCAGCGGGCTGAATACGATAGTAAAACAGAAAAAATCGAATTATTCCGTCAGGCTCGGCTAATTCGAGGTGAGGATGAGGTGCTTGGTGATTATATTTCCTATGATATGAACAGCGAGTTTTTCGAGGTAATTAGCAGTAAAGAACGTGGCGTCGAAACAGGCCCGGACAAGCGAGTACGGATAACAATTCAACCTAAAAACAAATCAGAATAAATTTAAACTACCCTGTTAGAAACGGATGTAATTGCATAGCATGAGTGAGTTAAAGGCTAATAATTTAAAAAAGCGGTATAAGTCGCGGACGGTAGTGGAGGATGTTTCTATTTCGCTCAGTAGCGGTGAGGTGATTGGTTTGCTTGGGCCCAATGGTGCTGGAAAGACGACTTGTTTTTACATGATTGTTGGCCTGTTGCCACTGGATGGCGGTGGAATTTATTTGGATGATCAAGATCTAGGCCTGCTGCAAATTCACCAACGGGCAAAGCTTGGATTAAGTTATCTACCACAGGAAGCATCCATTTTTCGACGTTTGACAGTTGAAGAAAATATTCTTGCAGTATTAGAGTTGCAGAATCTAGATGAAGACACAAAACAGCGGTATTTAGACGACTTATTACACGATTTGCATATCAGTCATTTACGTGATAATCCTGCTATTAGTTTATCGGGAGGCGAGCGTCGCCGAGTCGAAATAGCTCGTGCATTGGCATCGCAACCCCGTTTTATTTTATTGGATGAGCCTTTTGCAGGAGTTGATCCAATTGCGGTCCTTGATATACAGAAAGTGATTGCTTTTCTTAAGGAACGAGAAATCGGCGTTCTGATAACCGATCATAATGTCCGGGAAACATTAGGGATTTGCGATCGAGCTTATATCATTAGTGAAGGCCATGTGCTTGCAAAAGGTCGATCGGAAGAAATTATAGATAATGAAAAAGTCAGAGAAGTTTATTTGGGAGAGCATTTTCGATTGTAAGAAAAAGAATGAATTCAAGCTGAATCGTTTAGTAATTGTTGTTATTTCAGGATCATGAAGCCAACACTCCAGCTCAAGTTAACTCAGCAACTGAAACTTACACCTCAACTGCAGCAATCTATCCGACTGTTGCAATTGTCGACGCTTGAACTTAATCAGGAAATCGAGAGGATTGTGCAGGAGAATCCATTGTTGGAATTGCGTGATGATTGGAATTTGTCTGAGATGGATAGTACACCTGAGGTTATTGAATCTTCCAGTTCTGCGGATTCTGATAGTGACTCAGTCGAAGTATCAGAATCTGAAGCCGTAATTACATCGGAAGAAAATTTTGAACATGATGCTGAATGGTTGAAAGAAAACATATCTTCTTATAACACTTTTGAAGATGATGATCGTGAATCGCCGCAAATTCCTGATAAACCATTAAGTTTGCGTGAACATTTGAATTTTCAAACATCCCTAAGTCAAATTTCTGAGCGCGAGCGTAAAATCATTGGCCTGTTGATTGATAGCTTGGATGATGATGGTTATCTATTGCAAGATTTGGGTGAGTTGGTGGAGTTGCTGCCTGTAGAATTAGGGATTGAGTTGCAGGATTTGGAAGGTGCACTCATGTATCTGCAGCAATATGATCCGCCCGGTGTGGGGGCGCGCAATCTAAAGGAGTGTTTAGTGTTGCAGTTGCAAGCATTATCGGGCGAAGTAACCTATCGCGCACAAGCTTTAAAAATTGTTCAAGAATACTTGGAGATTTTTGCAGCACATGATTTTGGGCAAGTCAAAAAGCTATTGGGGTGTGATGATCAAGCTTTAAGAGCTATCCGGAAACTAATTATCCATCTGAATCCTAAGCCTGGTATTCAGTTTAATTCTCAGAGTGAACGCTATATTGTTCCTGATATTACAGTTGTAAAAAAAAATGGAGTTTGGATAGCAAATCTTAATATGAGTGCAATTCCACGGCTCAATATTAATCATCTATATGCTAACATATTGAAACAGGAACATCATTCTGCGCGCGGTTTAATAAGTCAGTTAACTGAGGCAAAATGGCTGATTAAAAATATTCAGCAACGCTCAAGTACTATCCTTAGAGTGGCTGGCGTGATTGTTGAACGTCAGCAGCAATTTTTTGAACATGGAGAAGTTGCGATGCGTCCGCTAGTGCTTCGAGAAATTGCAGAAACTTTAAATCTGCATGAATCGACAGTATCCCGGGTGACAACACAAAAATTTATGTATACTCCGCGGGGTATTTTTGAGCTTAAATTTTTTTTCGGTAGCCATGTATCTACAGATTCGGGCGGAGCATGTTCAGCCACAGCTATTCGTGCACTAATCAAGCAATTGATACAGGAAGAGAATTCAAAGAAACCACTCAGCGATAATAAAATTTCAAATATTCTTGAACAGCAGGGTATCGTTGTTGCGCGTCGCACCATTGCGAAGTACCGAGAATCGCTACAGATTCCTGCAGCTAATCATCGCAAATCAATTTAATTAGAACAAAGGAAGAATATGAATCTTAAACTTACTGGTAACCATGTAGAAATTACTGATGCAATGCGAGATTATGTGACCTCAAAAATCAGCAAAGTTACACGTCATTTTGATCATGTGATTGATGTCAGCGTAATTTTATCGGTAGAAAAGCTTAAACAAAAAGCTGAAGCAAATGTACATGTGCGCGGTAAAGATATTTTCGTCGAAACCGACAGTGAGGATATGTATGCATCTATAGATAGCTTGGTGGATAAATTGGACCGACAGATACT
Organism: Nitrosomonas supralitoralis; assembly: GCF_003011925.2. Lineage (GTDB taxonomy): Bacteria > Pseudomonadota > Gammaproteobacteria > Burkholderiales > Nitrosomonadaceae > Nitrosomonas > Nitrosomonas supralitoralis. The sequence continues at coordinate 20,028 of NZ_PXXU01000021.1, forward strand.
CAAGCACAAGGAAAAAAATCTTGAGCGCCGGAATCATGGTTCATTGAAAGATCAAAACTTCGAATAATTCTAGTTTATAAGCCATCCAGTTTCCGACAACAAAATGTATTCCCATGAACGCTGTTTAATGGCGCTCAAAATATTGCATTCTGTACTATCGTTTGAATGAAATAATCCAATTCTCATGAATCAAATTTCACAACTGTTACCCGTTTCGAATGTTATTGTAGACCTAGATGTTACTAGCAAGAAACGTGTTTTTGAACAAGCTGGATTATTGTTTGAAAATACGAATCAGATTGCTCGCAGCCAGGTATTTGATAGTCTGTTTGCGCGTGAAAAACTTGGCTCAACAGGCTTGGGGCAAGGTGTAGCTATTCCTCATGGACGTATAAAGGGATTGCGTGAAGCAGTGGCTGCATTGGTGACAATGAAAGAAGGAATACCCTTTGATGCACCTGATGGTCAGCCGGTCAATATTGCGTGTATTTTATTGGTTCCGGAAAGAGCAACTGACAAGCACTTGCAAATTTTAAGTGAACTTGCGCAAATGTTTAGTAATAAATCATTTCGTGACAGTATCTTGCATTGCAAAGACGCGGCTGCGATTCATAAGCTCATTACTGACTGGAAACCAGATGTCGCGAATTAGTATTACTCAACTCTTTGAAGATAAGAAGGAGAAACTAAAGCTTACCTGGATTGCGGGACAAAGTGGAGGGGCTATTGAATTAAGTGATGACAAGATTGCGCAATCGGGTGAGGGTATAATTGGCCATTTGAATTTTATTCATCCGGATTGGATTCAGGTAATTAGCATCGACGAGATTCATTATCTAAAAAAACTGGAAGCTGCTGCACTGGAGAAAAAGATCAATCAGCTTACTCAGCAAAGTAACTTGGCTTGTATTATTGTCGCGGATAATGCTGAAGTGCCAGCACCTATTTTCAACATGGCCAGCACATTCAATATTCCTCTGCTTCATTCTCCTTATCCCGGTCTGGAAGTGATATGGTTAATACGCACTTATTTGAGTAGCGTATTAGCACCTTCTTGTAGTTTGCATGGTGTGCTATTGGATGTATTGGGAGTGGGAGTGCTGATAACGGGTGAAAGCGGTGTCGGTAAAAGCGAGTTGGCTCTGGAATTGATTAGCCGGGGACATGGTCTGGTAGCAGATGATGTCGTCGAATTACGACGCATTGCCCCAGAAACACTAGAAGGCCTTTGTCCTCCAATGTTGAGAGATTATTTGGAAGTGCGTGGCCTAGGTATGCTGAATATTCGTACAATTTTTGGCGAAACTGCAGTTCGTCGCCGCAAAAATATGAAACTGATTGTGCACTTGCAAAATAGCGGAGGAGCTGGTGCTGGTTTATTGGAGCGATTGCCAATTAGTGACCTTACTGAAAGTATTATGAGCGTCGATATTCGTAAAGTGATTATTCCTGTCGCTGCTGGCCGTAATTTGGCTGTTCTGGTAGAGGCGGCGGTGAGAAATTATGTCTTGCAGTTGCGTGGTATAGATGGTACGAAAGAATTTATCGAGCGCCATGAACGTGAAATGAATCATCAAGTAGTGGATAAGGATGCATTAGGCTAGGATAGTTATTTCTTTGATTTGTTGTAATTGATCTTGAGTGCAATTTCTTAAATTAAGGTAATTTCGATGGAAAATCCTCGTACGATTACTTTGGCATTGACCGGTGCATCTGGAATGCCTTATGGTATTCGGCTGCTCGAGATGTTGTTGCAAAATGGTAAACAAGTTTATCTGCTGTATTCAAAAGTGGCGCAGATTGTGGCGCAGCAGGAAATGAGCTTTACGCTGCCGGGTAGTGCCAAAGAAGCGGAAGCTTTCTTTTGCAGACAATTCCATACTCAAGAGGGGCAGTTGCGTGTTTTTGGGCGTGAAGAATGGTTTGCGCCGGTTGCATCGGGATCAAATCCGGCTGATGCAATGGTGGTCTGCCCATGCACCATGGGAACCTTGGCAGCAATAGCTGCAGGCACGAGTCAAAGCTTGATTGAACGCGCAGCCGATGTTACGTTAAAGGAGAACCGGCAGCTCATTATCGTCCCCAGGGAAATGCCGTTTTCAGTCATTCATCTAGAAAATATGCTCAAATTGGCGCGTAGCGGCGCAGTAATTCTTCCGGCCAATCCAGGTTTTTATCATCACCCGCAAACGATACAGGATATGGTGGATTTTGTTGTTGCGCGAATTCTCGACCACCTGGGGGTCAAACATACCCTTATTACTCGCTGGGGAGTTGAAAATTAAAATTTTAACAACTTTATGCATGTATCTGTTTGTGTTTTTGAAAAGCTGCAGCTAATTATTGTTAATAACTCTTAGTTTGAAAGATGCCTGCTTCTGTAATGACATGATGCATGGCAATATCATGCGGTTGAGGATAAACATTTTTTAATCGTTGTATTTCAAAAGCCACGCCAAGGCTGAGAGGTTGCCGCTGGTAACTGGCCAGCGTGCGATCAAAATAACCGCTTCCATAACCTAACCGATAACCCTGATGATCAAATCCCACCATTGGAATAATCACTGCATCAAGCCTGACAATTCTGGTACCTACAGGGATCGGGATACCGTAAGCAGCATTTCTCATCGCTGTGCCCGGTAACCATTCGCGGAAGCATAATGGTGTATCCTTATCAATAATCTCCGGTAGTGCAAGCGTGGCACCGTGTTGGATAAGATGTTGAGCTATGGGTCGTGGATCATATTCTCCACGAATTGGACAATATATCCCAATAATCATTTTCTGCGGTTTAAGCAATTCTTGTCTTAGAAAACCTGAAATCGCTTGACTCCATTCCCAATGTGTTTTCTCTGGAATGTTTTCGCGAGCCGAGATCAATTGTTTGCGCTGACTTTTTTTCCATTCAGATAAATTGTTCATGACCACCCATTTAAATCTTAAGCAGAGTTTGATCGAGCAGCAATAATTGCTTTAGCAATTTTCGAACTGGTGCTGGAATGCCTCTTGCAAGTGCATCGACCGGCTTGATCCAAATAAACTTGGGTAGTGTAATCTGAAAGTCCGGAGCGACATGCAGTAGCTGTGGGTGTATGCGTAATTTGAAATGTGTGAATTGATGGTCTAGTGTTGGCAGCTCCATTGGTTTTTGCACCTCAATGCCTAAATTGCGTTTACAATAAGTTATGGCATCCATTCCGACTTCAATCTCAGGTGGGCACCATAATTCTCCCCAGATGCCTGGAGCAGGCTTTTGTCCCAACAATAATTTTTGCTGTTGCATCAAGAACAAAAAGACAGTTTCCCTTTGTGGTAATGGCTTGCGAGGTCTTGTGGCGGGAAGTTGATTTATACGATTTTCTTTCAGCGCAATACACTCTGGTTGCAGTGGGCAAATTTTGCACAGCGGAGCATGGCGAGTACAAACAGTAGCGCCCAAGTCCATCAACGCTTGAGTATAAGTTTCAATGTTGCCGTTGCGATAATGGACTGGTAGCGATTCGTCGGCTTTCTCCCATAACAAATGCTGAGTTTTGCTATCTCCAGGGTAACCTGAAATTCCAAAATAACGTGTAAAGATGCGTTTAACATTGCCATCCAGAATTGCTTCGCGTTGACCAAAGGCAAACACTGCGATGGCGGCGGCTGTGGAGCGTCCAATGCCCGGTAAATGTTGAATGGCTTCCCGAGAATAGGGAAATTGTCCCTGATTGTGATGTACTACTCTATGGGCTGTTGCGTGTAAATTGCGTGCGCGTGAGTAATAACCAAGACCACTCCAGAGACTTAGCACGGCATCAAGCGGGGCTTGTGCGAGACTGCTAATCGTGGGGAATTCCCGCATGAATCGTGAATAGTAAGGGATGACTGTATTAACTTGAGTTTGCTGTAGCATGATTTCTGCTAACCAGATGGCATAAGGATCACGATTCTTTTGCCACGGCAAATGGTGACGACCATGTAGTTTATGCCAGATAATTAATCGTTTTGCGAAGATTGGCATGATGATAGATAATTATTTTTATAAATCCTAGTGTTAGGAATAATAGAATGCAGATTTACTTCGCAAATTTCTATTCGAAGATAACTTCACGAAACTTGGCATTAGGTGTCAGCACCTCCATTCTGACGAGCTGCGTTAACTCGATTTGTATTCGTGAGTCATTATCGATAATCAAGCATTCCTGCATTTCTGGGGTGTTGACAATATCAATTGCTGTACCTTCGATCATCTGTTCATTTTTTAAAATCAGTTTGAGTTGATAGTGATACATACAAGCAACTTCCACGAAATCATGAAGTTCACACGAAATTGTATCTTCAGTCATTGTTATCAATCCTTCTGGCGGTGTTAAAAAAGCACAAAATACTCGACATAATCGCAAGATAATAAGGCGTTTGCGAAGCTGAGTTACTGTTCATAGATGTTGTCGTGTCTTAGGATTTAGTCGTTTAGGTGTTTAAGTGAGCCTTGAGCAGATTATTTTCATGATTGCACACCCTGGGCGTAAACGTAACCAATGAATAATGAATTACCTTGCAATGCTCGTGACGGAACATAATCAGATTTTCTTAATATTAGCTTATAGAATAAGAGGTCGGGGAAATAATTACGTTTTAGCTAATTTTGTTGCAAAATTACATTCAACAGGTCTGTTGAAATATGAATGTTAAATACTCAGTTTGGGATTCTCCCTGAGATCTTGCAGGGGAGTATTTTAATCAATTATTCGGATGATCGTCCCAGTTTCGATAAGTAGAAGCTTTTTGTGACTTGGGCTAAAAAAACAGAGACTAAACGATATGCATTGCTATCAGCTTTCAAGATACATGTTTTTTATAATAAAAGTAGCAAATAACGGATTCAGGGTTCCCTGCAGCATTTCCTGGAGAAACACGCATTGCCCAATTTTCTGTATTACTTTGTGTCTCATCGCACATACTTTGGAAGAATAGTAATGTAACTTGCCATCATGGTTATTTAAATAAATTCATCAGAGAATTCTTACAAAACCATTGACATGGGATATTTTCCCACGTATAGTGCAAATGCATGTGAGAATTGTTCGCATATAAGTCTGTCCTGAGTAGCAGGAATTCGCGTTCAGGCATAATGAGTAAGAAAGACAGTCCTAAGGCATTATTATCCCCTCTGAGTGTCTTCAGGGCTGTCGATGTGCGCTAAGACATATAAGAAGGGATAGTAATAGATCGAAATCAATTTATTTGTTCGCCACGTAAACTTTTGTACTAGCAAATGGAATTAACATGGTTGTATCTGATGCGCATAATATTTTGACCGATAGAATGATATAGGCATTTCATCTTCATTTACGCATACATGCACATATGCCGTCATTACAAAACAAAAATTGAAGTGTCGTGGAATTCTTTAAAGGTAAAGATCAATGACTAAAAAAACAGAACTGGCACTGGAGAAAATTTCTCTTGGCAGAATAGCAGTTGCACGGGTATTAATTCTGGTTCAAAAATATATCCCCGGTGGGGATTTGGAAAATATAATCAATAGCTGGGAATACGATATCACTGGCATTTACAATTCGAATAAAGTAGCTTCATTTAGGGTAAAAATAGATAAACCAGATCTTATATTGACCGATATGAAGCTAGATCATTGTAACAATATTTATTTAACTCATCAGTTGAGTCTGTCAATTGAAAATTCCAATCTTCGTATATATTTTACATCCTATGCCACTGAATCAATCGTACAACACACCGCAAAATTGGTTTCTGCTTTGAGCAGCAGAACTAACGAATGTGACAGTGAGAAGGTTCACCATGATATTGAATTGGACATTAATCAACCTGATAATAGTGTTGACAAAGCAATAAGTCCGGCAAAACAATTTTGTCCAAATCCTATTCGAGTATTAATAGTTGATGATCAGCAAATAGTACTCTGGGGGTTGGAGAAATTGATCAATGATCAGAAACCGCAAATGGAGGTGGTTGGAACCGCATCGGATATTTTTACTGCTAAACGGTTGGTTATGGAAAAACGGCCGGATATCTTGATACTCAACGTTTTTTTAGGCGATATCAATTGTGTGAATTATATTTCTGAATTTGCCAATAATGGGGATACACGAGTCGTAATATTTTGTAGAATACGAGATCAGGAAGTTATTGATCAAGCAGTTATTTTAGGGGCTCGAGGCGTCGTATATCAGAAAGAGTCCATACCAACGATATTGAAAGTGATTGAGAAAGTTTCTGACGGAGAATTGTGGTTTGATCGAGAAACAACTAGCCGCGTTTTTCTGCAAAATTTTCGTATGAGAAAGGTGGTTTCTTCAACTGTAAATTCTAGAAAGATCAATTTACTCACACGTAAGGAATGCGTAATTCTTGAAGCGTTTTCTAAAGGTAGTGGTAGCGAGCAAAATAAACAGATAGCAATTCAATTACAAATGAGCGAATATACATTAAGGAATCACTTATCTGCAATTTTTAGAAAATTAAGCATAAATAATAGATTTAGCCTTTTCATGTATGCCAAACGACATTTTCAGCAATTAGGTTCCGCTAAAGATAAGTCATACCATAATTAAACTTATACATACTAAAGTATGCTGATTGATTCACAGTTACCCAGGTGATGTGGACATTTGTCAGATTGGCTTGTAATTAGTTATTGAGTTGTGCATGATGGCTAATTAATTCACGAGACTTCACTGCCATGCTAATGTAAAGGCAATACAAGTGATTTTCCGGAACACTTCCAGCATAAATACTAAATTCTGATTTATTTTACAGATAAAAACGTTACTATCTGTGGCATTACGGTGTTCCATTTGATTCGTGACGAGATCTTTGTTATCTAATTACAATTCTTTCTGTTCATCGCATCACGGAATTGATTCTGCATCTTCTTTGAGTCTGTGCAGTGTATGGAAATCCTAAAAACTTTGAGTTTATTTGTAGTTACTGCATTGGCAGAGATAATTGGTTGTTATTTGCCTTATCTCTGCCTGAAAGAAGGTAAGTCGCTTTGGCTGCTCTTTCCCGCGGTTATTAGCTTAGCATTATTTGTGTGGTTACTTACACTCCATCCTCAGGCTGCAGGACGTGTTTATGCTGCGTATGGCGGCGTCTATATTTGTATGGCATTGATGTGGTTGTGGGTGATAGATGCAATTCGTCCAACCATTACTGATTGGATTGGCGTAGGTGTTTGTATGATTGGTGTAATTGTCATTATGTTTGGAAGACAGCTTATTAAGCCTATCTAGTCGGCATTGAAGTGCGTGCAGGAGTCTGATAGTAAATAAATAATTTCTGAAATTTGCATCAGCGATGACCTGAGATGAGTTTAACGGCGCATGGCCTTTTTTGCTAAAGGCCATGGTATTCCAACAGCGGCATACCTATGTCAAAGAAATGAAATGGTTACATCCAGATTTCCGGTACTACCGGAATGTTAAGCAAAGTGTCAAGGCTGGACGAATGGTTGGAGTGCATGTGAACGAAAGCGGGTATTTTGATCAAGAGCTCAGGGTTCGTCCATTCATTTTTCTCATGAAGCAAAAATATTATGCTGCCAAGTTGTAGCTGTAGGCGGTAAAATGATATCAGGCCTTCAGCAGCATCCATATATAAAAAATGACTTCAGAAAAGACTACTCAGTCACAAGCTCACTGGATTTTTTTGTCAAAAACCTTGGATAAGACTAGAGTTAAAGCAAATTGAATTTTATCCATAGCAAACCAGTAACAGTGGTCATTGTCAATTATAATAGTGGCTCACTGCTGGCCAGTTGTGTCCATGCTGCATTACAACAGGCTCGGCAAGTTATAGTGGTTGATAATGCGTCTTCTGATACAAGTCTGACAGAGCTGGAAAATGAGCTTCCATCAAAGCTACTACAAATTGTCCGTCTCCATAACAATGTGGGGTTTGCCGCAGGTTGCAATACAGGTCTTAATTTGTCCACTCAGCCACTTATCCTTTTCCTGAATCCTGATTGTATCTTGCAGGAAAATTCATTGCAGCGCATGGTTAAAATAATAGAGTCTGATACTCAGATCGGCATGGTCGGGGGCTTTCTGGTTAATCCTGATGGTTCCGAGCAAGGAGGAGGACGAAGATCTATACCTACTCCATGGCGTGCTTTTGTACGTGCTTTCGGTTTGCATCGCCTAGAGAAACTCTGGCCTCAGTTATTTTTTGATTTTCACCTTAATTCCAAGCCATTACCACCTGCACCCATTGAAGTCGAAGCAATTTCCGGCGCATTGATGTTAGTAAAGCGCGAAGCGATTGATGAAGTGGGTCTGTGGGACGAAAATTATTTTTTACACTGCGAGGATTTAGATCTTTGCGTCCGATTCAAGCAGAAAAAATGGAAAATTATTTTTATACCAGACGCTCCGGTTGTCCATTTTCAAGGAACTTGCAGCCATTCCCGTCCGTTTTTCGTTACATGGCATAAACATAAGGGGATGTTTCGTTTTTATAGGAAATTTTTTCAGCGGCAATATCCAAAGGTGCTGATGGGATTAGTTGCTTTGGCGGTATGGGGCCGTTTTGGCCTTACCGTAATGTATCTTTCCGTACAATACTGTTATAGATTATTGAAAATAAGAATATGAATGAACAGCATGTCGGATTACTGGGTGCAACCAGTCTGGTTGGCCAATACTTATTAAATCAATTATTACAAAACCGATATCACGTTACTGCTTTTTCGCGCCGTTTGTTCAAAGAAAATAATCCGCAAATTATTTGGCAGCAGGTTGATAAGCGCGGTTATTTCAGCAGTCCCAAAGAAAACAAAACTATTCCTCTCTGGCTATGTACAATTCCTATCTGGATATTACCAGAGCATTTTGATCTTTTATCGGCTTATGGCGCTCGTCGAATTGTTGTATTATCTTCCACCAGTCGATTCACTAAAAACTCATCCACTGATCCTAAAGAGCGAGAAATTGCGATGCAATTGATCAAAAGCGAAGAGAGGGTACAAGTTTGGATGACTGCGCATAAAATAGAATGGATAATCTTGCGACCCACAATGATCTACGGGCTTGGGCGAGATAAAAATATTGCTGAAATGATGCGTTTTATTCGTCGGTTTGGATTCTTTCCGGTCTTTGGGCCAGCTCTGGGTTTGCGGCAACCCATTCATGCTGAAGATGTTGCGGTCGCATGTTATAAGGTACTTCACGCTTTAAATTTGGTTAATCGTTCCTATAATTTAGTGGGAGGAGAAACTTTAACGTACCGTGCAATGGTTTATCGCGTGTTTGCTGCATTGCATCAGTCGCCGCGCATATTGACCATACCACGTTGGTTTTTTCAGATCGTCATATGGGGAATTCGATGGCTACCTCGTTATCGATATTGGACAACAGCGATGGCAGAAAGAATGAATCAGGATTTAAATTTTGATGGCTCAGATTTGCAGCAGGATCTCAATTTTTTTCCTAGGGCATTCGAGTTGAGTGCAATAGATTTACCTGGCCAAAAATGACAATCAGCAACTATAATTGATTCAATAAATTACATATTTGTAATCGAGCAATACTTAATCACGGCGTTATATAAATGAAATTCAAATTTCGGGCTCCTCAGAATGAGGTTGCACAGGTATTGGTTAGTTTTAAAAAAGCCTTTAGAAATATTGGGGTTTTCAGTGCAGTCATTAATATGCTTATGCTTATGCCAGCAATTTACATGTTGCAGCTTTATGACAGCGTTCTTACCAGTCGCAACGAAACAACTTTGTTAATGTTAACGTTGATTATGTTGGGCGCTTATATTTTTATGGGTGCATTAGAATACATACGTAGCTTTGTATTAATCCGCGTAGGCGCACAACTTGACATGAAATTAAATAAGCGTGTCTATACTGCCGCCTTTGAAGAAAGCCTGAAGCAAGGTGATGGCAACGCTGGGCAAGCCTTAAAAGATCTGACAAATTTACGGCAATTTTTAACTGGCAATGCCTTATTTGCTTTTTTTGATGCGCCGTGGTTTCCGATTTATTTACTTGTAATATTTATGTTTCATCCCGGTTTGGGTGTTTTTGCATTATGTGGTACTGCCATTTTAATCACACTGGCATACATCAATGAAAAGATATCGCACAAGCCTTTGGCCGAAGCCAATTCGATGGCTGTCGCTTCTACCAATGTAGCATCAAATAACTTGCGTAATGCTGAAGTAATTGAAGCTATGGGTATGTTGCCTAATATACAATCTCGCTGGTATAAATTACATAGTCGTTTTCTTAACCTGCAAGCTGAAGCCAGTGAAAAAGCTGGTGTCATGACCGCATTATCAAAATCCTTTACGGTAGCATTGCAGTCGCTCATGCTGGGTTTGGGTGCGTTATTAGTTTTAGAAAATAGCATTACTCCAGGAATGATGATTGCTGGTTCGATACTACTAGGTCGAGCCATTGCACCAGTTCAATTATTAATCAGTGTGTGGAAACAAATTGGAAGTACGCGCAGTGCATATGAGCGTTTAACCCAGTTACTGGAACATAATCCGGCACGTGAAGCTGGGATGGCATTGCCGAAGCCAACAGGTGTGATTAACGTCGAAAATGTTACAGCAGCCCCGCCTGGTGGCAAGATTCCTGTTATTAAGGGGCTTGCATTCTCGCTTAGCGCCGGCGAAGTTCTGGGTATTATTGGCCCCAGTGGATCAGGAAAATCCACACTGGCACGCTTATTGGTAGGTGTGTGGCCGGCTGCTTCAGGGAAGGTAAGATTGGATGGTGCGGATGTTTATCTTTGGAACAAAGATGAACTGGGTCCGCATATTGGATATTTACCTCAAGACATTGAACTATTTGCAGGTACGGTTTCAGAAAATATTGCGCGCTTTGGAGATATTAACGCGGAGAAGGTTATTCTTGCAGCTAAACGAGCAGGTGTTCATGAAATGATTTTAAATATGCCAGAAGGCTACGATACAGTACTCGGCGGTGGTGGCTCGGGACTCTCCGGCGGACAAAAACAACGTATTGGTTTAGCGCGCGCAATGTATGATGATCCATCATTGATCGTTCTGGATGAGCCAAATTCAAATCTGGATGATGTAGGTGAGCAAGCGCTTTTGGCTGCCATTATAGATCTACGTAAACGGGGGAAAACTATTGTTTTGATTACACACCGAACCAGTATTCTTGGTGCAACCAGTAAATTATTACTATTGCATGATGGTATGGTAAAAATGTTTGGACCTACAAAAGATGTGATCGAGGCCTTGACAAAACAGCAGCAAACTCAGCAAGTATTACTTGCACAAAAGAAAGCAGAAAATCAGGTCGCGAGTCAAGCATCTCAGACTGCTGATGTCGCTGACAGGGAAATCTAGCTAAACTGACTGATGTCGCTCCGTTTTATCACATGAGAGTATTTCGATCGACGAATAGGAATAATGATGAAGCTTGTAGCTGAAGAAAAAGAATCAATTGTTGAGAATACTCCAGTGATTGATCTGTCTGCCCAGGTTAAAACCGATGAAACAGCTTATACCAAACTGGGGTGGTGGATTGTTTTGGCAGGATTTTGTGGATTTGTGCTATGGTCATCTATCGCTCCTCTGGATAAAGGTGTTCCTGTAATGGGTACAGTCACGGTAGCGAGCAATCTTCAGGCAGTACAGCATCAAACTGGCGGTATTATTGATAAGATTCTGGTTAGCGAAGGTGATCACGTAAAACAGGGGCAGATCCTGGTACGCATGAATGACGTTCAGATCAAAGCACAAGCCGAAATAACCCGCAGCCAACTCTATGCTGCACGTGCAATTGAAGCAAGGCTATTGGCGGAACGCGATGGTGCCAATGAAATCACATTCCCGAATGAATTTTTTTCGTCACAAGATGATTCACGTATTGCTAGCAACATCTTCATTCAAACCCAATTATTCTCATCACGTAAACTTGCTCTACAACATGAAATTGCTGCAATTGATGAGAGCATTGCAGGTTTAAAATTACAGCTGCGAGGATTGGAATCATCAAGAGTCAGTAAAAATCAGCAACTCAAATTTCTTGAAGAACAACTCTTTAATTTACGCGACCTGGCATTGGATGGCTTTGTTCCTCGTAATCGTGTTTTGGAGCTTGAGCGAAGCTATACACAACTCACAGGAGAAATGTCTTCCGATACTGGAGATATCGGACGTACACAACGCCAGATTACAGAGCTTGAACAGCGCCGTATCCATCGATTGCAGGAATATCAGAAAGAAGTACGTCAACAGCTTTCTGATGTACGGCGTGAGGTTGAGGGTTTAAGCAGTCGCTTGATTGGACAGGACTTTGAATTGGCAAATGTAGAAGTTAAGGCTCCCGTTGACGGCATTGTTGTCGGCATGAATGTCTTTACTGAGAGTGGTGTAATCAGTCCTGGATTTAAGTTGATGGATATCGTTCCAAGCGAGGATTTGCTGATTATTACAGGCCAGGTGCCAGTTCATTTAATTGACAAGGTTCATGTTGGCCTTCCAGTAGATCTAATTTTTTCGGCTCTCAACCAAAAGAAAACACCCAATATTCCTGGTACCGTTACCCAGGTATCAGCAGATCGCCTGGTTGAGGAGCGTAGCGGATTTCCATTTTATAATATTAAAGCTAAAGTAACACCAGAAGGTATGAAACAATTGGCCGCTGAACAAATACGCGCAGGTATGCCAGTTGAAATATTTATTAAAACGGGTGAGCGTTCACTTATGAATTATCTGTTTAAACCGATTTTTGATCGCGTTCATTCATCCCTAAGTGAAGAGTAGTCGCGATGATTGCTTGTTATCGTAAGATTTTAATAGTTGCTTCTGTGTTATTCAGCGGTGCATTTAATTTTGCTCATGCTCTGAACCTCATGGATGCTTATGAAGCGGCATTGCAGCATGATCCAATCTATCGCTCCGCCTTGCACGAAAATGAAGCAGGACAGCAAGCAGAAATTATAGGTCGTGCCAGCCTATTGCCAAGCTTAACTGTAACGCACGCCCAAAATAAGAATTCAGGTACATTAGACACAGGAGCTGGTACACGACCGCTAAATTTTGATGGACAAGTCAGTTCGTTAACACTACGCCAACCTTTATTCAATCTGGAAGCAATAGCAGGTTATCAGCAAGGGAAAGCCAGAGCCGATTCTAGTCGAGCAAAATTTTTTGGGCATGGTCAGCAGCTTCTAGTTCGAGTCGTGGAAGCTTATGTTGAAACTTTATTAGCACAAGATCTTGTAAGTATTGCTGAGACACAGCTTGATTCCATAGAAGAACTCAAGCGTGTCAATGAACGCATGTTGCAAAAAGGGGAAGGGACTACTACTGATGTTCTAGAAACACAATCTAAATACGCTTTGGCTCAAGCAAAAATAATCGAAGCAAAAGATGAGTTAGAAATTTCACAACTAAAGTTGGAAGCGCTCATAGGGCAGAAAATAACAAGGCTGGTCCGATTAGATGATACTTTTAATTCTCATGCAATCCAGCTTCCAGATGGCTATGATACGTGGCAAGCTATGGCGCTTGAACAAAATGCTGAATTGGTTACGCAACGTCATAATGTTGTTTCAGGTAAAGAAGAAGTTAAAAAAAACCAGGCTGGTCACTTACCACGTGTTGATTTGGTTGCCAGTTTGCAAAAGAATAAGAGAGGCTCTTTTGTTACACAAGGTTTGGATGCAGAATTTGGAACGGTTGGTATTGAAGTTAATATGCCTATATATTCAGGAGGGCGAGTAAACGCTCTCACAACACAAGCAGTTGCAAACCATGCTCGCGCTGAAGCTGAGTTGGATGCGGCAACCGACAAAGTGCTAATCGAGCTACGCAAGCAATACAATTTGTTAAGCAGCAGCGTCAAAAGGATTGAATCTTTAGAGCTGGCTGTAAAATCAGCAGAACTGCTTGTGGAAGCCACACAAAAAAGTATTCGCGGCGGTATTCGCATAAATTTGAATCTTTTAGACGCACAGGAGCAATTACATACAGCCCGACGTGATCTCGCTCAAGCAAGATATAACTACTTGCTCTCTTATCTTCGACTCCAGCTAGCAGCCGGCACATTAGCATTTGATGATTTGAGAAAGGTAGCCAGCTACTTCACATCGTACTCTAATTAATCATCGACTTAATTGACTGTTAAGTTTTTGTATTTGTAGTCGCCAATTTTTATATATTTGGCAATTTTCGCTTAGGGGATTTAAGAGTTTTTGCCTGCATATTGCTCGGCAGTGAAAACGAATATGAAGTTCCGCTACTGATTCTTATCTTTTAATTTATATTTTGTCAATTTTCTCAATGAGAATTGATGTTAATCAATAAAATCCTGCAAGATTCAATAAATACAATTCATAACCAATCAAGATCGCGTAACCAGAAAGAATCATATACTTGATGTGCCAAACGCGTATTTTCTCAGTCAAGCGTACATTATGATGAATAACTAGCAGCATCAGCGCCATTGATGTAAGCGCCAACTTAAAGATAACAAATTTTTGTGTGTTGTCTTCAATCAATTGCGCCATGACCCAATTAAGCTCTTCACCGCCTTCAGCCAGAATATTCAGGGTGAAAAAGGCGTCTAGTACACCTAATAGTAAAATAGCTACCGTGCAAATCATCAAATGTCCAGAATAGCGATCTACATACTCCGGCTTTCCTTTTTCAGTGATTCTACGTTCGCCAATCCTTCTTCCTGTTTTAATCCCTAAGTGATAGGAACAAAAGAAAGGCATATCCTGGCGACGATTCTGATTTCTGGCATATGGAATTGAATTTACTTTTGACATGAGACACTCCCTTTCCTCTATAACTGTAAAAAATGAGGGAAATTTGTTTTTATGTTCGTAAGATAGCAGTTAATTTTGTTTTTTTCCATAGGCTTCAGCATAAATTAACTGTATGTGAGTTGCTGTCAAGTGTCTCTGCCGATATGAAATCAGTCTGAGAGGCTTGTATATTGTGAATTGCTCAATATGCGAGGTACGGAGATCGGACTTGGATGAAGCAAAACTGGATACGGTGACATCGGTTTAATCTCTTCCGGGTTTAATTCCCCGCCCCTTGGGGCGAAAGCTGGTTGAAAACCAGCAGATTGAAGAGCGTAGTTAATACTCCGCTGCTTGCGGCGGGGTGCTTTATTCGTTTTCGAATGGAACGTATAAAATTGTGTTTAGATTTTCAAGGTGGAGCGCGGTAGATATTTTTGACTTTCAACGCATTTTTCATTATACGATTTGGAGTAACTATTCAACAGGCCGTTGAAGAACTATCTGCGTTACTGCTACGGTGTTAAAAACAGGCTAAAGATGCTCATTTATTAAACATAAACTGCGCTTTTCGCCTGTTTTTTTCTTTGTATCAGCTGCCTCGAAAACGTTTTTCAACGGCCTGTTAACGCTAGACACTGGTAAGATGCACTCAACAAGTGCATCTCGTTTGTGAGAGGAGTCTTTATTTTAACTGCTCATACAATAGTTTTAAAATGCGGCTAGATGTGGCTGGGTTAACTGTTGATTTGTCATCATTTAAGAAAGTTACTTTGCATGTGTTGGCGCCAGAGCTATGAACCTGTATACGGAATTTTGCCGCTTTGGCATCATCCTTGTCATCACTACGCCAGAACATGATATTTGATAAAATGCCTTTATCGTCACCTTTCTTCTTGCTGTCTACATCGGGATCGACATAACGCACAAAATAAATGCCTTCTTCGCGATTGCGATCTTCAACAGTAAAGCCGATTCGATCTAAGGCCAAGCCAACACGTCGCCAGGATCGATCGAATGCTTCATTGAGAACGAGAGCTGTTCCTTCTTGGTCGATGTAAGCGCGTTCAATAGAAGTGTTGTTTTTACTGGTAGTTAATTCCAGTTTAGCCTTTTGCTCTTCAACACCAAAGCGCATCATTAAGCGTGAGAGCATTTCAACTTCCAGATCAGGATCTGCTGGGCGCGGTTGCCAGATGGTGCGATTGAGAGGTCCCCCTTCCAGTACTTCAATCATACCGCGATGGCTGATATAGACTTCGGTATTGCCAGACTCATCACGCTCCAGGCGGGTACGGAATTTATCGCGCTCAGCAGTGGAATAAATGCTATCGAGAACAGTGGAAAGTACCGAGCGTATAATATCTTGTGGAATCTTGGCTCGATTCTCAGCCCAGTCAGTTTCCATGATTCCAGCCTCGGGAACTTCTGTTTTGATCAGGAAACCAAGCTCCTGCCAGAATTCTTTAATTACTGGCCACACAACTTCAGGCGATTGAGGGATAACTAACCAGCGCTGCGTTCCAGAGCGTTCAATATGAACATTCTGAAAAGATGATGGCAATAAAGAGGATGAACTGGTATTTTGTTGCACACCCCGCTCATTACTATAGCTGGAAAACGTTGTGCTTCCGGGTGAACTGAGTTCCGGAATGGAATAGCGTTCATCAATTGCAGGCTGAACCAGGTCAGGTGGTACATCCAGTGCAGGTGCTTTACCGGCCGATTTGTATTCAATACTCTTAGTGTCAGGAAACAAATCGATCATTTTGCAACCAGTGCTTGTCATTGAAAGCATCAGCATCAGGCACGGCAAGGTTATTTTTCGCCACTTCATGGTTGACATTTTATCTCTTTACTTTAAGTCGTGTATATCGGCCAGTTGCATTGCTTCGCGAATGAGTTGATGGTGTTGAGCGGATAGTGGTGTAAGTGGTAAGCGGATTCCAGGGGTTATCAAACCCATTTGTGCAACAGCCCATTTCACAGGAATGGGATTGGCTTCGATAAATAAATCCGTATGTAAACGCAAAAGCTTATTATTTAACAACCTCGCCGTGTTTATATCACCTGCAAGCGCAGCTATACACATTTCATGCATCATCTTAGGAGCTACATTTGCGGTAACTGAAATAACGCCGTGTCCTCCTAATAGCAACAATGCTATTGCGGTAACATCATCTCCGCTATAGACAAAAAACTCTGAAGGCGCGCGCAACAATAGATCACAGCCTCGTCCAATGTTGCCAGTCGCGTCTTTAATGCCAATAATATTAGGAATCTGGGCTAATCGAAGTGCAGTATCGTTATGAATGTCAGCGACAGTCCTGCCAGGAACATTATATAGAATATGTGGAATATCGACTGCTTCGGCAATTGTTCTAAAGTGCTGATATAACCCTTCTTGGGTGGGTTTATTGTAGTATGGAGCTACCGATAGGCATGCATCCACACCTGAATTCTTGGCAAAAATAGATAAATCTATAGCTTCGCGCGTTGAGTTTGCACCAGTACCCGCAATTACCGGTATGCGTCCTGCAATATGATCAACTGCCGTGCGCATTAACAGATGGTGCTCATCAAAATCCACTGTAGGTGACTCGCCTGTAGTGCCAACTATCACAACTCCATCAGTACCCTGATTTATATGGAAATCGAGAAGCGCACGAAAACGATCCAAATCTAATCCGCCCTCCTCATCCATGGGAGTGACAATAGCAACCATGCTACCTTTAAACATGACAATCTATCCAATTAAAAAAACCCATTTTACCCTAAACTGATATTGTTTAAGTAGTTTCACTATGTGCTCCAGCACATTTTAACTTTGCTTCAATGCATAATTGTGTTTGAATATTTTGGCATATGAAAGTTTATTCCTGGTATTTGGTAAAGCTGATAATGCCATCGTTATAGTCAACATGAATCGTATCTTTTGCAACAAATTTACCTTCCAGAATTTCTTTGGCGAGAGGGTTCTCAATTTGTGCTTGAATAGCTCGCTTTAAAGGACGTGCGCCAAATACCGGATCGAACCCCGCTTGCGAAAGAGCGATAAGCGCTGATTCACTGATTTCAAGTTTCATTTCCAGTTTGGCCAATCTAGCTTCAAGATAATGCAACTGTATCCGAGCAATCGATTGAATGTGTTCCTCATCCAAAGCATGAAACACCACCACTTCATCAATGCGATTAATAAATTCAGGCCGGAAATGGATTTTTACTTCATTCATGACGGCCTGTTTGATTGTCTGGTACTCACTTCCTGACATTTCCTGAATCATCTGGGATCCCAAATTGGATGTCATAACAATTACTGTGTTTTTGAAATCGACAGTGCGTCCCTGACCATCTGTCATGCGCCCATCGTCCAGAACTTGCAGCAGCACATTAAATACATCCGGGTGTGCTTTTTCCACTTCATCCAGCAAAATAACCGCATAAGGCTTTCTGCGTACGAGTTCGGTTAAGTAGCCACCTTCTTCATAGCCGATATAACCGGGTGGAGCACCAATCAGTCGTGCGACCGAATGTTTTTCCATAAATTCGGACATATCGACGCGGATTAAATGTTCTTCGGAATCAAAAAGAAAACCAGCCAGTGCTTTGCATAGTTCTGTTTTTCCTACACCGGTTGGCCCTAGGAACAAGAACGATCCATAAGGACGATTGGGGTCGGCCAGTCCGGCTCGAGAACGCCGGATCGCATCTGAAACAAGCCGTACGGCTTCATCCTGACCAACTACACGGTCATGTAGTTTTTGTTCCATCAAGAGCAATTTTTCTCGTTCACCTTGCATCATTTTTGATACAGGAATGCCGGTTGCGCGTGATACCACTTCTGCAATTTCTTCAGAGCCCACCTGAGTACGTAGCAACTTAGGGGTGGACGCGGAACTTGATTCATTTCCTGCTGCTTGTTGTAATTGTGCTTCTAATTGTGGAAGGCGGCCATATTGCAATTCTGAAACTTTCTGCCAATCTCCTTTACGGGTAGCGGCTTCCATTTCCAGTTTAAGTTTTTCCATTGTTTCCTTGATATGCTGCGAACCTTGTACTTGGGATTTCTCAGTTTTCCAGATTTCAGCTAAATCAGTATACTCGCGCTCCTTTTGTTTGATTTCCTCTTCTAACAAATGAAGACGCTTTTGTGAAGCTTCATCTTTTTCTCTTTTAATCGCTTCACGTTCAATTTTAAGTTGTATCAAACGTCGATCAAGTTTATCCAATACCTCAGGTTTGGAATCAATTTCCATACGAATTCTTGCCGCAGCTTCATCAATCAGATCAATGGCTTTGTCAGGTAGGAAACGGTCTGTAATATAGCGATTGGATAATTCAGCTGCAGCAACAATAGCGGGGTCAGTAATATCTACACCGTGGTGAACTTCGTATTTTTCCTGTAAGCCGCGCAATATGGCTATAGTGGCCTCGACAGTGGGTTCCTCTACCAAAACTTTCTGAAAACGTCGTTCTAGCGCGGCATCTTTTTCAATGAACTTGCGGTATTCATCAAGCGTTGTTGCTCCAACGCAATGTAATTCTCCACGCGCCAAAGCCGGCTTCAACATGTTGCCTGCATCCATTGCACCCTCTGCTTTGCCAGCGCCCACCATGGTATGCATCTCATCGATGAATACGATAGTTTTTCCTTCGTCTTGTGCGAGTTCTTTCAGTACTGATTTGAGACGCTCTTCAAATTCACCACGATATTTTGCACCTGCCAGTAATGCAGCCATATCAAGAACGAGAACACGCTTGTCTTTCAGACTTTCAGGCACTTCTCCATTGACGATGCGTTGAGCCAAGCCTTCAACAATCGCCGTTTTACCCACTCCTGGCTCGCCAATCAGCACGGGATTATTTTTGGTGCGACGCTGCAAGACCTGGATTGCTCGGCGAATCTCATCATCTCGCCCTATGACTGGATCCAGCTTGCCCTGACGTGCACGTTCGGTAAGATCCAAGGTATATTTTTTCAATGCTTCACGACTACCTTCGGCTTCAGAGCTACTGATCTGTTCGCCACCTCGTACTGCATTAATCGCTTTTTCCAAGGCTGCAGTGTTGGCGCCATACTGTTTTAACAATGCGCCCATTTCACCTTTATCCTGCAAAACTGCCAAAAGAAACATCTCAGAGGCAATAAACTGATCATTACGTTTTTGCGCTTCTTTATCAGCTAGATTAAGCAAATTATTTAAGTTACGGGAAATAGTGATCTCACCACTCGAGTTTTCAACTTTCGGTAAGCGGTGAATACTTTGCTTGATACTTTCCAGAAACGGGATAGTGTTGACACCGGAGCGTTGCAATAGTGAGAGTGTACTGCCATCTTCTTGTTGCATTAATGCCAGCAACAGATGCTGTGGCTCTATGGTTGGGTTATCCTGGCCGACGGCGACACTTTGTGCATCAGCAAGAGCTTGTTGGAATTTAGTGGTCAGTTTGTCAAAGCGCATGAAATTCTCCCATCATAGATTATTGATGGCTACGTGGGGGAGAGGTGTGAAATTTCAAGAGCTGATTACCATGCTGAACGCGATAGCGTGAACTTTGTTCGAATGAGTTTCTGTGTTTATCTGCATACGTTCAATTTCAGAGCTAGTAATTGATTTGTGGAAATAATAGTCTTGATAGTGGTCGCACCTTTGTGCGATCAGAAAATCTAGTTGTTCTTCTAAATAACTCTGCACAACTGCATAAATTTGCCGTGATAATGGGATTGCCTGTCCAAATGACATTTGTTATGCGTGTCATTTTGGCAAAAAGTGAAGTTTTTCCTCTTTCTAAAGAGAGTTTTCCCCCCTTATGCAGCATTTGGACGGAGTACTCTCCCTTGTGACTTGTCCACAAAAATTTTGTTGGCAGCTTTTTTAGATTCGTGCCGCTGACTCAATCAGCGTGGCATCAATTACCGCTCCCGTAATGCCCTTGATCATCAATCCGTGTGATTGAAGCTGTTCATTGATAAAGGCCAGCAGATCATCTAACCGATCGCCGGTCACCAAGGGTTGCGAAACCGACACAGGGTGGTTTCGTCCGGTATCGCATCCGACAAGGACAAACCACAAAATCGTAGTAAGTCAATCCGAACATACAGTGCTTGCTCCAACTGTCTTTTACTTGTCACTGTTTTAGTCGGTTGTCGCGCCAACGGGGGGTGCAGTAGTCTTTGTATTATCGGCAATAGGGTACCTTGCTGATATCTATATCTAAGAGGTTTTTATCACTTAATTCTCAGAATAGTGAATTGAATAATAAGAATATTGTCGATTATTGCCGATCACTTATTGAGCTAAAAAAGTTAGAATTGATAGATTGCTGTGGAGCAATATTCTAATGGATTAATCCTGATTTTGTGTCTTTAGTAACTCAGGATAGGGGTACAGAATGTTTAGAGCAATGCTTTTGCCTGCAGTTTCAACGATGCGTGCATGCTCGCGTTTGAACTGACGTGCGTGATGTAAACCACATGAATGGGCGATCATATTGATTTCCTTATTGACGTTCCTGGCATAATTCGCCACACGCAGATATTTTTCTTCCACTACCAATCCATTCTGCAAACGTTCATCATGTGTTGTGATGCCGGTAGGGCAAGTATTGAGATGGCAGCGCATTGCTTGGATGCAACCCAGCGAAAACATAAAGCCACGTGCAGTATTGACAAAATCTGCACCAGCACAGAGTGCCCATGCACCCTCTGCAGAGGTTACAAGTTTTCCGGCAGCTACGACATAAATACGATTCTTCAGACCGGATTGCAGCAAGGCATCTATTACGCGCGGTAATGCTTCCGAAATTGGTAGGCTCACGTGATCCATCAGTGTTTGTGGGGCTGCGCCGCTTCCTCCCTCGCCACCGTCAATAGTGAGAAAATCCGGGGCGTATTCCAAACCGCGCCGGTTAATACTGTCGCATAATTCATTGATGAAATTCCATCCGCCGATTGCGGTTTTAATGCCCACTGGTCGTCCAGTCAGTTCGCGGATAAAATGGATCTTATCAAGCAGCTCGTCAATGTTGTTGATATCTTTGTGGCGGTTCGGACTGATCGAATTCTGATATTCGGGAATGCCACGGATTGCAGCAATCTCACTATGCACTTTATTGGCGGGCAGTAATCCTCCTTTGCCGGGCTTGGCGCCTTGTGATAGCTTAATTTCAAATGCTTTCACGACATTGCTTAATTCTTTTGCACGTAGCGGTGAAAAATTACCATGCCCGTCTCTTATGCCATATTTGGCGGTGCCGATTTGCATGATCAAATCACACCCACCTTCGAGGTGATATGGAGATAGCCCGCCTTCACCGGTATTTAACCAGCAACCTGCCTGTGCGGCACCTAGTGATAAAGCGCGTACTGCTGGTTTGGAAATGGCACCGTAGCTCATTCCACTAATATTGATGATCGATTTAGCTTCGAACGGATGCTCGCAATAACCTTTTCCAATATGCAGTGAGGGCGTTGGTAGTTGATCTTCTTCTTGAATTGGGAAAGCGGCATTGACAAAAATAACCGAGCCCGGTTGACGCAAGTCATTGGTGGAGCCGAAACCGACCAGGCTGCCTTTATTCTTGGCATTTTTGTAAATCCAACCACGTGTGGCACGATTAAACGGCAGCTCATCGCGATCATTAGCGAAGAAATATTGCCGGAAGTATTTACCCTGTCGTTCGAAAATGTATCGCAATCGACCAATAACCGGATAATTGCGCAGTACAGAATGTTTTTTCTGCGTGACATCTTCGATAAACCAAAATATGACCATGCCAACAGCTGCAACACCCAGCATTGTGGCAATACTATAAATGATCAAATCAATCGCACCGGACATACTGTTTCCTTATATCGCTGGGTAACCTATATACTATCTGTTCAATCGTCGTAAGTGAACAGCCACGACACCGTAAAATGACAATGTCGGCCTCTTTTTTCTATGTTAAATAAAGCTTAAGGTAAAAAAGAATTGAGAAATCTACACGATGAAATTCGCGACAATGTCGCGCGCGCCCTGCTTGAAGATATTGGTGCCGGTGATTTGACCGCATCATTGATTCCCGAGGGAAAAGAATTGAGCGCAGTGGTAACCAGTAAGGAAGATGCGGTTTTGTGTGGAGTTCAATGGTTTGAAGCTTGTTTTCTGACACTGGCGCCGGAAACAATTATCACATGGTTTGCCAATGATGGGGAGTTTGTTCACGCAGAGCAAAAGCTCTGTGAGATTCAAGGAAGCTGCCGTGATTTGCTAACCGCAGAGCGTTCTGCGCTGAATTTTTTGCAAATGTTATCCGCCGTAGCGACGCAAACAAAGCATTTTGTCGACGCAATTGTGAGCACTAGAGCTATTATTGTGGATACACGTAAAACACTTCCTGGATTGCGATTGGCACAGAAATATGCTGTGACATGCGGCGGTGGGATCAATCATCGCATGGGCCTGTATGACGGGATTCTGATCAAGGAAAATCATATCATTGCGGCTGGCGGCATTCAGGCCGCATTAAACAAAGTTCGGGCAACCGCACCTCCCGGTACGATTATCCAAATTGAAGTAGAATCGTTGCAGGAATTGCAGGAAGCCATTACGGCAGGAGCTACTATGGTGCTGTTGGATAATTTTGCGCTGAATCAGTTGTCGAAGGCAGTCATTCTAACTCATCAGCAACCGGGAGAGCGGGTAATACTGGAGGCTTCTGGCAACATAACGCTGGATAACGTGCGTCAGGTGGCCGAAACCGGAATTGACAGAATCTCGATTGGTGGTTTAACCAAAAATATTCAAGCGATTGACTTGTCGATGCGATTTAAAGAATCGAGGTAAAATAATAATAAATTAGGCGATCTTTGGCCATTGAGGCATTTAATTGCATATTGAAGATCTTGTTTCAAGAATTTTAAGATGTGGGTTCAAACCATGTGAGATTTTGGTGCAGTTTGACAACTTCTCCTACAATGATTAGTGTAGGAGGCGTCAGATTAACCGCTGCGGTCAAATTAGGTAATGTTTGCAGGGTTCCGGTCACGATTTTTTGTTTTTGCGTTGTGCCTTGCTGAATGATTGCCGCGGGTGTGGAGCTCGGCAAGCCGTGAACGATCAATTGCTGGCATAGCACGGGGAGACCCAGCAATCCCATATAGATCACGATGGTCTGGTTAGGTCGCGCGAGGTGCGCCCAGTCCAGATCAATCATTTTATTTTTGAGATGACCGGTGACAAAAATGCACGATTGTGCGTAATCACGATGTGTCAGCGGGATACCGGCATATGCTGCAACTCCCGAAGCAGCAGTAATGCCTGGCACAACTTGAAAGGGAATATGATGTGAAGCCAAAGTCTCAATTTCTTCACCGCCGCGGCCAAATATAAAAGGATCGCCTCCTTTAAGTCGCAATACCCGTTTACCTTCCTGGGCCAGGCGCACCAACAGTTGATTAATCGATTCCTGTTCCAGCGTGTGTTTATTACGTTCTTTTCCAGCATAAATGCGCGTGGCATCACGACGTACCATGTCAAGAATTGCAGCTGAAACCAGGCGATCATAAACGACTACATCGGCTTGCTGCATCAGGCGCATGGCACGGAAAGTGAGTAAATCTGGATTTCCCGGTCCTGCGCCAACCAGATAGACTTCACCTTGCGGCGACTCGTCTTTTTCATGTTGCAGGGATTGCAGCAAATAATCCTGAGCAGTTTTATCTTTTCCGGCCAGTACCATTTCAGTAAATGGGCCCTGCAAGACTTTTTCCCAGAAAAGACGTCGTTTTTCAGGGTGAATGAAATGTTGTTTGACCTGCTGACGAAATTTACCTGCAATGCTTGCGACGCGTGCGTATGCAACCGGTATCAGGGCTTCCAGTTGAGCGCGCAGTATTCTTGCGAGAACAGGGGATTGCCCGCCGCTCGATACAGCAATTAAGAGCGGTGAGCGATCGATAATGGATGGCATTATAAAAGTGCATAGTTTGGGATCATCCACGACATTAACGGGAATTTGTCGTTGTTGAGCTGCTTCTGAAACTTGCTGATTTATAGTACGATCATTGGTTGCGGCGATAACTAGCATAATATTATGCAGATGCTCTAGCTGGAAACATTCGGCACAATAGTTGATCTTGCCGCGAGCAACGTACGCATTGAATGCGCTATCCAGTTCCGGTGCAACTACCGATACTTGCGCACCGGCTTGGAGCAGCAGCATAGCCTTGCGCGCAGCTACTTCGCCGCCGCCTACGACCAAGCAGACTTTATTTCTGATATTTAAAAAAATTGGCAGGAAATCCATTGCTTTCGCGACCCTAATCTATCTGTAAAGATAAAGGAAATGCTGATCAATTCTAAGCCAAAACAGAACCATCTGAGTTAACCAGCACTTGCTTGTGTGTTGTTATTTATAACAAGTATTTCTAGGTATAATGGATTTTCTGTTTAGTTGCGAGGTTTATAAACTGGATTCCAGTTTGAGCACATCTTCCAGTTTTATGTTGGTTCCGGTTCCTTTGAACACAGTTCCGATTTTTTTCTTGCTCAGGTGCTCGAGATTGAGATCATATACTTTTTTTGAGAGTGGGAAATATTTGACCTCTGTTACCAGTTCTGTTGCATTCTGCATATAAAAATTAATAAACTCATTTATTTCTGGTTTATCTGCTGACTTAGCATTAATGTAAATAAATATCGGACGCGATAATGGCCTATAACTATTATTTTCTACGGTTGTAGCGGAAGGAAGCACTCCCCCATTACCATTATCAATCGCTACTGCATTGATTTTTTTACTATTTTCTATGTAATAGGCAAAGCCGAAGAACCCTAATGCATAGAGATCACTTGCAACCCCTTGCACCAGAACGTTGTCATCCTCTGATGCGGTAAAATCACCGCGGCTTGATTTGGCTTTACCAATAATAGCCTCAGTAAAGTATTCAAAGGTACCGGAATCGGCGCCCGGGCCATACAGTTTGATTCGTTTGTCTGGCCATGCTGAGTTTATTTGATTCCAGTGCGTGATTTTGCCTTGTGCTGCAGGTTCCCAGATTTTCTGCAATTCTTCAACAGTGATGGTATTGCTCCACGTATTCTTGGGATTAACAACCACAGTTAAGGCATCAAAAGCTATGGGCATTTCAATAAACTGCACTCCTTCTTTTTTACAGGCCTCGATTTCCAGGTCGGTAATGGGACGGGATGCATTCACGATATCGATTTCATTACGGCAGAATTTCTTGAATCCGCCACCTGTTCCAGAGATGCCGACAGTGACCCGAATTGCGCCACGTTTGGCTATTTGGAAATCTTCTGCAACGGCTTCAGTGATAGGGAAAACAGTACTTGAGCCATCAATTTTCACGATTGGCGTGGCACTCGCCATGCTTGTATAGACGAATGCACTTAGCGAGGCTACTGCAATGATCGCCCTGTAATCCAACGAATTCAACATGTTTATACGTGCTCCAAAAAAATAAAATAAGAGGAATGAGCTTCTTGTCATAATCACACGATATCTTATTGCAGAATTATTACAGGATTATGACAATTTTTATGTTTTGTTACCAAGTTTGATTTTTCCTGACTTTGGAATATGGAATACAGATCGTGCATAGCTTCCAGATACTATAGGGAGGGTTCGCGAGAAAATAGTCGTTCATTCTGCGCTGGCAATTTGAACAACCTCAACGATACGTTCGATCCAGTATTTAGCTTTTTGTTTGGGTTTGCTCTCATCCATTATACGGATAAGAGGCTCCGTTCGGAAGCTCGGATTAATATACGTCCGTTACCGTCCAAGTCAGCCTTGGTTTCCTTTCGCACAGCAATGATCGATTTATTGGTGTTGAAATTAAATAGCTTGGGTATTCTTACATTCATCAGGCGCTGCGGATATTAAGGGACACCACGCATAGATTCTGCCAAAGTTTTTTGGCTATCGCGAAGTGCATATAAAACTTGCAAAGCAGATATTATTCCGTCACCCGTTGTATGTTTATCCATGCAAATAATATGTCCGGTATTTTCACCACCAAGCTGCCACCCTTTCTTTTGTAGCAATTTTAGTACATAACGGTCACCGATATTGGCTCGGAGAAAAGGAATGCGCAATTTCTTAAATTGCTCTTCCATGGCTAGACTTGTCATGAGGGTGCCTACGACACCTACAGTGAGTGTTTTTTTCTGCAGCCGCAATGCGCGAATCAGATAAGCAACAGCTGGGCCGGCATTGGGCCGGACAGGAGGACATCCACACCCGCTGCACACAATCCGGTTTCAAGTGCGGATCCAGCATTAAGCCAGATACCCGAGTGTCTTTACCAATCAAACCTGTCGGGCGTTTCCCTTCCATAAAATGCCAGTCGGCTGCAGCCAGAGCTTTTCCGGCGGAGTAACCCAAGTGCTTAATGAAATCAGGCGTGATAGGAAATTTACCGACTTCGCCCTGTATGCCATCTGTTCCAAAATATTCTTTAGTCAATTTGTGAAGTTATTATTAGCTATGTAACAAATAACTGTTGAAATTTGCAAATCTCTACAATATGAATGGTTTGTAGCGCTTATGAATTCATTCAACTACATGATTAATAGGTGTTTATTAAATATTAATGGTCAAATTCAAAAACTAATTGTTACATAGCCTTATTATTTGTTGATAATCAAAACACCATATATTGATCATGTAATATATTATTTATCGAGTTCTTGCGTGGCATTGTATATGGCAAGTGCTGCTTTACTTGCTTTGACATCATGCACACGCACAATTCTGGCACCTTTAACTGCAGCAAGCAAGGCTGCGGCAACACTCTCATGCAGCCGCTGGCTCACATTGTTGCCAGTTATCGCACCGAGCATGGATTTGCGGGATAAGCCTGCTAATATTGGAATGCCTAAGGTAGTGAATTCATTAAGCTGATTAAGTAATGCAAGGTTATGCTGCAGTGTCTTGCCAAATCCAAAACCAGGATCGATAACCAATCGGTTTGATGCAATTCCTGCTGTATTCACTGCATGGATTCGCTGTCGCAAAAAATCTTTTACCTCGGAAACGATATCTATGTATTGGGGATTGGCTTGCATGCTTTGTGGCGTGCCTTGCATATGCATTAGACAAATTTGTACATGTTTATGCGGTGCTACAGCTTCCAGCGTTCCGGGATTACGCAATGCATTGACATCGTTAATCATGAAGGCACCTGCTTCAATTGCATGTTTCATCACCTCAGGCTTGGAGGTGTCTATGGAAATTGGAATGCCGGTATCAACGAGTGCTTCCAGCACAGGTAATACGCGATTCAATTCTTCATCTACATTAACATATTGACTTCCGGGGCGCGTTGATTCTCCGCCAATATCAAGAATGTCGGCGCCTTCGTCAATGAGATCTCTTGCATGTGCAATAGCTCGTTGTGTTGACAAATAAAGTCCGCCATCTGAAAAGGAATCAGGGGTTACGTTAATAATACCCATTATCAATGGCTGGTTGGATGAAGCGATAAAGTCGTATGGAAATGAATGCACAGTACAAAAAATTTAAGCAAGCAAAAACGGGATACAATTTTAAAGAATCGTATCCCGTTTTTAAGTTATCAATGATTAATCAGCTTATTTGGCAACCTCTTGTGGTGCTGAAGAGTCGCTTTGTTCTTCTTCAGTTTCTGTTGTTGAAGACTCATCGCTTGCGCTTGAAGATATGATTTGTGGGGGTTTGGGTGGGCGTGGCGGACGACCATCCATAATATCCTTAATCTGGTCGCTATCAATCGTTTCCCATTCCAGCAAAGCCTTAGTCATGGCTTCGATTTTGTCTTTATTTGCTTCAATGAGTTTGCGTGCAATTGCATATTGCTCGTCGACTATGCGGCGAACTTCTGCATCAACTTTTTGCATGGTTGCCTCACTCATATTTTTATGAGTGGTTACTGAGCGACCAAGAAATACCTCGCCTTCGTTTTCACCATAAACCATTGGGCCAAGTTTGTCAGACATCCCCCACTGGGTTACCATTTGTCGTGCTAAATCCGTGGCGCGTTCAAAATCATTAGATGCGCCAGTAGTCATTTGTTTCATAAAAACTTCTTCAGCTATACGCCCCCCGAACATTACCGCAATTCTTTGTAGTATTTCTTCACGTTCCATACTGAAACGATCTTCTGTGGGCAATTGCATAGTCACGCCTAGGGCACGACCTCGAGGAATGATTGTTACTTTATGGACTGGATCAGTTTTTGGGAGCAACTGAGCGACTACGGCGTGCCCTGATTCATGATAAGCAGTATTTCTACGCTCATGCTCAGGCATAACCATTGATCGCCTCTCTGCACCCATGAAAATTTTGTCTTTAGCACGTTCAAAATCATCCATGTCCACCAAGCGTTTGTTGCTACGAGCCGCAAATAATGCCGCCTCGTTAACCAAGTTGGCCAGATCGGCACCTGACATACCAGGTGTGCCGCGCGCAAGAATATCCGCTTTTACATCAGGCGATAAAGGTACTTTGCGCATATGTACATGAAGAATTTGTTCGCGCCCACGTATGTCAGGTAATGGTACCGTTACTTGACGATCAAAGCGACCGGGGCGTAACAACGCTGGATCCAAAACATCAGGGCGATTGGTTGCGGCGATCACAATTACACCCATGGCACCTTCAAAACCATCCATTTCTACCAGTAACTGATTAAGTGTTTGTTCTCGTTCATCGTTGCCACCGCCAAGGCCGGCGCCACGTTGACGGCCTACTGCATCAATTTCATCGATAAAAATGATGCAGGGCGCATGTTTTTTTGCTTGTTCAAACATATCTCGAACCCTGGATGCACCTACACCAACAAACATTTCGACGAAATCTGAGCCGGAAATACTAAAGAAGGGTACTTGAGCTTCGCCAGCAATCGCCCGAGCAAGCAACGTTTTCCCTGTTCCCGGACTACCTACCATCAAAACCCCGCGCGGGATGCGTCCACCTAATTTCTGGAATTTTGTAGGGTCTCGCAGAAATTCAACCAGTTCAGCAACTTCCTCTTTGGCTTCCTCGCAACCGGCAACATCATTAAAGGTTACCGTGTTGGCTGATTTGTCGAGCATGCGTGCTTTACTTTTACCAAATGAGAACGCGCCACCATTGCGTCCGCCACCCTGCATTTGACGCATGAAAAAAATCCATACGCCAATCAGCAGAAGCATAGGGAACCATGAAATGAAAATACTCATCAGCATGGACGGTTCTTCTTCAGGTTTTGCTTCAACGATAACACCAGCTTTCAATAAATCGCTAACCATCCAAGGATCAGATGGTGCATATGTTGTGAAGCGCCGGCCATCAGACTTCGTGCCTTTAAGTGTTCGTCCTTCAATAACAACTTTGGCGATTCTGCCCTGATTCAATTCAGTGATGAATTGAGAGTATTCCATAGGTACTTGCGCTGGTTGACGAACGCTGAATTGATTAAATACAGTCATCAACACTAGTGCAATTACCAGCCAAATGGCCATGTTTTTAATTAAGTTATTCAAAATAGCTCCTCGATTTGCACCTAAAAATCATTGATAAATCATTTTAACTCTATTCTGTTTAATATAACAGAATAGTTCGTTTTTAATAAATGTACTATAAAACTCTCATTCTGCTATTAATTTATACTGTAATCACTGAACAGATCCATTCACTCATGAACAACTGCAATAATTACTTTTTTCCTAATCCTAATAAATATAATTCATTGCTTCGATCGCGCGATGCCTTGGGTTTTCGTATTATCACTTTTTTAAATCCAGCACGCATATCGAAAAGAAATTGATCAAAATCCCTGCCTTGAAAAGCTTTGACTAGAAAATTTCCACCATAGTTCAGTTGCTCCATTGAGAAAGCCAGCGCTAGTTCTGCTAAATTCATACTTCTGGCTTGGTCGCTGATAACGATTCCACTCATGTTTGGCGCCATATCTGAAATGACAAGATCAGGTTGATGATCTCTCAAATATCTTTTTAATTCAGCTACAGCATATTCTTCTCTAAAATCACCTTGAATAAATTCTACATTTGGCAATGGTGCCATTTCAAGAATATCTAACGCTATAACTTTGCCATTGTGGCCTACTTTGTGACTGGCTACTTGAGACCAGCTGCCGGGTGCTGCGCCTAAATCAACGACAATCAGTCCTGATTTTAGTATGTGCTCTCTTTCGGCAATTTCAAGCAATTTATACGCAGCACGTGAACGATAACCTTCTTTTCTTGCTTGTTTGACAAAAAAATCATTGACATGCTCTTTCATCCAAGCTTTGCTGGTTTTAGCCCGTTTCATCAAGTAGAATAATGCGTTTGAAGAGAATTTATGTTAACACTAACTATAGCTCATCGGCGTGAATTAAAGGCACAAGCGCATGCGTTAAATCCGGTTGTGATGATTGGAAAGTCCGGATTATCTTCTAGCGTTATTGAAGAATTGAATCGTGGACTTTCAAGCCATGAATTGATCAAGATTAAAGTGCAGATAGATGATCGGATCGCCAGAAATGAGCTGTTTGAGCAGATATGCCAGCAGTTAAACGCTGCGCCTGTGCAGCATATAGGCAAGATTTTTGTTATTTATCGACCCAAACCAGAAGAGGCTGACAAAAAGGTTGTGCAGGCATCGAAAAAGAAGACAAGTGGCCCTTTCCGCACCAAGCGGAGTTTTCAGAACTGAATCCAAACCAATATTTAGATATACTTGACATTCAATATTTCGTACTCGCGTATGCCGCTAGGTGCATGGACTTCTGCAATATCTCCTGCATACTTACCAATCAGTGCACGTGAAATGGGAGAGCTGATGGAAATTTTTCCATCTTTAATGTCGGCTTCATCATCCCCTACAATTTGATAAGTGACAACTTCGCTGCTTTGTAAATCTTCCAATTCAACGGTAGCTCCAAAAACACAAGCACCGTCTGCATTAATGAGAGTTGGGTTGATGATTTGTGCACTCGAGAGCTTACTTTCAAGTTCGGCGATACGTCCTTCAATAAATCCTTGTTTTTCCTTGGCGGCATCATATTCGGCATTTTCTGAAAGATCGCCGTGAGCACGTGCCTCAGCAATAGCTGCAATGACGGCAGGACGATGTACTGTTTTCATCTCATGCAATTCTTTACGCAATGCTTCTGCTCCAGTCACGGTTAACGGGATAGTACTCATGATAATTTTTTGCCTTTCATTTTTATTCTGTATCAAAAATCAGATAGAGTTCAATTCTATCTATGTTTTTAGTTCTCTATGTAATTTCTGCAATTTATAAACCTGCAATTCACGTTTATTGGTGATACCCACACAGGCAGCGCGCGCACCGGCTAAAGTTGTATAGTAAGTAACTTTCGCTTGAAGCGCAGCATGGCGAATTGAATAGGAGTCTCGTATTGCACTACGTTGATTTTTTACGGTGTTAATGATTAAGCTGATTTCACCATTTTTAATCATGTCAACAATATGTGGCCGACCCTCAGCTACCTTATTGATGATAATAACCTCTATCCCAGCTTCTGTGATAGCAGCTGCAGTTCCCCGTGTAGCATAAAGGGTGAAGCCCAGTTCTGCAAGACTGCGTGCGATTTCGACTGCATGCAATTTATCTGATCGCCGCACACTAATAAAGATTTTACCAGAAGTCGGCAAGCGAACATCGGTTGCCAATTGAGATTTAACAAAAGCTTCCGCAAAAGTAGAACCCATTCCCATAACTTCTCCGGTAGATTTCATTTCCGGACCTAATATCGTATCAACACCAGGGAGTTTTATAAAGGGGAAAACAGCTTCTTTGACAGAATAATATTCTGGAATCACTTCTTCGGTAACGTCCTGCTCAATCAAGGATCTTCCTGTCATGCAGCGTGCCGAAATTTTGGCTAGTTGAAGGCCGGTAGCCTTGGAGATAAAAGGTACAGTGCGAGAGGCCCTCGGATTGACTTCAAGAACATAAACTGTATCGTCTTGAATAGCAAACTGTACATTCATCAGTCCGATGACATTCAGAGCACGCGCCATTTCGGCAGTTTGCCGACGTAACTCATCCAGTATCTCAGGCTGCAAGTTAAAGGTTGGCAGCGAGCATGCAGAATCACCGGAATGTACGCCCGCTTGCTCAATATGTTCCATGATGCCGCCAATCAGAACAGTTTCTCCATCGTAGATGGCATCGACATCAACTTCGGTAGCATGGGTGAGAAAATGATCCAACAATACCGGGGAATCATTGGATACCTTGACAGCTTCACGCATGTATCGTTCCAGATCAGCTCTTTCATGTACTATTTCCATAGCGCGTCCGCCCAATACATAACTGGGTCGTACCACCAGCGGGTAACCAATTTCTTCTGCAGCAATCAAGGCGGCCTCAGGATTGCGCACAGTGCGGTTGGGCGGTTGAATTAAACCTAACTGTTGCAGCATTTTCTGAAAGCGTTCACGATCTTCAGCGCAATCGATCATATCTGGGCTGGTGCCAATAATCGGTACACCATTGGCTTCCAGGTCGCGCGCGAGTTTAAGGGGTGTTTGTCCGCCATATTGCACAATCACGCCATCAGGTTTCTCCACGGCGACGATTTCTAGCACATCTTCTAATGTCAATGGCTCAAAATATAATCGATCGGATGTGTCATAATCGGTTGAGACAGTTTCAGGATTGCAGTTAACCATGATAGTTTCAAAACCGTCTTCTCGTAACGCCAGGGCGGCGTGAACGCAACAATAATCAAATTCGATTCCCTGGCCGATACGATTTGGGCCACCACCCAAGACCATAATTTTCTTTTTGTTCGTGGGAGAAGATTCACATTCATCCTCGTAGGTCGAATACATATAGGCTGTGCTGGTAGCGAACTCGGCCGCGCAGGTGTCAACGCGTTTGTAGACTGGACGCAAGTCAAATTGATGTCGGTATTTACGAACTTCAGTTTGACCAGTACGGAGTAGTTTGGCCAAGCGCCGATCGGAAAAACCGCTGCGCTTTAACTTGCGCAATGCTTGTTTATCCAGCCCTTCTAGCTTGAGCCTCGTTAATGCTTGTTCTTGTCTAATCAGATCTTCGATTTGCGCCAGAAACCAAGTATCAATATGCGTTAGCTGATGGATTTCTTCAAGCGAAAGATTGCAGCGGAAAGCATCGGCGACATACCAGATCCGCTCTGGACCAGGGTTGGCAAGTTCAGTTTGGATGGTTTCCAGGTTATCGGTTTTTTCATCCAGTCCATCTACACCGGTTTCCAGTCCACGTAAGGCTTTTTGCAGAGATTCCTGGAACGTGCGACCGATTGCCATGACTTCGCCGACGGATTTCATTTGTGTCGTTAGACGATCATTGGTTTGTGGAAATTTTTCAAAAGCAAAGCGCGGTACTTTGGTAACAACATAATCAATCGTCGGTTCAAACGAGGCTGGTGTAATTCCGCCGGTAATGTCATTGCCCAGCTCGTTCAGGGTATAACCAACCGCAAGCTTAGCTGCAATTTTGGCAATCGGGAACCCGGTTGCTTTAGAAGCTAAGGCAGAAGAACGTGAAACACGCGGATTCATTTCAATCACAAACATGCGGCCGTTGTCAGGATTGATTGCAAATTGTACATTGGAGCCGCCTGTTTCGACGCCGATTTCACGGAGCACGGCAATCGAAGCATTGCGCATCAGTTGATACTCTTTGTCCGTCAACGTTTGTGCGGGCGCAACCGTGATGGAATCACCGGTATGCACGCCCATCGGATCGATGTTTTCGATCGAGCAGACAATAATGCAATTGTCGTTTTTATCCCGTACGACTTCCATTTCGAATTCTTTCCAACCGATTACGGACTCTTCGATCAACAATTCTTTGGTGGGAGAAGTTTTCAATCCACGTTCGCAAATATCGAGAAATTCTTCGCGATTGTAAGCAATGCCGCCGCCGCTGCCTCCCATGGTAAAAGATGGACGGATAATCACTGGATAGCCCAGCATGGCTTGAACTTGCAACGCTTCTTCCATACTGTGTGCTACTGCAGACCGGGCGGAGTCTAAGCCGATGCGCGTCATGGCTTGCTTGAATTTTTCGCGATCTTCCGCCATATCAATTGCTTCACGCGAAGCGCCAATGAGTTCGACACCATATTTTTCCAATACGCCGTGCTTGACCAAATCCAGTGCACAATTCAACGCAGTTTGACCACCCATGGTAGGTAGCAAAGCTTCTGGCCGCTCAATCGCAATGATTTTTTCGATCATGGTCCAGGTAATCGGCTCGATATAGGTTGCGTCCGCCATTTCCGGATCAGTCATGATGGTGGCAGGATTGGAATTTACCAGAATGATGCGATAACCTTCTTCTCGCAGAGCCTTGCATGCTTGCACGCCAGAATAATCAAACTCGCAGGCTTGACCGATAACGATGGGGCCGGCACCGATGATAAGTATGGATTGAATGTCGGAACGTTTAGGCATACATTTTTAATGTGGCATCATGCGGTGGTTATTGAGAATTATTTTTATAACGTTGTATCATGTTGATGAATTTATCAAACAGATAATCAGCTTCGTGTGGACCTGGGCTGGCTTCCGGGTGTCCTTGAAAACAAAACGCCGGCTTGTCAGTTAATTCGAAACCCTGCAGACTCCCATCGAACAGTGATACATGCGTGATACGAGCTGTGGCTGGCAATGTATCGGCGTCGACTGCAAACCCATGGTTCTGACTGGTAATGAAAACTTTTCCGCTGGCCACATCCTGCACCGGATGATTGGCGCCATGATGGCCAAATTTCATTTTGATGGTGTGCGCGCCGCTAGCCAATCCCAATAATTGGTGGCCCAAGCAGATACCGAATAGCGGTATATTGCTGTTCAGCAGTGATTGGGTTGCAGAAATGGCGTAATCACAGGATTCAGGATCCCCAGGGCCGTTAGAAAGAAATACTCCATCCGGCCGCCTTGCCAAAATCTCATCGGCCGATGTTTGTGCCGGAAAAACTGTCACTCTGCAGCCACGTTGCGCCAGTTTGCGCAAAATTGTACGTTTAATGCCAAAATCATAAGCCGCGACGTTAAACTTGAAACTTTCTGGAGCCTGATAACCGGACTCCAATGACCACTCTCCCTCCGTCCAGGTATACGATTGCCGACAACTGACAACTTTGGCGAGATCCATTCCGGTCAATCCGGGAAACCCTCGGGCGGTTTGTAATGCTTTTTCCTCATCGACATCCCCCGCCATGATGCAGCCGGATTGCGCACCCTTTTCACGCAAAATGCGCGTCAACTTTCGAGTATCGATTTCAGCGATGGCGACGACTTTTTGTTCCTGGAGAAACTCAGGTAAGGTGTGGGTTTTGCGGAAATTACTTGCCATCAACGGAAGATCGCGGATTACCAAACCCGCCACATGTACTTTGTTGATATTACCGGATTCGAAATCTTCCGGATTGATTCCAGTGTTACCGATATGCGGATACGTTAATGTGATGATTTGTTGACAATAAGACGGATCAGTCAATATTTCCTGATAACCGGTCATTGCGGTATTGAAAGCAACTTCTCCTGTTTTTATGCCGTCAACGCCAATAGACACGCCCCGAAAAATTGTTCCATCAGCGAGTGCGAGGATGGCATGCGGTCGTTGTGACACAAAAAACTCCTTGGAAGCTGACAAAATCTAGAAAATAGAACCGAGGCTTACTCTATTCAATGCCTTGGTCATTGAAGATCGAATTATACGTGAAAAAGGTTTATTTTTCTATTTGTGGTTATAAGCGAGTTGTTGGCGCCACGCGCTTGTTTTCTGGTTATCTATTACTGGCGTTATTGTGGTATTTAAGTTTTTTGCCGCGAAGTGAGTTTTGCCTGTGTGTTGAATTTCTGGATTGATCTCTATGCTTCTATATTCAATCCATTTTATAAGGACGTTTGGCGTATTTTATGTAAATTACAAGATTTAACTCCAATATAAGATCATTTAAATCGTGACCAATACCACAAACCCAAAACTTAACATTTTTTGAGCTTAGAGGTTTTGTTAGTGAACCCAGTCCTTTTTTACATCAAACACATCTAGAAGAATAAGAAGACCATTTCTTCTCATCCTGATCTTTACTTGATACTGAATAATTGAGAAAACAAATTTCTAAATGTTTTCACTACTGTCCCGTTAACATCTAATTGAGAGGCGGCCTGATTTGCCCTGAATTGGTATAATAAGTTTTCTCATAACTTGTTGAACCAGCATAGGAAACCAGGTCATGTCACATTATAATACGATCTTTTCACAAATACTAAAATTTGTACCGAGA
>NZ_PXXU01000210.1 GCF_003011925.2 Nitrosomonas supralitoralis
AAACGAGAATTAGCAGAAATGTAGGTGGAGCGTGACTTTATAAAAAAGTGTGCGACGTATTTCGCGAAGCTCATTTGATAAATTCGGCGGTGAGATACGGTCTAATTGAATCGATGCGACAAAAATATCCGATTGCGCTCATGTGCCGGGCATTTGATGTTTTGGAGAGCGGCTTTCATGTCCAAAGGACTCGTCCGGTCTGTAAACGTAAGCAGGAGAATACAAGACTGGAAATAGAAATACTGGCCGCACACCAACGTACACGAGAGACCTACAGTGCCGAACGCTTGCATCATGACTGGGCGGATCACGGAGTACAAACCACGCCATACCGCGCTAACATTGCGAAAAAAATTGAACTTGCGTTGCAGGCA
>NZ_PXXU01000211.1 GCF_003011925.2 Nitrosomonas supralitoralis
GCCTGCAACGCAAGTTCATTTTTTTGCGCAATGTTAGTGCGGTATGGCGTGGTTGGTACTCCGTGATCGGCCGAGTCATGATGCAAGCGCTCGGCACTGTAGGTCTCTCGTGTACGTTGGTGTGCGGCCAGTATTTCTATTTCCAGTCTTGTATTCTCCTGCTTACGTTTACAGACCGGACGAGTCCTTGGACATGAAAGCCGCTCTCCGAAACATCAAATGCCCGGCACATGAGCGCAATCGGATATCTTAGTCGCATCGATTCAATCAGACCGTATCTCACCGCCGAATTTATCAAATGAGCTTCGCGAAATACGTCGCACACTTTTTTATAAAGTCACGCTCCATCTTCACTTCTGCTAATTCTCGTTTA
>NZ_PXXU01000212.1 GCF_003011925.2 Nitrosomonas supralitoralis
CAATGTGCTGGATGACTTCAATCGCGAGGGATTGAGAATAGACGTGGATATATCGCCTCCATCAGAGCGTATTGCAACGTACCCTGGATCAGACCATCGAATGGCGCGGCAAGCCAAGGAAGATCCGCAGTGATAATGGACCAGGAAATATCAGCGGCACGCTCAAAGTTGGGCACAGAAGCGAAGTATCCAGCTTGATTACATCCAGCCAGGAAAGCCACAGCAAGATGCCTACGTTAAACGCTATAGCAGGACCGTTCGGCATGAATGGTTGGAAATGAATGAATTTGCAACCATTGAGGAGGCGCAACTTACCGCAACACGATGGTTGTGGATTTACAATAATGAACGTCCGAATATGGCACTCG
>NZ_PXXU01000213.1 GCF_003011925.2 Nitrosomonas supralitoralis
AAATGTGCTGGATGACTTCAATCGCGAGGGATTGAGAATAGACGTGGATATATCGCCTCCATCAGAGCGTATTGTAACGTACCCTGGATCAGACCATCGAATGGCGCGGCAAGCCAAGGAAGATCCGCAGTGATAATGGACCAGGAAATATCAGCGGCACGCTCAAAGTTGGGCACAGAAGCGAGGTATCCAGCTTGATTACATCCAGCCAGGAAAGCCACAGCAAAATGCCTACGTTAAACGCTATAGCAGGACCGTTCGGCATGAATGGTTGGAAATGAATGAATTTGCAACCATTGAGGAGGCGTAACTTACCGCAACACGATGGTTGTGGATTTACAATAATGAACGTCCGAATATGGCACTCG
>NZ_PXXU01000214.1 GCF_003011925.2 Nitrosomonas supralitoralis
GTTCTCTGGCGGCGGTCTGTTCGTTTTCCGCGATTCATTAACCAGCGCACCGGTTAAGGACAGTTTGAGAAAGCTGATTTCCACCGCTGATATGGCAAGCAGCATTGATGATGCGGTAACTAGACTGAGCAAAGACGTCTTGCAATTGCCAATGCAGATTGCCTTGAAGCGATTGAAAAACGCTCTAACGCAATTATTCGAGGGTGCGGAGGCTTCCGGCTGGTTGGTTCCTGGTGATGACCCAGGAATGGATGGACAGTCGTGGAGGTTCGAGGTGGAGCCTAATGAGGTACATCCTTCTGACCGAATCGATTGTTCATATTGGCTGCGATATGACGGTGTTGCACGCCAA
>NZ_PXXU01000215.1 GCF_003011925.2 Nitrosomonas supralitoralis
TTTTTCTGGCGGAGGTTTATTCGTTTTCCGTGATTCATTAACCAGCGCACCGGTTAAGGACAGTTTGAGAAAGCTGATTTCCACCGCTGATATGGCAAGCAGCATTGATGACGCGGTAACTAGACTTGGCAAGGACGTCTTGCAATTGCCCATGCAGGTTGCTTTGAAGCGGTTAAAAAACGCTTTAACGCAATTATTTGAGGGTGCGGAGGCTTCCGGTTGGCTGGTTCCTGGTGACGACCCTGGAATGGACGGGCAGGCGTGGAGATTCGAGGTGGAGCCTAATGAGGTACATCCTTATGACCGAATCGATTGTTCATATTGGCTGCGATATGACGGTGTTGCACGCCAG
>NZ_PXXU01000216.1 GCF_003011925.2 Nitrosomonas supralitoralis
GCTGTCAAAAATGGAGTCCATCGGTTTAAGCAACAAGCAAATTTGCATAGTATTGCTGCGTAAATTGTGCTGGTGACAAATAGTCCAGCCTTTTCTATTTTCTCTGCCGGCTATCCAAGATTTCTATATATTCGACATCTCCTGAATGGCTTGTTGTCGTGTTTTGAATCTTCTATGATGCACCAGCTCGGTTTTAAGTATTCCCCAGAAGTTTCCATCGGCGCGTTCTCATAGCAATCATCCTTGCGACTCATGGAAGCGATCATGCCAAATTGTTGCAATAAATTCTGGTAATCATGTGCACAGTATTGGCTGCCGCAATCTGAGTGAGCAATCAATCCCTTACCGGG
>NZ_PXXU01000217.1 GCF_003011925.2 Nitrosomonas supralitoralis
ATTTTTTTCCACTCTCAAATTATGATCTAATAGAGCTTCTTTGTTTGATTCCAGCCATTTACTGTTTGAATTTTTTTAATTGCGTCTTCTATACCCGCTTCTGCTGCCTTGGACGTATTAAGATTAAGAGACTTTGCGTTTTGCATCAAATCTTCTCGAATTGTCAGATTGACAGGACGACGTTTTGAAATTTCTGTTTCGATGCTATGTACATAATATCCGTCCATAATTACACTATAGTTACAAGCATAGCCGACATGCAGTGTGTGCGTCAATTATACGCATAGTTATATGCAATGCTTCACAAAACCGGACAGTTTATTAAGCAGTTTTCTCT
>NZ_PXXU01000218.1 GCF_003011925.2 Nitrosomonas supralitoralis
CACGAGCGTTAAACACGTACATTTTTTAGTCGCCGCACTACTATTCATTGTAAGTATGGTGCTAGTCCCATTGACCACAGTAGTAGCAGCAACAGACCCCACTGCGGTCAAATGGCACCCAGGCCATTACTATACAATATTGAGTTGGGGCAATAACAATTCTTCATATCTATCACAGGTATATAGTGAAATTCAGGCAACACCAGCATTACGTGGAATACAAATGCGTTATTTATGGGCGGAGCTTGAGAAATCAAAAGGCGTATACGACTTTTCATCCATTGATAAACGTCTCGCTGAACTGACTGCTAGAAATAAACGCCTA
>NZ_PXXU01000219.1 GCF_003011925.2 Nitrosomonas supralitoralis
CAGTTCCAGCTCTCGATAGATACGATACACGCGTTTGTGATTCCATTCAAAACCCTTCACATTGCGCAAATAAAGGTAGCATAGACCAAAGCCCCAACGTTTGTGACAGGTCGTCAACCGTAGCAACCAGTCGGCGATTTCCTCGTTCTCAGCGTTGAGTACCCGTCGATAGCGATAGCAGGCTTCAGAGATGCCAAATGTTGCACAAGCCAGACCGATACTAACCGACTTGTTCTGTACCACCCACTGCGCTATCACCTTGCGCTGTTAGGGCTTTACCACTTTTTTCCAAGCACCTACTTCAGCAATTCATTCTGCAT
>NZ_PXXU01000022.1 GCF_003011925.2 Nitrosomonas supralitoralis
AAAATGCTAGAAGCAGGAAAATCTAATGCAAAACGTCCACACATTTTGTCAGTACTTATAAAAAAAAATATAATATCAAAACTCTACATGGCTGGTTTATCAGGGTTCTTGCCTGAGGGAACGCTAGTGTTTGGCCCCACATCACCAGGATTTTCATCATAGGCGTTTGGATCTTTGTTGGAATTATGAAATACTTCGCCGGTTGGAGATTTCTCTGCTGCGTCTCTTTTGTCGGGATTATTACGTTTTCTGGTGGCTCTCTCTTGTAGTTCTTGTAGGGGAGATTTCTGCTGTACCATATTTTCCCTCTATGATAGGTTAAAAATAATTCCTAAACTATTTGTTGCCTTCTACCAACCCCAAAAAATTGATGCTCCAATTATAATAATAACGAAAGCTAGTACTAAACTCCAAATTATTGAAATGATAAAACGTTTTTGGTTTGATTTTGGATTTTCATTTGACATATTGAGCTCAATATAAAAGGACATATTATTAATTTTATAGTTATAATTCTGTACGAAACCCAACATAATGAAAGTTACAAAATCATTTCCAAAGTTTAATACTTTTAACCAAATTTATTAATAATTTATTGTCAGTCTGAAGGGATATCGCCAACAATTTCAATAAATAATTGTCACGATTAGTTTCATCGACAAATCCTTCTTCGACAGAGTTTTTCCAAGCTTCATTTAAATATTCTTCCACTGAAAAATACCTA
Source organism: Nitrosomonas supralitoralis (assembly GCF_003011925.2). Classification (GTDB taxonomy): domain Bacteria; phylum Pseudomonadota; class Gammaproteobacteria; order Burkholderiales; family Nitrosomonadaceae; genus Nitrosomonas; species Nitrosomonas supralitoralis. Next base: position 725 of record NZ_PXXU01000022.1, read on the forward strand.
ATAAGTTCTTCAATAACTATTACCATACGATTTAAAGTTAAAATGATCAATTTTTCATGATGTATTTAATTTTAAAGAGAAAATACTTTATTGTTCATCCTAAATTAAGATAAATTTAAGCTTATTTAATGATTTAATCTAAGAAAAGGACCATATTTACATCTTTTTTATATACAAAGTTTGATGCAGGTCATAATAAAATATTTTTATTTGAAAAGTATAGGAAATATCATGGCAAATATATATGGGACTAACTCAAGTGATAATAATACTTTCTCCATCATCGGGAGCTGGCCCTTTTTTATGATTTACAACCCGCAAATAAATGGTACTGAAACTGCAGATTCTATTTATGGCTTGAATGGGAACGATATTATCTATGGAAATGGAGGAAATGATTATTTAGATGGTGGTCTCGGTATTGATACCATGTACGGGGGAAAAGGGAATGATGTGTTTATTGTAGATAATCCTTTAGATGTTGTTATCGAGAAAACATATTTTTTAAATATAAGATTACCCTCAGGAAATACATTAACATCGACTTTAGGACCTATAGTCACAATAGAATTAGAAGAAGGAATTGACCTTGTTTCAAGTTTTATTTCCAATTACAAATTGCCTGAACATGTCGAAAATTTAACATTACAAGGGTCTGCTCTTAAGGGAGAGGGTAATAAACTTGATAACATCATTCAAGGTAATGCTGGCAATAATGATTTATCCGGTTTTAGTGGCAACGATAAAATTTTCGGTGGATATGGAGATGACGTTTTAAGTGGGGGTGAAGGTGATGACACCCTTTATGGTGACAATGGTAATGATTTGCTGATTGGTTCTACGGGAAATGATACATTAAATGGCGGTCAAGGTTATGATATTTTTCAAATGAAACCATGGTCTTACGATGGAATTGACACAATTTACGGTTTCAATCCTCAAGAAGATACAATTGATTTTATACCTGTAGTAGGTACAATTTCCACTGACCAATTAGCGTTATCAAATCAAAAACTAGCACCAAGTGCGTATTATCAGGGATATGGTTTCACAGGGAATGGTTTTTTAAATTTATGTGGCATTTATTTAGATACGTCAAACGGATACCTTTGGTACAACCCGACAGCCTTCGTAAGTGGTGATAGTCATCACTTTGCTACTATTGATATTGCAAGTGTTGTAGGAGGAATTAACTCGGTGTCTATTGATGATTTTTCGTTGATGTATTTAGGTTTATAAATCAACTGTATCACAATTTTAAAAATCTGCTGAAACTGAAGTATAAACAAGCTTAATAGTAATTTATTTATGAAACTTGTCAAAGGATATTTCTTGGTTGTAAGAATAAATGGGAATTATCTATAGTGAATCATCAGCCTGCTATATTATTTCGTTAGAAGAATAACGGATATAAAAAGTTAGATCTGGAATTGCTTAAGAAACTTAAGTAAATAATTTCCGGATGATTTGTCCGCATAAGAAGAAAAAATTAACAAAATTCATATTTTTTAATTTGTCAGTCTAGAGTGGATCTAAATAATATTCTGATGGAATGTGAGTTGTCTAACAGACCGGTCCCGAGGAAATAAGCATCATTGTTTCAGATCCATTAGCTTCCCTAACTAGTTAATGGTTCTCCCGCTATCTTTGCTGAAGCCCTTCAAAGATATGCGGGTTAATTAATGTCGGATAAGGAAACATCATTTATATAACGCATCTAAATTTACTTAAAAAGAATTGTCCTATTGCTAAACACGACTCTGAGTTTCCGTTGGGATACCCACATAAGGAAATATAATTAGTCGGATAGGATTTTGAGGAAGAAGCTAATAAATCACTATTTTTAATTTGTGAGATATTTCTGTAACTGCAGAGATAAGCAAGTAAGTTATCTAATATGCAGTACTTTTGTGCAGTAAATTATTAAATATCCCAATTCTAAAGAAAATAAATATAAATTTACTCAATATGAGTGCATAACTCAATCAAGTTCTTTGAGAAAATTATATTTATGCTTAATCTTCTTTTATTCCTCTTCTGGACCCGGTTCGGGTATGGGATCCGGATGTCTAGGAATATGTGGGGGTTGTAGTGGATCAGGAATAGGATCAGGTATGGGATATGGGGTTGAGAAAATGTACAGGTTCATTTAAATCTCCGTGTATGTTTCAAATACATTTCAAAATTCCACAATCATCATCTCATACTAATTATTTTTAAAACAACCTAGGCAACTTGCTAGTTGTTAAATCTTCTTATTATCTGATTATATGTTACCTGAGTCGCCAGTAGTCGTAACAAATTTATTTATTGGGGGTATTTTCAAAAACCTCAATTTTATAATTTTCTTGTTGATCAGCATTTAAAACTCCATTCACTATTCCCTTATTCCAAGCGTCTGTTATATAGTCTTCTTGTGTAAAAACATCATCTGCCAGGTTAAGTGAGAATTGAATTTTTACACAACCTGAAGACTTTTCAATAATCTGTACCTTCTTAAGCATATAGCCTCCGAGAATGAAATTTTACTAAAATTATAATATTATTAATTGGATGTAATCATATCGAAATAGTTAATTATATTCGACAGAGGAGGCGGCAATTTACCTCTATTATTCATTATTAAAGCTCCTTTATATTTTCAGAGTAGCATTAAGTCTTAAAATTGTATTTCTACAATAAAAAAATAGCATTTAATCAAAGCCATATATAAATTCAGGAGAAGCACGAAAGTTAGCGTTATGGTTTAGTTGTTTTATCTGTTATACCCATTATCGGCTTGGTTGGTTTTTTGAATCTATCTTTTAAAGTATCGACTCCATTCTGTGGTTTAGCAAGAGGTGTTAAATCACTTCTTGATTGACGCTTAATACCAGTATCAACATTTAAACGATCGTCACGTTGCTCAATTAAACCAGCGAGATCTTCTCCGTTACGATTAAATGACCATTCTAGTACCGGCTCTCCTAATGGTAGCTTATCTCCTACTTGACCAAATGGGGCAGAATTCCAAACATGCCAAGTTTTTCCATAACTATTCATTTTGCTTCTCATGAGTTCTTTTTCAGCAATATCTGGGATATTTGGTGCAATTAGTTGACCCGATAAAATTTCAAAGTTATGCGGATGCCAGTATTGTTTTTCGTTGTCTGGTAATGACTCAAAAATATCTTCGGAAATAATATACTCGATACCAATCAAATTAGCGTTTGCAGTATTCCCATCAAATAATACACATTGGGCGAAATCCTCATTTACTTGATGACAATAATGATGTGCTTCCATTTGATGCAAAGGATCATGCTTTGCTGCATGAAAACCTACTAAATAAATATTCATCGAATCAGGAGGGGAATTACTTTGAAATAAGGTTGCACCTGTTTCTAGCACTTTAGTTTTCAGCGATTTGTCCTGGCCTTCAGGATGTAAGGGCGTTTTATCAAAATAATTACAACCCAGTAAAGGTAAACAAGATAAAGATATATAAACTAAAAAGTGAAATTTCATGTTGTTAGGCATCCTGGGATAATAATTTATAGAAGCGTGTTGAAAGAACGAATGAATTTAGTTTTTTAAAGCTCTGTACTAAATTATTTGTTATTCTTCTTAGGAACTTTAGCCCCTTCCTTTCTGGCTTCTGACAAACCAATAGCTATAGCTTGTTTGGGATTTGTGACTTTTTTATGGCTTCGTCCTGATTCTAACTTTCCTTCATGCATCTCATGCAATGCTTCTTCAACTTTTTCCTGAGCCTTTTTAGAATATTTAGTCATGATAAACCTTCTTTTTATACCTTTGACTAACTTATTTATTAATAAAAGTTTTATTAAAATTAATGTTAAGTTTGTGCGACATATTATTTTATTTGTTAAAAAATTTCTGTGCGGAATAGTACCGAAATATGTATGAGCTGATCTGCGTTTATATTGGATTTAATAATCTATAAACCGAAGCCTTAGATAACTTATAAGTTGCCATTAATTCTTTATCAGTACACCATTAGAACGCTTCTGATGCAACAACCTTGATTAACCATTCTATCAATATGGTTATAGGTTCAAATTGAGATTTATATTCATATAGTAGCCTCAAGAATATTTTTTCTACATCTTGTTTCATTGAATTATCTAAAGTCACAGAAGTACATGAAAATACTGGAAGTTACTTAACTAAAGGAAAAGCCAATTATTTTTTACTTCAAGGAAGACAATTTAACAGAAAAAGTGATTGTCAAGATTGATCGGTGAATTATAAAAACAAGACAGATAAGTATGAAGTTACTTAGTGGATTTAATTCTATTCCAATTATTCGCTGAGCACATTTTTTCTTAACTGCATTTTACTGCTGCCTTATATGTTTCAATATATTGCTCGTTAAGCGTTTGGGTGATTGATTATAGTATGTCTCCTGATATGAGCTTATAACTATGTGGCTTTCTCCTTTAATTATTGTAAGTTTAAGTAACATCCGTTTAAGTAACATCCATCTTTATCAATCACCGGCAAAAGTACATACATATATGTTCTATTGCGTCACAACAGTAGTTTGTTCAAAGATTTTTTCATCGAGGACACAATATTTCTTGGGTAACTTGTCTAACTTGGAAAGCATTACTAGAAAAGTGAGGTGTTATGATCGACTGATCAATAGGTGATATATTCTGAGAAAGAGAAGCCAGCATTGAATGCTTTCCTGTCAAATTTTATTTTTTGTCTAACGATATCGTGAGTCATCGCAAAAGGAATGATTGCAGATATTAATGCTAATATATACCAGTGCAATGTGCATAATGAAATGAGCAAGTATGTTTTACGAATACTTGCTCATTTAGTGAACCTAAAACCTAGTAAGAGCTGGGTTTTTTTAAATATAGGAATACCACATGTTCATGATGAGAATATCAATTGGCAAACCCACATCAGCATTATTACCTAATAATCCTCCTAAGTCTACTCCGCCAGCAACTGTTTTGGATCACTTACTAGCTATATTAGTACATATAATTTCTCGACTATGTATTGAAGTCATATATCAAGGTCTCGGAAAATTTAATTGTTTATACGAAATTCCTATTCGATTATGGTATTTGATTTTTTCTTTTTCTTTATTTGTAATGTTTTTTTCCGATATTTTTGGTTGAAAATTAGTTTTCGATGACGAATGCTATGAATAAGAGAGGCATATTGTTCTAATTGAATAATTTAAAAAATGAGAGAATTTATGGTTGATCGGGTAAATGAAGACTTTGCAAGATGGGCAAGTGGCTTTTCAGGGTGTGATGGAGGTGATATTGGTTCATCTCAAGGAAAAAGTATTTGGTTTTGTGGGATTGAATGAGGAGGAGGACATCCTTCTGATGAGCATGAGCTGAGAAGTATTATTTTCTCGGATAAAGTTGAATTACCCCCTGAAGGTTATGAAGATTAGAAAGACAATCTTAAACCTCGCTTTAATTTTAATTGGCAAGCGTTAAAATTGCTCATTTCGATAAACGGAGGCAGAGTTACCGACTACAAAAAATTTGCAGAAACAAACCAGCCTTTTGTGAAAGGAGCAAAAGGTTATTTCAAAGCAAATTTATATCCATTGGCTTTCAAAACTACTAAATATGAATGTTGGAAAGCGGCTTTTCAAAATGCAACAAGTTTTAATGACTATCAAGAGTGGATCAGGAAAAACCGATTTCCCATCATGAAAAAATGGGTGGAAACTTATTGTCCACAATTGATTGTATGTGTTGGAATAAGCTACCTAGCAGATTATAAAATAGCTTTTGTAGATGAGGGACTATCATTCCATACTGAAATGATTGATGATCGAGAACTCAATTGGACTATTAATATGAACGGTACAATTGTGGTAGTTATTCCGTTTATGCTTAATCGTTATGGGTTAATTAAGAATGTGTCAATTCAAAAATTTGGCGATAGAATTCGAGAATTGATTAGCCAATGATGTCATTAGTTAAACTCATCAAGGTATAGAATTCAGTATGAAGATGTTTGTTTGAATTTATGAGTGAAATATAAAAACAAAAATAATAACTCTTGAGCGGATTATTTGTTTAAGAAAAATTCAAGCAAAATTGATAATTACCGGTTTAATTTCTGTTTGATAAGTGCTTGTGTCTTAAGTGACATTTTCTTGGGCATTATATGATAGGAAAAAGGTTTATTAGCAGCTTCACCAATTAATTCAACTAAATTTGATTGTGAATCGAATTTAGTTGCCTTGATCTATCGGTCTTTAGCACCTCTAGAGTGACCAAATAACTCTTCTTTCGATTAAATTCTCGTTTAATATGAAGAAGTATTCACGCTGTGCTTCAAGACGATTATTGAATTCACTCATAGCCCACCTTCTAAGATAAGCAAGTTCTTCATCCATACCTCGATTACTGGAGCTGAAGATTTAGCAAATAATTAATGAATATCCAATTTTAATTGTCGTTTAATACCTAATTAAAATTTAAATCTTATTTGTGTTAGTGAAGTTTTTTGGTAGTCGCCAATAATCTATAAACCGAAGCCTTAGATAATTTATAAGCCGACATTAAATCTTTTATCAAAACCCCATCAGAACGTTTCTGACTCATTTCCTCAATTTGCTTATCAGTTAGTTTGGCTTTACGTCCAAAAGATACTCCATTATCTTTAGCTTTTTTGATCCCTTCCATTTGTCGTTCTTTTCTTAGCTCTGTTTCAAATTCAGCAATACTAGCAAGAATTCCAAAAAGTAATTTTCCTGTCGGGCTTGTGGTATCAATTGATTGATCTAGGACTCGAAAACCTACTCCTTTCTTATTTAACTGTTCCAGAATATTATGAAGATCAAGAGTTGACCGAGCTAATCTATCCAGCTTCGTAATAATTAATACATCTCCTTCTCTAACGTAATCCAAACATTTTTTTAGTTCTGATCTGTTAGCAGTTAATCCTGATTTCTTTTCTTGATAGATTTTGTCACATTGAGAATTTTTGAGTCTATCAAGTTGAACGTCAAGAGATTGACCAGTACTGCTTACTCGAGCATATCCAATTAATGGCATGTCTTATAATTCCTATAAGATTAGAAGAATGTAATTATAAGACATTATTTAAGACATGTGTAAAGCAATGTATCGCAAACTATACTTTTTGAGACTAATTTGTAGGAATTGAGGTAAGCAGATGAAATGTTTAGAAATCTTGTCAGATCGACTCCTTGAAAAGTATAACTTTTTATGACTTTGAAATGCAGATCATGACAAAAATTCAATATTATTTAAGGAATAGAGAAACTAAGTAATTATTAAATTAAACAAACTTTCTATGATGATAGGTGATTACAGATAATATTGTTTCAATCTAATTGGAAAACCAAATTCAGACAAGATTTCACTAAATAATCGATAATAACCTATAACCTAACTGATTAATATGATGTAAATGACATAGATGCATAGAAATTCGCTGTATTATTGATGAGATTTGCTAAAATATTCAAAAGCCTAATACTATGAAAAATAAAATGTTTGAAGAACTAATAAAATTAGCAACTGGTGGATTAGACAAAATTGCCGCAGATCTTTATCAGTCAGCAAAAGGTGTCATTAGAAATGAAGTGAGGGAAAAGCTTTCTATTGAAAGAATTAGAGCACTAATAGAAAATATATCTCAGATAGGAAAAGTGAAAACTATTTTCAACCCTGACAAAATTCTTGATTTAGGGGAAATTTATTGTGAGGGTGTTGTAACATTCGATGAGCCTGAAATAGTTCATGATATCAGATCTTTCAATACGGAAAAGGTTTTATTACAAGGAGGTCCTGGTCAGGGTAAATCGATATATCTTAAATATTTATGCTTAGAAGAAGCTAAAAACGGCCATTTTATTCCAATTTTCATAGAATTTCGGAATCTTAGCTTTGAGCGCCCACTAAAAGAAGAGTTGATAATAGCAATCCAAAATTTTGGTATTAAGATTGAAGTCGAATTGTTTGACTATCTGGCAAAATCAGAAAAACTTTTATTTATTTTAGATGGATTTGATGAAGTTCCTTCAAATGTAAGAATAAAAACTGCAAGAGAATTGGAACAAATTGCAAAAACATATAAGAATCTTAGAATAGTGGTTTCATCTCGACCAGATGCAGGTCTTGGAGCTTCAGTATATTTCAAGACATTTAAAATTAAATTTTTATCAAAAGATATTCAGGAAAAATTCTTAAAACATTTATTTGGCAATGAAGAAGAATCCCGTCCGATTGAGGAAGTTTTAAAGGAAAATGAATTTTTGTCGGATGTGACTAGAACACCCCTACTTTTAACATTATTTGCTATTACCTATAAAGCGAGACAATTTAAGCCAGATAGTATTTCAGAATTTTATAGTATTATTTTTCCAACCATGCTTTATAGACATGATCGTATGAAACTGGGATTTGAAAGAGAAAGAAGATCAAAGCTTTCCGACTATCAGATACAAAGAATTTTTGAAACATTATGTTTCCTTTCTTTAAAAGCGGGAAAAATAAGATTTAATACTTTGGATTTCAAAAATTATTTAAATAAATCTACAGAGCATGAGCGTATAAAAGAGAATTTAGAAGATGAATTGATTGACGACATTACACTTATCACAGCCCTTATTATTGAGGATGGTTATGATAATTACTCTTACGTTCATAAAAGTATTCAAGAGTATTTCTCATCTGTGTTCATTAGTCGCCTAACTGATGATAGAAAATTTGAATTTTATGATCATCTGGTGTCAAGTTATTCTGAATATGAGAAGTGGAAAAATGTTATAAATTTCTTATCTACAATAGATGTTTACAATTATCAAAGGTATTTTCTTCTTCCACTCCGAAAAAAGTCTATTGGCCTAAATAATAAAGATAAATTGATGCTGAATTACTCTCAAATAGAAAATTCAATCGGGTCAGAAACGAAAGTACGTATTGATGAGAATGGGAATATGATAAATGTTTACTGGGATGATACGTATTCTTCATCAACATTTCCGCAATTTATTGAGTTTATTAGAACCGAAATGGTTAATTTTTTAACTGATGAAAAATCATCTCTAGCTGATTATTTAATGTTTTGTGAGGTTTCTGAATATGAGCATTATCAAGAGTCAGATGGCGCTTTTATTCTCAATTTGCTCACATATATAACTAATGTGAAAAGAAGTAGAGCTCTGGTCAAGTATATATCTGTAAAAATCAAGAATAGTCAGGTTATGAATGAAATAAATGAGCTGGAGAATGAAATACTTAGAACTGACAAAATGAATCAAGAAATTACTTCATTTTGATTTTGAAAATTCCAGAGTAAACACTTTTATTTAGAGAATTCCATGAAATCTAAAATATAAATAAGCAGAATTCACGAACAAGTTTAGTCGATACTGCAAATATAAGTTCTTTGTTTATTGAGTTTCAGAAATATTTGTATCAACAGAAGGCAGCGTAAATTTTATGAATTAATCAAAAAGATACTAGGGCGTTTTGTAATGATTGAAATCCAATCAGTGGAGCACCGTTTAACATTGATGCCTAGAAAAAATATGATTATTACTTAGAAGAAAATCTTCTATTACTTCAAAAAAATCTACAGCTGAGAAATCTAAAATTATCTTATAATTATTTAAAAAATGAACATTTTTTTTGAATCTTCTTGATTAGTATCTGTAAATCTCATCAATTGAGTATGTGATTTTCTACTATAACGAAAGATTTAAATTTCTTATTATCGAATTTTTCGTCAACAATAAATTTAGATTTATCTGCAATAAAATATTCCACTACACTTTTACGATATGTTGCATCAACCATATTACATTTCATAAGAATAATTTCTTTTTCAGCAAGCTTCTCGATAAGTTCTTCTCTCCGGCTTTTTATATCATTTTTATTCAAACCCATATCCAATAACGCTTTTGGGGTATTTAAGACATATCCGATACTTTTAATTCTTTGAATTACATCATCTGAGCATGTAACCGAGTCTTCACATTCTCGATAGAAGAAATCCGTCACTTCAATATCAAGGCCTAAACTTTCATTACTAAAAATGTAAACGTCTTTCTTATTGCCATGAATAGCTCTTGAGCGACCAATAGCTTGCTTTGTTTCGGCTAAAGAAAAATGCTCGTTTATTGCTAAATGTTTTCCATTTACTTGACTACCACTATTAACAAAATATTTTGAGCCATCTTTCATCCTAACAGGCATGTCCGCTAAGATTGTTTCATATTCTTCAATTTCGCCAAAAATTGCAGCTGAGATCCGACTTGTTGAATCTGTTCCTATAAAGTGCCTTCCTACAATTAATAAACAATCTACATCATCAAATTTATCTATCCCTCGAATTGCACCAAAGTGACCGTGTACAGCAGCACCGGTCTCAGCAGCGAGGAATTCATCAAAGTTACAGTTAATGCCTTCAGCTTTTAAATATGTAATTATCCCGACCTTGTCATATTGCCCTTTATTTATAATGGTTTTAATCCATGACACCAACTTTGTTCGATTATCAGCTTCATTTACATATGACTTAGTGACAGTGAAATTTGCAAGCTGATATAGGTTAATGTCATTTTTAGACTGGATTGCAATCGAGTGAAATTTTAGATTCCCTAGAGTAGCTTGAACGACTTCAGCATTGGCTGTTGCGTCTAAGAAAAGTGTTGGGATATTTTGATAATGCTGTGATGCTTGCGAAACTGGAGCAAAGTGAATCTTGTTATCTGCTACCCACATTCCTTGTAAATAGTTTTGATCTTTTGTTTTTAAATAATCTATTAAATGCTCGAGAATTTCTGAATAGGATTTTAGTTGATCTTTCCTAGCTGAGAGAAGATTGCAGTACTTCGGAATATCGTTGTCAAAGGTTGGAAACTTTGGCTTTGTATTTTCCACATTATCTATAAATAGGAGATGGATATTCTCATCAATCGCTTCACTCAGTGACTTTCCATTATTTACAGTATTAATTATCTTACGAATAGATTGATGCTTATTTCCGTCATCGCTTTTAATTTTCTCTAAGGCAACTGAAATTATATTTTCATCAATAATAATATAGTCAGGGATCCATTTAATATCGCTAGGGTATATGTCACCACTTTCTTCTAGATACTCGTTAGTGACATCAAGGAATTTGCCATCTTCCTCAATATATTCCCCGCAAATATCTAAAAACTCATCATTTAATTTAATTTTCCCATCAATAATTGGTATGTTTTTACCATTTATTACTACAGACACAAAGCTGTCATTTTTCGTGCTTCGATTTGCTAATACGAATTCGTCTTTGATTCTAACAAAATCACCTTTAATTTTTTTATACCTGCCATATTTTTCTTCATATCCATTAAACCAAGCAGATTGATTATTCATCCATTCGTTATGAGTCATAATTCGAATATTATCAAATCTGTTTTGAAACTGTTTTATATATCCGCATTCGGACACGTAAAAGCATGTACTACAGTATTTCATGGGAATATTACTGACACCATCAAATTCATTTCTTGCAGATTCATTTACACACAATTTATTCTTTCCCTTCAGATGCACAATGCCTGATATTGGTTTTTTAAAAGTTTTGAGATGTAATATCATCGAATCAAATTCTTTGTCTTGAATCGATTCTCCCAACCCATGTTTTTTCTCGAACTCATTTAATTCAGGATTATTTCTAGCAACTTTAAATTTCTTTTCTAATTCATCAGCTAAAGCATGTGATGGAACTAAAAATAGGATTTTTTTATTGTAAGGTATATCTTTTGCAAGAACATTCAATACAGCGCTAGATTTCCCTCCGCCAGCAGATACATTTACAAATACATTATGATTTTGTGTGAAAAAATCCTTAACGATTTCACTTAATTTTGCCGTACCTTCTTCTGGGGTAAGTAATGATTTCAACTGAATTTCAGATTTCTTTGCTCGAAGTTTATTTCTAGCTCGGCCTGTAACTATTTTTTCATATCCATACCTCTTGGCAGCATTAACCAAGCATCCAATAGAACCAAATTTTATATTCTTTGACTGACTTTCAATTTGGGGTTTTATTTTTGATAAGGGAATGCCAGTTTGCACCCAGTGGTCAATAAGAATGCTCTTGCCTGAAGAACCCAAACATTGAAACACCGAATAATTAATCGGAAGTCTCTCGTTATAACTCAATTTGGGAATGTATTTAAGAAGTTCTAAAATGTATTCACTATCTTGTCTTGGTTCAGTTGAGATGGATAATACATTTGGTATATAAACACATTGATCATTTATCCTATAAATATCACAGTCTATATTGATAAATGCCTGGGGATCGTTTGAAATAAAACTGGTTTGCATGATTGAAGCAGAACTTTTATCACAGATAAATTCAGTATGAATGTTATCTAATAAATATTCTAAAGTTAGATTGTATGCAGCCTTAAATCTTGGTTTTGTTGATTCTTCACCATCCAAATCAGTAAAGTCAGTTTTAATTGCAAACTTTAATCCACCAGAAGGTGAGATGTAAGCATAGAAACAAGAAGGAATACTGATAATTTCTTGCTTAAGTTTAACAATATCAAAATCATCTGAATTGTCTTGTAAATCTATATCAAAACCAATAATTCCAGATGGTCTTATGGTGCTATTAGTATCACCATCAAGAAATAATAAGTTTGGAAAGAATGCAGGTAATCTTAGTTTTAACCTTTTCTTTGCTTCTATAGAAGTACTTTTTCTAATACTATTAACTAGATTTGAAACAGAGCCATTTTCTTTTATGCTATCAATGATATTTGAAATAGATTCAATGTTAATGATTGTCCTGTCATTAGTAACCTTTAAGAATCTTAGCTTTATATCATTACTATTCAAATCAAATTCTCAATTTTAATTAAATTATCTAGATTCCCATAAGTGCTACAAAAAAGCAAAGTTTCTGTTAAGAATAATTGAAGTATCTAAATTTTGTAGTATTCCTTATCAACAAATCAGTTCTGCGAAATTTTCCTAAATTTAAGTGTTAAATGAAATATATTGTTATTGATGTGTAGGGGGCAATTTTGAATTTATATGACATGATGCTCTGATAAATAAATAATATGATGGTAGATAAGATTTAATATAAGATATAAAAATTTATATCATATTCTATTTTATTCTATGGTTTTTTATCAATTCTTTGTTTTCTCTTTTTAAATCACCTTAACAAATAGTAAAAATTAATTTGCGATACACCCTTTTATTTATTATGTTTAAGATTATTAGCTAAATCGATATAAAGGTAAAATTAACTATATGTAAACTCTAAAGAGTTTTATTATTTGCGATAGATTTATTGTACACAACATCAATAAGCTGTGGCCGCCTGCAGCGGCAATTTCCAGTGCGCGTTTGGCATGCGTTTGTCCTTTGACTTCATCGAGGTCCGGGAAAGTGGAGTCTTCATTTTTGTGCTCAGTTAAGCCTGCAAAAATGGGTAATGCTGTTTGCCCAGTTAAATGCGCACAGATTTGCAATAACGATTTTGCTGCGAAGATTGTGGCTTTTTTGACTAACGCAGCTTCAGCGGCATTTTGTTCCGGCAGCACGAAACTGCGGCCGGATTGCGATGCGTTGTAGGTCATTGCCAGTGCGCCATGAATCGGGCGTAATTCACCGGTTAATGCAAGTTCGCCGGCCCATTCATATTGGTCCAGTTTATCTTTGGGGATTTGCCCAGTGGCCGCAAGTATCCCTAATGCTATGGGTAAATCGAACCGTCCGCTCTCCTTGGGTAGATCGGCAGGGGCCAGATTGATGGTGATACGTTGCGCAGGAATTTTGAATTGAGCGTTTTGCAGCGCCGCTCTGACACGGTCTTTGCTTTCTTTAACTTCGGTATCGGGAAGTCCGACGATGGTAAAGCTGGGTAAGCCATTGGCGATGTGTGTTTCCACTGTCACCAACGGTGCTTGAATACCTGAGAGCGCGCGGCTATATAGTACGGCGAGTGACATCAGAGTTATCGCAGATTTAGGTTGCTGATACGAGAGAAAATTAACTCAAGCGTAACAGCGTGGGTAAAAATTTATTTATTTCTCGGGTTCAGATTGTATTTCGCTTGTATTCAAGTGAGCTTCCAGTTCAGCAACTTTGGCTTCAAGAATCATCAGTTTTTCACGGGTGCGCTGTAAAACCTCTTGTTGTATATCAAATTCATCACGCGTGACTAGTTCAAGCCGGGAAAATGCGCCTGATAATAAAACCCGAACATTTTTTTCGATGTCTTTGGCCGGGCTGTTTTGCATAATTTCACTGACTTTTGCATTGATTTCGTCAATTACATTTTTATTAATCATGATTGTCCTCCTTATTGATTGATCTACCAGTTGATCAGCTGGCCACGCAAGTGACGTGATAAAATCTAATACTGTAAGATATCTTACAAGATCGAATTATCCACTGTTATTGAGAACGGTTCCAGTTTTAACTCGCAGGGTGAAGTTGTGACGCACTTTCAATGAAAAGAATTTTGGACATTATAGATCTTGAGAATGGTTAATTATCCGGATATATGAATGGAACGTATACAACTACTTGAGAATTGGATAAAAGAGCAATTTCCGGGGAGATTGTTTACCATGAATCCAGCCTCTGCGGATGCGAGCTTCCGACGCTATTTTCGGATTTCCTTCGATGATCAGACGTTGGTCGTGATGGATGCACCGCCACAGCATGAAGATTGCGCGCCGTTCTTGAACGTAGCGGAGATTCTGGCTGCAGTCGGAGTGCATGTGCCCAGAATTCTGGCGCAAAATCTGGAACTAGGTTTTATATTGTTATCTGATTTGGGTCACACCACTTTTTTGCAAGCGCTCAATCAATCGCCTGAGTCAGCTAATCAACTTTATCGTGATGCGACGGATGCTTTGATACAAATGCAATTGACGCAGCGGATCAGACCCTTGCCAAGTTACGATCAAGCGCTATTGCAGCGAGAACTTGATTTGTTTCCTGACTGGTATGTTGCGACGCATTTGCAAATGGATTTATCAGAGGCACAACAAACGGTTTTACACCATGTTTTTGGACAAATATTACAAAATAATCTGGCACAAGCCAAGGTATTGGTACATCGGGATTATCATTCGCGTAATTTGATGGTATCGACGCCGAATCCGGGTATTCTGGATTTTCAGGATGCGGTATATGGACCGATTACGTATGATCTGGTGTCATTATTAAAAGATGCTTATATACGTTGGGACGAAGAATGCATTTTGGATTGGGCTATTCGCTATTGGGAAAAAGCACGCCAAGTCGGACTACCTGTAGCTGCTGATTTCGCGGAATTTTATCGGGATTTTGAATGGATGGGTGTGCAACGCCACCTAAAAGTGTTAGGAATTTTTGCTCGCCTAAACTATCGTGATGGCAAAGCAGCTTATTTAAGCGATATGCCGCTGGTGATGGAATATTTGCGTGCAGCGTGCAAGCGTTATCGGGAACTTCACCCTTTGCTGAATTTACTGGATGAACTGCATCCTGCTAAATCAGGCCAGAAGATTGGTTACACCTTCTAAAAGTGTTTTCTTTAAGGCTATGATTCTTGCCGCAGGGCGCGGTGAGCGCATGCGGCCGCTTACAGACTCTTTACCCAAGCCTTTGTTAACGGCCGGTGGGGTGACTTTAATTGAACATCAGCTAAAAAATCTGGCGCGTGCAGGTTTTATCGATATCGTCATCAATCATGCATATCTGGGTGCACTGATCGAAAATGCTTTGGGTACAGGTGAGCGCTATGGTGTTAATATTCAGTATTCACCGGAGCAAGTGGTTTTGGAAACAGCGGGCGGGATAGCCAATGCTTTGCCGCTTTTGACGGATCAATCCAGTAACCAACCATTCTTGGTGGTCAATGCGGATATTTATTGTGAAATGGATTATGTATCGCTGTTACCGGTAATGAAAGCGATGCAATTGGAAAGAGCACAGTTGGCTCATCTGGTATTGGTGGATAACCCGCCGCACCACGCAGAAGGGGATTTTGCGTTGCAGAATAATCAACTCCTCTCTACAGGAAGCAATCGTCTAACGTTTAGTGGCATTGGCATTTATCAAGCGAAATTGTTTAGCACAATTAAACCGGGCTTGGCGGTAAAGCTGGCTCCGTTATTGCGACAAGCGATAGAGGAAGGCAAAGTGAGTGGTGAATATTTTTGCGGACAATGGATCGATGTGGGAACGCCGGAACGATTGGAAGCATTGGATAAGCAACTTAATTCGCAATCAGAGATCAAGTAATAAGTGATTGCCATAACCTTGAAACGTAGCTATGACATATATTCAACCTTATATCGCTCGCCGTAAGCTTCTGGCAGCTCAAATGCGAGCGGGTGTGGCAATAATTCCAACGGCACCGGAGCAGGTGCGGAATGGTGACGCACATTATCCATATCGGTTTGATAGCTATTTTTATTATCTGACTGGTTTTCGCGAACCTGAAGCGGTGTTGGTGATCGTTAACGCGACTGATCATACACCGGCTAAGCATATCTTATTTTGTCGTGAGAAAGACTCAGAGCGTGAGATCTGGGATGGTTTTCGCTATGGCCCGGGGGCAGCCAAAGAGGTTTTTGGGTTTGATGAGACCTATCCGTTAGCTAAAATGGATGAATTGATTCCTCAGTTATTTGCTGATCAGAAAGCTGTTTATACCGCATTGGGGTTGGATCAAAATTGGGATCAGCGTGTTGTCGGTTGGTTAAATCGGGTGCGTGAACTGGCACGTGCAGGCGTGGCGACACCACGCGAGATTCATGATTACCGCGCATTATTGGATGAGATGCGTTTGATTAAAGGTACCGACGAATTGCAAATTATGCAGCGTGCAGCAGATATCTCGGCTCAGGCACATCAGCGCGCGATGCAAACTACCTGCCCGGGAATGCGAGAATACGAGATTGAAGCCGAACTGCTTTATTCCTTTTATCGACAAGGAGCGCAGGCACCGGCTTATGCCTCGATTGTTGCCGGTGGCGCGAATGCTTGCGTGTTACATTATGTGCAGAATAATGCCGAGCTGAAGTCAGGTGAATTATTATTGATTGACGCGGGTTGTGAACTGGATGGATACGCCTCGGATATTACGCGAACATTTCCGGTTAATGGAAAATTCACTGCCGCACAAAGAGATGTGTATCAACTTGTATTGGCTGCCCAGACAGCCGCCATCTTGAAGGTGAAGCCGGGAACTAGCTGGAATGATCCGCACCTGGCCGCACTCCATGTATTGGCACAAGGTTTTATTGATCTGGGGTTATGTCAGGGTAGCGTCGAGTCTGTGCTGGAGTCAGGCGACTATAAATGTTTTTATATGCATCGGACCGGACATTGGCTGGGTATGGATGTGCATGATGTTGGAGAATACAAACAAAAAGGTGAGTGGCGTTTATTGCAGCCCGGCATGGTGCTGACGGTTGAGCCGGGTTGCTATATTCGTCCGGCGGATAATGTTCCGGAACATTTCTGGAATATTGGCATTCGCATTGAGGATGATGTAGTGGTTACTCAAACGGACCATGAACTTTTAACTTTAGCAGCACCCAAAACAGTTGCTGCAATCGAGGAGTTGATGCAATGAATGATGAGGAAAAAAAAATTATAATCAGCAGGATTGCTGATTATCATCAGAATGAATCGGGAGAATATCAGCGCGCGCCGGTATCGCCTTTAAATCGATGGCTGACTTACGCAATGCTGATTCCCGTTGTTGTGATTATGGTGTTCGCCGGTATTTTCTTTTTTGCCGCTTTCCTGGCATTAGTTGCCGTGGCTGTTGTGGCCGTTGGTATTCGTTTTTGGTGGCTGCGCCGGAAATATGAAAAGACCATGCAAGCTTCCGGTGATGTAAACCGACAGTCCGGAACGGATCAAACCGTCATCATCGAAGATGCACAAATTATTGAAGAAAGCGAAGCACCTCATACAAAGCCAAAGAAATGACTTATTGAACAGCACATACTTTGTAAAAGCACATATTGCTACGCAGTTTTTAACAATCAAGTTAATTAAGCCAAGATAATCGCATCACTGTAATATATTCTTGCTACTTGGCTGAAATAAGCTTCATATGTCTTTCTATTGTGCCCGGAAGAAAAGGCGTGAGGTTCCCATTAACCCAGTCGGCATGTCCGCGGCCGTAGTATGGCGAAAACGGGTGTCCGCTTTGTCCTCCTGGCATATTAAAATAGCCTTGTTCTTCCTGGCCTGGAGCCACCACGAAGCGTTGCGAAGCGCCAAAGCTAGGGGATTGCACACGTGGCATATTGTGATCGCCGGGTAGCGGGTCACTCGGCATATCAAGCCACCGTGCAACCCACGGTGGAAGTTTTTGACTGAGCGGGTGCCTGATACGGGCTGCGTTGACTTCTCCCCAGGTTCGCTCGGTGATGCCGCCATCTTGTTCCAATTGTTCGGCGACATGGAGTGCGCAAAGATACAACAATTCTTCCCAGCTTTTATACAGTGATGGCAACAGATGCTGAGGTTGATGATCAATCAGTTGCCACACAATTACTTCGGCCTGGCTCAGTCTGGGTAGTTTAAAACCTGCATCGTGCTGTCGCACTGGGGCAGCAAAACCGTTTAGCACAGTCTTTGTTACTTCATAGCGATACGCGCGTACAATCCGATAGGCGCTAGAATCCGTGGAAGCCTGTCCATCCCAATCAGTTAATGCGGCTTTCATTGCTGAAACCCACGGCAGCTTATTATCTGCCGATTCCAATATATTGCTCAGCAACTGATACCAACGTGTTAATAAGAGAGCACGCTGATCCAATTGAATGGCTTGCATGTCTTTCTCGGTAAATTGGTTGCGCGCAAATAAGCTATCGCGAATTTGCGTGGTTCTTGCGCCCAAGTCATAACCGCCGTTACCCAGGAGATCCAGCCATTCACCTGAAACAGGGCGTGAATTCGCTGACCATAATCGCTGTGCTGTCGGATTATTGATGAGTGGATAGTGTTCAGGTTCCAGCCATCCACTCCATCCGGTATCCGCAGAACTCCAGTCGGCGGGTATGTACGGATCATAAGTTCCGGATCGAATGGGGATACGACCTGCAAGTGTCCAGCTGATATTGCCGTGACGATCACCGACGATAAAATTTTGTACCGGAATGCCAAGCAATGGTGCAATTTTTGCAGCTTGATGCGCCGATTTGACATGCTCCAGCTCGATCAATTTAAGATTTATGGCTTCAGGGCGCAATGCTGTCCAGGCCAACGCCAAAGGAGTTTGATCGCGATCTTGTGCCAGAATAGGGCCCCATTCGGTTTCTGAAATTTGCAGAATTTCATCTACAGCATTATGGATCCGAATGGTTTCATGGTGAATTTTCATCGGTTGCCAGCCGGTTGAAGCGAGGTAGCGTGTTTGATCGTCTTGATCAGTTTTTATCCGTACCCAATCGGCAAAATCTCCATGGCTATTGGTGAAGCTCCAAGCGATATGACGATTTGAACCGATCACAATCGAAGGAACGCCCGGCAGACTAATGCCGGTAATGTCGTGAGACTGATCCGCAGATACTGCATCAGGATAAATAAGGCGCGATCTAAACCAAAGATTGGGTACACGCAATGTTAGATGCATGTCATTAGCGATGATGGCAGGACCGCCAGTCAGCGCTCCGGCAACTGCAAAGCTGTTACTGCCCGGCGATTGTTCGGCAGCTAATGGGTTGCCATTGAATAGTTTTTTGTCCATTGCTTGCAGATTGATGTGCGACGCTGACGGGAGTTTTGGTAATGTGATGGGTTCATCAATCAGCGGTGCATCCCAATTGCCTGCAGGAGTGTTCAGATATCGATACACCGATTCTGGTAGTGCTGCGCGCAGGCTAGACAATGCCAGTTCACGATAGATATTGGATTCATTTAAAGTAAAAAACATGGCGGCAATCACTAAGATGCTGTCTTCTTTACGCCACGCCGCAGGCTGGGTTTGTGTCAACAGGTATGGAAAAGGACGCACAGTCAGCGCTGTAATGCCTCGATTGACACCGTTCTGATAAGCATCAAGCAATTGCAGTTGAGTTGCAGGCAACTGTTGTAAAACGTCTCTAGCGCGAGCACGCATGCGAAATGCACGAGCTTTGCGATCGTGCACGAGCGATGCGGCACCAAATAATTCGGACAATTCACCCGCAGCTTGCCGGCGCATTAGATCCATTTCAAAGAAGCGCTCCTGTGCATGTACATAGCCCATCGCCAAAGCCAAATCCAATCGATTTTCACCTTTAAAGGTTACGCTGCCAAGCGCATCCCGATCGATAGAGACCGGTGCAGACAGTCCAGAAAGTGGTGCTTCGCCATCATATTGCGGCAGGCTTGCGCGCAGCAATAAACCGATAGTAAGAACCAAGAAGGCAGCGATAAGCAGCATTGTTACAAGAATGTGTCGGGTAATACGTAAAGTAAACTGCATTGAGTCATCACAATAATAAATGAGCGAATCATATATTAATACGCTTCAACTTTGCTAAAGCAACTTCACTAAAAATTATTTAACTTATTGGTAATAAGACTGATATATGGCTACTTCTAGTGTTCCAGTAATAAAGGGGATGATTCCTTCTTTATTCCCAATATCGGATTCAGATAATTCCAATGATAATTCATTTATAGAAATTTGGAGTTTGCCATGTCTGAAGAAAGTGATTTAGAACGTACCGAAGAGGCTACGCCCAGGCGCTTGGAGAAGGCGCGGGAAGAGGGGCAGGTTGCGCGTTCTCAAGAACTTACCACATTTACCCTATTGATGTCGGCAGCTGTCGGGATATTGATGATGGGCGCAGCTCTTATGGATAAGCTAGTAAAAATCATGCAATCCGGTATGCAAATGGAACGAGAATTGGCGTTTCAGCCTGAATTAATGATCAATCGTTTTTACGAGCTTGCTATCGAAGGTTTGATATCGATGGCACCCATGTTATTTCTGCTTTTGGTCGTGGCTTTCTTTGCTCCGATGCTGTTGAGTGGCTGGCTTATCAGTGCAAAGGCGGTTATTCCCGATTTCAAGCGCATTGACCCTATTAAAGGTTTCAGTCGTATTTTCTCAATGCGCAGTCTGATTGAACTTGTTAAGGCCATTCTTAAAACCATAATTATTGGTGGAGTCGCAGTATGGGTTATTTGGCATAACAAAGAATCTGTAATGGCGCTGCTTACAGTGTCGATTGATTTGGGAATTAGCCGTACCGGCGACTTTCTGGCAACGAGTTTTCTACTGATCATTGGTGCAATGATCATGATTGTTGGGATCGATGTGCCATTTCAACTCTGGCAGCATGCGAAGCAATTACGCATGACTCAGGATGAAGTTCGTAAAGAACATAAGGAAAGCGAAGGTGATCCTTACGTCAAATCACGTATCCGTAATCTGCAACGTGAAGCCGCACGTCGTCGCATGATGTCTGAAATTCCAAAGGCAGATGTCATTGTTACCAATCCGACACACTATGCGGTGGCATTGCGATATCAGAGTAACAGTATGCGTGCACCCAAAGTGGTTGCCAAAGGCGTGCATTTACTAGCTGCACGAATTCGAGAGATTGCTACAGAGCACCGTATACCAATCCTTGAAGCACCGCCGCTTGCGCGAGCTTTGTATCATCATTCGGAGCTGGAAAGTGAGATACCGGAAAAGCTGTATACCGCAGTGGCTGAAGTACTGGCTTACGTTTTTCAGTTACGAAGATATAACGAGTATGGTGGTTCAGAGCCGAAGCCTCCGATTGATGTGCCTGTTCCGGCTGAACTGGATCAGGTCAAGTTTGCGGTATAGCTGTGCGGGTGACTTTTAAATGAATTCTTCTCTAAGTTTTATATTTCGAAACTATGAATAATGCGGTTACGTTGTCATCCTTAGCGGATATCAATAATTTCAGGACTCTGGCGGGGCCGGTCTTGATTATTATGATCCTGGCCATGATGGTGTTGCCATTGCCGCCATTTATACTGGATCTGCTGTTTACCTTCAATATTGCGATAGCCATAATCGTGCTCATGGTGAGCTTGTACACTAGGAATCCACTCGATTTTGCAGTATTTCCGACAATTCTGCTGATTACAACTTTATTAAGATTATCGTTAAATATTGCTTCAACTCGGGTTGTCTTGCTTGAAGGACATACTGGCCCCGATGCTGCGGGTAAAGTGATCGAAGCATTTGGCCATTTTCTGGTGGGTGGGAATTATGCCGTCGGGCTAGTGGTCTTCATCATTCTGGTAGTGATCAATTTTGTCGTGATTACTAAAGGCGCAGGACGTATCGCTGAGGTCAGTGCACGTTTTACGCTCGATGCCATGCCAGGCAAACAGATGGCTATTGACGCTGATTTGAATGCTGGATTGATCGGTGAGGAAGATGCGCGGAAACGTAGACAGGTCATTTCACAAGAGGCCGATTTCTATGGGTCTATGGATGGTGCCAGTAAGTTTGTACGGGGTGATGCGATAGCCGGTATATTGATTATGCTGATTACCATTGTCGGTGGATTGATCGTGGGTGTAATGCAGCACGACATGGAATTAGCATCGGCAGCGAAGAATTACACTTTGTTAACAATTGGTGATGGCTTGGTTGGGCAAATTCCATCGCTGATTATTTCTACTGCTGCGGGCATGGTAGTGAGTCGCGTGACGACCGATCAGGATCTGGGTGAACAAGTTTTAAGTCAGTTATTTAGTCAACCCCAAGTATTGGTAATTACTGCTGGAATTTTAGCCGTGATGGGATTAATTCCAGGTATGCCAAATTTTGTATTCCTTTTTATCGCTTCTGCTTTAGGTGCGATAGCCTATTGGAAGAAAGGAAGTCCAGTCGCACAGCCAGATGCACCCATTGTTCCGGAAATACCATCTATCGAAAAAACGGATGCCAGTTGGAATGATGTAACTCCAATTGACACATTGGGATTAGAAGTCGGCTACCGGCTGATTCCTTTGGTTGATAAAGCTCAGCAAGGAGATCTGCTAAAAAGAATTAATGGCATACGCAGAAAATTTGCGCAGGAAATCGGTTTTCTACCACCTGTAATACATATTCGAGATAACTTGGAGTTACGACCAAACGCTTATCGCATCACGCTAAAAGGCTCTGTGATTGGTCAGGGCGAATCATATTCCGGTATGTATCTGGCTATAAATCCAGGACAAGTCACGATGCAGTTGCCTGGCACTGCAACCAGTGATCCGGCATTTGGATTGCCAGCAGTATGGATTGAAGCCGCACTTCGCGAACAGGCCCAACTGCATGGTTATACCGTGGTTGATGCCAGTACTGTGGTTACTACGCATATCAACCATTTGATTCATTCGCATGCTGCCGAATTATTGGGCAGACAAGAATTACAAAAACTACTGGATCATCTTAATACACAATTTCCCAAACTTATTGAAGATCTGGTTCCAAAATTATTACCACTATCCACAGTACAAAAGGTGTTGCATAACTTGCTGGAAGAGAGTGTACATATTCGGGACATGCGCACCATCATCGATGTATTGACTGAGTACGCTGCGCAAACGCAGGACGCAATCGAGCTGACTGCTATCATCAGAACAGCCCTGGGGCGTGCCATCGTCGATCAATATTATCCTGCAGGTTCTGAAGTGCAAGTGATGAGTTTGCATCAAGATTTGGAAAATATTCTTACTCAGGTGATGCAAACTGGCGGGGCGCAAGGTGCTGGAATTGAACCCGGGCTTGCCGATACGTTGCTAAGAGAAGCCCACAGCGCTGCACAGCAGCAAGAAAAACTCGGATTGCCGATGGTATTGCTTGCTCCGAGTTCTATTCGCTTCTTATTGGCAAGATTTTTGCGTCGAGCACTGCCTCAATTAAGAGTATTAGCTCATTCTGAGATTCCCGATTCAAGAAAAATCAAAATCACTTCCGTTGTTGGGGGTAACAAATGAAAGTAAAGCGTTATATTGCATCTACATCAAGAGAAGCAATGCGTCAGGTTAAAGAAGAGTTGGGTGACAATGCCGTCATACTGTCGAATAGAAAAACCAGAGACGGTGTGGAAATCATGGCGTTGGCCGATTCTGATATGTCTAATCTAGTGCCATCACAGCCATTGCTTACATCAAACTCAGCGAGTGCCGCTTATTATGAGCAGAATAAAAAACTGAATAAAGAAGCCGGATCTGTTGAGTCATACTCAAACCTACTTTCGTTAGCGAATGACCAGGAAGAGGTCAGGAAAACCACAAATGAAGGAGTGACTGCTTCATTTGCTCGCGACATTATTGCCGAAATTCAAGCCATGAAAAGCACGCTGGAAGATCAGTTGAATGCTGTTGCCTGGGGAAATTTCACGCAACGTAGACCGGAAAAATTAAAGCTGCTTCGCACTTTGCTGGATTCAGGTTTTAGCCCGTTATTATCCCGCCGGTTGGTAGAAAAGCTCACCAATGAGGTTGATTATGAGAAAAGCCTGAAACAGGCAATGTCTGCATTAGTCTCTAATCTACATACTGCTGCCAGCGATGAAATAATAGAAAAAGGTGGCATTTATGCATTGATCGGACCCACCGGCGTTGGTAAAACTACTACCACTGCAAAACTGGCGGCTCGTGGTGTGATTCGGCATGGCGCTGATAGGGTGGCATTACTTACCACCGACAGCTATCGTATCGGTGGTCATGAACAACTGAGAATCTATGGGCGATTACTAGGTATTCCTGTGCGCACAATTAAAGATACGGAAGATCTACAACTGACGCTGTCAGAGCTTAGAAATAAGCATCTGGTGCTAATCGATACTGTCGGAATGAGTCAGCGTGATCAAATGGTTGCGGAACAGATTGCGATGTTAAGTAATTGTGGGGCCGAAGTAAAACGTATGTTGATATTAAGTGCAGCATCCAATGGAAAAACTCTGGATGAGGTGATCTCCGCATACCAGATGAACGGTATTTGCGGTTGTATTATTACAAAGATGGATGAAGCTGCTAGCTTGGGTGTGGCGCTGGATGCTGTTATCCGCAGGAAGTTAGTGCTGCACTACGTCGCAAACGGACAGAAAGTTCCAGAAGATATTCATGCAGCAAATGCACGTTATTTAATGCATCGTATTTTTAAACCCACTTCGGGCGATTCTGCTTTTACTCTGCAGGATGCCGAGTTTGCTTTGGTAATGGCGACCAAAAATAGCACTGATATTGAGCAATCTGCGAAAAAATCATCGACAGGGCTTTTTTATGACTAAATTGATTCTGCACGATCAGGCGACGGGCCTGCGTAGTCTGGCCGCTTTCCAGGCACCTGATTCTGCGCGTGTCTTTACTATCGCGGGAGGGAAATCCCGGGTTGGAAAAACCAGTATTGTTGTGAATCTGGCTGTTGCCTTGGCCCGAAAAGGTCAGCGCGTATTACTGATTGACGAAAATCCTTGCCATAACAATATTTGTACCAGCCTCGGATTGCAGGCGCGCTTCGATTTACTCCACGTAATTAATAAGGATAAAAGACTGGACCAGGTAATTTTGCGGGGCCCGGAAAATATCGCCATATTATCCGCCATGCGGGGTATTCATGCGCTTAACAAATTGAATCCACTCGAACAAGATTGGTTAGTCAGAAGTTTTTCAGAGTTAACTAAGTCTGTTGATATTGTTCTGATAGACACAGCAATGGCAGGTACAACACATGTTTTGCCGCTAAGTTTGGCTTCGGAGCAAATCATGATGGTGATTTCAGGATCAGCCGCATCTCTTACGGGTGCGTATGTGTTGATTAAAATCATGAGTCAGGAGTATATGAGGAGGCATTTTCTCATATTGGTGAATAACATTGGCTCGGAAGCTGAGTCGTTTGCTATCTATCAGAATTTATACAAAGTGGCCCGTCAATATTTGTCGGTGACGCTTGAATATGCTGGTTATATTCCGAGCGACGAAAAATTACATAGCTCAACACAATTGTGCATGCCTGTACTGGAAGCATACCCGTCTTCACAGGCTGCAACTTGCTTTGGGCAGGTGGCGCAGAATATTTTACGATCTACTTGTCCAGATAAATATCACGGGGGTATCGATAATTTTATGCAACGATTAATTCAGACAAGCCATCTTAGTATGGCTAATTTTATGGTGTGATTGATATGTATACTGCGACCGGAACTAAAGAAATTGATAAAGATCAGTTTATAGCTGAATTTACACCACTAGTGAAACGCATTGCGTACCACATGATGACTCGACTGCCAGCAAGTGTTCAGGTTGATGATCTAATTCAAGCTGGCATGATTGGTTTGATGGATGCCATCAATCGATACGAGGGTTCATACGGACGGCAATTCGAAAGTTATGCGGCGCAGCGGATACGAGGTTCAATTTTGGATGAGTTGCGCGAGGCGGATTGGTTGCCGCGCAGTATACGAAAGAAAATGCGCCGTATTGAAGCAGCTGTTAATTTATTAGAGCAGCGCAATGGCTGTGCGCCCAACGAACTGGATTTGGCTAAAGAATTAGATATGTCACTGGATGAATATCATGAGACTTTGCAGAATGCACGGGGCGCACAATTAATTTATTATGAGGATTTTCAACAAGATGACGAAGAGCCTTTCTTGGATCGATTATTCATCGATTCTGAGGGAGATCCCTTAAATGCATTGTTGGATGAAAATTTTCGCAGTCAATTGATTGCTGCGATTGATAATCTACCTCCTCGGGAAAAACAGATGATGGGGATGCATTACGAACAGGAGATGAATTTAAGAGAAATTGGCGAAGTGCTCGGAGTCAGTGAATCCCGCGTTTGCCAACTGCATACTCAAGCCATTGCAAGGCTTCGCAGTCGTTTGAGAAATCTTTGAGATGCAAGAAGTGCTGATTATCCAGTGATCTAATTGGATTTTGAGATGAATAAAAGAACAAAAATGGATGTGAATAGTGTTACCGGTATTTTATTAGCTTCTGTTGCAATTATCGGTGGTCAAGTTCTTGAAGGTGGGCATGTCGGCTCTTTATTGCAAGCAGCAGCTTTTCTGATCGTTATGGGAGGTACTGTTGGCGCAGTTTTGTTACAAAGTCCGGTCAAAATTTTTGTCAATGGAGTCAGAATGGCCAGTTGGGTATTTTATCCACCTGAGAATTCTCCACAAAATTTAATTAAGCAAATTATTAACTGGTCTCATATTTCACGTAAAGAAGGATTATTGGCTCTTGAATTACATATACCGACGGCTAAAGACCCATTCTCAAAAAAAGGATTGCAATTGCTTGCTGACGGAAGTACTCCGGAAAAATTACGTGAAGTTTTGGAAATTGATATCTTAGCTTTAGAAACACATCAACGGCAATCAGCTCGAATTTGGGAAGCAGCTGGTGGTTATGCTCCAACCATTGGCATTCTGGGTGCAGTGCTAGGTTTAATTCATGTGATGGAAAATTTATCGGATCCCAGTCTGTTGGGTAGCGGCATTGCGGTGGCTTTTGTTGCAACGATTTATGGCGTTGGTTTGGCCAATCTCGTTTTCTTGCCAATTGCAAATAAGCTAAAAAATATTATTGGCGAGCATGTTGTAATGCAAGAGATGATGGTGGATGGCTTTGTTGCTATTGCGAATGGTGAAAATCCCCGGTTAATAGAAAGCCGATTGAAGGGATACTATATTTAGTCTCATCAAGTATTAATTTCACTGTTAATTCATTGAATGATAAAAAGAAGAAAACAAAGAAATGACGAGCCGCATGAAAATCACGAGCGCTGGCTTGTTTCATACTCAGATTTTATAACATTGCTGTTCGCTTTGTTCGTAGTAATGTATGCTGTTTCGTCGGTAAATGAAGGTAAGTATCGTGTTCTAAGCTCTTCATTGGTTAGCGCGTTTAAAAGTAATAGCCCAGCTACTTCCGCATCTCAACAGACAGCGGAGTTTTTACCGCTTAAAAATGAGTATTCAAATCAGGCTAATCCGATCAAGCTGATAGATAATTTCAGTTCTCAGAAAGCAATAAAACAAGAGAAAATGAAAGGCATGGCTAAGAATATTCTACATGCGCTGGAACCATTAGTTAAGGATGGTCAGGTGAGAGTGACCCAAAATTCTTTGGGAATTACCGTTGAAATTAATGCCAGTGTTCTTTTCTCACCAGGACAAGCCAAGCTTGCTGAAAGCTCGAATTTGTCACTTCAGGCGGTTGCACATGTAATCAAGGGACACGAACACGAAATTCATGTTGAAGGCCACACAGATAATTTACCTATTAACACTGAAAATTTTCCATCAAACTGGGAATTGTCATCTGCACGTGCAAGCAGTGTGATCAGGTTATTCATCGAAAAGGGCGTTGATGCTCATCGACTTACTGCGATTGGTTATGGTGAAAATAGACCAATGGAAAGCAATGAGACATTTGAAGGAAGAAAAAGAAATCGTCGCGTGTCGATTCTGATTTTATCAGCAGATCCAGGCAAAGTAACTGAAATTCCAATCGCTGAAAATTAGAATAACATTGTGAGAGTTTGCCATCAAATATAAGTCTGGCCCTTAGGTCCATAGAGAGCGACATTACCCGCAGCTCCATGGAGAGCTGCAAAAGACCTCAGGTTGTGCTGCAGCAGGTTTGAAATAATTAATCCATTAGAATGAGTGAATTGTTGTGCCGTTTTGGCAAGATCTAACAATTCATTCCACAAAGCTTTTACTTCGTGCAAATTGGAATTCTGTTCAGTCAATTCATTAAGCCAAGAGTTTATGCTTTTTTTTTCTAAAGATAGGCCTAATTTCTGAAAAAAAACGTTGCGACGATCATCACGTTGTATTAATTCGTGAATTAATTTTGTTTTGTCGGAAGCAAGATAATCTATTTCTTCTAATTTTCCTTGAATGAGAGCGCTTTCTTCTTTTTTAA
This sequence comes from Nitrosomonas supralitoralis, assembly GCF_003011925.2. GTDB lineage: Bacteria > Pseudomonadota > Gammaproteobacteria > Burkholderiales > Nitrosomonadaceae > Nitrosomonas > Nitrosomonas supralitoralis. The sequence continues at coordinate 29,635 of NZ_PXXU01000022.1, forward strand.
GGATTTCTACAAAAATATGTAATGCGTTTCTCTCAGCTTCCAATTCTTCCATGAAGCTTGCAATATTTTGTTGCAAAGGCATTACGCAGCACCTTTCTTGGATTGAATCAACTCTTTAACTGTTTCTAGCAGTCGATCGGCAACAACTTCCGGATTAATGTGGAAATTTCCTTCACTAATCGCTTGCTTTATTTCCTGAACACGTGCTGTATCTACAATCGAGCCACTTGCAAAACTACTGTCAATTGATTGTAGTTTCGCAGCATTAGGGCTTAAATGGACGCTATTTTCTTGCTTTGTGCTTGGGTTCGGGGTGATATCTGCACGCCTTTTTCCATCATTAACAGATACAGTTGATACTGACTGTAAGGAGTTATCTATTTTCATTTTTTTACCTCATAACGAATTCATGGAGTGCTTTATCGACATCTTTAGTCAGAACTTTAGAAAAAAAGATTTTGCTTGGGCACTGGAGTATTATTAGAATAAATAATTCATGATGACTTAGTTTAGGTTATTACGGCGCTCGCTGGTGTGAATCTTAGGAAATTTAACGCAAATATATTTTTTAGTGTTAGTGTCCATTCAACTGCAACTGGCCTCTCGTTAGCCATGTTGCTATTATCTCCCATCCTGAATATATGTATACTTTTTGTTAATAGTTATATGTCTATAATATTAAGAGCAATAGTGAGCGCATTTCGTGATTTGTTCCGTTTAAGAATCGCATGGACTATAGTTTGGCCAGTCCTGGTTTCTTTTCTGTTCTGGTTGATAGTCGGATTCATTTTTCAGGATAAATTTTCTGAAATAATTTACCAGATTCTGGACAGGATTGGTATTGGAGAGTGGTTGCAGAATTTAAAGCCAGATTGGATTGCATCGATAGTTCTAGGTTTATTTGATCTTTTAGTGCTTATTCCACTTGTAATAGTTACTACACTGTTAATTACCGCTATTTTTGTGATGCCGGCATTAATCAACCTGGTAGCAGGACGTTTCTATCCAGATTTGAAGCGCCAAAATGGAGGTTCTATTACCGGGAGTATTATCAATGCAATAATCGCCAGTGTTACTTTTGTACTTATCTGGGTGGTTTCATTGCCACTATGGGCAGTTGGTGTAGGAATCGTCATTCCATTCGTGGCAGCTGCTTTTATGAATCAACAGTTATTTCGTTATGATGCATTATCGGAGCATGCTACTAAGCATGAAATTAAAAGAATTTGTGCGGAAAACAGATACTCATTATGGGGATTGGGGCTGTTAACAGGTTTGATACAATTTATACCTTTTCTTAATTTATTGGCTCCAATTTTCACCGCCCTTGCATTTATTCATTTTGGCTTAGAGCATCTAAAGCTTTTGCGCACGGAAGAAGTGGCAAAATAAATTATCAATCAATAAAAATTAGTCTTCAATATTCAAGCAAATTTCTTCTTGTGATCAAGTTTTTTAATCAATCGTGAGCATGTGCAATTGGGATTCGAACTTTATGGATTTTTCACCCTTGTTCGAGCCATTGTTGTATTTAAAAAAGGAGTTCTCAAATTTTCAACATTGGCCAGAACATGAAGAACTTAATAAGTTATGTTCCTTACGACATCAGCAAATTTATACTCGTTCAGGTAAATCTATTTGCTTTATACCGCAGGTTCTTGGAAAACGTCATCAAACACAGGATTATGAATCGAAAATTTATTTGACTGGTCAAGTGCAAACTAGAGCAAGTAATTGGCATGATTTTTTTAATGCCTTAGTTTGGCAACTATTTCCACGTGCTAAATCGGCGCTCAATCAATTGCATTATCAAGCGCAATTATTCGAGCTGACAACTGAAGCTTTGAATAGATCTCCGTTAAGAGATGCGGCCACACTGTTTGATGAGTCTGGCGTAGTTATTATCAGCAGTCAGGAGTTTTTGATCCAGTTGATAAAAGACTTTGAATGGAAAGAATTGTTTTGGCGGCAGCGTACTGCCGTATTATCATCAATGCGATTTATTATTTTTGGCCATGGAATGTATGAAAAAGCATTAAACCCTTATGTAGGTATGACTGGTAAAGCAATTATCTTCAAAGTGAGGAAAGAATTCTTTTTGCAAGAATTATTAGGCCAACTCAATTCAGTCGATGTAATGTTAGAGCAATTTTTGCTTTGTGCATTATCCACAAGTACTGATTTGACACCAGTTCCAGTACTAGGTTACCCAGGATGGGACGCGGGTAATTGCTGTGAGTCTTATTATGAAAATAAGAAATATTTTCGCGAGCGTTGTAAATCTAAGTAAATATGATGAGAATTACAGTTTTATTCTGAATCGCATATACTACAACTAGTACTAGGAATTAGAATGAGAAAAACCTTGTTGGTGTTATTAATCTTATCATTTGTTATCGTCAATACATCACGGGCGGATGATTTGGCGCCGGAAAGTGTAAAAGGTGCCCGTACAATTAGCACTGAAACTGCTAAATTATTTTTCAATAAGGGATATTTATTTATTGATGTCAGGGGCTTGGAAGATTATAGCGTGGGACATATTCCTGGCGCGTACCATCTTTCAGTAAGATGTGATTTTGATGAGCAGAAATTGAGTGCAATATTAAACAAAGCTCAGCCTGCTGTAATTTATTGTAATGGTTCCTCGTGTCTAGGTAGTTCAATTGCGATAAAAAAAGCAATTGAGTGGGGATGGACAAATATTTTTTATTACCGTGAAGGTATAACAGATTGGAAGCAAAAGAGTTATCCAGTGTTTGCATTAGAACCATAGTTTTTCCATCGATTAAGAGAATCTTTCTAAACAAATCTTATCAAAATTAATCTGGCTATCTTATTGCAGAAGCTTTGTGTTTTTGCGAAGCGGGTAAGTATTTTGTTAATATATAGTTTTTAATTTACTAATTTATTGGAGTATTTAATGGCAATTGAAAGAACTTTATCAATTATTAAGCCGGATGCTGTTGCAAAGAATGTGATTGGGCAAATTTATTCTCGTTTTGAATCAAGTGGGCTGAAGATTATTGCCGCGCGTATGATACATTTATCACAATCTGACGCAGAGCAATTTTACGCAGTGCATCGTGAACGACCATTTTTTAACGATTTGGTTAAGTTTATGACATCCGGACCTGTAATGGTGCAAGTTCTGGAAGGAGAGGAAGCTATTAAGAAGAATCGCGATTTAATGGGGGCGACCGATCCAAGAAAAGCGGAAACAGGAACTATTCGCGCTGATTTTGCTGATAGTATTGATGCTAATGCGGTGCATGGCTCAGATGCGCTGGAGACTGCGATAGTTGAAATTGCTTGTTTTTTTCCCACACTTAATATTTATTCTCGTTAATAATTACTTGTATCTAAATCGTGACTATTAATCTGCTGAATTACGATGGTAAAGGCTTAGTTGATTATTGCATTGGAATAGGCGAAAAACCTTTTCGTGCGAAGCAATTATTGCGCTGGATTCATCAGTTTGGCATAGCTGATTTTGATTTAATGAGTGATCTGGCAAAAAGTTTGCGCGAGAAGTTGGCTACACAGGCAATTATAGAATTGCCATCGATAATCTCTGATCATGAGGCAATCGATGGAACGCGTAAGTGGTTGTTATCGGTTGATGCGGGGAATAGCATAGAGACTGTTTTCATTCCCGAAACGAGCCGTGGCACTTTGTGCGTTTCAAGTCAGGTTGGCTGCGCATTGGCTTGTACCTTTTGTTCGACGGGGAAACAAGGGTTTAATCGAAATTTAACAGTTGCTGAGATTATTGGGCAGTTATGGATCGCAAATAAGTTGCTTCAAACCCATGCTGGCAATGATATTATGCCGCATACAAAAAAAGCGGTTACTAACGTTGTTATGATGGGTATGGGTGAGCCACTAGCCAATTTTGAAAATGTTGTAACTGCATTAAATTTAATGCTGGATGATCATGCTTATGGTCTTTCTCGGCGTCGTGTAACGGTGAGTACTTCAGGGTTAGTGCCAGCTATTGACCGGTTGCGCGAGCATTGTCCAGTTGCATTGGCCGTATCTTTGCATGCTCCGAATGATGCATTGCGTGATCAACTGGTGCCAATCAATAAAAAATATCCGATTAAAGAGTTGTTGGCCGCGTGCCAACGGTATCTTCCGGCTGCACCCAGAGATTTTATCACCTTTGAGTATGTCATGCTTAATGGTGTAAATGACAGTGTGGTCCATGCGCGCGAGCTTGTAAAATTAGTACAGGATGTTCCCTGTAAGTTTAATCTGATTCCGTTTAATTCTTTTTCAGATTCCGGGTTTAAGCGTTCATCAACTGAAGCTATAAGGGTATTTTGTGATGTGTTAATTCAGGCAGGAGTTGTCACTACTGTCAGAAAAACACGTGGTGACGATATAGCAGCTGCTTGTGGTCAGCTTGCCGGTCAGGTTAAAGATAAAACACGTCGCTTGACTCGATTGAAAATAGATACAATCCAGTGAAAAATCATTTGTCACGATTTCTTTTATTGTTATCTTTTACAGGACTGAGCAGTTGTGTACAGCAACATGCAGAGAATGGAATGCCGGTTCAAGATAGGGCAGATCGCGCATTTCAAAGTGCGAGAATCCATACCGAGTTAGCAGCTGAATATTATTATCGGGGACAATTAGAAGTTGCAATTGAGGAGGTTAATGAGGCGTTAAAAGCACAATCAAATTATGCGCCTGCATATAGTGTGTTAGGACTTATTAATATGAATTTAAATGAAGACGGCAAAGCTCTGGAAAATTTTGAACGAGCTATTCGAATGGCACCGAGAAACTCTGAAATTCATAATAATTACGGGTGGTTCTTGTGTCAGCGCTTTCCTCAGCGCATGGATGATGCCATCAGTCACTTTATGGTGGCTGCTAAAGATCCACTCTATCCAACGCCTGAAATGTCTTTCACCAATGCTGGGGTCTGTGAAACCAAACGTCAAAAATATACTGAAGCACAGTTATTTTTTCAAAACGCATTATCGATTAAATCCAGTTATTCGCCTGCGATAATCGGATTAATTGATATTGATTTTCAGCGAGGAAATTTAACGGATGCAAAATCTAAACTTTCACAGTTTCTGCAAAATAATACATCTACAGCTGAGAGTTTATTGATGGCAATAAAAATTGAGCGAGCCTTGGGTAATCAATTAGCTGTTGACAGTTATAATTTTCAATTGCAGAAGCATTTTCCTGAATCCAAAGAGGCCGCGGCGATTCGAGAAGGAAGGATCAAATGACGAATAATAATGAAGAGAATAAAAACCATGTAAATAAAATTGTTGAGAATATTGAACCCGCTATTCAGGATTTAAAAGCACTAGCAAAGAATAAATTATCTGAGCACGGCAAACTCGATTCTATTGCATCTAATTTAAACATACATCAGCATGAGCATATCGAAACAGGTGATCCCCAAGATAGCTTTGTTGTTTATGGCCATGAACATATAAAAACTCAGAATGAATTGAATGATATTGATTCGATGGGCATTGTGCAAAGTGTTGGACATTTGCTGCGCAAGGCAAGAATTATGAGAAATATGAGCGTTGAGGATGTTTCACGGCAATTGCGACTTTCAGTACAGCAGATTGAAGCAATCGAAAACGAGAATTTTGAGAAATTGCCGGGAACAACATTTTTACGTGGATTTATCCGCAACTATGCCAATCTGGTGCAACTGGATCCAATGCCGTTGCTGCAATTGCTTCCAGAATCTACTCGAATAATATCAACATATGAACGTACGCCGTTTAAAAATAAGCAACTATCATTTTCTTCGAGTCGAGAAAGTTCTGGCAATAACTCATTAGTGATTATAGTTATTTTGGTTCTCATTGTCTTGGGCGCATATTTTGTTTTTGAAAATAGTGGATGGAACAGGAATTCTGATACCGACTCGATGAGCAGTGCAGTTCATTCAGAATCTGGCACAGCATCCATGGAAATTCAATTGCCGATGTCGACATCTACAGCTAACTTGCCAATAATAACACCGAAAAATAACAATGAGGTTAATAATCAGTCTAATACCGCAGCTGAGCTAGAAGTAAAAACTGAAGATTTTCCAGCAGATGCGAAACTTATTGCGCAATCTTCTGATATGAAGAATGCAATCTCCAAAGATTCAGGGAATTTATATTTTAAATTGAGTGCAGATTCATGGGTGAAAGTAGTAGATGCTAAAGGTGTTTCTTTGATTGAAAAACTTTTGAAGGGTGGTAGTGAGCAAATTATCGTAGGCAAAAGACCGCTATCGATTGTTATAGGTAATACATCAGGGGTTATTCTCACATATAATGACAAGAAAATTGATATATCTTCCTATAAAAAGCAAGACGGAACTGCGCGTTTTACGCTCGAATAAGCTTGTTTACAACCTTTAGATCTTAATACAACTAATTATGTCTGAGAATAATTTTTCGATAAATCGCCGATCCAGTGTGGGTGTTCGGGTTGGTTCTATAATGCTGGGTGGTGGTGCGCCGGTCGTTGTGCAATCAATGACTAATACCGATACGGTTGATGAGGTCGCTACTGTAGAACAAGTTGCACAGCTAGCACGAGCTGGTTCTGAATTGGTTCGGATTACTGTCAATTCAATGGAAGCTGCAAAAGCGGTAGCGGGAATTCGCGCGCGTTTGGATGAGATGGGATGTCATGTGCCTTTGGTAGGTGATTTTCATTTCAATGGCCATAAACTGCTTACTAGTTATCCCGAATGTGCAAAAGCTTTGGCAAAATTTCGTATCAATCCCGGAAATGTTGGCCATGGCAAGAAACGTGACGAACAATTTGCTACCTTGATTGAAACAGCTTGTAAATATGATAAACCTGTGCGCATCGGGGTGAACTGGGGGAGTCTTGATCCCGAAATGTTGGCGCGTATTATGGATGAAAATGCGGCTTCTAGTAATCCACAAGATGCTAAGTATGTAATGCGAGAAGCACTGATTGCATCAGCTTTAGAAAGTGCAGCAAAAGCAGAAGAAATTGGGCTTAATCGCAATAAGATTGTATTGTCTTGTAAAGTAAGTGGTGTGCAGGATTTGATTATGGTATATCGAGATTTGGCTGCACGCTGCGACTATGCGTTACATTTAGGATTGACTGAGGCTGGTATGGGCTCTAAAGGCATTGTGGCGTCTACAGCGGCTTTGGCTATTCTGTTACAGGAAGGCATTGGCGACACTATTCGGATTTCATTAACTCCGGAGCCAGGAGGAAGCCGTTCTCGCGAGGTGATTGTTGCCCAGGAAATTCTACAAACCATGGGGTTGCGTGCGTTTGTTCCATTAGTAGCAGCTTGCCCAGGATGCGGGCGCACAACTAGCACTTATTTTCAAGAATTAGCCGAAAGTATACAAGCGTATGTGCGTGACGAGATGATTGTATGGCGAGGACAATATGATGGAGTTGAAAATATGACACTGGCTGTCATGGGTTGTGTGGTAAATGGGCCAGGAGAGAGTAAGCACGCTAATATCGGTATTAGTCTGCCAGGTTCTGGTGAAACTCCGGTGGCACCAGTCTTTGTTGATGGACAAAAAACAGTAACCTTAAAAGGCGATAATATTGCTAACGAATTCCGTGCAATTGTCGATCAATATGTAAGTGAAAAGTATCCAAGAAAAGTTGTCTGATGACTAATGGTGTTAAAGCAATTCGTGGGATGAATGATATCCTCCCAAACGAATCTTACCTCTGGGAATATTTTGAACAAACGGTGCAGCGATGGCTTGCGGTTTATGGATACCGGAATATCCGCACCCCTATCGTTGAACAAACCGATTTGTTTGTTCGTTCTATCGGTGAAGTAACTGATATTGTTGAGAAAGAGATGTATACTTTTGTTGATCATCTCAATAATGATAGTTTGACATTGCGTCCAGAAGGCACTGTTTCATGCGTACGCGCTGTGATTGAGCACAATCTTTTGTATGCAGGACCGCAGAAACTATATTATGCCGGTCCGATGTTCCGTCATGAACGTCCACAAAAAGGACGTTACCGGCAATTTCATCAGGTAGGTGTAGAAGCGTTGGGTTATGCGGGACCCGATATCGATGCTGAACTAATCGTGATGTGTGTCCGTTTATGGAAATTATTGGGAATCTCGGGTTTGCGTCTGGAAATTAGTACATTAGGGAACGTCGAGTCACGTGCATTGCATCGCTCGCGATTGCTCAAATACTTTGAACAGCATCGTAGTGAATTGGATGAAGATGGATTAAGGCGCTTGTATACCAATCCACTGCGCATACTTGACAGTAAGAATCCGAGAATGCAGCAAGTTATTGAGAATGCACCTAAATTGATTGATGATTTGGATGCTGAATCATGCAATCATTTTGAATCTTTGCAAAGGATATTACGCGAGCAAGGCATTAATTTTGAGATTAATTTGCGATTAGTAAGGGGGTTGGATTATTACAACCGTACTGTATTTGAATGGGTCACCGATAAATTAGGAGCACAGGGAACAGTTTGTGCAGGCGGACGCTATGACAGCTTAGTTGAGCAGGTGGGCGGGAAATCTATTCCAGCTTGTGGTTTTGCTATGGGAGTAGAACGGCTGCTGGCATTGATGCAAGAGTGTGGAAGAGAAATCAAGCAGCCTGTACCTGATATTTATATCGTGCATCAAGGCAGTGAGCAGGTTATGAATTATGCTTGGAAGTGTGCTGAATTTCTCCGCGATGAAGGGCTTGACGTCATTTTGCATTGTGGTGGTGGCAGCATTAAATCACAGATGAAAAAAGCCGATGTATCTGGTGCACTTTATGCACTGATTATCGGGGATGATGAGTTTAAAGCACAAGAAGTAAGCATTAAACCATTGCGTGAACTGATTGAACAGGCAAGCGTAAAACTAGACAGTGTTACTGAAATAATCAATTCGTATTAATAATAATTCAGAATTAACCAGGAAAATACCATGGCAACTTATAATCATGAAGATCAAGACAGAGTCGATGGACTTAAAGCTTGGTGGAGCAAATATGGTACTGCAATCACTATCGTTCTGACAGTGATGGTGACAACGTTCGGGGCTATGAAAGCCTGGAAGTATTATCAACAGCAGCAAGCACAGCATGCGGCAGATTTATATACGTTGTTAAAACAGGTGCAATCGAGCAATGATTCGGAAAAAATTAACGACGCAGCACAGTTGCTTACGCAAGGATATTCATCCAGTGGATATGCTCCACGTGCGGCATTGATTGCTGCTCAAGCTGATGTTTATGCCGAGAATAGTAAGCGTGCGATCCAGAATTTACAATGGATTCTTGATCATGCAAAAGAAACCGAGATGCATGATTTGGCACGATTGAGAATGTCAGGAATTTTGTTAGATGAAGGAAAATATGACGAAGCACTAAGGCTTCTGGATGTGGGGCATGGTGAAACTTTTGCTGGATTGTATTTGGATCGCAAAGGAGATATTCAGGTAGCTGCCCAGAAAATTTCTGAAGCGCGTTTAAGCTATCAGGCAGCCATTGATAAGCTTAATAAAGGTAATAATTACTACAATATTGTACAAATGAAATTGGATGGACTGGGCAATTCTGAATAATCTTTTAACTATTGTTATATCGAATCTTGCTGAACTCAGACGATTATTAGGGTTCTGGGTAATATCTATTTTTTTGTTGCAAGGCTGTGGTAGTACGATGAATCCATTTGATATGCGTATTATTGAAGCAATGAGTACGCAATTGTCTGATATGTTTGTTGCTGATGACGTCGTCGTTTATGAGAAGGAAGAGCTAGATGCCTTAAAATCGGTTGATAGCATTCCATTAAAATGGAAAGGTAAAGTCAGTGAAAATGAAATTGCTTCATTCTATGCTGTATATGAAAATGAAGCGTTATATGTAGCAGATGAGGCCGGAAAGCTTACAAAATATGAAGTGGCAACCGGTAAGGAGTTGTGGCAGGTCAAAACTAAACATAAGTTTTCGGCTGGAGTAGGTGTCGGAGACGGGCTTATTCTGGTGGGAACATTTAAAGGGGAAGTGCTTGCATATAACGAATCTGGGCACATGTTATGGCAAGCATCAGCAACTAGTGAAATTCTAAGTCCACCACAAGCGCAGAATAATATTGTGGTTGTGCGAACTGTCGATGGTCGGATATTTGGACTGGATGCCATTGATGGAAAGCGTAAGTGGATTTATCAGGGCGCAACTCCTTCGTTGACGGTGCGAAGCACAGCAGGCATAACACTCGCTCATGGTGCTGTATTTGCGGGCTTCCCTGGTGGAAAAATGGTGGCGATGAGCTTGTTTAATGGCAATATTGGTTGGGAAGCAGCTGTTTCGCATCCACGGGGTGTCACAGAGCTTGAGCGCATGACAGATATTACAAGCGCACCTGTGGTTAATAATAGATTGGTTTGTGCTGCTGCATATCAAGGACGTGTTACTTGCTTTGCGATTAATGATGGCACCCAAATATGGGCACGTGACTCTTCTAGCAGCGCGGGACTGGTGATGGATAATGACTATGTTTATGTGACTGAAGATAAAGGCATCGTTGCTGCATATGATTTGCTCAGTGGGGCCAGTGTATGGAAACAAAGTAGACTTGGTAGCAAGAGATTAACACGGCCCACTATCAAAGGGCAGTATATAGTGGTTGGAGATGATCAAGGATATGTTAATTTGCTGCGAAACTATGACGGCGTTTTAATCGCCCGCTCTGCTACCGATGGCAGTATGATTCAGAATCCTGCTTCTCCATTGCCGGACGGATTTGCAGTTCAAACGGCGAAGGGTGGCGTGTACGCTTATAGTACAAACTTTTAGAGGTTTTCAAAATTTGCCTAGAGTCTAAGGATTCGGCGATATTCTTAATTAATGTCACTTTGCGTGAACAATAGCTGCAAAAATTCATGAAACCCACACTTGTTTTGGTTGGCCGGCCTAATGTCGGTAAATCTACTTTGTTTAACCGGTTGACGCGTACTCGTGACGCTATCGTTGCAGATATCCCAGGTTTGACGCGAGACCGGCACTATGGTACGGGCAGAGTGGGAGAAAAGCCTTATTTGGTCATGGATACCGGCGGTTTTGAGCCTGTTATTAAAGAAGGCATTTTGCATGCTATGGCCAAGCAGACAATGCAGGCAATTGACGAAGCGGATAAAGTATTGTTCATTGTCGACGGTCGTCAGGGCGTAACCGCGCATGACAAAATTATTGCCGAGCAGTTGCGCAAGTCTGGGCAAAAAATTCTACTGGTCGTAAATAAAACCGAAGGTATGGCGACAGCCGTTGTCACAGCAGAATTCTTTGAACTGGGCTTGGGTGATCCCTGCGCGATTTCGGCGATGCATGGCGATAATATCGGAGAGTTAGCTGATTTAGCATTGACTGATTTTCCAGAAATCGTAGAAGAATCCTTAAATAAATATCCAAAAATTGCCATTGTTGGGCGTCCAAATGTTGGAAAATCTACACTTATCAATACGTTGCTTGGAGAGGAGCGAGTAATCGCATTTGATCAACCTGGCACAACCCGAGATAGCATTTATATCGATTTTACGCACAAAGATAAACAGTACACACTGATTGACACAGCTGGATTGCGGCGTCGTGGTCAAGTGCACGAAACTATTGAAAAATTCTCAGTGATTAAAACACTTCAAGCTATTGAAGATTCTAATGTTGTGGTTTTGATCTTAGATGCTAGAAATGAGATCTCCGATCAGGATGCGCATATTGCTGGATTTATACTGGAAACAGGACGCGCGTTAGTGATTGCGGTCAACAAGTGGGATGGCTTGGATGAATATCAGCGTACTATTATTAAGAGTGACTTGAATCGCAAATTGGCTTTTCTGAGTTTTGCACAATTGCACTATATTTCTGCATTGCATGGCACGGGGGTGAATAATTTATTGCCGTCGATTGATATAGCTTATGCGGCTGCTATGGCCGATTTGTCGACCCCTAAGCTGACGCGTGTTTTGATTGCTGCGGTTGAAAAACACCCACCCCCTCGCGGCGGTATGTCACGCCCCAAAATGCGTTATGCTCATCAAGGCGGATCCAATCCACCATTGATTATTGTGCATGGAAGTATGCTGAATCATGTGCCAGAAACATATCGACGATATCTGGAAAATACATTTCGGGAAACATTTAAATTATGGAGTACTCCATTACGGGTTGATTTTAAAGTTGGGCATAATCCTTATGCTGATAAAAAACCAGCTCCTCCTACTGAGACAGAAGCAAAACGCGCACATAGTCGGAGGCGGCGGAATCGGAAGAAATATGGATAATAACGATGCACATTTGATAATCCGGAGTAAGACTTAAAAATGATTATGATAGGTGTTTGGATGTAAATTCAGAAGTGGCACAAGCAGTTAAAGCCTGAAAAGAAAGTGTTTGTTAATTCGTGTCCAATTTTGAGACACTATTTCGTGAAGTTGTGATTTATGCAACAAATTTCTAATGTTTGAGTGAAGCATTAAGTATTATCTGGAATGGTTTGATTATGTGAATTTTGTCACATATAAATTGTATATTTTTTGTTAATATCGAAATGAAATTAAGCATAAAATTTGTAAGAATTAATCAGCAATTTAAAGTTTTGATGTAATATAAAATGAAATAAGAGAGTTTGATCGTGATTATATTTTATTGGCTGTAACCGAATCGATTAAGTTGATGAACGATCCCTATGTAAATAGGAAGTGAATAAATAATATAATAATTAATGTATTATAAGTGATCTTTCCATTTTATTCTTGGATATTTTTGGTCTTAAAATAAACTGTAGGGTGGAGGAAATTGTACCAACGCGATCTTGCGGTAGAATTTGTGCCTAACATTAATCTCTGCAGAGATTCTTACAATTCACTTTAAATAATTCTAAAAATATTTAAAGTTATTTAGAAATAATCCGAATATAACTCTGCTTTATTAGAGGATAGAACACTGACTTGATACGAGGTAGAAAAGAAAATTTTTAATGATTATTTTTTTATGGAGTCATATCTAAGCATATAAACTTGATTATGCACATTCATGAAGTTTTACATGATAAGTAATTGAAGAATATTATGTTATATTTCTATAAATAAATATACATTTGCGGTTAAGAATTTTATATAAAGCTTGTTCACGTAAGCATAATTAATTATTCTTAATTCAATAAGTTCATTAAATTGTTCTTGCAGCAAGCCGAAAGGTAGTATGTTAAAAGATAATTTGTAGTAAACCTGTCTAAAGGTAAAGATAATGGCCAACAAAGCAGAACATGTAATTGCGAGAATTGCGCATAAACGTCCGGATGTTACCAGAGTTCTGGTTGTCGTTGACAAATATGTTTCTGGTCAAACCTTAAAGAATCTACTTCAAGAATGGGAATACAATATCACTGGAATTTGCACATCAAGTCAAGAAGCTTTGGAAAGAATAAATGAAGATAAGCCACATCTTATTCTTACTGACATTGAATTAAATGATTGTGATGGAATATATTTTACACAACACTTGAATTTGCAATCAGACAATTCGAATCTTTGCATATATTTTACAGCATATGCTAGTGATTCAATTGTACAACGTACAACGATGCTTGCTTCTGCGATAGGATGTGATATTAATAAATATAATACAGAGAAGCAATATGCTGATTTTGAGTCTTGTTTTTGTCAACGTCTCGGTATTGATATTACTAATAATGTTAACCTGCCTGCAGAGCAACCTATCAAGGTTTTATTGGTTGATGATCAGCAAATTGTCCTGTGGGGCTTAGAGAAATTAATAAATAGCAAGCATCCAAGAATGGAAGTTATTGGCACAGCCACAAATATTTCTGATGCCAAACAACTTGTCGTTGATAAAATGCCGGATATTATTATATTAAATATATACTTGGATGAAGTTGAATGTGTAAAGCATATTCCATTTTTTTCTAGTGAAGGGAATGCGCGAGTGATGATATTCACCGATACACAAGATAAAGAAGTAATTGATCGCGCTGTATTAAGCGGCGCACGAGGTATTGTGCACAGAAAAGAATCGATGGAAACGATGCTCAGAGCTATAGAAAAAATTCATGAGGGAGAGTTATGGCTTGATCGAATAACAACTGGTCGCATTTTTCTCCAAAGCTCACGTATGAGGGGGAAGGTGCCTCCCGATACTAGCACTGATAAGATTACAATGCTTACTCGTAAGGAATGTATGATTCTTAGAGCATTCTCAGATGGCACTGGTGGAGAACAAAACAAGCAAATTGCTGCAAAATTATGTATGAGTGAACATACTTTGCGTAACCATTTAACTTCTATTTTTAGCAAGTTGGGGGTCAAAAATCGATTCAGCTTATTTGCTTACGCTAAGCAGCATTTTCAACAATTAGAATCCTCTGTAACCAAATCGTTAAATGATTACAATTAAGGGAGTCTGGAGAAAATCCAACAATTATTTCGTAGAGAACAAAAGAAGAAAAATAATTTTATTTTAAAGGTATTGGTTTTAATACTTTATTTCTAATTTGTTGCAAAAGTTGCATTGAATACCCAATTAGATCGAGAGGTTTTTAAATACAGAAATAATGAAATGAGTGCCTGCAATCCCGAACGATATCGAAGTGCTTAGTGGTAGTGCTTTATATACAGTAGCTGAGATTGAATGAATCGCCAGCTGGCAGATAACAGTGCTACCTATTGATTCGGAAAAAGTAGTATCTTATTTATTGAAGTTGTTCCTTGTAATAGCATATTCAGACTCTGATAAAGAAAATTGATAAATTGTGTGTTCAATTTGTTCAATTTGTTCAATTTGTTGTGTATTGACAAAATTTATTGACTGTCTTCCCTGTAAAAGCTTCGATCTAATCAGCATATCACTTGCAAAAAAGCGAGAGTTATCAATTTCGCAAAAGGTTCTAATTCTAATTGAAACAAAGATATTAACATTTTCACGTCCATAACTCGTCGCTGAGCGAATAGCAATCAATTGATCGGCCTTAAGTAGTTCAATGAGCTCATCGATAACACTAAAGGGGAGGCAGAGCTTCTTAATAATTTGACGCAAGGTAAAAGTCCCCGCTTCTTGATAAACAGCCTTTAATAAAAGGTCGCTAAGAAACGCCTCACTTAATCCTGTACTGATGATTTTTAACGGTATAGGCGGAACCGGATGAAGTATTTTCTTTATCTGTTCAGGGGTTAAAAAGCCTAATGAAACCAAGCTATCTTCTAATTTTCCACCACTCTGTTTCTGGTTGATCTTTGCCTGAACTAATTGTGCCGCTGATATGAGTCGTTCTCTAATTAATAATTCACCAATTGGATCTGCCATAACACTTTCCTTAATATAAAAGATTAAAAGTAATAAGCTGATGTTTCACTAGATAACGAATCGTCCCGATATTTCTGGAAACTTTTTTGTTTGAGTCAGGCTGCATCAACTGACCCTTTTAATTGGCGATAATATGTCATTTCAAATTCTGCCGGTGGAATATTTCCAATCGGTTCCAGTAACCGGCGATTGTTGAACCAGTCAACACACTCCAGGGTGGCAATTCCATTTGCACAGTGATACTGTGAATCAATCTGTAAGCAGTTCTGCATAATTGAGTTCAGCAATTGGGTAAAGATCGTAGAGGTAGCTGGTTGAGTATTCGTGGAATACTGAAGGTAATTGTCACCAAAGCCAAGAAAATAGCATTTTTGGATCAAAATAACTAAGCCATTGATATAAAGACATGATTTATAAATGACTCTCTATTTAGTGTGAGCTGCGGATTAATAGTCAGAAACTCCATCGAGTGTTAACTGCCTTGGAAATGTGTTGACTTCATCTTCCGCCAAATTATTACTACACTTTGACATTGAGAATGGAGTGCAGAACAACAGAGCCTTCAACTGTATGCAACCAAATAAGCCCACCACAGTTAATTATGACGGTTGCCCAGAAAGTGATTTGAAACGACTGTTTCTTTGACTTATGGCGCAGAAACCTTTGAGCAAGTAATGCTCCAGGCCAACCGCCTATTAGTCCAAGAAGATGTAAGGTACTTTCTGGGGTTCTCCAATGGTTATTCTGTGCTGCTGATTTGTCCAGTGCATAGGCCGCAAATGCCATGATACTTGCACTAAGATAAAAACCTAGAACGATAGTAGGTAGCTTTCCAGCAAACACCGAGGCTGCCACCAAAATAACAAAAAGAATGACCCACACAAGCGAAATAGACCTTCTGTCTTGCGTAGAAGAGGTGGCAGGCAAGCGGCCAACCACGAATGCTACATTCTCAGCTCGCATGCGACCCTTTTGATCAGTTTTTAACTCGTAGGACACAATTTGATTTTCGGTAGGGCGCCGCTTTCTATTAGTACATGCATTGATGTGAACAAACACCTGCTCAACACCACTATGTTTAGTAATAAAACCGAATCCTTGATCGTCATTCCAACTTGTTATCTTACCCTGATAACGCATAGCAAATCCTCAGTGAATAAAATTGAAGTATGTTATCGACAAAATCTTTTGTAATTTTAGTGTCAATTAATACTTGCGTGGATGCACCTATAAAGTCACCTGCCAATTATTTGAAACAATCATCACCGGTGCAATCACTTCTCGCAAATAAACACCGTAAACCAAAGGGGGCAGATCAATGCTTTACTGATGAAATTGAGAAATCGAGAGTGGGATATTTTATGTACGTCATGAAATAAGATTAGCATCCCTAGTCAATTTGCCCAGGGCATCACTTTGAAATGGAATTCTCAGTGTGACTTCTTCTAAAGCATTAAGAAAGAATGGCGCGCCCGGCAGGATTCGAACCCACGACCACTTGGTTCGAAGCCAAGTACTCTATCCAACTGAGCTACGGGCGCTCTATCTATATCTTACATAGTCTCCGAAAAGCGGACACCTTTAACCTTGATCCTTTAAGCAACCTTGCGAATACTGATTGAAATCGTTACTTTTTGTGCTTGCCCTTACCCATCTGGTTACCAATAACACCGCCTACAGTTGCACCTCCAATCGTTCCCAGAGTGCTACCATTAGTAAGGACGGCGCCACCGACAGCTCCGACACCCGCTCCTAAAGCTGTGTTTCTATCCCGTGTTGACATACCTGAACAACCACTTAAGGCGACTATTACTATTATGACTACCGCGTTGACTATAATTTTCATTGAAGCACCTTTTGCCAAATTTAAAAATATCGGAAGATTTCTTTATTTCTTTAATATTGCAACCAATCGTTTAGAAAAGTCGAAGAGGGCGATTCCTAAAATAGTTTTTGCAGCAATATTCATGCTGTGCTGCATAGCGATCGTGCGAGAGATAGCTTGGTATTGTCTTAACTTATTGCCCAACTAATAATGGATCTAGCTCGATCGTTGAATAATACTGCGAGGAAAAGCTATTGTTTTATCAGTAACGTCGCAGTGGTCTGTTAAATTTCTAGCGGTAGCATAAAAAATAATAATTCGCATACGCTTGCAAGACCTTCTAAAGCATTTGTATCGGAATGAGCGTAAATAACTAATATAACCGGGGGCCTAAACCTCCATTCTGGTTTAAATCTGAAACTAATTTAAATGGCTGATTCTTTTCTGCGTCGCGCTACGAAACCCAACAGCCCCAGTCCAGCTAATAACATGGCATAAATTTCTGGTTCAGGAATAGGAAGCGGAGAGACAAAAGGAACGGAGGCAACGTATGCCAGCTCGTTGGCCAACAGCCCCCTTGCATCAACTCCGGGATAGTGAAAGTTTGTTGTTGTTTGCCCGCCAAAGGCAACGAATCCGCTACCCCAATCCATGACACTAAATATACTTCCTGCAGACCCGTCAATTAGACTTGTGAGAGGACCGGTTACCGTTGCATGAGAAAAGAAGCTTCCTGTGTATTCGGTTGCAATACCGCCGTATGTGAGCCCAGCTGATACACCAGCGGTATTGATAGTTGCAACAGAACTGTGAGTAGACTGAGCAGAGTCATAATGCAGAGTAACACCAAATCCTAATGAAAATGTTTCTCCTTCGTTAGGGGCAGAATTGATAAATAGATGGCCACCTCCTGCAACATAGTTCTCAAGGAAGCTTTGATTGCCCCCAATAAATGACGAAAGCTCGTTTGCATTGTTGTCGCTTCCATCAAGAAATACAAATTTCGCCCCACTGAAATCAGCGATGTTATACCCGGACTTACTCCAGTTGGTCGCACCGAATACTGCTGACATCGCGCTATCGTTTGTCTTATTTTCCCATGGATCTTGACTCGTCTGGTAGACATAATCAGCTGCGTAAGTAGTCGACGAAAAAGCAAAAAATGCTATTGCAATCGCGTTAAATTTAAACTTAGCAAGCATAACAATCTCTCTTGAAATCAATTAATAAAATGTACATTCACTGGCTTTTCATTATACCTAATAATCCATTTAAGGTCTTTAGTTAGAATACTGTGCTTTTCTGGATCAGAGTGAGTGAAATCTCCTTTTGTATTTGAACATGACACTAGCCTAGCCCGGCTGGCATGGTCTAATAGACTCGGACAACTCAGTTAAGAGAAAATAGTCTTAACTGGAGGAAAAATGGTAACAAGAACGCTGACCTGGTATCTTCACTAAGACAATTAGCCCATTTTGTCCAACTTGTGCTGACGGGATACGATCGTTTATTGGAGAAGTCAGTTGATGCAGCCTGACTCAAACTAAAAATTATCTGGAAAAGCCAGGCCGATTCAAATGAGATAGCTATCAGAAATCATGTTATGCAGTAATTATTTTCAGCTACTACAACGTTAACATCGTTATTATTTGTAACAGATTTCTATTCATGTTGAAGCAATTTTGTTTGTAAAAATTTCATCAATTCATGCCAGGGTAAAGGTTTGCTAATATAATATCCCTGCACCAAGTCACAGTCATGAGTACGCAAAAACTCTAATTGTTGCACGGTTTCAACACCCTCAGCAATCACCTCAAGACCAAGTTTATGTGCCAGTGAGATGCTTGCTTCCGCTATCGCAGCATCGCTTTGATCATTGATCAGATCTCTCACGAAAGTCTGGTCGATTTTTAGCACATTAAGCGGTAAACGCTTTAAGTACGCCAGCGACGAGTACCCGGTCCCAAAATCATCAATCGCGATCCTCACACCTAATGCATGTATCGCTCTCAGCGTTTCGGCGGCACTCATCGGATCTTTGATGAGAATATTTTCCGTAATCTCTAGTTCTAGCGCTTGTTGGGGCATCTGTTCGTCTTGTAACGTTCGATTTATCTTTTCATACAAATATTCATCATTAAACTGGACGGCAGAAACATTGATGGAAACACGAAAATTATCAAATCCCGCTTCGCGGATAATGCGGTGGGCTTTACAAGCCTGACGCAGCACCCATTCGCCGACAGGAATAATCATGCCTGAATTTTCCAGCAGAGGTATAAAATTAACAGGTGAAACGAATCCGCGCAATGGATGCTGCCAGCGAATCAATCCTTCTATGCCGATAATGCGACCACTGCGTAAATCTAATTGAGGTTGGTAATACAGCAAGAATTCCTCACGTTTTAAAGCCAGGCGCAAATCTCCCTCTAACTTTAATAATTCATGGCCGCGCGCATTCATTTCGGATGCATAAAAACGATATTGATTGGGTCCGCTTGATTTTGCCCAATACATGGCAATGTCGGCGTGATGTAAAAGATCTTCTATCTGATCGCCATCGTGAGGATACAAGGCAATACCGACACTGAAAGTGACATAGATGTTTTGTGATCCAATAACTATTGGACGCTCAAAAGCGGTATGTAGCTTTTGTAACAATCTAAGCACATCTTCCGTGTTTTTGATATCAGTGGCTACAATGGTGAATTCATCGCCGCCATGACGTGCAACCGTGTCATTTGACCGAAAGCAACCCTTTAGCCGCTCAGCAAATTGTTGCAACAAGAAGTCACCGGCTGCATGGCCTAGATTATCATTGATTCTCTTGAAATTATCCAAGTCCAGGAATAATAAGGCAACGTATTCGCCTTGCCGTTTTGCATACTCCAGCGCTGATGTGAACCGGTCAACAAGAAAAAAACGGTTTGGCAAATCGGTCAATCGATCATGATTAGCCTGATGCCACAGTTCAGCCTCAAAATGTTTCCGATCAGAGATATCTCTCATGATAGTCGACAGATACTCAATACTGCCAGCAGTATTCCGGTGTGCCAGTATCACCTGTGAAACCGGCAATCCTTTTCCTCCAGCACCCCGTAAAACTGTTTCTCCATTCCAGATGCCATACTCGCGGACAACTAACAGGGCTTGAGAGATGTGCCGTTGCGATGCGTCATTAAGCACCAGATCCTGCATATAATACGTACTGATATCTTCTTCGAAATTCAAACCTAGAAGGCGACGCCCCGTTTGATTCAAATAGCGAAGACAGCCTTCTTGTTCAAAAATAGCAACTAGATCAGGTGTCGCCTCCAGAATAGAAATCAGTCGGGCATTTGCTTCCTCAACCTGCATGCGGGTAGTGATATCTCGACCTGTGGACACAAAATGCGTAATGTGACCCTGCACATCTTTCAATGGCGTAATCACTTTCTCTTCATGAAACAATTCTCCATTTTTGCGGCGATTGATCAATATGCCTTTGAAAATCTCACCACAGTTAATGATGCGCCATAACTTTTGAAAAAAAACAATATCATGCCGGCCAGAACTGAGAACAGCAGGTGTACGTCCTTGTATTTCATTAGCCGCATAGCCGGTAAGCTTTTCAAAAGCCGGATTGACATATTCGATACGTCCTTTGGAATCGGTAATAAAAACACTGTCAGTTGCCTGTTTTACTACTAACGACAGCTTGCGCAGTATCTGTTCTGCTTGATGGCGCTCTCGACGCGCCTGTGCTTCACGTAGTTCACGTTCAATCGCAGGTAGCAGACGGTTCAGATTTTCTTTCATGATATAATCCTGTGCGCCGCTTTTCATGGCTTTTACAGCGGTGTCTTCACCGATAGTTCCAGAAACGAAAATAAAAGGAACATCGGGATCGTGCTGACGAACGATTTCGAGTGCGCGAGTCCCGATCAAACTCGGCATTGAAAAATCCGAGACAATGATATCCCATGATTCCTGTAGCCTCATATTTATATCGCTTTCAGTATCAACCCGTTTCCATTCAAGCATCAATCCTTCTGACTGAAGATGGTCAATCAATAATTGCGCATCATCCTCCATATCTTCAATGAGCAATATACGCAAGGGCGTCACGTGATTCTGAGTATTCGACATGAATACGTTTCCTGTTTTATGTTAGCCACGCGGCGTTTCATTCAGCAATAACCAGTAGAGCCCCAGTTGCCCTGCTGCTCTTACAAACTGATCGAAATCAACTGGTTTTCGTACATAGCTGTTGGCTCCGAGCGTATAACCTTTGAGCCGATCTTCTTCCTCATTGGACGATGTCAGGATGACCACCGGCAACTGCCGGATGCGTTCATCAGCCCGAATACGACGCAACACTTCCAGTCCGTCAATCTTGGGAAGTTTTAAATCCAGTAACACGACTGCTGGCCAATCCATAACATCGCGTCCTGCGTAAGCGCCTTCCCCAAATAAGAAGTCGAGTGCTTCAACTCCGTTACGGGCTACAATTACATTATTCCCGATTCGATTTGCCTCCAACGCCTCCAGTGTCAGCAATTCATCATCTGGATTGTCCTCTACCAGCAGTATCGCCTTTTCACTCATTTGCTATCTCTCTCTCGTTCAATGTAAAATAAAAAACCGCGCCCTGATTGACAGCACTGTTGGCCCAGATGTGCCCACCATGTTTATGGATTATACGTTGCACAGTTGCTAGCCCGATACCGGTACCAGAAAACTCGCTGTTATCATGTAATCGTTGAAAAGCTCCGAATAATTTATCCGCATAAGCCATGTCGAAACCAGCACCGTTATCACGTACGAAATAGGTTAAATTGTCATCCAGATTAAAGCCCACTTCAATCCTAGCTTCGGAGTCGGAGTGTCGATTGGTAAATTTCCAGGCATTGCTCAGTAGATTATCCATAACTATACGCAGCAAATGAGCATCGCCATGAGCAATCATTCCAGGCTGCACTGAGAACTGCACCATACGCTCTGGCTCATCCTGACGCAATTCCTCTAATACTTCGCTTGCCAGTTGCGTAAGATCAACTGATTTCCATTTGAGTTCTGTGCGGGTAACCCGCGACAACTTGAGCAGGTCATCAATGAGATTCGCCATGCGCTGAGCGGCAGCGCGTATCCTGGAAAGCCGATCCTGCCCTTTGCCATCTAGACGATCAGCATATTCGTTGAGTAATGTGCGGCTAAAACCATCAATGGCCCGTAATGGTGCACGCAAATCGTGAGAAACAGAATAACTGAACGCTTCGAGTTCCTGATTGATTGCCTCCAGCTTCATTGAGCGAGTGTGCAGATTTTCATTCAGTTGTTCAATTTTACGCTTACCTTCTCTACGTTCGCTAATATCCTGCAGAATGCCGTCAAAATAGATCTCTCCGGTGATATCTTTCTTCATTACGGCAGTTAGCGAAGCATAAAATTCTCGTCCCTGCAATGTTTTCAAAAGTACTTCGTGATCGTGGATATGGCCATGACATATCACCGTGTCAATGAATGTTTTTCGATCAACAGGATTACAATACGATTCGCTGAAGGGGTGAGCAAGCAATTGTTCAATAGATTCTGCTTCAAAAATATCCGCCATGGCCTGATTTACTTCTAAGAACTTCCCTTCCTTATTGGGTTTGTTACGATATACGCCCACAGGCAGATTGTTAACCAGTTTTTCGTATCGCAACTTGGTCTGTTCTTGTGTTTTTTCAGCTTGCTTGCGTGCAGTAATATCTCGAATAATGCTTGTTACCAACAACCCCTGATTCGTTTCCAACGGACTTAAGCTGATTTCAACTGGAAATTCACTACCATCGCTGCGTCTCCCATGCAATTCAAGGCCAGCCCCCATGGGGCGAGCAACTGGATTTGCAAGATAATTTTTCCGGTGACAGGGATGTGTTGCACGGAATCGCTCGGGTATCAATTTTTCTATTGGTTGTCCGATCAATTCATTTTGAGTATAACCAAACCACTTTTCGGCCTGGACGTTAGCCATGGTAATGTGTCCGTCTTCATCTGCGATGACAATGCCGTCCGGAGCTGATTCGAGCAGTCCGCGATAGCGTGCTTCACTGCTTCGCGCATCCGCTTCAGCTTGCCGTCGGCGTATGTCGTGATAGGTAATTATTCCACTCAATAGCGCAAGCAAAGGCGCCAACACTACGAATGCGTTGATCAGATTGCGAACGTGTCCAATTGTGCTTGCATTAATGTTTGAAGGCGGAATATAAGTAACAACTATCCATTGTTCGTTCCCTACAAAATTTTCTGGTTCTTTCGACGCTAGCTTAGATGTGGTCGGCGTTATTCGAGCATAGGTAAACAATCCTTTTTCGTCCAACCAGTGACTAATTTGAGGGCCATTCAGCATAGCCAGCCAAATGGTTTCTCCATATTCATGATCGAAACGCATCTCTTGACGATCCGGATACATAAACCCCCATTCCATGTTCGGGTGTGGGCCAAGTAGCCAATAGCCTTTTTTGTTGAGGAGCCATAGACTGCCGGGGCTCTTATCTGCGATCACGCGCAGATGGTTGAGCAAACGTTGACCCCGATAATTAAGCACGATAAGACCGCGTCTTTGACCCTTGTTGTCGAATACCGGTGTGCTTAAACGTATCGTCGGTTTTATTGGATGTTCTATGGTGCCGCGTTCAATATTAAGATCGAATGATGACATAAAGACGTCTCTTTCATTCAGAGCAAGTGTATTTTCTACATAGTAACGATCATTTTCTGTCTGGAGTTCTCCTTCTGTAACAACTTCAGATTGCTCCTCATTCAAGTTGACGCGCACAACTTCTTGTCCGTGTTCATCCAAGAAACGAACTTGATCATACAATTTCCGACTTTGGGTAAACGCCAGAAAATCGGCGTTTAGATGGGATCGAGAGATAGAATCTCCAGTATCCAGCCATTGCTGTAGTGACGAATTTTCCGCAAGATACAATGCGTCGCCGTGTAATACACTGAATACAGCATCGACAGTCTGGCTTGCAAGCTGTATCGATTGCTGCTCGCTGACTTGCATTATCATCAGGGTTGCAGTCATATGAGTACGATAAAGATACCATAACACAGCGACCAAAATTAAAATTAAGGGTATAAGTAAGCGTAAGAAACGGAACATAAACTGACAAGTCAGCGTGCTCTTGAGAATCGATGTCATAGATACCCAATCAGACCTAATTAAAAGTTTTTTTGCCTAAGAGCCTGTCTAAGTCTACTTTAAATTCAGGAATTTAATCACCACGGCTCTTTTTGGGATTTTTATCTTTAATCAAGCGACATAAGCTATTATTTCAGCTGATGATATATAATATGCTATTTTGAGTGCAGCTTGCAAATAGCGATGTAAAAATGAAACGGAATCGCTCGTAGTCAGGGAAAGAAGCAGATCAGTTGATAGACGCTTTTCCGGATCATTTGGCTACATTGATACGTTTTACCCCGACAACGGATTACCGGGCATGTGAGATTTTCGGAGTCGAAGGAACCGCGTCATTGCAACGCGGCGCACTGCATGATTGAATCGTACTAAAAAGACACGCCGAGCTGTTTCTCGATGAATATAATGCAATAGCCGCATTAGAAGCGCAAATCGAAAAACATTCACACTTCTACTTTAAGTATCGCGGGAAACCATTCTGTGAGATTTAACTAATATGACTTGGGGAAACGCGAAAAAAGATCGCGCAATATGGTGGATCGTAACGGTAAATTTGCTACATCCGAAATTCTATGGTTTACAGTAAGTAGTCTTCATGAACACCTGAACGTAAAGATGTAAGCGCAGGCAAGATGAGTCCAGGTGGATGTTGTGATTCGGCAGCATAAAACCTTAGGAGAATCGCAATATTCTTGCCTAAGATTAGGCATTGAAAAGCAGATATCAGAAAAAAGAAACCCAGTACATTTAAAAGTAAGAGAGACAAATGTACTGGGTGAGGGTGCGTGAGGGCTTATTTCTACGCAAGGAAGAGCAAAACTGAAATTTACAATCACCCGGATCGCGTAAGGAATGCGACTGCTGCGATATGCAAATCACATAATTGATGAACAGTTGGCATATTACAAGAGAAATTGCCTAACTACAAACAATTCTCATTATCATTGTTGATAGAACTGGAACTAACCCACTCTTCGGTAACTGACAACTAATTTTTGTCTTTGTCTCATATTGAATTATGTATCCCAGATATTAATGGCGGCGATGCGATGGGATTCATAGGAAATAGAATTATGCTGCAATATATCTTGCTGTGTTTAGCGTGTATGCGAGAGCCCCGCTAAGTTAACTGTACCTGAGCGATAATAGAGGAATGAAAAATTCATCGACTCTATACAAATGCCATCGATTCCCATCTGATGTTATTCAGTACCCAGTATGACTGGTTGAGAGAAAGTAGTATGCGCTGATTCAAGTCTATGGTACTGGCACAACGATTATTGGTCGTCCATGCGACTGTGAGCAATCTATTTAATCTTGACCGTTGTTTAGTCATTACTGGAATCTGAGACAAGGTGTTTTTGCGTGTTGGAAAAAGATAACGGTAGCTTAAGTTCAGTAAATTTAGTATCTCAGTCATCCCGCTAGAGTTAATTTGGCAATACCCACCGAAGAATATAAGGATATGGATTTATTTACACACGCTCCAGTTACTCCAGAAAACCTTTTACCCAAAGACGGTGAGGTGAATTATTACGGGCCGATTTTATCACTAGAGGAATCGGATAATTTTTTATCGACGCTTTTGAAAAATATCGCTTGGAAGCCTGATGAGGCGATTATTATGGGCAAACACATTTTCACCAAACGTCTTGCCGCATGGTATGCGGATTTGCCGTTTAAATATACCTATTCGAAAATTACCAGGCGGGCTTTGCCTTGGACACAGGATTTACTTGATTTGAAGGCTATTGTCGAACAGGTTAGTGGTGAGAAATTCAATTCATGTTTGCTCAATCTTTATCATGACGGCTCTGAAGGGATGGCATGGCACAGTGATGAGGAAAAGGATTTAAAGAAAGATGGTGCAATTGGTTCCTTAAGCTTCGGAGCGGTAAGGAAATTTTCATTTAAGCATAAAAAGGACAAGCAGACGATTTCGCTTATGCTTGGTCATGGCAGCCTTTTAGTTATGAAAGGAACAACCCAAAACCACTGGGTTCATAGATTACCTCCATCCAAATTAGTACATACATCTAGAGTAAATTTAACATTTAGAAGGATTGTAAGCAACCGCCTGGATGCATCATGAAGGTACTGCCAAGTTAGCTTTCATAGCGCATCCAACGCTGGAATTCTTGCCTTTAACCCAGATTTCCCATTAGGTTTGATTTCTAATGGAAACCATTAGAAATCAAACCTAATGGGAAATCTGGGATAAATTGAGTGGTTACGATATTACCCACCGTAGATTTCTCCCTGAAACGATTCACATCACTTCTCAGTACATCAGCAATTACGCTGAGCTTTCTCACCAATAAACTCGAATATGTGAACGAGCCATGGTATCGGTTCAAATTGACGGAACAGGCTCAGCAATTCTTGGAGAACCATGCCGCCGTGGGTAATTTATTAAACCTTAGTCGTCATCTTGATTGTCGAGATTTGACACAAGTGGCTTTTGCGGCTCTAGAAAAGGCAACACTAGCTTAAACTTTGCAATCACACTGTTTCGGTTTAACTGAAAATTTACTTGGAAATAACATTTTTAGGATTGACACTACCATTCAACTTTACCTGCAAGCGCCCAGGTCGATCCTCTGTCGGTTGAAATGTAAGTGCTCGTTCGTGTAACACCTAAAATGGTGCTATCAAGTGCAAAGTTAGGAGATATGCGGAATTCGGTAAATTGAATGTTTTGTTGCAGCAGTGCAGCACCTACATTTTTAGAAGATAGGATTTGTCCA
>NZ_PXXU01000220.1 GCF_003011925.2 Nitrosomonas supralitoralis
AGTTAAATACGTACATTTTTTAGTCGCCGCACTACTATTCATTGTAAGTATGGTGCTAGTCCCATTGACCACAGTAGCAGCAACAACAGATCCCACTTCGGTCAAATGGCACCCAGGCCATTACTATACTATTATGAACTGGGGCAATAACAATTCTAAATACCTATCCGTGGTATATAGTGAACTCAAAGCAACACCGGCGTTACGTGGAATACAAATGCGTTATTTATGGGCGGAGCTTGAGAAATCAAAAGGTGTGTACGATTTTTCATCTATTGATAAACGTCTCGCTGAACTGACTGCTAGAAATAAACGCCTG
>NZ_PXXU01000221.1 GCF_003011925.2 Nitrosomonas supralitoralis
TGCTGCTGGATAAATAGTTGCTGTTGCTCCGGCCAGCATCGCCGCCCCTATGTAATGCTTTTCTCTCCACGTTGTAAGTAAAGCGAAATACAGCACCAATCTCGCCGGGATTATAGACCGCAGTATGGGCTCCATTTTTATGATATTTTCCCAATTGGTCTTGCCTGAATCGATTGATACTCTTACTCGACTAGTAGGGTATTTTGTTGCGTCAGCGCGTGACAGCGGGGATAGTTCATTGGGATAGGTTCCAGACTTGGCCTGAGCCATTTGATCAACAACAAAACCGCCTCGAAGCAGCAATTGAAGGTATGTTTTT
>NZ_PXXU01000222.1 GCF_003011925.2 Nitrosomonas supralitoralis
GAAAACATACCTTCAATTGCTTCTTCGAGGCGGTTTTGTTGTTGATCAAATGGCTCAGGCCAAGTCTGGAACCTATCCCAATGAACTATCCCCGCTATCACGCGCTGACGCAACAAAATACCCTACTAGTCGAGTAAGAGTATCAATCGATTCGAGCAAGACTAATTGGGAAAATATCATAAAAATGGAGCCCATACTGCGGTCTATAATCCCGGCGAGATTGGTGCTGTATTTCGCTTTGCTTACAACGTGGAAAGAGAAGCATTACATAGGAGCGGCGATGCTGGCCGGAGCAACAGCAACTATTTATCCAGCAGCC
>NZ_PXXU01000223.1 GCF_003011925.2 Nitrosomonas supralitoralis
GCGTATAGATATATTCTTCTCTAAAGAGTATTTTAAATACATCTATAGATTCACTTACTTAAAATTTTGTACTATAGTGCCCTTTTATTTTCTTTATTACATAACAATGGAAATCAATAAGACTTGGCAACTAACAAACTATAATGGCAGCCATATCGTTAATGTTTGTGAGAATGATGATTCTCAGGCAGAAAAACTTACAAATTACCTCCTCGAAGGGTTGCAAAATAATGAAGCGGTGGTAGTTATTGCAAATCGGTCATTAAGAAAAGCACTGTTATCTAAATTGAACGTTAAGAGTTTAGATGTGCAGGCA
>NZ_PXXU01000224.1 GCF_003011925.2 Nitrosomonas supralitoralis
AAGGGGATTTTATGACAAATGACTTGACTTTGAACCCCAAGGTCGACTAGCCTGCGAGGTGTAGCTAAAAGAAGGGAAGAAATAAGATAAGTAGAGGAAAGTTTTGGCTGCCGAATTTAAGAAGAAGTACTAATTAATTAGTATT
The DNA here is from genome assembly GCF_003011925.2 of Nitrosomonas supralitoralis. Classification (GTDB taxonomy): domain Bacteria; phylum Pseudomonadota; class Gammaproteobacteria; order Burkholderiales; family Nitrosomonadaceae; genus Nitrosomonas; species Nitrosomonas supralitoralis. Next base: position 146 of record NZ_PXXU01000224.1, read on the forward strand.
GAAGCAGTAGTAGAGAAGAACGAGAAGTAGTTTTGATTAACAGTTAGGAGGTAGAAACATGGCAACAACCTATGGCACAACTAGCGGCGCGGCGAGCGCCAACTATGACATGTCGCTGTGGTATGACTCAAAATTTTACAAAATTGGCATGTTAACGATGCTTTTAGTG
>NZ_PXXU01000225.1 GCF_003011925.2 Nitrosomonas supralitoralis
TATTTGCGGCCTGTTCGGTCTTCCAGTGCTTGACCATTACGCCTACGGTAGAAAAAGAACCCCCAGTCATCGCAATGACAGCGTTTACAGTGACGTTCTTACCGGATTTTATAAGATCGTCACATGCAGCGTTCACAGCATCTTGCGTTACCTTGGTTTTACGTTCCATTGGGTCACCTGATTTCATAAAGTATAAGAAAGCAGTAATACTACTACTATATACTACAATGCTGTGAATTTTTTCTTATCTTGGATTGAGATCATAGGCGCTTATGGGAAAGCAGCTTTTTGCTTCAGTTTTTATATG
>NZ_PXXU01000226.1 GCF_003011925.2 Nitrosomonas supralitoralis
TGGTGAGCCGTCCGCGCGTGTGCCATTGACTACTGTGGAGCCCGGCGTTTGATTAAATGCGGCTTCCGCAGCCGGATTCGACGCTGTTAGATCTGCAATCAGATTACTGATCGTACGCGGCTGTGAATCAAACACGGCGCCTTTGGTTTGAGAGTAATGGGTTGATTGGCCTACGGCTTGCCCACCCGGGCCGTCTGGATCAAATGTGATCTGCTCGCCAGGGCGGAAGAAAATATCCAGTCCACGGGGGAAAACCTGATCAGCGGATCCAAACAGCGAATTTCCCGGCAGCAGGTTATTGTATA
>NZ_PXXU01000227.1 GCF_003011925.2 Nitrosomonas supralitoralis
AATACAATAACCTGCTGCCGGGAAATTCGTTATTTGGATCCGCCGATCAGGTTTTTCCTCGCGGACTGGATATTTTCTTCCGTTCTGGCGAGCAGATCACATTTGATCCAGACGGCCCGGGTGGGCAAGCCGTAGGTCAATCAACCCATTACTCTCAAACCAAAGGTGCCGTGTTTGATTCACAGCCGCGTACGATCAGTAATTTGATCGCGGATCAAACAGCCACGAATCCGGCTGCGGAAGCCGCATTTAATCAAACGGCAGGTTCCACAGTAGTCAATGGCACACGTGCGGACGGCTCACCG
>NZ_PXXU01000228.1 GCF_003011925.2 Nitrosomonas supralitoralis
CGGGCAGGCTTTTTTCTTCTCGTAGTTGTTGACGTTCTGCGATGGTCAGATCTTTACCTTCTGCTTCAATAGTATATAAGTTGCCGATACGCTGCAACGCTTCCAACGCCATCAGGCTGCTATTAGCCTGGTGCAGATCGAAGAATTTACGGCGTGCGCGCGCCCAACAAGCCAGTTCAGTGCAGGACTTCGTCTGTTTTTCGGCGAACAGGGCTTTGTAGCCGCCATAGTCATCGACCAGCAAATGACCTTGCCAGTTTTCCAGAAAGCTTTGCGCATGCCGGCCACTACG
>NZ_PXXU01000229.1 GCF_003011925.2 Nitrosomonas supralitoralis
AATATAACTGGTGTCTTAAATCCGATGGGTTTTACTGCAAGTACCAAACAGTCAAGCTGATTGAGAATGGTTTCTGCCGTATTTCCCATAAAGAATCCGGAAATACCAGTACGAGCTACCGTGCCCATGACTACTAGATCAGTTTTAATTTCTTTAGAGAGGGCTGGAATCACCTCTCGTGGCGAGCCTTTCAGTAGATGCGTTTGAGGCTTTAGATATTCCAAGGCATTCCGTCCTGATTTGTCCATTTATTTACCCATTAGTAGGTTTAGATT
>NZ_PXXU01000023.1 GCF_003011925.2 Nitrosomonas supralitoralis
TAAACCAATAATGACAATATCATGGCGGGATCATAGGCTTGCGAACCTTTGTTAGAATAATGGCTCGTCAACCGCGTCAAATGATTTTCCGGCAACCATTCATCTATCGACGACGGTAGCAAGTACAGCTGATGGCGATTGCAGGGCTTGAAATGCTTCGTAATGCTTTTTCAAAAATCCAGTTTCAATTTAGGACTATTTTAATAAACTGAACATCCGGATGCTTTAAGTCCGACAGACTCCTAGCATCACTGCGTTATGACTGAAAAAGTTAATAGACATCGAAACTGAACCTCCCATAATTAATTTCCGGAATGAGAATAAGCGTATCATCCCTCATCAAAGCCGCTACATTAAGTATCAGAGCTGCATTCATCTGAAATTTTTCCGAATCACGGCTAAACAATCCCGCTGTATTTTCAACTCTAGTATTAACTTTTCCTAGTTGCATACATGACTCGACTGATGTTAAATCCGGATTTCATAGTGATTTCTTTCATGCGACATGATATAAAACCAATAAAACCTAAACCTACCAACAGCATCATGTAGGTTTCTGGCTCTGGAATCGCACTTGCAATGGCTGAGGAAATAAGCGCATGCGCATGACTAGTTGGATGAAATCCGTCCCAAAATATATGTTCTTCCGGATTGGCGCAAACATCAAAAAGTAAAGAAAGACAGGCAGAATGCGCATCAGAAAAACTAAAAAGCCCCGGATTTGTTACAATATTATTAAAAACGCTGAAGGTGTCGAACTCAATAATATCTACACTTGGAAACATTAAATTCAATCCATCAATTTGCGCGTTCAACTCGGCATTGAAGCCTAGTGAAAATGCTTGAGCCTGGGAAATCAGACCTTCATTTTGTATAAAAGGGGTAAGGCTCAGATCAGGTAGATTGGGAATAAGTATATGGGTGGCTCCGATATTCGCCAGCGCGACAACATGACTCGCTATATTCTGTGCAGCGGTGATAGGAGAATCGAATGTCAGAAAATCATTTGCGCCTCCCCATACAAAATACAATGCAGTAGGATCAGCACTGCCCCCCGAAAGTGACAAATACTGCCCGAGTTCCTGTTGCATACCAGGAAGTCCAAACGACCCCGTGGCAAGAGCCGATCCTCCGTCACCATAATTACCGATGCCACTTGTCGCACCAGCAACAGCAAAGCTGAAGAAATTGGTCGGATTAGCACCACCTGGAAGTATAGAATTGGCAAGATATTCGGGAACAGTCGGGCCGTTCGAAAAATGACCATCTACATATGGCGGACAAGGATGAAAAGGATCGCAGTTACCGCCCAGTAAATTATATATACTTAAGACTGCTGAAGGATTACTGCCTGCATCCGAAAGGCTGTCGCCGAAAACATAAACACTGCTGAAGGTAGTAGTGGCCAGAACATTGACGCAAAGCAAAAAGCCACATAATAACGACGTGAGATAAATCAGGCTCCGTTTCAAATTTCATTCTCCTTTAAGGGTACAGAGTATTTGAACTTGTACTACCATCGAGCTAGCCATACCTTACATTAAACACTCTAGTATTCTCGTCGGCGACAAGATTATTTATTTTCAGCGAGGGATATTGAGAACCCTCGTATGGTGCCTAAATCGCCACAACTGGGAAAGTTACGTCCATGCTGCTGCATACGATCATTTTAATGGATGGTACCATAACTCTGAAGCTAAGCTCACGTTATCATTATATGATCTAAAACATTCATATATATCGTCAAAACAATCCGGCCAGGTGATAGGCTAAATAAAGAGATGCTTTAGCTCACCATGTTTAAGACTTCTGTACAACTGCGTAAATTTGCTGTGATAATGGGAGAAATATCCAAATGACATTAGTTGCTTGTCATTTTACGCAGAAAATTAACTCTGACACAGAGTTCTGCATAAGTTCGGTCCTGAGTTGACACTGCAATTATTTTTCTTATTTGTAAGCGTCCAACGCCGCCATCTATCTCTATCAATTATTTTTCTTTAGCAATTCAATGTAATCAGGTGGCAACGGTAGCAACTCGTCAACTCGACTATTAGACCATGTCAAATGTGTTCCGAACGGCTTTGGAAGAGCGTCGAATACGAAGGGGTATATCTGCACCCCTACAGCGCGCTTGACGACAAAACGCCAAATAAGTTTTACTTCGATGCCTGTAATGCAAAAAGCTGAGTAGGCATTAACCGCAAGATTTCCACTTAAGATATGGAAAAAATTGTCCAATCAAGGGGAACCACTTCTAATTACGTGGACTTTAGGCAAAAGCACCTAACTATTAGCATTCTTAGGATGTGGGGCATATTGTTGATTAAGTATAAAAAATACCAAATAAGTCATTGATTATAATATTTTACTTGGCGGAGAAGGCGGGATTCGAACCCGCGGTACGGCTTAAACCGTACACACGCTTTCCAGGCGTGCACCTTAAGCCTCTCGGTCACTTCTCCCAGCTTGTTGATAAACAGGGGGCAAAGAATAAACCAGTTCATGGTTTGGGGCAAATTTGTTTTACATTGAATAAATTTTAAGAAGTCAAATTGGGTCTAAATATTTCCAATTAGAGAACGTAGCGCCTTGTCCTATTTTCGTGCCGTCAGGTTTATGGATATTCCAAATGATAGCTTGGTCAACCAAAAAACGTTCTCCTATGCTGGATATTCTTACACCGCGATAATTCGAAATATAACCTTGAATTTTGGCTTGATCCAGCATGCGCGTACGCTCTTCGCGATTGGGTGGTTCGGCCGTGAGGCGAGAGGGCGTTTTAGTGAATTGCTGCCAGTCCATCACCCATAAACTAAGGGCGGCTTGATTGCCGTAATTTAATATGGGATCGGCTTCCGGGCCATGCGATGCCACTACAAACGTAGAGTTGAATAATCGCTCGGCTTGTTCCAGTGGTGTGCCAGTGCGATCAATCAGTTCCAGCTTGATCCAGTGAGCGTAACTGTCGAGTAGATGTTGGCACCATTCTACAATACTTGGATTGGCCCAGTGGAATTGCATTGCTCGCTAAGGAGGTAGGTTAAGAAGTGTATGAGTGTAACGCACGTAATTGTGAACTGACAACTGTGACATCAATTTAAGTTGATTGGGTTTTGCGTGAAGTGGCTTAATTTTCTTTTTTCAACACAGTATTTTTTGCCAGCGGCAATGTGTAAGGATAATCCTTGCTATAGTGTAATCCCCGACTTTCGTTTCGCAGCAATGCACTCCGAACAATCAGATCGGCACTATCTACTAGATTGCGTAATTCCAGCAAATCGCTGGTGACACGAAAGTTAGTATAGTATTCATTGATTTCCTCGCGTAATAGCTCAATTCTGTGTTGCGCGCGCTGCAATCTCTTCGTGGTACGCACAATGCCGACGTAATTCCACATGAAACGGCGTAATTCATCCCAGTTATGTGCAATCACGATTTCTTCATCAGCGTCTGTAACACGGCTTTCATCCCAATCCGGGAGTTTTGGCAATTCATTTGCGACTTGATTGATAATATCACTTCCTGCACTCTGGGCCAGTACCAGGCATTCCAGTAGTGAATTGCTGGCTAAACGGTTGGCGCCATGTAATCCGGTGTGTGCTGTTTCGCCGATAGCGTACAGGTTGCTCAAATCGGTTTTGCCATGCTTATCGGTAATCACTCCGCCACAAGTGTAATGAGCAGCAGGAACTACGGGGATCGGCTCTTTGGTAATATCGATACCTAGTTCCAAACAGCGGGCATAAATGGTTGGAAAATGCTCTTTTAAAAAAATGGCGGGCTTATGGGATATATCTAAATAAACGCAATCCAGCCCTCTTTTTTTCATTTCAAAGTCGATGGCACGGGCCACTACATCGCGCGAGGCAAGCTCAGCACGTTGATCATGCCAAGGCATGAAACGTTCGCCATTGGGAAGCTTTAATAAACCGCCCTCGCCACGAACAGCTTCACTGATTAGAAATGATTTTGCGTGAGGGTGATAAAGACAGGTTGGATGAAACTGAATGAATTCCATATTGGCGATTCGACAGCCTGCTCGCCAACCCATGGCAATACCGTCACCGGTGGCTGTGTCGGGATTAGTGGTGTAGAGATAAACTTTACTGGCACCACCGGTTGCTAGCACAGTATTTTGTGCAGCAAAGGTCATCACTTTATCTTTTTTCTTGTCGAGAATGTATGCACCAAAGCATCGCTTATTCGGGTGTTTTGCGAAATCAGATAATTTACCACCGGTTATCAGATCGATAGCTATGTGATGTTCTAAAACAGTAATATTCGAATGTGATCGAATTTTCTGAACCAGAGCTTGTTGTATGGCTTTGCCGGTAGCATCACCACTATGAATAATTCGTCGTGTGCTATGGCCGCCTTCCTGAGTCAAGTGGTAACCGGTTTCGCTTGCTTGGTCGCTGGTAAAAATCACACCTTGATTGATCAACCAATGAATCGCATCAGTTGCATTTTCGGTTACGAATCGTGTGATGTTTTCATCACATAAGCCGGCGCCAGCAATCAAGGTATCTTGAACATGCTGCGATGGAGAATCATCATTTGCCAGTGCGGCAGCTATACCGCCTTGTGCCCATGAACTGGCTCCTGATTCGGCAGTTTGTTTAGTCACAATGCAAACCCTGTGATGTTGTGCTAAATGTAGTGCCAGCGAAAATCCGGCTAATCCGCTACCAATAATGAGCGTATCGTAATTGTTGTCAGTCATTAAGCGAGTCTTTATTTATTATGATTAGTGGGCTGAATAATAACAGACTCGCATTGCTTCAACCGGAATACATACGGTTTACTTTCTTTGTTATACAACATTTAAATAGTGAACTAATCAGTAGGGTTAAGTGTCTTTAAAGCGATAGTCATACAATTGCATAGTTCCAGAGATTGATTTGGATAGGTATACTTGTTCTTTTGTGTCATTATGGTATCTATAATGGCGCAAAATTACGATTAACAATTTATTCAAAATGCTCAGGGATCAAGCTGTATGAGTGATCGCGAAATCGATCAACAACTAGTAGAACGAGTTCAAAGCGGTGATAAGCATGCATTTGATCTGCTAGTGATTAAGTATCAACGCAAGCTGGCTCGATTATTGTCGCAATTTATACGCGATTCAGCTGAAGTTGAGGATGTTACTCAAGAAGCTTTTATAAAAGCGTATCGGGCACTGCCATCATTTCGAGGAGATAGTGCTTTTTATACATGGCTGTATCGTATTGGTATAAACACTGCGAAAAATTTTTTAGTATCTCAAGGGCGGAAATTGCCAACCTTACAAGGTTATGATAACGAAGATGCTGAGGATTTTGAAGACAGTGGTCTGCTGAAGGAAATGAATACGCCTGAGAGTGAACTGATGAGTCAGGAAATTGCTCAAACGGTAAACAAAACGTTGGATTCATTGCCGGATGAATTACGTACGGCGATTGTTTTAAGAGAGATTGACGGATTAAGTTATGAAGAAATTGCCAATATCATGAGTTGTCCAATTGGGACGGTGCGGTCACGGATATTCCGTGCGCGCGAAGCGATTTCAGAACAATTACGTCCCTTGTTAGGGACAAGTAAAGACAAGAGGTGGTAATGTGAAAAGTAAAGTATCTGCATTGATGGATGGTGAGCTTGATCAACAGGACGTTTCCAATATTATTGAGGCCATCAAAAAAAATGGTGATTTACAGGAAGAATGGAAGACTTATCATTTGATTGGTGACACGCTCCGAAAATCATCCCGATTATCCATGAATATATCTTCCAGTGTCAGTCAAAAGTTAATAAATGAACCCACAGTCCTTTCTCCCAATGTAACAAGCATAGTAAAAAAACAGAAGCAAAAAGTATTTGCGGTTGCGGTAGCTGCTTCTGTTGTTGCAATGATTTCTGCGGGAGTAATCATGAATAATTTATATAAGCCGCAGCAAATGACAATTGCTGCACAATCGAATCAGGAAAATAACTTGCCTGCTGCTCCGATGATGGTCACATCGCCGCCTTTAATTCATAATTATTCGCATCCACCGGTTGAGATCAATGATTATCTGTTCGTGCATAGAGAATTTTCTCCGGGAGTCATGATGCGTGGGCAATCGAATAATATTCATAATATTGAATATCACGAAAGATATGGTAGATGATTAGCCGCAGTATTATTTCGTTGTTATGTTTTTTAGCAATTGGTTTTCAAGTTGCACTGGCGCAGGAGTTACCCCGTTCGTCTGAGAGCGCGCTTGAATGGTTGAGAAAAATGGCTGATGCTCCACGTCAGCATAATTATTCCGGAACATTCATTTATTATGCAGGCAATCATATAGAATCATCACGCATCGTTCATAAAACTGATGATGCTGGCGAACATGAAAGAATTGAAGTTTTGGATGGTACGCCGCGTATAGTTTTTCGCACTAACGATGAATTGAAATGTTATCTACCGGAAAGCAAGAGAATATACACCGAGAAACGTTGGTTTCGTAAATTCTTTCCAGATATACTTCCACAACCTTTTGGTAATATTGATGAGAATTATTTCATCAAAGAGGTCAGACGCGAGCGCATATCCGATCACGAATGTCAGGTTATTTCCTTGATTCCAAGAGACTCCTTACGTTATGGTCATCAATTATGGATAGATGTTAAAACGGGCTTGCTTCTAAAAACCGCTATTGTGAGAGGTACTGAGGTCATTGAGCAATTTGCATTTGCGCAACTGGAAATTGATGGAGAAATTCAATCTGATTTAGTAAAACCTGACGCATTCATGACTCAAGATGAATGGAAAGTAACTAATTTGCTGACTTCTGTCATCAAAAAAGGTGAACTAAAATGGCAGATTAATAATTTGCCAACGGGTTTCCAAAAATTGATTGAAATGAGACGTAATCTGACTGAGAAACCAGTATTTGTTGATCATATTGCCTTATCTGATGGACTTGCAACAGTGTCTGTTTTTATAGAGCCTATTATAGAAGGTGCGCCAACTCCAAAACCTGGTTTCTTTACAAGTCATGGTGCAATCAATATCTATGTGCGCGTGCTAAATGGCAATAAAATAACAACAGTTGGTGAGGTTCCATTGGAAACCATTAAATTAATTGGCGATTCGGTTTTTAAGCTTAATTAAGTTTCTGTTTGCTGAAAATTGCTTGATACTTTTTTCTAAAAAATAGGGCAACACTACCTGAGAAAACAGTTTGATTATTCATATAGTCACAATATAGCCTCGCGATTTAAATATGAATATTTTTTGCTTCATAAAACTTTGATCGTCAACCATGCACATGAACAATTATTTTTTATATACGCGTACAGTAAGGATAAGAAGCATGTTTCAATTAATGATAGTTCCATTCATTTTGTTTGTATCGGTAACCTTTGTTCAAGCTTCCGAGTTGCCGGATTTTACCGGATTAGTTGAGAAACATGGTGCTGCAGTGGTGAATATCAGTGCTGTGCAAAACACAAGCGCAATCAATAACCAAATAATCCCTGAAATACCAGGGATTCCTGAAAATTCCCCTTTTTATGATTTTTTTAGAAGACATATTCAACCTTTTCCCGGACCAAGAAAACCCGAACCAAAATCTCTAGGATCAGGATTTATTATTAGTCCCGATGGTTATATTCTGACGAATGCACATGTGGTTGAAACTGCTGATGAGATAACGGTAAAGCTTAACGATAAACGTGAATTTGCCGCTGATATTATCGGCACAGATCGTAAAACTGATATTGCGTTAATTAAAATCAATGCTGCTGATTTGCCTGTAGTTACACAGGGGAGTCCAGATAATCTCAAGGTAGGTGAATGGGTGATTGCAATCGGCTCGCCATTCGGTTTTGAACATAGTGTCACTGCGGGTATAGTGAGTGCGAAAGGGCGTTCTTTGGCACAGGAAAATTATGTTCCATTCATACAAACCGATGTTGCGATAAATCCAGGAAATTCGGGCGGACCATTGTTTAACATGAAAGGTGAGGTTGTTGGAATTAATTCTCAAATTTATAGCCGGACTGGCGGGTTCATGGGGCTGTCTTTTGCCATACCGATCAATGTTGCCACTGAAATTGCCGATCAACTAAAGATCAGCGGCAAAGTAAGTCGAGGAAGAATTGGTGTAATGATTCAGGAAGTCACCAAAGAATTGGCAGAATCTTTCGGATTAAAGGATAGCAAAGGGGCATTAGTCGTTTCTATCGAAAAACATGGCCCTGCGGATAGAGCAGGTATTAAAGCTCGCGATATTATTTTGAAGTTTGATGAAAAAGAAGTGCTGACATCTTCAGATTTACCTCGCATAGTTGGCAACACCAAACCAGGTTCAAAAGTATCTATCCAGATTTGGCGGGATAGCGCCTTGAAGACCATCAAAGTGGAGGTTGGAGAAACCCCTGTTGATGAGGCAGCAGAAAATCGCAAGTTTAAGCAAGGAAAAAAATCGGATACTTTAAATCGCCTGGGTTTGGCATTAAGTGAAATTACCGATGAGCAAAAGAAACAACTGGAGATTGCCAACGGTTTATTGGTTGAAGACATGCAATCCGGCATTGCAAGTCGTTCAGGAATTCGCACTGGAGACATTATCCTTGGCTTTAACAGTAAAGATGTGAAGAGTGTTGAGCAATTTAACAAGCTGCTTAACCAGGCTGAAAATGGAAAAAATATTGCTTTACTTGTTAAAAGAGGAGACATCACAACTTTCATAACAATGAAACTCTCCGATGATGACAAAGAAAATTAAGTTTAATCCTCATCCTCCCACCGGACAAATACAAGAACTGATTATCTATGGTCGTGAAGACTGCCATCTTTGCCAAGATATGATACTTGCTCTGCAAAAATTGCAGCAGCAGGTATCACTAGATTTTAAGGTTGTTGATATCGATTCCGATCCAGAACTGGTTGCACGCTTTGGAGATAAAATCCCAGTTTTGATTTCACCATTCACCAACCAAGAGATTTGTCATTATTTTCTCGATGTAGCAGCTTTAGATGATTATCTTGGTAAATTTCGTTAGAATGCTGCCTCCTTAATTGCCAATAAAACATTTTGGTTTCCAGCCTGGCTAGGTAAACTTTTAAAGTTGCTGGAAATATACTCTTTATATTTTAAATCTTGATGCAGCATATTCGTAATTTCTCCATCATTGCCCACATTGATCACGGCAAATCAACACTGGCGGATCGCATTATTCATCTTTGCGGTGGTTTGTCCGATCGAGAAATGGAAGCGCAAGTATTAGATTCCATGGATCTGGAACGTGAAAGAGGCATTACCATCAAAGCTCAAACGGCGGCATTGCGATACAAAGCAAGAAATGGCGAAACTTATTTATTGAATTTAATTGATACGCCAGGACATGTTGATTTTTCTTACGAAGTCTCTCGTTCTTTGGCCGCATGTGAAGGTGCGCTATTAGTGGTTGATGCTTCTCAGGGAGTTGAAGCACAAACCGTCGCTAATTGTTATACAGCGATAGAACAAGGTGTTGAAGTTATCCCAGTTTTAAATAAGATTGATCTTCCGGCTGCTGATCCGGCACGCGTTATCAGCAACATTGAAGAAGTAATTGGAATCGATGCACAGGATGCAATCAAAATCAGCGCAAAAACGGGAGAGGGTATAGAAGATGTATTAGAAGCTTTGATTGTTAAAATACCCGAACCGAAAGGTGACCCGAATGCGCCTTTAAAAGCACTAATCATCGATTCCTGGTTTGATAATTATGTCGGTGTCGTGATTTTGGTGAGAATAATGGACGGTGTGGTTAAACCCGGCGATAAAATATTACTGATGGCCAGCAAAGCGGTGCAATTGTGTGAGCAAGTTGGTGTATTTGTACCAAAATCAACTTTTCGCGATTCACTGGGTGCTGGAGAGGTCGGCTTTATTATCTCGGGTATCAAAGAACTGAATATCGCAAAGGTTGGCGATACAGTAACTTCGGCAAATCATCCTGCGGAAAATCCTTTACAGGGCTTTAAAGAAATAAAACCACAAGTATTTGCCGGTTTATATCCAGTAGAATCCAATCAATATGATGCATTGCGTGCAGCATTGGAAAAATTGAGATTGAATGATGCTTCACTCCATTTTGAACCAGAAGTGTCTCAGGCACTGGGTTTCGGTTTTCGTTGCGGTTTCCTTGGGTTGTTGCACATGGATATTGTGCAGGAACGACTGGAGCGTGAATACGACATGGATTTGATTACAACTGCACCAACTGTTGTTTATCAAGTACTGATGCGGGATGGTACAGTTATTGAAATTGAGAATCCGTCAAAAATTCCGGATCTTTCTAAAATTGCCGAGATTCGCGAACCGATTATCACATCAACTATTATTGTGCCGGAAGAATATGTTGGCGCTGTGATTACGCTGTGCGTCAGCAAACGTGGCAACCAGACGAATATGCAGTATATGGGCAAGCAAGTCATGCTGACTTATGAAATGCCGCTGAATGAGGTTGTCATGGATTTTTTTGATCGACTGAAATCAACCAGTCGTGGTTATGCTTCTTTGGACTATGAGTTCAAAGAATTTCGTGCATCTGATTTAGTGAAACTTGATATATTGATTAACAGCGACAAGGTCGATGCATTGTCTTTGATTATCCATCGAAGTAGCAGTCAATATCGAGGGCGTGAATTAGTGCAAAAAATGCGCCAATTAATTCCGCGTCAGATGTTTGATATTGCTGTACAAGCAGCGGTAGGCGCACATATTATTTCACGCGAAACTGTTAAGGCTTTACGAAAAAATGTGTTGGCAAAATGCTACGGTGGCGATATTTCGCGCAAACGAAAGTTGCTGGAAAAACAAAAAGCAGGTAAAAAGCGAATGAAGCGGGTTGGTAATGTGGAAATTCCTCAAGAAGCATTTCTAGCAATTTTGCAGGTTGATAATAAATAATGATGAGTAGAGACAATTTTTTTTTCCTTGAGCTTAGGCTGAATCTAGATTCTCATAAAATAATTCAAAATAGTATCAATTGCTTATATTCAAAGGAAATTACATGAATTTTCCTTTGATACTTTTTATCCTGCTTGTTATTACTGGCAGTATTTGGCTATTAGATATTATTTTCTGGAAAAAAAAGCGTGAACCAAATGAGAATGAGCCTTGGTGGATCGAATATCCTAAAAGCTTTTTTCCTATTATTTTGATTGTTTTTAGTCTGCGTTCTTTCGTAATCGAACCATTTAAAATCCCATCAGGCTCAATGATACCTACACTTTTGGTGGGTGATTTTATTCTTGTAAACAAATATGTCTATGGCATAAGGTTGCCTGTCATTAATAAGAAAATTTATGATATGGATAAACCCAAACGTGGAGATGTGCTGGTTTTTCGTTTTCCAGAAGATTCATCTATAGATTACATCAAACGAATTGTCGGATTGCCGGGGGACGTTATCACTTATCATGATAAGCAACTAATTATTAATGGAGAAGTGATAAGAATGGAGTATGAAGGAGACTATAAATATATAGAATCCGGGCTAGGGTATATATATTCCGATCGTTATTCAGAGTATTTAAACGATGAGAGTCATTCCATTATTATTAATCAAGACATTAGAGGTGTACAATTTTCGAACGTTCGGCAATTTCAATTTCGTGATAACTGCAAATATCGCCGTACAGGATTCACTTGCGAAGTGCCGGCTGGGAATTATTTTACTTTAGGTGACAATCGTGACAGTAGCAGTGATAGCCGTTACTGGGGATTCGTTCCTGAAGAAAATATTGTTGGTAAGGCGTTCATGATTTGGTGGAATTTTGGAGATCTTGGCCGTATTGGATTGTCGATTAAATAATCAGTTTTTTTATCAATGAGGTGAAAAACGTGAATTATCACAAGAAGTCACTAAAACAAAAAGGCATTGGCTTGGTTAGTTTGTTAATGTGGTCAGTGGTTCTTGTTTTAATTGCGATCACTAGCTTGAGAATTGTACCCGCTTACCTAGAATATTCTTCGATTAAAAAAAACTTAACTGCTGTCGCCAGAGATACGAGCCTGCAAAATATGAATTTAAACCAAATCAGATTGGCATTTAGTAGGCGTGCTCAAATTGATGATATTAAATCTATTACTAGTCAAGACATTAGAATAAATAAAGAAAATGGAGAAATTGTTTTGAGCGTTGATTACACAACAAAGATTCCGCTTTTTTTCAATATATCTTTAAACATTGATTTTCAGGCAAAAAGTAATTAATCCTAGAAAGATTATGCAAAATGAAGCGATCTCAAATAATACTCAACAGTTACTGGATATATTTTGTAAACGTTTAGGATATTGTTTTTCTCAACCCCAATTACTTCAAACGGCGTTAACCCACAGAAGCCATAGTGCCCCCCATAATGAACGTCTCGAGTTTCTGGGTGACGCGATTTTGAACTGCGTAATCTCAGGAATAATTTACCAACATTTCCCAGAATCGCCAGAAGGGTATTTGTCCCGGCTTCGCGCTAATTTTGTGAATCAAAAGGCATTGTCAGATATAGCGCTTAACTTACAAATAGATAAACTACTCAGATTAGGTGAGGGTGAGTTAAAAAGTGGAGGTTGTCATCGTCCATCGATTCTTGCAGATACATTTGAAGCTTTATTAGGTGCTATTTATTTGGATAGTAATTATGCACAAGTGGAAATAGTAATTACGTCGATCTATTTACCTTTGATGCAAGCTATTGATATTAAATCACAGGCTAAAGACTCCAAAACTTTATTGCAAGAATTTTTACAAAGCCAGAAACTATCATTGCCAGAATATATTGTGATTACAACCAGTGGTAAAGCACATAAACAGAAATTTCAAGTGGAATGCGTGATTTCTACATTAAATATTCGAACCGTAGGTGAAGGAACAAATCGTCGGAGTGCAGAACAAATGGCAGCTAGGTTGGCCTATGAAGAAATTTGTTTGCAGCCTGCACATTGATAATGTTTAATCATTTTCTAATTACTACTCATAACATCACAGAATGACGACTCCTGCCAATTTTCGCACTGGATACATAGCAATTATTGGTCGCCCCAATGTAGGTAAATCAACATTATTAAATAAGTTGGTGGAACAAAAAATCAGTATTACATCGAGAAAAGCACAGACAACTCGTTTTAGAATAAATGGCATTTTAACGGATCAGCAGACGCAATTTGTCTTTGTTGATACTCCTGGCTTTCAAACTCATTATAGCAGTGGCTTAAATACCGCAATGAACCGGGTGGTCACTCGCAGCATGCAAGAGGTGAATGTTATATTGTTTGTAATTGAAGCACTACACTTTGATCAGCGCGATATTACAGTATTCAAAATAATCCCTGATAACATTCCAATTATTTTAGTGGTCAATAAAATAGACAAATTGACAGATAAGAATAGACTACTGCCATTTCTGAATGAAGTAGCTCAACAAGTTAAAATTTCCGACATTATTCCAGTGAGCGCGATGCATAAGATTCAACTACCTGAGCTGCTTAATACCATTCGCAATTATTTACCCATTAGCCAGCCTTTATACAATAAAAATGAAATAACGGATCGCAGTGAGCGTTTTCTGGTTGGAGAATTTATCCGTGAAAAATTATTTCGCTTGGTTGGCGACGAAATTCCCTATTCTACCAGCGTGGTGGTCGATCAATTTAAGTTCGAAGACAATGTGTGCAAAATTTATGCCACCATTCTGGTTGATAAACCCAATCAGAAAGCAATTATTATTGGAAAAAAGGGCGAAAAGCTTAAGCAAATAGCAAGTCAAGCACGTAAAGACATGGAGTTGTTGCTTGGAGAAAAAGTGTATCTGGAAGTTTGGGTTAAAGTTAAAAGCGGTTGGGCTGACAGTGAAAGTGTGTTAAGAAATCTGGGTTATGAATAGTACATCTAGAATTCTATGCATTTTTGGAGTCTTTTATGATGATTGAATTAGGGGTTAATATTGATCATGTGGCGACGCTGCGACAAGCGCGGGGAACAATATATCCCGATCCAGTCGAAGCGGCATTGATTGCCGAATCTGCCGGAGCGGATGCAATCACTTTGCACTTGCGCGAAGATCGACGCCATATTCAGGATATCGATGTGGATATTTTGCGCAATCGGTTAACGACCAGAATGAATCTGGAGAGTGCAGTAACCGATGAAATGATCGCCATCGCGCTGAGAATCAAGCCTCACGATATTTGCTTAGTGCCGGAAAGGCGAGAAGAATTAACTACAGAAGGTGGTCTCGATGTGCTAAAGCACTTCGATCAGATCAAACGTGTTTGTCAAAAATTGAGAGAAGCTGGAATACGTGTTTCATTGTTCATTAATGCGGATCCAGCACAAATTGATGCAGCGGCTCGAACGGGTGCGCCTGTCATCGAAATTCACACTGGAAGTTATGCCGATGCACATTCAATTGAAGTACAAGAAAAACGCTTTATCGAAGTGAAGCAAGCCGTTGCTCTGGGTAAAAATCTGGGTTTAAAAGTCAATGCCGGGCATGGTTTGCATTATCAGAATGTTCAAGCCATTGCGGCTATCCCTGAAATTTCGGAATTGAATATTGGCCATGCAATAGTTGCGAGAGCTATTTTTGTTGGATTTAAACACGCCGTACAGGAAATGAAACAGCTCATGCTCGAGTCGCGTAAATGATCTATGGGATTGGAACCGATATAGTTGAATCTGCCAGAATTGCGCAATCACTGGGTCGTTTTGGTGAACGCTTTGCACATCGTATCTTAACCGAAAGCGAGTTGCAGGAATATGGATCGAGCAGCAAACCAGTGCTTTTTCTGGCTAGTCGCTTTGCTGCTAAAGAAGCATTATCGAAAGCGCTAGGTACAGGATTACGGCATCCGGTTAACTTCACATATATTACGATTACCCATGATAGTTTAGGAAAGCCATTTTTTTTGTTTCATCCTGAACTCAATCAATTCTTTTCTGATCAAGGAATTACGCAACATCATCTTTCAATTAGCGATGAGATCAATATGGCTTGTGCTTTTGTCGTATTGGAGAAATAATCGTGTTACTTGGACCAGTGATGCTCGATATTGCCGGAACACAACTATCAGAGGACGATATCATAAGACTGTCACATCCGCTTACAGGTGGTGTCATTCTTTTTACCCGTAATTATATAAATCATCGACAATTGACTGAACTGACGCAGCAGATACATGCGTTGCGGAGCCCGCATTTACTGATTGCTGTCGATCATGAAGGCGGGCGTGTACAACGTTTTCGTGATGATTTTACAAAACTGCCCGCAATGCGCGAATTGGGAAGAATCTGGGATAAACAACCAAGCCGTGCTCGGCATCTTGTGAAACAAGTCGGGTTTGTTCTGGCTGCGGAGTTAAATGCTTGCGGTGTCGACTTTAGTTTTACACCGGTGTTGGATCTTGATTATGGGCAAAGTTCTGTAATCGGTGATCGTGCCTTCCATCATGATTCCAATGCTGTTTACGATTTGGCCTATAATTTGATGCTTGGACTTAAAAAAGGGGGCATGCCAGCAATAGGAAAACATTTTCCGGGCCACGGCTATATTCAGACCGATTCTCATTTGGAAAAATCAATTGACTCACGCCGATATAATGATATTGAAGCGAACGATTTAATTCCATTTCAACACATGATCGACGCGGGGTTGGTCGGAATCATGTCAGCGCATGTTATTTATCCAGAAATCGATTCCAAACCTGCCGGTTTTTCAAAAATTTGGCTCCAAAACATTTTGCGCGAGGAATTGCGATTCGATGGATGCATTTTCAGTGACGATTTAAGTATGCGTGGCGCTGGAGATTATTTGGAATCTATGCTATCACGCGCACAAGCTGCACTCGATGCAGGTTGCGATATGATATTGGTTTGCAATAATCCTGCAGGAACCGATCAAATTTTGAAAGGATTGCAGTGGGAAATGTCAGCAACAAGCCTTTCTCGATTTGCACGTATGCATGCTAAAAATCACATAGGCTCGATGACAAAGTTACGTGAAAATGGAGATTATGTTCGAGCAGTACGCGAAATTAGTATTATTGGATGCGAGAGCGGTGAATTGCCATTACAGTAAGCTTGCATTCATCTGTCAGAGCAAACTATGAGCAGCACATTTTGTTTTACTTTAAAATTACCTCTTATCAGAAATTTTACATAAGGTTTAATCATGTCAGAAACATTTGATGTTGCAGTCATTGGTGCTGGTCCAGGTGGCTATGTGGCGGCGATCCGTTGTGCGCAGCTAGGTTTGAGCACGGTTTGCATTGATGAATGGAAAAACTCTAAAGGTAAAGCGAGTCTTGGCGGTACCTGTCTGAACGTCGGCTGTATTCCCTCCAAAGCATTATTGGAATCTTCTGAGAATTATTTCCAGATTCAGCACAAGAGCTCTGTGCATGGAATATCTGCAGAAAATATTTCTGTAGATATTCCGGTCATGATTGCGCGCAAAGACAAAATTGTCAGTACGTTTACCGCCGGTATTACTTCACTATTCAAAAAAAATAAGATTAAATCGATGCATGGCAGAGGAACGCTGCTGAACCTCGAAGTATCTGCCAATGCTTGGCAAATAAAAGTTGACGATAACGGTAATGTTGAAACAATCCAGGCAAAACATGTCATTGTTGCGACTGGTTCGATACCACGGCAATTATCTTTTACACCGATCGACAATGAAATGGTTTTGGATAATGCTGGCGCTTTAGCATTAAAGCACGTACCGAAGCGGTTGGGAGTCATCGGTGCGGGTGTAATCGGTCTTGAAATGGGTAGTGTATGGTGTAGATTGGGTGCAGAAGTTACTATTCTTGAAGCGATGCCGGGATTTTTGATGGCAGCGGATGAACAGATTGCTAAAGAGGCAAAAAGTATATTTACCAAAGAGCCTGGTTTACGAATTAATACCGGTGTCAACATCAAATCAGTTAAGGTATCAGATAACTCTATAGTTGTTGGTTACAGTGACTCCAACAATCAAGATCAGGTCATGGAAGTTGATAAGTTGATCGTGGCAATCGGTCGTATTCCGAATACTAATGGATTGGGTATAGAAGAAAATGGTTTGGCAGTGGATGAACGTGGATTTATCGTTGTTGATGAATACTGCCGCACTAATCTGACCAATATATACGCAGTAGGCGATGTGGTTCGCGGCCCTATGTTGGCGCATAAAGCATCTGAAGAAGGAGTGGCTGTTGCTGAAATGATCAAACATCTTGAAACAAGTCAGGCCAGTACGAGTGAAGCAATTGATTTCAATACGATACCTTGGGTAATTTATACGGCACCGGAGATTGCGTGGGTGGGAAAAAATGAACAGGAATTAAGAGCAGCTGGCATTGCCTATAAAGTTGGTCAGTTTCCATTTATTGCGAACGGACGTGCGCGTGCTATAGGCGAGACCAGCGGGTTTGTAAAAGTCTTAGCAGACGAAAAAACTGATCGTGTATTGGGTGTTCATATGATTGGCCCGCAAGTTTCTGAACTTATTTCAGAGGCAGTTATGGCAATGAAGTTCTCTGCCAGCAGTCAAGATATTGCCAGTATTGTTCATGCTCATCCGTCTTTATCGGAAGTACTTCATGAAGCTGCACTTGGCGTGGATAAGCGTGCTTTACATATCTAACAACTAAATAGCACAGCAATGACTTATCCAAGCTCATCGATTTTTTCTAAGCCGATTTAAATGCAATTATTTTTGTCTGGATCAACACTGCATGACCATTGCAGTTGATGAATGCCACCAGCTTTATTGACTAAATAATCGGCTCTCAATTGTTTATTTTGCTCTACAGTTAATGAGGCCTTCTCAGGTATAAATCGTTCTTCGCTCCAAAACCTGATTCTGCAAAATTCATTCTTAGGGTTACAAAGCCTATTGATAGCAGCGCTATAGATCGTTTTATCAGTGTACTTACTATGCTCAACAAGCACCATATGAATAATTTTCCCCGAAGTACCTAATTCCACATTACGAACTACCCGCCACCCAATGCCGCTTGCCAATTCCGAAGAAGAATCAGCAGTTGATTCATTCTGCTCATGTTCATGTTCATGTTCTTCGTTACCATGAGAAAAAACACTAAGCGGTAGGACGAGTAGTGTTGATAAAAAAAAGCTCAATAAAAATTTATGCATAAATTCTCCTCAGCAAAATGTTAATTCATTATCTATAAATATATAATTCTTAATGTGTTTCTAACTAATTGCTTCCAGTTTGATTGTCACTTAAACTGGATGATTCTTGCAGCGAGCGAGTATACTAGAAAATCTGAGTATGAACATTATAGACAATATAATTTTGCTGATAAAGCATGCCGCATTTAAATGAATCCGGTATATAAATTATGATAAGTTGATTCTGCAATAACTGTACAACTTATTGATAATAATTTATATTATTATGCATGACATTGTACTTCTGCATGTTATTTCTGTAATGCCATCAAACTTCATTATTTTTCTTGTGTTTTTACAAAATAGAGCTTTAAACAAAAATTTAATAATTTTTATAGTGAGTCAATTAACCAATTTCAATTAATTATTTGTAGCAGTTAATTGTTTCGGTTAGAATCGATTTTTTTAGGCGCGTAGCTCAGTTGGTTAGAGCACCACCTTGACATGGTGGGGGTCGTTGGTTCGAGTCCAATCGCGCCTACCAATTATCAATTGATAACCTTCTGTTATTTACGATTGCATTTGGCTATATAAGTTAATCTCATATATCCAAGTTACGCATCACTTCAAGAACTATCATAAGAATGGAATGACGGCATTAATAAATCTTGACTAATGCTTCAAAGGATTGACAAATATGAAAATAGCGCAATTCCAAATACTCAATGAGAGTAGTCACTGATAATATGTTTGTAAAGCAAAACAAAGAATCGGGGTTAAATAGAAGCAAAATTAGTTATAACGGCTGCTCAATTTTGTCAGGAGAAAAATTATGCGAAGTTTAAATATAGTAAATACCAGGAAATTATTAGGTGCATTGTTGATCTGTATCTTAACTGGCCATGTGGTGGCAGAAGAAATTGGTAGCGTTTCAACTAAATTTAAACTTTTAGGTGCAAATGATAAAATTGTAATTGAAGCATTTGATGATCCAGATATTGCAGGAGCAACTTGTTATCTAAGTCGAGCCAAAACAGGAGGTGTCAGTGGCGTCGTAGGAATTGCTGAAGATACGTCAGATGCCTCAATCTCATGCCGACAGATCGGGCCGATTTCTTTATCAGAAAAAATAAAGAATGGCCATGAGGATGGTGCTGAAGTTTTTAAAAAAAGTACATCCTTATTATTCAAATCGTTGCAAGTAGTACGGTTTTATGATTCAAGAAGAAATGTTCTGGTTTATTTGGCGTATAGTGACAGAATTATTGAAGGATCACCAAAAAATAGTATTTCGATAATTCCAATTACGCCATGGCATTAATCAAATTAAGCCAATGAAAATAAATTAATTGCATTGATGGTATTTAAGAAAGCCTAATATTATAATTACTAGTTATTTCTTACTAAATGTTTACTTTAGCAACATTATCTTCCATGCAATTATTTGCTTTTGGAATTAATCACAACACTGCGCCGCTCGATGTGCGCGAGCAAGTTACTTTTCCCGAAAATACGATGGAGCATGCGTTACGCGATTTGGTTGGACGAAATCAAATTAAAGAAGCTGCTATTGTGTCCACTTGTAATCGCACTGAAGTATATTGTTGCACCGAAAGACCTGAAGATGCTGTCATATGGCTTGCTGATTTCCACCATTTGCAAACTCGCGAATTAGAGCCCTATATCTACAAGTTGCCACGTGAACAGGCAGTAAAACATGCGTTTCGAGTTGCTAGTGGATTAGATTCGATGGTATTGGGCGAGCCACAAATACTTGGGCAATTAAAGAATGCAATTAAATCTGCAGAACATGCCGGCACATTAGGTTTATTACTACATAAGCTATTTCAACGAACTTTCTATGTGGCCAAGGAAGTTCGAACCTCGACTGAAATCGGTACTAGCTCTGTATCTATGGCGGCTGCGGCTGCACGCCTAGCTGAACGGATTTTTGGCGATATAAGTGAGCAGCGTATTTTGTTTATCGGCGCTGGTGAAATGATTGAATTATGTGCCAATCATTTTGCTGCACGTAGTCCCAAAAAAATTACAGTTGCCAATCGGACTACTGAGCGTGCTGAAGCATTAGCCAATCGTTTTAGTGCACAGGCCATTACTTTAAGTGAGCTGCCAGAGCAATTGGCGCTACATGATATTGTAGTGACTTGTACAGCAAGCCCACTACCGATACTCGGTAAAGGTATGGTCGAGCGCGCAATTAAAATACGCAAACATCGACCAATATTTATTGTTGATCTTGCTGTGCCGCGTGATGTTGAATCTGAAGTTTCAGAGCTTGATGATGTTTTTCTCTACTATGTCGATGATCTATCTGAGATCGTTAAAGAAGGACTAGATTCACGACTGAATGCTGTTACACAGGCCGAAACTATTATTGATTCGAATGTGGTTGATTTTATGCGTTGGTTTGCTACGCGTGAAATGGTTCCAACAATTCGCGCATTACGTGATCAAGGCGAACGTTACCGCCGCCATGAGTTGGCTCGAGCCACAAAATTGCTAGAGAAGGGCGAAGACCCGAAAAAAGTTATCGAAGCTCTGAGTAACAGCTTAACAAATAAATTCTTGCATGTGCCTTCCAATGCTTTGAACCAAGCAGCAGCTAATGAACGCGAGGAGCTAGTCGAGCTAATTAATCGGCTATACCAACTGCATCGTCCACAATGAACAAAAATATCACGGAGCGACTCACTCGATTGAGTGTGCGTTTGGACGAATTAAATCATTTGCTGAGTAGTGAATCTGCGACAGCAGATTTGGATAATTATCGTAAACTTACGCGCGAGCATGCTGAAATTGTCCCGATTGTTGAACTATATCGAACTTATCAGCAATTCGAACGCGATGTACAAACTGCGCGAGAGATGCATGCGGATTTGGACATGCGCGCATTTGCTGAAGCTGAGATTCAAACTGGCAAAGAAAAACTTACTCAGATTGAATCGGAAATTCAAAAGCAATTACTCCCGAAAGATCCCAATGATGAACGCAATATTTTTCTGGAGATTCGCGCGGGAACAGGTGGAGATGAGTCCGCTTTGTTTGCCGGAAACTTATTTCGCATGTATTCACGTTATGCGGAAAGACAACGCTGGCAGGTGGAAATTATTTCTCAAAGCCTATCAGAAATCGGTGGCTATAAAGAGATTATTGCCAAAATCATTGGCCATGGCGCTTATTCTAGGCTTAAGTTCGAATCAGGTGGTCATCGGGTTCAGCGTGTACCTGTAACTGAAACTCAAGGTCGTGTACACACCTCTACATGCACCGTAGCGGTTATGCCCGAAGCCGACGAAGTAAGTGAAGTAATTCTAAATCCCTCTGAATTACGTATTGATACTTTCCGTGCTTCTGGTGCTGGTGGTCAGCATATCAATAAAACCGATTCTGCCGTACGCGTGACACATCTGCCCACTGGGATCGTTGTAGAATGCCAGGATGGTCGTTCTCAACACAAAAACAAAGCGCAAGCGTTGAGCGTATTGGCGGCGCGCATCCATGACAAACAAATGCATGCACAGCATGCTGAGCAAGCTGCTACACGCAAATCACTAGTGGGTACCGGTGAGCGCTCAGAGCGGATTCGTACCTACAATTTTCCCCAAGGGCGTGTAACCGATCATCGTATCAATTTGACTCTTTATAAAATGGATCAGATTATGGATGGGGACATTGATGAACTTTGTTCTGCACTTATCTCTGAGCATCAAGCAGAATTATTGGCTGCATCAGTACAAGACTAATCATACGAGTTGATATTCTGAATGACTGGTATGCAACCTGTAACGATTTCACAAGCTTTAGATCATGCAAATACGTTAATCGACAGAATAGATGCAATTCTGCTGCTGCAGCAGGTGCTCGTTGTAAGCCATGCCTTTTTGCTGACTTATCCAGATCAAATACTGACTGCACAGCAATTCAATCAATTTTCTAACCTAGTTCAGCAGCGTATCGAAGGCGTTCCAGTAGCCTATTTGATTGGAGAGCGTGCATTTTTCGATCTGACTTTTAAAGTTACAGAAGCGGTTTTAATTCCTCGCCCTGAAACTGAGTTATTGGTTGAATGGGCACTCAAACTGTTATCACCTAATAAATTTTGTAAAATATTGGATTTAGGAACAGGTAGTGGGGCGCTTGGAATCAGCATTGCCTCGCTTCGTCCTCAATCTCAAGTCATTGCTGTTGATTTGTCACCAGATGCTATCAATGTCTGCCGCAGAAATGTTGAAAATCTGAAAGTAACTAATCTGAATGCCATTTGCGGGAATTGGTTTGATGAACTTTTAGGTCAAAAATTTGATCTGATAGTATCAAATCCACCTTACGTGTCTGAAGATGATCCTCACTTACAGCAAGGTGATTTGCGTTTTGAACCCAAAATGGCTTTATCAGCAGGTGAACACGGTATGTCTTGTATTACTCATATTATCAATGAGGCACCCAGTCATTTGAGTAATGATGGGTGGTTATTGTTGGAACACGGCTATGATCAGGCTGAAACTTGCAGGCAATTGTTACGTGATAAGGATTTTAGTAATATTTGTTCCTACCCGGACTTGGCTGGCATAATGCGAGTAAGTGGTGGTCAATTGAATTTATCAAAGTAAACCATAAAATCACATTATGGTACTAATGTATTAATTAAAGACGTTGTTTTCTTGTTTTTCTGTATAAACTTTTTGGAATGATATTTTGGAGAAATTAACACTATGAATGTTGAAGATTTAATCGAACAACAAATTACTACACATCCGGTCGTGCTTTATATGAAGGGCACTTTAGATCAACCGCAATGCGGTTTCTCAGCGAATGCCGTTAATATTCTTAAAGCTTGCGGTGTTGATAGTATTTTTTCGGTAGATGTGCTGGCAGATCCTGGAATCAGGCAAGGTATCAAAGATTTTTCTAACTGGCCTACTATCCCCCAGCTATATGTGAATGGTGAATTTATCGGCGGCTCGGATATCGTGACTGAAATGTATCAATCCGGAGAATTGCAGAAACTATTTGAGAACTAATCTCAATATAATCACTTAGCAACGATTCAGTTTGCTTACATCGATGAGCGACTGAATCGTGCATACAGACTTCTTGTATCGATTTAATTAAGCGCAGTTGCAATAACCCAATAACGGACAAATTTACCTGCCGCAATAAATAATAACGCCCATAGCCAATTAGCTCGCAACCACCCAGCAGCCACGCATAACACATCTCCAATCAGTGGCGTCCAGGATAATAGCAAAATAGGGGTGCCATGTTGACGCACCCACTCCAGTCCTCGCTTACTGCCTCCCAATTTTTTGTGCAATGCTTCTTCATCTGGCAGCAATCGGCCGATGAGATAAGAGCTCATTCCGCCTAAGGTATTGCCGATAGTTGCCAATATAAGCGCTTGCCAATGCAATTCAGGGTATGCCAACAAGACGCCAACCAAAACCGCTTCAGATCCACCAGGAAGCAGTGTGGCAGCGAGAAAACTGCTGGTAAATAATGCCAACAGGCTAGATTGTTCATCCATGACACGACTCAAAAAAAGTGTTCTAGTTTAGCTGGATATTTTGGAAAGCGCTGAAAAAACTATTTTCAGCAAGAATCCGGCAAGCATTCGTATTATTGGTGTAATGATCTATCAATCTTGTTTGATTGATGTTTGGCTAGCTATGAAATATCCTGGAAAAAAGTGAAAAAAAGCTTGATATTATAGACTTGAAGTTAGCTGGCATTAGAAGCTAGATTATACGTGGCTTCTAATATTCGCCTCATTTATATAGCCTAACTCTCATAGAAACACTAACAGCAATTCAGAACTTCAGTCTGATTGTCTTCAACCAGAAATTCGAAAATCCGCCAAATTAATTTTGTATTTTTTAAGCTTAGCGTAAATGGCGCGTGATGTGATCCCCATGTTTTCAGAGACTTGTTTTATATTTCCGCTATTCTGTTTCAAAATTGTTTCAAGAAATGACTTTTCTATCCTGGCAAGAGTCTGTTCCTTCACGTCTTTCCATTTCACAGCATTTTCGGTCTTAGATGAAAACTCTAAATCCAGCTCGGTCATTTCTTTGCCAGTGGCAAACAAAATGCTACGTTCAAGAATATTTTCCAATTCACGAACGTTGCCTGGCCAGTGATAGGCGCGTATTTTTTGCATCACTTCGCGACTTACTGATTCAATTTCTTTTCCATACCGGGTATTCAACCGCTGGATAATCAATTGCACAAGATAAGGTAAATCTTCCGGCCGTTCGGTCAAAGAGGGAATATCTAAACGGACTACATTGATGCGGTAATACAGGTCATTACGAAACAAATTCTGTTTAACAAGACTTTCCAGATTTTTGTTTGTCGCTGAAATAATTCTTACATCAATCGCCAATGTTTGTTTCCCGCCCACTCTTTCCAGTTCTGCTTCCTGGATTACACGAAGCAATCGGGTTTGCGCCGCTGGCGATAATGAGTCAACTTCATCCAGAAACAGAGTGCCACCTTCGGCGCGCTCAAAATAGCCATGGTGCACTTCTATGGCACCTGTAAAAGCGCCTTTTTCATGCCCAAACAATGCGCTTTCGATCAAGCTCTCCGGAATTGCGCCGCAGTTAATCGGAATAAATGGTTTATGGTAACGATCGCTCATAGCATGTATGGCGCGTGCTATCAACTCTTTACCTACGCCTGTTTGACCCTGAATTAACACTGTCACTGGAGTAGGCGCAATAACCTCGATGGAATGCAGTATTTTTTGCATCATCGGTGATTTTGCTATGATCGTAGGCGATTGACTTTTTTTTGATATTTGTTTGCTTTGCTTGTGCCAAAGCCTTTGCAAGTTTGTCTCGATTCGAAACTGCAATTCATTAATATCATTAATTTCCTTGACGGGTGTTGTATCGGTATATTCCATTCCAGCATGCCCTTTTGCCGCTTGTGGATTGGTGTAAATACAGACATCACATTTACCATCCTGGCGGGCTATGCTTTTCTTAATTTCAACTTTGGCATAACCAAAGTTTCTGGCTGCGATGCCTCCAAATACACTCGAGGTCATTCTGCATAACTCAGGAAAATTGGTCACTTGTTCGCCGAAAGGGCAGCGGGAATTTGTAACAATGATACAGTCCTGATTACTGGAGACCAGTGAAAATTTACCGCCGATATTGTTCTTAATATCGAGTATGAGTTCGGTGTAGCTTTCAACATCAAGCTGCTCATTTTTGCGCGTATTATCTCGATAAGTTTCTTCAAAGAAGCATCCAGCAGTTTTAGCGATATGCTCAATCAATTGTTCGCAATGCTTTTGACCTTGTTGTTCGCTGGCATGCATCAGTTCAAGAATAAAAGTTTGCAAGAAAAAGACAGGTGTTAACTCGGAGAGAGGGCTATTTTTCATAGATTATGACTTGGATGTGAAGTTGGACTTCACTAATTGAAGCATGGCTGCACAAATGTGGCAACGTTTTAAAGTTAACTTGTTGTAATTGATGATTAATATATTTATTTCTAAGTGGCATGGTAATTGCATGTAGTGTTAATACATCTAAAAATAACCAGATGTACGGACTAAGCATTCGTTATACAACCGTCATAATTCTAATGAAATAGTAGATCAGTAAGGATTTTAAATTCTACGTATTAACAAGGAGATTAAGAATTGAGAACACTCAAAGAGGAATTGAGCACACGCGTCGCCGCATATGATCACTGGGCAGAGCGTCGCCGCCATGGGCAGGACGGACATAATAACCGAAAGTTGTGGGTACTTGCTTGTATGGACGAGCGTCTGCCGATAGATGAAGCACTCGGTATTCAGGTGGATACCCCGGCAGGCGGTGGAGATGCGCACTGCTTCCGTAATGCTGGGGGGATTGTCACCGACGATGCAATTCGCTCGGCAATGCTGACTTGCAATTTTTTTGGCACCAAGGAAATCGTCATAGTGCAGCATACGCAATGCGGCATGCTTTCTGCAAATGCGGCCAATCTGGAGAAAATGTTGCGCGACAGAGGAGTCGATACAGATAATATTACACTGGACCCGACATTACCCGAATTAAAGCTGGAAAAAGGAGCTTTTGCCAAATGGATCGGGATGATGGATGATGTAGATGAAACTTGTATGAAGACGGTAGAAGCATTTAAAAATCATCCTCTCATTCCCAAGGATGTGGTTATCAGCGGTTGGGTTTGGGAAGTTGAGACTCGTCGATTGAGAGCGCCCACGCGAGACGCTGAAAAACGAGCCAGAACCGATGTCACTTCAGCTCAATTTGGCGTGAAAGGAAAGCAGCCACCTCGTTGGGGTTAAATTCAGGAAATAAAGCCTGAAAGCGTGATCATTTGCGATATCAAGTGGTCACGTCTTTACGTTTCTAAGAAATGTTATGAATACATGAATGGTGATTTAAATGCCAACTTATGATTACTTGTGCACCCAGTGCAAACTACAATTTGAAACACGCCATTCAATCAATGCGCCCAATCCGGATTGTTTCGCCTGCGGAGGCGGGGTAGAAAAAATCATTATTTCTGCCCCCGCGACGCTTGGCAACATGGCGCGCGGGCGTGATATGGCAATACACTCACTGCAGCCAAAAAACAATCAAGTAAATCACGTACATGGGCCCGGATGCGGATGTGTGCGTCATCAAAATTCTTAAGCACGAGCGAATCTTTATTTGCGGCTCGAATAAAGTGCCCAGAAGAAGTCCATCTCATGTCGCCAAACAACAGTTCGGTTATGTCAAAATCCGTTGCCGGGGAATTTTCAAAAATACGCAATAACTTTACGTGCTATTTGCTCTGGCTAAAACACTCATCTTGTATGTGAGCCATAATTCTTGCGTCATCTCGGTGCTTAAGCGCACTATAACTCAAGAGAAAGCTGAACGGGCGTATTTGCTGTCAATTGGAGGGGTTGGCTGAAGTAGCTTGGCTCAAACTTGAAGATCTCAGGAAGTCGGGCTGATTGATATCACTATTTTGACGGTTTGAGCGTACACCAAGGAATACCTCAGAGTTTATTTATTATCAAATAGATAGTTCTATGAACTTGGTGATACAAAGAGAAAATTTCATTTCTTTAGCATAAATTTCTAGTGTTTGAAATTTGCTGTTGAAAAAGAAGCTGGTACTGAATGCTATACTAAATAATGCGCAAGAAATAACGTACTTAATTCAATGCTATATTGCTTTTTATTATGCAAGCACTATTGCCAATAATACAGATACTGGCATGCAATTCGTAACTAACGGCCCGGATATCCCAGAAGAACTCTTACAAATGCACGAGGAGGGGCGTCTCGTGTTCTTTTGTGGTGCAGGCATTTCTTACCCAGCTGGGCTCCCCGGATTCAAGGAGTTAGTAGATAAGATCTATGAGTTTGCTAACATAAGGCCGGATCCGATTGAACAAGCCGCATATGACCAAAATCAGTTCGATGCTACCTTGAATTTTCTAGAGAATCGCTTACAAGGACAACGGCAGGGATTAGAGATGCGCAAGGTGCTAGAGAAGGTACTTCAGCCTAGACTACGTCGCAAAGGGGCAATGGACATTCATACTGCATTGCTTCAATTGGCGCATGATCGGAAAGGTTCGCTAAGGCTGGTAACAACTAATTTCGATAGAATTTTTGAAAAAGTAGCAAAACGAATAAAGCAGACAATCAACTCTTTTGCAGCGCCAATGTTGCCAATTCCTAAAGACAGTCGTTGGAATGGATTGGTTTACTTACATGGATTGTTACCTGATAGACCAAATGATGATGCTTTACAGCGACTAATTGTAACCAGTGGAGATTTTGGCCTGGCTTATCTGACCGAACGTTGGGCAGCGCGATTTGTGAGTGAATTGTTCCGCAATTATGTCGTCTGTTTTGTTGGCTACAGCATAAATGATCCGGTGATGCGTTATATGATGGATGCACTCGCTGCTGACCGGATGTTGGGAGAAGCTACTCCGCAGGCTTATGCTTTAAGTGATTGTGAATCTGAACAAGAAGAAAGTAAGACTAACGAGTGGAAGGCTAAGGGTGTTATGCCGATTCTTTATGATTCGACTGACAGTCATGCTGTATTGCGCAATACCTTGAATGTTTGGGCTGATACCTACCGTGATGGCATTCTTGGAAAAGAGCGAATTGTTATCGAACACGCTATTGCACATCCATCAGCTAGCACTCAACAAGATGATTTTGTAGGTCGAATGCTCTGGGCTTTGTCTCACGAATCCGGGTTGCCGGCCAAATGCTTTGCTGAATTCAATCCTGTTCCATCTATAGAATGGCTAAAAGTATTTTCCGAGGATCGCTATCGGCACAGTGATCTTGATCGCTTCGGTATATTGCCGCACCCTCGGATAGATGAGAAATTGCATTTCAGTTTTATTCGTCGACCCGCACCTTACACGCGAGCACCTTATATGTCGCTAACACCGGAGATAGTAGATACCCGGTGGGATGACGTGATGTACCAGCTTGCACGCTGGCTGGTACGGCATCTTAACGATCCGGAATTAATTATTTGGCTGGCTAAACGAGGTGGTCAATTGCACGACCAGTGGTCTAGGTTGATCAAGAAAGAATTGGATCGCTACACTAAATTGGAGCGTGATGGAAAAACAGATGAGCTGGAAGATATTCGAAAAAATGCTGGAAATGCGATTCCTCAAACATCGATGCGAATACTGTGGCGTTTGCTATTGACGAATCGAGTGAAATCATGGGGGAACGACTGGAAGTTTTACAGCTGGAAAGAGCGATTGCAGCGCGACGGCTTAACTGCTACGCTGCGTTTCGATTTGCGTGAATTACTGTCACCTAAGGTGATGTTGAAGAGACCTTCCCGCTGGGGTGAAGACAATGACGTGGCAGAATCCCCGCAGCGACTCAAACAACTCGTAGATTGGGAGTTAGTACTCACTACCGATCACGTTCATTCGGTACTAGAGGATATCGCTCAGGTAGAATGCTGGAATGAGGTGTTACCAAAGCTATTCGGAGACTTTCAACAGTTGTTGTCCGATGCGTTAGATCTGTTGCGAGAACTTGGTGAGGCAGATGATTTTAAAGACCGCTCTTTTTGGGATCTACCCTCTATTAGTCGGCATTGGCAAAATCGGGGATACCATGAGTGGGTGACACTTATTGAATTGCTTCGGGATGCGTGGCTGGCTACAAGTGAGATTGATCACAATAAGGCTACTTGGATCGCGCGGGATTGATTCGATTTGCAGTATCCGACTTTTAAGCGTTTGGCGTTATTTGCTGCCAGTCAGGATGGCTGCATTGCTTCCGAGCAATGGCTGGAGTGGCTGATCGTCGATGATGCAAGGTGGTTGTGGGCAACCGATACTCACCGGGAGGTAATGCGCTTGCTCGTATTACAAGGTAATCGACTATCGTCGGAAGCAAGTACAAAACTGGAAATCGCTATTCTTGCCGGGCCACCACGAGAAAAATTCCAGGATAATACTGAGCCGGAGTGGTGGCAATCTCATGTTGATTATTCGATCTGGCTGCGCCTTGCCAAGCTTCGGGCAGGCAGCAGTAATCTGAGCACTACAGCTTTGTCACACTTCACAGAATTATCTAAAAAAAATCCTAAATGGAAGCTCTCAGACGACGAACGTGATGAGTTTACACATTGGATGAGCGGCACCGACGATCCAGATTACGAGGAAAGTCGCGATATCGACATTGCACCCCGAAATCGTCGAGAACTCGTTAAATGGCTCAAACGACCACTGCCAGAACGCCATCCATTTTACGAAGATACTTGGCAAGACACCTGTCGTGCCAGTTTATCCCTCAGCCTAGTTGCTCTTTGCGTTCTCGCTCAAGAAAGGATATGGCCGCCTGGCCGTTGGCGCCAAGCGTTACAAGTTTGGAGCGAAGATAAAGTAACTCTCCGGTCGTGGCGCTACGCTGCACCGTTGGTACAGACCATGCCTGACGACGTATTACAAGAAATCATACCCAACGTTGCCTTGTGGCTGGAGAAGGTGTCCAAATTCATTGATCGGCATGAAGATATTTTATTGGATATGTGTCGGCGGGTATTGGAACTACCGCTTGAATCTGATTCCAATATCATGATGGATGGTAAATCGATCAATCGACCTGTTTTTGAAGCGATCAATCATTCGGTTGGTCACGTTACGCAAGCACTGTTGAATTTGTGGTTCAAGCGCAAGCCAAATGACAACGACACACTACCGATGGACCTCAAACCGTTTTTCACCCAATTTTGCGATACGACTATTGGACAATTCCGTCATGGCCGGGTGCTGCTCGCCTCACAATTGATTATACTTTTTCGCGTGGATCGCCCATGGACGGAGCAACACTTGTTGCCGCTGTTTGATTGGACCGCCCATCCAGTCGAGGCGCGAACGGTTTGGGAAGGTTTCCTTTGGTCTCCACGCTTATATCGACAGCTACTGATTGCATTTAAAACTCAGTTCTTAGACACCGCTCGCCACTACTCTGAGTTGGGTGAACATGGTCGCCAATTTGTAGTGTTTCTGACTTATGCGGCATTGCACCAAGTGGAAGGATATACCCTGCAGGATTTTCAGCGAGCTGTAGGTATTTTACCTAAAGATGGTCTGCAGGAGATAGCGAAAGCGCTCGTACAAGCTTTAGAAGGGGCCGAGGAACAACGTGAGGATTACTGGAAGAATCGGATTAAGCCATTTTTGGAGCAGATTTGGCCCAAATCGCATAATCTTGTTTCTAATGAAATCTCAAAATCTCTTGTTCTCCTTAGCATTGCTGCAGGTGAAGAATTTCCTGCAGCCTTATCGCTAATTTTGAACTGGTTACAACCGTTTGAGCATCCAAATTATGCTTTATTACGTTTCCATGAATCAGGCTTATGCAATCGATTTCCCAATGAAACACTGCAACTACTAGATAAGATAATTGATGATCAACCTTGGATATCTCCAGAGCTTGGGAAATGTTTGGAAGCGATTTCTCAGATAGAACCCACACTGGACAAAGATCGTCGATATCATCGATTATCGGAACACGTTAGAAGGTAAAGTGGTTAATTGTAGAAAATATTTATAATTTATGCTACTGAATTTTTAACAGTTTTTTGTCCGATCGCGATAAATTTCTGGATATACGGAATAGCCTTGTCAGGTTCTCGCATTGCTAGTAACAATTTCTGATACAACCCTTTTTTACCAATGCGAATTTTTCTGAGTTTGAGATCCTTGCTTTTAATATCGGCTAGCCATTCGGGCAAGACACAAACTCCGCGTTTGAGCGCGGTCATTTGTAACATGATTTCTAAGGACTCTATTTGTTTTAGCTTGGCTGGCTCAAGGTGTGCGGGTGTCATGAAATGCGTCAGAATATCCAGTCTTTCCAGTGGCACCGGGAAAGTCAGCAAGATTTCCTTACACAAATATTCGGGTGTTAGATGTTTTGTTTCTGCCAATGAATGATCGGCAGATACTAGCAATACCAATTGATATTCAGCCAAGATTTCATAAACGATATTTTCTTTTTTAACCATATCGGGTGTGATCAAAACATCAATATGATGGTTGAGTAAGCCTTCCAATCCGCTAAATTGGAATTTTTGGACGATATCGATATCCATCTCAGGCATTCCTCGCATGAACTGGCCAATCATCCCCGTGAGCCATTCAAAACAGGGATAACATTCCACGCCAATACGTAAAATTCCTTGTCGGCCTTCGCTGTAGGCTTCAAGTGTTTTTTCCGCCTGGGACAAAACCGGCAGCACTTGATTGGCTACTTCTAGTAGTAGTTTGCCTGCCTGGGTCAAACGCAAGCTGCGACCCTCACGCTCCCACAATGCAACGCATAATTTCTTTTCCAGATAACTGATCTGATGTGATAACGCCGGTTGACTTAAACATAACGCATTGGCGGCCTCAGTAAGGGTTCCATTGGTATGCAGTGCTTGGATGATTTTAAGGTGGCTGTGTTCGATCATTTATGAGATAACCTTATCGATATGCTAAAACTTATCATTATTATTTATTAATCATTATTCGTACAATAACTAAATTAATAATTTGCGAGTGGTGATGAAATTATGGTAACTACACACAATCTTGGGTTTCCGCGCATCGGCAGAAATCGGGAATTGAAATTTGCCTTGGAAAAATACTGGAAAGGTGATATTTCTGAACAAGCTTTATTAGACATTGCAGCAGACCTGCGCCTCCAGCATTGGCGGGATCAATCCAAGCTCGATTGGATTCCAGTAGGTGATTTCTCATTATACGATCATGTACTAGATATGAGTTTTTTGCTGGGTAACATTCCGGCGCGCGTCAGTACACTTTCTACCAGTAGTACGATAGATAAATATTTCCGTGTGGCAAGAGGCCGTTCGGCAAATGATATTGCTGCACAGTCATGTGTTCATGCTGGAGAAATGACGAAATGGTTTGACACCAACTATCATTACATCGTACCTGAATTTGAGAGGAATACAAAATTCTCGTTGAATGCCAATCACTTACTCGAGAAAATTCAGCAAGCTCAACAAACTCATTCACAGGTAAAGCCCGTCATATTGGGGCCGGTAAGCTATTTATGGCTTGGAAAATCCAAGGATAGTAGCGATAAGCTTGATCTATTAGAAGATTTACTTAGCGTTTATGCGCAATTGCTTGATCAACTAAAGAATGCTGGCATTCAATGGATACAAATCGATGAGCCGGTATTGGTAATGGAGCTGTCGCAAGAATGGAAATATGCGGTGCGAAAAACTTATTATCAATTACAAGCTACACCTGTCAATCTGATGCTAACAACGTATTTTGGACAACTGCAGGATAATCTGCAACTTGCTTGCGAGCTGCCGGTTCAGGGGTTGCATTTGGATGCTGTCACGGCTCACGATGAGATTGACAAGGTCATTGACTGGTTACCCGGGCATAAAATTCTCTCGCTGGGCGTTGTTAACGGACGTAATGTCTGGAAAACCGATTTAACTGAAACATTGAATTGGCTGGAACCAGTGCATGCGCGCCTGGAAGAACGGCTTTGGCTTGCGCCTTCCTGTTCATTGCTGCATGTTCCGGTTGATCTGAATAGTGAGCAAAAAATCGATGCAGATATTCAGTCATGGTTGGCATTTGCTGTTCAGAAATTAAATGAAATTGAAGTACTGGCAAAAGCATTAAAGCATGGCAGAGAGAGTATTGCCGAAATCCTGCTGGAGAATAGAGTAGCAATTGCTAGCCGCAAGCAATCCAAACGCGTACACCACGTCGACATAAAAACGCGCGTACTTGAAATAAATGAGGCAATGGGTGTACGACAATCGCCTTATCATCAGCGATCAATCATACAGCGCAAGCAATTTCGCTTGCCACTTTTTCCTACTACGACTATTGGTTCTTTCCCACAGACGCAGGAAATCAGGCAAACACGCCACAATTTCCGTGTAGGTAAATTGCCGGAAGCAGAATATCGGCAAGCTATGCGGAAAGAAATTGAATTTTGTGTGCATGAGCAGGAAGCTTTGGGATTGGATGTTTTGGTACACGGTGAGCCGGAACGTAACGATATGGTGGAGTATTTCGGCGAGCAACTCGCTGGTTTTGCCTTTACTCAATTTGGCTGGGTGCAGTCCTATGGATCACGATGTGTCAAGCCGCCGATCATATATGGCGATGTTTCACATTCACAAGCGATGACCACGGAATGGATCCAATATGCTCAATCGCTTACCAGCAAGCCGATGAAAGGGATGCTTACAGGACCGGTTACGATGTTGAATTGGTCATTTGTGCGTGATGATCAATCCCGCGAGCAAACATGTATGCAGTTGGCGCTTGCGATACGCGATGAAGTGCTGGCTTTGGAGAAAGCGGGTATCAAAATTATCCAGATTGATGAAGCTGCAATGAGAGAAGGTTTGCCACTCAGAAAATCGCAATGGAATGATTATTTGAACTGGGCTATTCATGCATTCCGTATCACTGCAAACGGGGTAAAAGATGAAACACAAATACATACGCATATGTGTTACTCGGAATTCAATGACATTATGTCAGCGATAGCACGCATGGATGCAGATGTGATTACGATAGAAACGTCGCGTTCGGATATGGAGTTGCTTGATGCTTTCGATCAGTTTCGATATCCGAATGAAATTGGCCCGGGCGTGTATGATATCCATTCACCCAATATACCGTCTGTCGATTCCATTATTGAATTAATGGAGAAAGCCTCACAGCGAATCCCGGTTGAACGATTGTGGGTAAATCCGGACTGCGGACTAAAAACTCGCACCTGGGAAGAAGTGAAACCTGCATTGTGCAATATGATTGCTGCCAGCCGGTATTTGGCTCGTCATTTAAGCGCAGCCCAGAGCAGCTAAATTTGACTTGCCGGTGTTATTTAGCGATGATATGCAACACTTTATCCATCACGGTTTAAAAGGAGTAATCATGACAACCAATACCATTCTCAAACAAAAAATAACTGCCATTATCAGCGAAAAGCATCTGCTCAAACACCCGTTCTATATTGCCTGGACTGAAGGCAAACTAACTAAGGAGCAATTACGTCATTACGCTGAGCAATATTTCTATAATGTACTGGCTGAACCCACTTATTTGAGTGCTGTGCACTTCAATACGCCACATATCCATTCGGAATCAAATAGCGGTGATATCAGCGTGCGCCAGGAGGTTTTGAAAAATCTGATTGATGAAGAACATGGCGAAAAGAACCATCCGGCATTATGGAAAAATTTTGCCTTTGCGTTGGGTGCAAATGACAAGATCCTGGCGAATGCAGCAGCATTACCGACTACCGAGAATCTTGTCTCCACGTTCCGAGATATTTGCTTAAATAGGCCGTTCTATGCAGGACTTGCTGCGTTGCATGCATTCGAATCACAAGTGCCAGACATTGCAGCGGTAAAAATTGATGGCTTGGCTAAGTTTTATGGTATGAAGAATCCTGAGGATTATGAATTTTTCTCAGTACACCAGAAAGCTGATATTTATCATTCACAAGCTGAATGGGCAATCATCGAGCGGTTTGCCGATAACCCTGAAAAACAAGCGGAAGTTTTGGCTGCAACCCAAGAAGCTTGCGATGCACTATGGGGTTTCCTGGATGGAATCCATGAAACATATTGTGCTAATCTGGCATGCGAGCAAAAAGAAGCTGCAACAGTACATTAAACCTACGATAATCTGTTTCAATCTTGTGACAAGCTCAGTGTGAATGATAATTGGTTGATTATTGTAGTGCTGAGCTTGTTGAATGTTAAGTTTATTACTTCACGTTTGCTGCCGCAGAAATAAGGCAGAGCAGAACACTGAATAAATAAGGTAATCCTCGGTTATATCGAGGATTACCTTATTTATTGACACCATGATGCGGCGACCAAATCAAGCCATCAGCTTAGTCAGTGGTATGTGAGATCCGCTTTAATTCACTGCCAGAAGTTTGACGTATGACTACGTGTTTAGCGTATATAATGTTACGCTAAACTAATTATAAAAATTTTGCATTTTTTGTTTTTCTAAGACGTCGATTGCTATTCAAACTTCGCAAAACATTTCCATTCCATTATCATGCGCCCAATTTTAAAATCCAGAAAACTGGCAAACGTTTGTTATGACATTCGCGGACCGGTGCTTGAGCGCGCTCGTCAGATGGAGGAGGAAGGTCATCACATTATTAAACTGAATATCGGTAACCCGGCTACATTTGGTTTTGATGTGCCTGAAGAAATTCTGCAGGACGTAATTCGTAATTTATCGGATGCTTCCGGTTATTGCGATTCAAAAGGGCTGTTTGCCGCGCGCAAGGCGATCATGCATTACACGCAAGAAAAGCAGATTAAAAATGTGCAATTGGATGATATCTTTATTGGCAATGGAGTATCAGAACTGGTTGTTTTGGCGATGCAGGCGCTACTGGACAATGGCGATGAAGTACTAATTCCGATGCCCGATTATCCTTTGTGGACAGCAGCAGTTGTGCTTTCTGGCGGTGTAGCTAAACATTATCTGTGCGATGAAGAGTCGGGTTGGTTGCCAAACCTGGATGATATCCGCGCCAAAATTACACCCAAGACACGTGCGATTGTTATTATCAACCCCAACAATCCCACTGGCGCACTTTATCCTAATGAATTACTGCTCGAGATCATCGAAATTGCCCGGCAACATCAGTTGATCATTTATGCGGATGAGATCTACGACAAGATATTATACGAACAAGCAACCCATACCTCGATCGCGTCGTTGGCTGAGGATGTTTTGTTTGTGACATTCAACGGATTATCTAAAAATTACCGCGCAGCTGGTTTCCGCTCCGGTTGGGCGGTGGTGTCGGGCGAAAAAAATCATGCACGAGATTATATTGCGGGATTGAATATGTTGGCTTCCATGCGATTGTGCGCGAATGTGCCGTCGCAATTTGGGATTCAAACCGCATTGGGGGGCTATCAAAGTATTTATGACTTAACTTTGCCTACAGGTCGCTTGATGCGCCAACGTGATGTGGCGTGGAGATTGTTGACTGATATTCCCGGCGTAACTTGTTTTAAGCCACAATCGGCGTTATATTTATTTCCGCGCCTGGATCCAGAGATCTATCCGATTGAAGATGATCAAAAATTTGCATTGGAACTTTTGCTCGAAGAGAAGGTTTTAATAGTGCAGGGGACTGGTTTTAACTGGATGAAGCCGGATCATTTTCGCGTGGTGTTTTTGCCCAATGCGGATGATTTGACTGAGGCTGTCGGTCGCATTGCACATTTTTTGCAACACTACCGCAAGCGTCACGGTACTTAATCATTAAGTGCCTTGACTTTATTTCTCACCAGCTGACCCCTATAATCACGCATCAATCTAATTGTTTATTTTTTTATTTGAATTTATGAAACCCATTCACATTGGTTTATTAGGAATTGGCATCGTTGGTGGTGGCACATATACTGTTCTCAAGCGTAACCAGGAAGAGATCGCGCGTCGTGCGGGCCGGGGAATTGTCGTTAAGATGATAGCCGACAAAGATCTGGATAAGGCCCGAAGTTTAGCGGATTCCGGAGTAACCGTAACCGCTGATGCTCATGAGATCACGAGAAACCCTGACATCGATATCGTGGTGGAACTGATCGGCGGTCAGACCATTGCCAAAGATCTGATTCTGGAGTCAATTGCCAATGGCAAACATGTGGTGACAGCTAATAAGGCTTTGCTGGCGAATCACGGTACTGAAATTTTTGCTGCGGCACGCGCCAAGGGCGTAATTGTCGCTTTTGAGGCTGCGGTGGCGGGTGGGATCCCGATCATCAAAGCGCTGCGCGAAGGACTGACGGCAAATCGCATTACTTGGATAGCCGGGATCATCAATGGCACAGCCAATTTTATTTTGTCGGAAATGCGCGAAAAGGGATTGTCGTTCGAGCAAGTTCTTGCACAAGCACAAAAGCTTGGTTATGCCGAAGCTGATCCTACCTATGACATTGAAGGTATTGATGCTGCACACAAAATCACTTTGATGTCGGCGATTGCATTTGGCATACCGGTACAATTCAACAAAGTATATACCGAAGGAATTACCAAGCTGACTGGCGAGGATATCCGCTATGCTGAAGAACTCGGTTATCGGATCAAACTGCTGGGGATTACCAAACGTGTGGCAAAAGGCATTGAATTACGTGTGCACCCCACATTAATTCCAATGCGGCGTTTAATCGCCAACGTCGAGGGCGTGATGAATGCAGTTGTCGTCAACGGTGATGCAGTCGGCACGACGCTATACTATGGAGCTGGAGCTGGAGCTGAGCCAACCGCCAGTTCGGTAATTGCAGATCTGGTCGATGTGTCCCGCATGCAAACCGCTGACCCGATGCATCGCGTTCCAACCTTATCATTCCAGCCGGATTCATTATCCGATACGCCGGTTATTCCGATGGAAGAAGTTGAAACATCATATTACCTGCGCATGCAAGTAATCGATAAACCGGGAGTGATGGCTGAAATTACACGCATTGTGGCAGACAATAATATTTCAATCAGCGCTATGATCCAGAAGGAAGCCAGCAATGAATCCGATAATGTTGGCATTATCATGCTGACACACTTGACTGTTGAGAAGAATATTAATGCAGCAATTGCGCGCATTGAATCGTTATCCGTGGTGACAAGCGAAGTGATCCGCATACGCATCGAAGAATTAAACAATTAAAGATATAGATATCGACTTTTCCAGCGTTTTTAGGCGTTATCTGGCAAGCAAAATTATTGCTGTTACTTAAAACCAACTACAATCAAGCATGCGTTATATTTCTACCCGCGGCGGAATGCCCCCCAAATCTTTTTCAGAAATTCTTTTGAGCGGCCTGTCGCCGGATGGTGGGTTGGCGATGCCTTCAGCCTACCCCAAAGTCACAGCAACCCAATTGAATGCCTGGCGAGAGTTAAGTTACCCGTCGCTTGCGTACGAAATTCTGTTACGCTTTGTTGACGATATTCCGGCTGACGATCTGCGCAATCTGATCTATCAAACATATACTGCCGAAGCTTTTGGCAGTGCCGATATCACACCCTTGAAAACCCTGGAACCTGGCTTTCATATTCTAGGATTATCCAATGGACCGACGTTGGCATTCAAGGATATTGCAATGCAGCTGCTGGGCAATTTGTTCCAATATCAATTGACTAAAACCGGTGTCGAATTAAATATCCTCGGCGCAACATCAGGTGATACTGGTTCCAGCGCCGAATACGCCATGCGCGGTAAACACGGAATTCGAGTTTTCATGCTATCTCCGCATGGAAAAATGAGCCGCTTCCAAACCGCACAAATGTTTTCGCTACAGGATAAGAATATTTTCAACATCGCCATTCGTGGTGTGTTCGATGACTGTCAGGATATCGTCAAGGCTGTCAGCAACGATCATGCCTTCAAACAAGCACACCACATCGGCACAGTCAATTCGATCAACTGGGCACGCATCGTGGCGCAAGTTGTCTACTATTTCAAAGGCTATTTTGCCGCGACTAAGAATAATGACGAACAGGTTTCGTTTGCGGTACCGTCCGGCAATTTTGGTAATATCTGCGCCGGACATGTAGCCCGTATGATGGGGTTGCCAATCAAGCATTTGATTCTGGCAACCAATGAAAACGACGTGCTCGATGAATTTTTCCGAACCGGTGTGTACCGTCCTCGTACTACGACGGAAACTCGGCACACCAGTAGTCCGTCGATGGATATTTCCAAAGCCTCCAACTTCGAGCGTTTTATTTTCGACCTGACTGGAAGAAATGCGGAGCAGGTGACTGAATTATGGTCAGCCGTTGACAAAGGCAATGCCTTTGATCTTTCAACTACACCATTATTTTCTGCAATCAAGGATTACGGATTTGTATCCGGCACCAGCAATCACGCAGCCCGGATTGCAACCATTCGAGACATTTATCGGCGCTATCGCTTGTTAATCGATACGCACACGGCAGACGGTTTGAATGTCGGACAAGCTCACCGTGAGGCAGATGTGCCATTAATTTGCCTGGAAACTGCATTACCTGCCAAATTCTCTGAAAGCATCGTAGAAGCAATTGGCCGTGAACCGGAACGTCCGTCCGATTTAGAGAATCTTGAGAGTCTTCCGCAGCGTTTTGTGATAAAAGACGCGAATGTGCAGGTGATCAAGGCGTATATCAATGAACAGTGCATGATATCCGTATAGAAGGCATTTGGAAAAAGCGAAGAAATACATCTAATATTTATGTTTTTATAATGGCCTGCTAGCTCATTGACCTTTTCGCATAGCAGTCAACTGTTACTTCAAATGAAAAATGTGGTAACCCGGCGCTGAACTCTGTAGTTTACATACTTGTGGAACAAGCCAATTATATTAGTTGTTGTACATGGTGTTGAAACGCTGTCCAAAATCAACCCAAACGCATCTCCTACGATGCAACACAATCAACAGCAATTATTCATACCAATGCAGGAGAAACGAGTGTCAAGTCATCTGCGAAATTACCCTGGAAGTTATGCAAGTCAATAAGCGTGCTGATCCGCTATATGATTAAAAATCAGCTACTGAAGTAGGCGGTGAAATTGATGCAGCAATGCTAAACTTTCTAACATTTTTTCATCTATTCAATCTGCTCTTATAAAAGGTGAGTCTGATACCGAGATCCGATTCACTGTTTGTTGAAATTGACTTCAACCCCAAGTCTAGAGATTATCTCTGGGGTTGAGCTCGAATGTCTATAAGTATGCTGCTTTAACTCTATTTTTTCAAAGCATCACATTGATCGAGAAATGCTTGTCGTGCAACTTCGTTATCCTTTAAATCTGCAAGAGAGGATTCCAATCCTTTGCCTGCGCAATTCACGAGACTGGCTTCGGGTGCTCCGCCGCAACCGACCAGAGAGAAACACAGGCCAACCATGCAAGCGATACTATATTTTCTAAAATTCATCTAATATTTTCCTCTATAAATTATTCATTATGGTTTGTTGGTAAAACCCGATTATTTCAATCGTTTGACACCGGCCCGGTCATACGAGCCTAGCGTTATATTTTACCCGAATCTATTCTTTTTGTATTTTTACTCTGTTTTGATTCGCGCAAAACAGATTGCTGATGCATCGATCTTATTCATAAACCGAGACATTGTGCGCCGCTATTTGATATATTTCGCTTACGCTTAGTGTGCTCTGCGAGCTAAAATGCCAAACCAAATCATGCTAATCTGATTTCAAATCTGTATACTTCGTAATATTTTGTATGATTTCTATCGACTATAGGCAGTATTCAAAACCACTGGAGTCAGCCAATGAAGTTATCAATTTACCGCTATGATCCCGATAAAGATGAAGAGCCTTACATGCAGGATTACGACGTTCCGCTGGCGGCAACCGACAAAATGCTATTGGATGCGTTGTTGCGCATCAAGTCAATTGATGACAGTTTAAGTCTACGTCGGTCCTGCCGCGAAGGTGTGTGTGGGTCGGATGCGATGAACATCAACGGACGCAACGGATTGGCGTGCATTACGCCGCTTAAGACCTTGAAAGAACCGGTTGAAATACGTCCTTTACCCGGCTTACCGGTGATTCGTGACTTGATCGTGGATATGACACAATTCTTTCAGCAATATCACTCGATCAAACCTTATTTGATCAATAATGATCCTCCACCTGAAACAGAGCGGTTGCAGTCGCCGGAAGAAAGAGCAGCTTTGGACGGTGCCTATGAATGCATCTT
Organism: Nitrosomonas supralitoralis; assembly: GCF_003011925.2. Classification (GTDB taxonomy): domain Bacteria; phylum Pseudomonadota; class Gammaproteobacteria; order Burkholderiales; family Nitrosomonadaceae; genus Nitrosomonas; species Nitrosomonas supralitoralis. The sequence goes on from NZ_PXXU01000023.1 coordinate 41,412, forward strand.
ATGTGCCTGCTGTACAACAGCCTGTCCTTCTTTCTGGTGGAATCCGGATAAATTTGTCGGACCGGCGGGTTTGTTGCAGGCCTATCGTTTTCTTGCCGATAGTCGCGATCAAGCAACGGCTGAAAGACTCGATAATCTGGAAGACCCTTATCGGCTGTTTCGCTGTCATTCCATCATGAATTGTGCTGACGCGTGCCCTAAAGGCTTGAATCCCACTCAGGCAATCGGCAGAATCAAGGACATGATGGTCAAGAGAATGATATGAAAGCGTTCGAGCGTGCACGTTGGCGTTGTCGGCGTGGTATGCTTGAATTGGATATTGTGTTGCAACGATTCATGGATCGAGATTACCGGCAGCTTGATGAATCCGGTTTACTGCAATTTGAACGATTACTGACATTGTCGGATAACGACTTGTGGAATCTGATCAGCGGAAAGCAAGTCAATTGCGATACGCAATGGCAACACGTATTGGAATTACTGCAAAAAAGTTAGGTTTGGATTGTTTTCATTAATACTGTCAAATCGTTAACAATTCACACTGTTTATTATTGCAATTTGTGGAGATGTAATATGGCACAAGAAGACACAGCGACTCTGAATTTGAATAATGGTAGCGATCCTATCGAGCTACCGGTTTTATCTGGAACCATGGGCCCGGATGTGATCGATATTCGTAAGCTGCACGCACAGAGTGGTTTGTTTACTTATGATCCCGGTTTTTTGTCGACCGCTAGTAATAATTCCTCGATCACCTTTATTGACGGTGATGAAGGAATTTTGCTGTATCGCGGTTATCCGATCGAGCAACTGGCATTGCATTGTGATTTTATCGATGTATGTTACTTGCTGCTGCAGGGTGAGTTGCCAATGCCTGAACAAAAATCGGAATTTGATCACGCAATAAAAAACCATTCTATGCTGCATGAGCAACTGGTGCGATTTTATAGTGGATTTCGTCGTGATGCCCATCCGATGGCAGTGATGGTAGGAGTGGTCGGTGCTTTATCTGCTTTTTATCATGATGCATTGAATATTTCCGATCCGGTACATCGTGAGCAATCCGCATTCCGGCTGATTGCAAAGCTGCCGACGATTACTGCGATGGCGTATAAATACAATATTGGGCAACCGTTTGTTTACCCGCAAAATCACTTGAGTTACGCTGAAAATTTCTTGCATATGATGTTTTCTGTGCCGACAGAGAAATACGAAGCCAACCCAGTGATTGTACGTGCATTAGATCGGATATTGATTTTACATGCGGATCACGAACAGAATGCTTCCACCTCGACCGTGCGCCTGGCGGGTTCCAGCGGTGCTAACCCTTTTGCATGTGTATCTGCGGGTATTTCATGCTTATGGGGTCCCGCGCACGGTGGAGCAAACGAAGCTTGCTTGCGTATGTTGGAAGAAATTGGCGATGTTTCGCGCATTGATGAATTTATACAGCGCGCAAAAAATAAAGAAGATAATTATCGGCTCATGGGTTTTGGTCATCGCGTTTACAAGAACATGGATCCACGGGCGAAGCTGATGCGCGAAACTTGTCATGAAGTTCTGAATGAATTGGGGTTACATAATGATCGGTTGTTCAAACTTGCGCTACAACTCGAAAAAATAGCACTGGAAGACGATTATTTTATCTCGCGCAAGCTTTATCCTAACGTCGACTTTTATTCCGGCATCGTGCAACGCGCATTAGGCATTCCCACAAGCATGTTTACCGCGATTTTTGCGATGGCAAGAACGGTTGGCTGGGTGGCACAATGGAGTGAGATGGTTTCTGATCCAGATTATAAAATCGGACGCCCACGTCAGCTATATACCGGCCCAGTCATGCGGGATATTCCCATCTCGTTTTCGCAAAAATAGTTATTCTTGATAAATATATGAGCAAGCCGTTGATGGACGATACTCTTTTGTCTGGAACTAACGCTGGTTTCATAGAAGCGGTTTATGAAGAATATCTGCATAATCCTAATTCTGTCGCATTAGCCTGGCGTGAATACTTCGATAAACTGGCCAATCAGCAGAATCAAATTAGTACTAAACCGCCAGTGAATAATGTTGCCACTGCTACGGCTATGAAATCTTCCGGCATAGAAATTCAAGCCGCACTGCCGGAAGTAATGTCGATTGATTCTGATGATCGCAAGCAAGTGGCAGTGCTGCAGCTCATTAACATGCACCGCGGTCTCGGTCTTAATCAAGCCAATCTTGATCCTCTCGGGCTCAAGCAGCAATTGACCATCCCCGAATTGAATCCTGCGCATTTCGGGCTTACCGAAGCGGATATGGATAAAGTATTTAATACTGGTTCCTTAGTGGGTCCTGATCGTGCTTCGTTGCGGGAAATTTTGCAGATCCTGCGCGAGACCTACTGCGGCTCGATTGGTGCTGAATATATGTACATTTCTTCAGTTGAGCAAAAACGTTGGATACAGGCGCGATTGGAAGGGCAACGCTCCAATCCGGGTTTTTCAATTGAAGTTAAGCATCATATCCTTGAACGACTTACCGCAGCAGAGGGGCTGGAGAATTATCTGCACACTCGCTACGTGGGGCAGAAACGTTTTTCCGGCGAAGGTAATGAGAGTCTGATTCCGTTGCTGGATAACTTGATTCACCGTGCGGGGAAAGCGGGAATTCAACAAATTGTAATGGGTATGGCACATCGCGCTCGCCTCAATGTATTAGTGAATACTCTGGGGAAAATGCCCGCCGATCTGTTTCGTGAATTTGAAGAAAAACAACCGCAAGACCTGCCGTCGGGTGACGTAAAATACCACCAAGGTTTTTCTTCTGCCATCAAAACGCCTGAAGGTATCGTACGTTTAGCATTGGCCTTTAATCCTTCACATCTGGAAATTGTTAATCCCGTGGTCGAGGGTTCAGTGCGTGCACGCCAACATCTGTTAAACGACAAACTGGGAGATCGCGTGTTGCCGGTATTGATTCATGGTGATGCAGCGTTTGCGGGGCAGGGCGTAGTAATGGAAACTTTGAATCTATCGCAGACCCGCGGCTATGGTACCGGTGGAACGGTTCATATTATCATTAATAATCAAATCGGATTCACCACATCGGATCCACGCGACAGCCGCTCCACGTTGTATTGCACCGATGTCGCCAAAATGATTGAAGCGCCAATTTTTCATGTCAATGGCGATGACCCGGAAGCGGTCGTGATGGTGGCTGAACTAGCATTCGATTTTCGCATGAAATTTCATAAGGATGTCGTAATTGATATGGTATGTTTCCGTCGTCTTGGTCACAATGAACAAGATGAGCCGATGGTGACGCAACCGAGAATGTATCGGATCATCAACCAGCATCCCGGTACACGCCAGTGCTATGCCGATAAGCTGATCGCCGAAGGCGTCATCAAGCAGGAAGATGCAGATAATCTCATTCAAGCGTATCTTGACGCCATGGATGAAGGTGTCAATCCAAACAAGGCAGTTTTTTACGACTATAAATCTCCGTATGCTATCAATTGGGAACCCTTCTTAAAGCCTTTTAAATGGAATAAGCGAATTAAAACCGGTGTTGCGATGCAAGTACTGAAACAGCTCGCCATAAGGCTGACGGATATTCCTGAAGGTTTTAAACTGCATTCTCGGGTGGAGAAGATAATTGCTGATCGACGTTTGATGGGCAAAGGAGAATTACCGCTGGATTGGGGAATGGCGGAAAGTCTGGCTTACGCAACTTTGCTGAAGGATGGTTACCCGGTAAGATTATCCGGACAGGACTCGGGGCGTGGCACATTCTTTCACCGGCATGCGGTTTTGCATGACCAGATAGTTGAAGATCAAAACGAACCTATTTATATACCGTTACGCCACCTATATCCAGACCAGCCGGACTTCGTCGTGATTGATTCAATGCTGTCGGAAGAGGCTGTATTAGGCTTTGAATACGGCTATGCTACGACGCAGCCCAACGAATTGGTAATCTGGGAAGCGCAGTTTGGCGATTTTGCCAATGGTGCTCAGGTGGTGATTGATCAGTTTATCGCTTCGGGTGAAGCCAAGTGGGGGCGTGTATGCGGTTTGGTGATGATGTTGCCGCACGGTTACGAAGGGCAAGGCCCAGAGCATTCTTCCGCACGATTAGAACGTTTTCTGCAGCTATGCGCGGATTACAATATTCAGGTCTGTGTACCCTCGACACCCGCACAAATGTATCATTTGCTTCGCAGGCAAATGATCAGACCGATACGCAAACCGTTGATAATCATGAGCCCCAAGAGCATGCTACGTCATAAAGAATCGATATCGAGTCTGGATGAGCTGGCGCATGGATATTTTTATCCGGTTATTCCCGAAGCCGACAACTTGGATCTGGAAATTATTAAGAGGATTATCGTTTGCAGCGGAAAAATATACTATGAATTATTGGCTTACCGAAATGAACACGATATTAAAGATATAGCGATTATTCGCCTGGAGCAATTGTATCCGTTCCCACATGAGGAATTTCAAGCTGAAATCAACCGTTTCAACAATGCCAAAGATATCATTTGGTGCCAGGAGGAGCCTGGCAACCAAGGGGCATGGCATCGCATCCAGCATTATCTGCTGCGTCATATGCGGCCTGATCAGGAGTTGGGCTACGCACTGCGTGCTTCTTCAGCTTCACCGGCCGTTGGCTATATGGCAAGACATAAATTTACGCAGAATGAATTAATTGTGGCAGCATTCAGAGATAAAATCTAGAAAGAGGACATCATGCTAGTCGAAGTCAAAGTACCCGAGTTATCTGAATCCGTAGCTGAGGCTACTCTAGTTTCCTGGCTTAAAAAAAAGGGAGACTATGTCAATCGATCAGAGAATCTGATCGATATCGAAACTGACAAGGTCGTGCTGGAATTACCCGCTCCCAGTGCAGGCGTATTGACCAAAGTGCTAAAAAATGACGGCGCTATTGTGACCGGTGGTGAAGTCATCGGCATGATTGAAACCGAAGCTAACGATACTAAACCTGATCAATCGGAGAATGATAATAAATCAATCACCGCCGCAAAAAAAGAAACAACGAAGACTACTGGGAAAGGTACAAAAGAATCTGATGCTGAAGAAACAGTGAGTACTACTGAGAAAAAAACAGAAAACTCTAATGCTGAAGATATTGATCAAGCAACGCCCATGCTGATGCCGGCTGCGCGCAAATTAGCGGAGGAAATCAACCTTAAAGCCACAGAAATGACCGCGATAAAAGGAACCGGTATGGGCGGTCGTATTACCAAAGAAGATGTACAAGCGTATGTACAGCGTAAATCCAGCACATCCTTGGAAATTGAAGCCAAGCCTGGAGCCATCGTTACTTCTACAGCAAATGAGCGTACAGAGCGCAGAATTCCCATGTCACGGCTACGACAGCGAATTGCGGAACGCCTAGTAGAATCGCAATCTACTGCGGCGATTCTTACCACTTTCAATGAAGTCAACATGCAAGCGATCATAGATCTCCGTGCACGTTACAAAACTGAATTTGAAAAGGAATATGGTATAAAACTGGGCTTTATGTCGTTTTTTGTCAAAGCTGTCATAGCCGCACTCAAAAAATATCCCATTATTAATTCCTCGATTGAAGGCAATGAGATCATTTATCACGATTTCTACGATATCGGCATCGCTGTCGGTAGTCCTCGTGGACTGGTGGTACCTATCATTCGCGACGCAGATCGTTTAACGTTGGCGGAAATTGAGTTGCAGATTGGAGAATTTGCTAAACGGGCACAAAACGGAAAGCTGAGCATTGAAGAACTCAGCGGTGGCACATTTACAATTACCAATGGTGGCGTATTTGGTTCCATGCTTTCGACTCCGATCATCAATCCGCCCCAAAGCGCAATCCTTGGTATCCACGCCACCAAGGAACGACCCGTAGTCGAAAATGGACAAATTGTGATACGCCCGATGAATTATCTTGCCTTGTCCTACGATCATCGGATCATCGATGGACGGGAAGCGGTATTGTCTCTGATGACAATGAAAGAAGCACTGGAATACCCAATGAGTCCGCTACTTGAAAAGTAAACAAATCATTGCACGTGCTATCACCTTCGAGTTACACGAAAATTTCAATCGAATGAGATAAATTTTCCGCTCATCAGGGATGAAAAGTGGTAGGAAGATGCCAAGTCTCAAAAGTCGATGTAAAGCACTGCGATTCAATTTTTCATTGCAGGGGATTGACCGCTGTACAGCGGTCACCTACCCAGCGACCTGAGGTTTCAGCTGATGCATGTACCGGATTACCACCGACGGTACTGTCGAATTCGGTATTTCCCGTGAAGTTTTCCGGATTGATAAAACTACCTTCGGCAAAGCCATCTCCTTGAAAATGTTGATTGGAACATACCAGATCGAGCTGATAACGGTTACCAGTTCGGAAGGCATTTTTAACTGTACAACCAGAGCGATTTTCATAAAAGTAAGTAGGAATTTCCTGTTTAGCCATTTCTTCGGTGATACAAACTTTTGACGTAGCTGCGCCATTTTCAATTTCGGGTAGCTTCAGGCCATACCGACGAGCGAGGTCGCTGAGTTGCTGCATTTGCTCTGATGGAATATGTGGCACTAATGCCAAAAGATCTGAACGAGTGGTGACTTCCCATAATCCCGGGCGAATGTGTTGATGTGCAAAACTAGACGTCGTGAAGGCTAGTATCAACCAACTTGCAATAAAAATTTCACGCATAAGATGTCCTTACAGTGTTTCTTAAAATGATCAATCCGGCAAAAGTTTCTTTAATTCACGCCGATAAGTAGCAAATTGATCAATTAATATTGATCGCTATCCTTGTAAGTTTATCTGATTAGCAGATAACCTCACAGTATAAAGAATTCAATGCCCTAATCACTTCGCGCGGAACAGCATATAAGTTGTGATCATATCTTTATAATAATTAATTATTTATGTTCATAGTATTAACTGCTGTATATTTCACACTTTTGCTTGGAACGTAAAATATATGGAATGGCAAGGCTGGTTTACTTTAGGGTTATGTGTTGCTGTGTTGGCAACACTTATTTCTACTCGGGTTGGGCCTCATTTAATCATGATTGGGGCGCTGACGATATTGAGTGCAACCGGGATTCTGAGCAGTTCCGATGCATTAAGCGGTTTTAGTAATTCCGGCTTAATTACGGTCGCGGGCATGTTTGTGGTAGCAGCCGGTATGCATGCGTCCGGTGCGATTGACCTGCTGGTCAACACGTTATTGGGCAGACCTGCGACTCATCGCGCAGCGCTGAATCGCATGTTCTGGCCGATTGCATTTTTGAGCAGCTTTCTTAACAATACGCCGGTGGTGGCTACAATGATACCGGCAATTTATAGTTGGTCGCGAAAAATCGGAGTCTCACCTTCCAAGCTTATGATCCCGCTGAGTTATACGGCAATTCTCGGAGGTACAGTGACACTGATCGGAACAAGCACCAATCTGATTGTCAACGGCCAATATCAGGCACTGACCGGTGGACCAGGCTTTTCCTTATTTTCGATCACTGCGGTTGGGATACCGGTAGCGATAGTTGGTTTTTTATTTATGTGGCTATTTTTCCCTAAAATATTACCAGACCGCAATCAAGGCCAGGCTTTCTCCAATCTACGCGAATTTACACTGGAAGTTTCCATCGCGTCTGATGGGCCCTTGGTCGGAAAAACGATTGAACAAGCCGGGTTAAGGCATTTGCAGCGCGTATATTTGATTGAAATTGAACGTAACAGCACTGTATTGCCCGTTGTAACTGCTGATGAAGTGCTTCAAGGCGGGGATCGTTTGGTATTCGCCGGCGATACCGACGCAATATCAGATTTGCTGCGGATTAATGGCATTGTCCCATCTGCCGAGGAAGGGCAAGCGCAAACCTTTGCAGATCGGCATCCTGAACGGCGCCTGGTCGAAGCAGTGGTGTCGCCGCATTGTACTGCGGTGGGATATGCCATCCGCGATGCTCGATTCCGGGCCCGCTATGGTGCGGCAGTTTTGGCCGTAGCGCGGAACGGTGAGCGTATCAAAGGTAATCTCGGAAGTATTATTCTGCAAGCAGGGGATACGTTATTGCTGGAAGCAAGACCGGCTTTTGTAACCCGACAGCGCTATAACAAGGATTTTTTGCTTGTTAATGACCTGAATACGGAAACGCCGCGTCATGAGCGCGCTTATGTTGCCTGGATGATTTTATTGGGCGTAATCACAGCCGCAAGCTTTGAAGTGATTACTATGCTAAATGCTGCGTTGATGGGTGCCGGTTTGATGATTCTTTCCGGTTGCTGCACTGCCAATCAAGCCGAAAGAAGTCTTGATTTAAAAGTCATCATTACGATCGCAGCATCGTTTTCACTGGGCATGGCCTTGGAAAAAACCGGTGTTGCCAAATATCTTGCTGAAAATATTGTTGACCTCAGTGGAGGTACACCATGGGTGCTGTTAATTCTGACTTACATAACTATTTCATTGCTGACTGAAATCATTACCAATAATGCTGCAGCGCTTTTAATGCTGCCGATTGTACTGGAAATCACTGAGAAAGCCGACTTGAACAATGTGCCTTTTGTATTTGCCATCATGATGGCAGCCTCCGCTAGTTTCGCGACACCTCTGGGATACCAAACCAATATGATGGTCTATGGACCTGGCGAATATCGTTTTACCGATTTTATCAAAGCCGGCATTCCGATGAATATCGTCGCGGGCATTGTCACCGTCACGGTTCTATTGATTGGTTGGCCGCTGACCAAGTGATTTTTCTGAAATTTGTAAAATTAATGTTTCGTTCCAGTTTGAAACAGAAGTATTTTATACTGCAATAGATCGGTATTTGAGCGAAATAATGCATAGAAACTGTTTTATTTAAAAGACTCTGATGAAGGATTAGCTACTATAATCGTTGAAACAAACTTGGATGCTGGAGGTAATTGTATATGTCATTAAAAAACTCGATTAATGATTTTGGGACTTTTTTAGGCGATAAAGAATCGTTACTGGATAAGAATTATCCAAGAATCGCTGAAATGCTCAAATTACACTGGGGATACATTGAAATCTATCAATATATCAATAAATTGCTTATTGTTGACAAAGATAGGAACCGACAGGGCTTTCCAGTAGAAGCACTACAGGAAATTTATATATTACAAGAAATACACGAAAAATTATTTCCTGACATGCGAAAATAAAAACTCAATATCTTAACTGCTTCTATACCTATTTGTAGTAGCTCAGACTTGATCTGATTATCGAACTTACGGGAGATCCAAATTGCTCACACTTTGAGCTATGGCAGTCAAAGCACTTTACAAGTCGATCTGAATAATTAGCAAGTTTGCTACAACGATGATTGTACTCATGTAAGAAGAGTGTGCTATGGTCAAACATTATTTGATGAAAACGTGATTCAGCAGGATAAAATCACTACTTTGAGCAAATGATCTTAATCTGATAGTGGATTTTGCCAAATTGGGTAACTGTCAGACCAGACCGCAACCTCTACAGCAATTAGGTACAATTCAACTAATGTTAAGCACCTTCCAGATCATAACTGTAATATTAGTTATCCTGACAACACTGCCGTTCAGTCGCCATGAAGCATGGTGGATACGCGGTCTTGATTTTCCAAGATTACAACTTTTTCTGGCATTGCTGATTATACTTTTCCTGGAATTGATGCTGCTCGACTTATCATCGATTCAAACATGGGCAATAATTGTGATTGCATTGTTTTGCTTAGCCTACCAAGCTTGGTGGATTGTTCCTTATACGCGAGGATTCCCGCTGGAAGTGGAGGGAGCAAACGATTCAGATAACAAAAGGCGGATTAAAATTATTACCGCCAATGTCCTGATGACTAATCGGAATGCAAAAGCATTGATTGCCCTGATTCGTGAGTTTGAACCTGATATTCTGGTAACGCTGGAATCGGATATATGGTGGCAAAAGCAATTGGATATTCTGGAAGCTGATTACCCCTACACGATCAAATGCCCACTGGATAATCTCTATGGCATGCATGTCTATTCCAAGTTTTTAATGATGAATAGCCAAATTGAATATCTTGTCGAGCCGGACAAGCCGTCAATGCACGCACTAGCACTTCTGCCATCCGGGGATAGAGTCCGCCTTCATTTTCTACATCCTGCACCACCCAGTCCAACTGAAAATGATGAATCTTCAGAACGTGATGCAGAACTTGTGATCGTCGCCAAAAGTGTGGCCGATACCAACGTACCTGTTATCGTGACTGGGGATTTGAATGATGTGGCATGGTCTGAAACTACGCGGTTGTTCAGAAAAATCAGTGGATTACTTGACCCAAGAGTAGGCCGTGGCATGTTTAATACTTTTCATGCAGATTATTGGTTCTTACGCTGGCCGCTAGATCATCTGTTTCACAGCAAACACTTTTCGCTTCAGAATTTAAAAAGACTCAGCAACATCGGTTCGGATCATTTTCCACTTTATACTGAGCTTGTACTGACAGCTGACAACAGTAACGAAAATAATGGCCTGAACGCCGATATGGATGATTTAGTATGGGCTAAATTTAAAACAAAAGAACATAATGTCGACAAGACTGATGTTCCCCAACCAGAAAAACATTTGGTTAGCTAGTACAGTATTATTAATCAAATTTTCTTTTTCAAAACGATTGATTGCGCTTTAAATCTTCGCTGTATTTTTTCACAGCTTCATATTTATTTTTCATTTCATCGCGATCTGATTCAAGTTCGCGGATATACCTATCCATATCGATTTGAGCATCAGCATAGGCCCCGAGATCGTACCTTTCACCGCGTTTATATTAACACCTCCACATCTTTGAGCTGGACGTGCATTTTGTGTAAATAGGCTTCTTTGTTAGTCATTCTTTCTTCTTTAAAGAGAGGTTGAGAAAACAAATCGTAGTTGAAAGTCTTGAGGTAGTTCGATGGATCTAGCAAACACTTCTTCACTCTTATGCACTAACAATTGAATGTAATCATTGTTTTATTTCTCAATTCATATCCAAAAGCCTTTAAAGTAATATGATCCATGCCGATAATCATATTTGTTTCCTGTAAGAATAGTGCTTAGCTATGAACATAATTACAATTATTATTAAAACAATTACATCTTTCAAATTCCATTCCAAATCAAGACATTCTAAATATGAATCTCTTGAGGAAATACTTTCAAGTACCGAGTATTCTTTTTTTGTGGCGTTAAAAGAATCCCTATCAAAAGACTATGAAATATTTGCGAAGGTGCGTATTAATGACGTACTTACACCGGATGAGATTTTTACTATTCAAAATAGTAATGCTGCTATCTATCGAATACCCCCTAAACATTTTGATTACATCCTATGTGAGAAGCGCACACTCTCAGTAATTGCCGTTATCGTGCTGGACGATCGAAACCATATTCGGCGCGAAGCACGTGCCAAAAGCAGCTATGTAGAGAAAGCATGTGTAACTGCCGGTTTTAAGCTATTGCGCTTTCCAAGTCGATCAAATTATTGCTCTAAAGCGGTTAGAGATGTGATTTTAAATTCTTTGAACACGCCCACATGATAATCAATATTCTGTTTCAATATGCTTAAGCAGAATAGATTTTAACATGGTAGGGCTATATACTTGTCTGAAACAAAATGTATTTTTTAATATTGAAATAGTTTAATTTAAAAACATATGGCATGCTTTCGGAATGAATAGATATTGAATATAAGGATTACTAAAAACATGGGAATCAAAGAATCGCTTCAGCAAGTGAAAAATCCACTTACTATGATAGCTATTTTTGCTGGACTGGCAGAAATAGCTGCGACAGTGGTTCTACCAGTGCTAAATGGTGCGGTGCAAAGTACTTTTGTTTGGTACGTTATGCTTTTCCCGGTATTTTTGGTAGTGTGCTTTTTCATCACTCTCAATTTCAATCATAAGGTATTGTATGCACCAAGTGATTTCAAAGACGAACGTCATTTCTTTGATGAACTGCACGGAGACTTCACAGCAGAGACGAGTGAAATCGAAAAGCTCCGAAAATTTTGGAAACCGGATGGGGTTGTAGATAGATTTAACGAAAATCGATTGAAGCAATGGCTAAAAATAAGCGGCATTGATCCGGAATCAATAACATTTTTCCTAAGAAATAAAGCATTCTCTGACGCCCGAAAGAAAGCTGTAGAAGATCTTCAACTTTAAATACAGGAGTTATACCTATGTTGCCTACACAAAAAGAACGCGCGTTGACAGATATTCCAAATGATGAAGTTGATGAAGTAGTCAATGACTTTCAAAGTGAGGGTGCTAAGACTGTCAAAGAGCTTCAACCGAACGGAAATTGGACTGTTCGAGCTACCTTTTTTGATCCAGAAGGGTATCAAAAAAATAAGTCTAGCTTGTCTCGCAGATAAGGAATTTACTTTTTGACATACGTTTTTATACGGGTGCAAGTACTAGCATTATGTCGATGCCGAAAAAACATGTATGTCGATAATGAAAAATTATTCTTGTTTTTACCGTACAGTTAGAAAATCACTCAGTGATCCACATAGAAAAATGTTCAGAAACATAAAGCAGAAATTACCCAAAAAAACGGATTCTCTCCTAAAGCACCTACGATATCAATTGCCGATAATGTATATTATGTTAAATCGGTAACGAATTACAGTAAAAAGTTTGCGGCTTTCTAAACCTGAACACTACTTCGCATGAACATCTAATTTTTGCGGTGTAAGACAGTATCCCATAGCATTCATAATTGCATTAATACTTTCAAACCTGGGATTTCCTTCTTCTGATAGAGCTTTTTGAATACCATTACGTGTAATCCCTGTTTCCTGTGCTAATGCTGAGATACCTTTGACGCGAGCAATCATACGTAATTGAGAGAGCAAAGCCGCAGTACAACTATCCTTTGCGTATTCTTCGAAAGCAATAGACAGATAACCATCAATCTCTTCAGGATGATTACGGTAATACATTTCTTCAGTTTCATCCAATGTTCTGTAGGTACGTTTTTTAGCCATTGCCTCTATAATCCTTCCAATATTCCTTAGCACTTTTGATATCTCGGTCCTGACTGTCTTTATCACCACCACACAATAGAACAACGATATTATCGGCATCTTCACCAAAATAAACTCGGTATCCGGACCCGAAGAACATTCGGAGTTCTGAAATACCTTTGCCTACGGGCTCACAATCACCATGGCGTTGTTGAATAAATTAAACTTATCGGCGAGCAACGGCTTTATCGCATTAAGCGCAAATACACATATTTGGCACAGTTTCGTGGACACTAGCCGATTAGACCAAATTTTACAAAACGTCGGACTCCATGAAAACCAGCACACATCAAAAAATTATTTTTAACGAAAAGTGAATTTAAACGTTGTTTAAGAACAGCTGGCTGAAAAATCAAATATAGCCGTTTTTTTTCAGCAGAACCGTTTATGCTGCCATGCGGGTACATTTCCGGTGTTGTTGAATAAATCGAACTGTCGGTAAAAAGATGGCACATCTGGCATAATTCTGCAGGATTTCACTTGCAGAGAAGCCAATGCCTTACAAACACAACGAGAGCCGCCGTCATAAGATCGAAAAATCTCGTTATAAAGTGACGAACTGGCATGAGTATAACAACGGATTGCGGCGACGGGGTGATATCACGATTTGGTTTACGGGGGCGGCAATCGCTGAGTGGCGTCCCACCAGAACGGGAGCTCGCGGCAGGCCGCAGGAATATTCTAATCTCGCCATAGAAACAACTCTATTTATCCGCCAGGTCTTTCATCTTCCCTTACGTCAAACCGAAGGTTTTATGAACTCGCTTGCCGGTATCATGAAAGTTGACATCACCATTCCTGACTTCAGTAGCCTGTCCAAGCGCAGCATTAAGTTACCTCGGCATACCCTAACCAAAGCGATGGAACCGGGTAGTCTTGTTATTGTTGATTCAACCGGTCTCAAGGTTTACGGCAAGGACGAATGGCACCAGGAAAAGCACGGTGTTCCTGCTCGTCGTACATGGCGGAAGCTGCATCTTGCAGTTGATGAAAATCATCAACTGTTGGCGTGCGAACTCACCCCACCTGAAATAGGCGACCCCACTGCAATCCCGGATTTGCTTGCCCAAATTGATACGCCTTTTGAGACCTTTATCGCCGATGGTGCCTATGATGGCGAACCGATTTCCCATGCGGTTTTGAATCAGCAACCTAATGCACAAGTGATCATTCCACCACACAAGACTGCTGTCCGTTCAGCTGCAGGCGACACCCAGCGAGACGGTCATATCAAAGTGATTGACCAGCATGGACGCATTGCTTGGCAAAAGAAGACAGGATATGGTTTGCGCAACTATGCCGAACTTGCCGTGCAACGCTACAAGCGCATTTTTGGCAAAGCCATGAAAGCGCGTGCAGTCCCACAGCAAAAAACAGAAGCGTGGATTAGTGCGTCTGCACTCAACAGAATGACCAATTTAGGTATGCCGGTGTCTGTAAAATTCTAACAATTAACGGCAGAACGGAGCCATTGGGCTCATTTTGATTTATTCAACAACGCC
>NZ_PXXU01000230.1 GCF_003011925.2 Nitrosomonas supralitoralis
AGTTATATTAGAAGCTTAGTGGGTATAAATATTTGTATCTGTTAGCCCTTATTTTTAACATTGAAGTGGTATGCTGCAAAAGGTTTTTGAGCAGTTGCAGCAGCAACAAATCATTCGCATCAAAGTGCATTCTGATGGTACGGGTGCATTAAAAGGAACAGTCCACAATTCATCGGTAAATCCGGGGCGATTCAATAATACCTTTAGCTAGCAGTTCTTTAAAGTGTTCTTGCTGATTACGAGCTTCTTTCAATCACATCAGGATAAA
>NZ_PXXU01000231.1 GCF_003011925.2 Nitrosomonas supralitoralis
AAAACTGAAATTCAAGGTGACAACCGATTCTAAACAGAATTTAACGGTTGCGCCCAATATTTTGAACCGGGATTTGCTGTTAACGCACCTGGTAAAGTGTGGGTCAGTGACATCCCTTACATCCCTACATACGAAGGTTGGCTGTATTTGGCTGGCGTAAAGGATCTGTTTAATGGAGAACTGGTAGATTATGCCATGAATGAGAGAATGACCAGGAGCCTGGTTATACAGGCATTATTTCGTGCAACTGCAAGTAAACAT
>NZ_PXXU01000232.1 GCF_003011925.2 Nitrosomonas supralitoralis
CAGGCCGGGTGCTGCCATGCCGCCATCAATAATGGCTGACGGAATAGGCGCGGCGGTAACGGTTTCGCAAGTCTTGCAAGCATATTGTGGGCGGATGTGACGGTGAACGAAGAACTTTGCGGGCTCCACATCCAACTGTTCGCTAACATCTTCACCGATCTTAACCAGATTGTGGCCACATTGACTGCATTGACCGGATTCCGGCTCATGCCGGTGCTCAATGCGTGGCAAGTGATCCGGTAATGGTTGGCGGCCAGCA
>NZ_PXXU01000233.1 GCF_003011925.2 Nitrosomonas supralitoralis
CAATAGGGTTTGAATGGCTGCTGCACGTTGACCGGCGCGTTCTGAGCCCGTGAACAGCCAGTTCTTTTTTCCAATCGCGATGGGTCGAATGATGTTTTCTACGGGATTGTTGTCAATTGGCAGGTGGCCGGTTTGTGCATAGCGAATCAGACTGACCCAACGTTTCAGTGTGTAATCCAAGGCTTTGGCGGAGCCACCCTCATTTGCTGTCTGAGCGCGGGTTTGCACCAGCCAGTCGTGTAATGCCTCCAACC
>NZ_PXXU01000234.1 GCF_003011925.2 Nitrosomonas supralitoralis
AGCATTCAATAAAGCAAATAGATCAATATTAAGTAACTTGACCGCCTCTGGTTGATCTGATGAAATTAGACGATGCCGTGCATTGCAGGTACGATCTCTCCATATCTGCGGAAAAGTTTTTATATTATGTCCTTGCGCTGTAAGAATTTCAGCAACATAGGGTTCTTTCTTGGTCAAGGTTGCATCCCAGTCTATTTTTTTCAAAGTATGCAGACTCCCCAATAATGCCAGCACCGGAGCCTCACCCATT
>NZ_PXXU01000235.1 GCF_003011925.2 Nitrosomonas supralitoralis
CGCATTCAATAAAGCAAATAGATCAATATTAAGTAACTTGACCGCCTCTGGTTGATCTGATGAAATTAGACGATGCCGTGCATTGCAGGTACGATCGATCCATATCTGCGGAAAAGTTTTTATATTATTTCCTTTCGTTGTAATAATTTCCGCAACATAGGGTTCTCTCTTAATCAAGGTTGAATCCCAGTCTACTTTTTTCAAAGTATGTAGACTCCCCAATAATGCCAGTACCGGAGCCTGACCCACC
>NZ_PXXU01000236.1 GCF_003011925.2 Nitrosomonas supralitoralis
CAGAAACGGTGTTGCTTCTCATTACCCCCTGACGAAACAGGCTCATTAAATTGTAAGCCATCATGACCGTCAACAAAGCCGCCTCGGTAGCCCAGAAGTTCTTGAGATTGAGGCTATCTCCGCCAAAGTCATATTTCAGTTCCTTGATGCGGTTTTCACAATCTGCACGACCACGATATAAACGCCAAAGTTCTGCTGCAGGCAAGTCTATATTGGTGACGATCACGCTATAACGATACTGAGAA
>NZ_PXXU01000237.1 GCF_003011925.2 Nitrosomonas supralitoralis
TATCGGGAAATCCTGCTACTGACCAGGTTAAACCGCCATCCACTGATTTATAGATACCTTCTCTTGCTGCACCCACGATTGTGGAATCTGTTGCATAGGTAGGCGATATTTGAAACTCACTGAATTGAATATTTTCATTTGTAAGTAATGATAAGGTTGTGTTCAGCGAAGATGCAACCGCGCCTGCTCCATTCAGACTCACGCGAAACAGGCCTTTACCACGAACATTAACAAATACCTTTCG
>NZ_PXXU01000238.1 GCF_003011925.2 Nitrosomonas supralitoralis
TCCTTCCGGCCAGCGTTGCTTCGTCAGTGCCTGCGCACAGGCTTCTTCCGTTCCATATCGTTTCTGCCACTCCAGCAAGCTGGTTTCCAGCGCTCTCATGATTCAATCTCCTTATGTTATTGATCTCAAAGCATTTGAGCAGAAAATACTGAAAACAGTTCATAGGCATATTAATTAATAACAGGTAAACCCCCGGCTCAGCCGGGGGACTCCCGAAGGTTTA
>NZ_PXXU01000239.1 GCF_003011925.2 Nitrosomonas supralitoralis
CTGTTAGATCGCATAGGTTTTTCCAGCGCAGTTGAATCATGTGACTTACCACAGCCTGGGAGTAATCGAGGTTATGCGCCGCACCAGTTGATTCTGCAGTTCATGCTATCCATATGGTGTGGTGCCAATCGGTTTGAACATGTAGAAATCACACGCCATGATCCAGTGCTTAAGAAGCTGTTTGGTTTTAAGCGCATGGCC
>NZ_PXXU01000024.1 GCF_003011925.2 Nitrosomonas supralitoralis
TTTGCAAAGGTATCTTCTAACTCTTGATGCATGGCAGACAGCGGTTTTATGGATCGCTCCAACTCGACTAAGCTTCGATTCCCAATAAGCTCCACCAGTCACGTGCCGCATGTAATACACGCACGACCGATATACCGTCATGATGTGGTAGATAGAAGATTAGGTGATTATCAAAGTCTTTAACTCGCCACTTGCGTATGCCCGTTAATGTTGGATCGCGTAGCGTTAATGGTGCACCGATCAGGGGTTGTTTAGCCAGAACATTGAAGCTGGCTTCTGTCTGTGCCAGAAAGCGTTCAGCTGTTTCTAGGTTCGCATTTTCCGAAAGATAAACGAAATACTCTACCAGATCGCGCCTAGCTGCTGCGCGTTGATAGATTTTAGGCATCAGCGTTGTTTCTTTCGTGCTTCCAGCTTGGCTAAGGCTTCTTTGCGAATATCACTCCAATCCGCCGCTGTTAATTCGCTTTCTGGGCCACTCAATCCTTCCAGCAACTTAGCTTCAAGCTGTTCTTCCGCTTTGCGTTTCTCATCAGCGCGGATCAATTCGCGCACATATTCGCTGGCACTGCTGTAACGGCCCTGGGCGATCTGCCCATCCACGAATTGTTTCAAGGGATCAGGCAGAGAAATATTCATACTTTGCATAGGTAACCCTCCTTATCTTGCCGCATAATGTGTAATTAATAACACAAAATGGCAATTATTGCCATAACAAGGATATCAATTGAAATTAAATGAAATTGTTATTGACACTGGATATCTGGAATTTATAAATATAAGTGGTTGCAAATTAAATGTGGCACACCTAAATGATTTACTGATATCAGGCTTGGATCGAGCGATTACTGGTAACTATCGCCAAAATCAGATGATTAAATCAAAATCTTTTTGATGGGATAATTGATGGAAATTTCAACTTTATATACTGCAAAGCCTCGTGGATACTGGATCTTTGGCGGAGAGGATGGGATTCGAACCCATGTGCCAGGAAAACCTGACCATCTGATTTCGAGTCAGCGCCGTTATGACCGCTTCGGTACCTCTCCGGTTGTAACAAGTGAAACACCCACTAGGCTTTATGAGAGTTCGAGTGGGTGCTTGTTTGAGAAATTTAAACCTTACTTTATGCGGAAATTTCCATGATGCCGCGCATTTTCTGTAGTGCTTTGACTTCAATCTGCCGAACGCGCTCTGCCGATACACCTAACTCCTCAGCTAGATCATGTAATGTTGCGGTATCGTCTTTTTCTTTTAACCAACGGGCTTCGATGATGTGGCGACTTCGTTCATCCAAGCAATCAAGTGATTGCTGCAATCCTTCTGCGCGCAGATTGGTGGTTTGTTTTTTTTCTAGGAGCTGAGAGGGTTCCGTGCCATCCGTCAGATAGCTTATTGGACTAAATGTGTCGTCTTCCTCATCAGAAGCGGGCTCCAAAGAAATGTCCGAGCCGTTGAAACGTTTTTCCATTTCGACGACTTCATCGGTTTTAACGCCTAACTGAACGGCCATTGCTTCTACTTCTTGCGGATTCATCGTATCCAAACCATGTTTCATACTACGTAGGTTAAAAAATAATTTGCGCTGTTGCTTGGTCGTGGCGATTTTAACTAGACGCCAGTTGCGCATAATGAATTCGTGAATCTCGGCTTTAATCCAATGGACGGCAAAAGAAACCAGCCGCACGCCTCGTTCAGGGTCGAAGCGTTTAACTGCCTTCATTAAACCGATATTACCTTCCTGGATTAAATCGGCCTGAGGAAGGCCATATCCTTTATAACCTCGTGCTATTGCTACTACAAAACGCAGATGAGACAAAATTAACTGCTGTGCAGCATCAATATCGCCATGATTCCGTAAACGCCGCGCCAAACTTGCCTCTTTTTCCTGCGAAAGCATAGGAAAAGAATTAACAGATTGAATATATCCTTCAATACTTCCGCCCATCGTTGGTAGCGTTAAAGCATTCGTCATCATAATAACCTCCCCATTCTACATGTTCATTAACGAACGTAACTGCATAAAATATTTTAGCACTCTGAACCTATGAGTGCCAAGTATTTAAAAAGTTTCGCTATGAAATTCCCAACTTATTTAGGTTCGATTTGCCAGAGGTGGTTTGCGACAGAAATGCGGGCGCCTAACCATCCTAGCCAAGCAGAAAACAAAAGTAAGCTGATACTGTCTTGGAGGGAAAGGTGTTCTAGTTGTATATCAAACTCATACAGTTGGGCCAGCGGCAGGAGTTCTCCATTCAGCGCATCTATACCCAGCACAATGATAAGCCATGCAGCGATACCTCCCGACAATCCCTGGATAGCACCGAAATAAAGAAAAGGGCGGCGAATAAAACTGTCGGTTGCACCAATCAGCTTGGATATTTCGATTTCGTCACGTTTAGTCAGAATTTGCAGACGGATGGTGTTGAACATGATCGCAATTATGGCAATACTTAACAATGTAGCCAACATGAATACGATCGAGCGTCCCAGTTTAAGCAGTGCGTTCAGGCGGTCAACCCAGGCTGAGTCAAATTGTACATGCGCAATTTCAGGCCAGCTTTGCATCGCCAATTTTAATTGTTCCAGCGAATCTGATGCCTTCTCCTGAGTATAGACGATGAATGCATCTGGAAGTGGGTTATAGGTTAAATGGGTGGTGATATCGGTTAGCCCGCTACTTTGTTGTAACTGAGCAAGAGCAACGTCTTTAGGAATAAACTGATAGTCCACGATCTGTGAATCTGCTTGCAGGCGTTGTTGGATTTTATCAATATCTTCTTTCTGCGCATCCTGTTTAAGAAACAAACTGATCTGGGGGGAACTGGCTGTTTGTCCGGACATTGATTGCAAGTTTTCCATAAGCACATAGATGCCGGTTGGCAGGCTAAGCGCGATACCCATCACAGTAATGCTGAGCAGAGCGGTAACAGGGGTAGAGGCCAGTCGTTTGAGCGTGTAAAAAAACACAAATCCGTGTTGCGTCAGCCATGCACGTATCATGCGGCTAGTTTTCCTTGTTTAAGTGACAGAATTCGATGTTGCGTGTCTTCTAACAGAGAGGCATCATGCGTAGCGATCAGCACGGTAACACCTACCTGGTTGAACGATTTAAACATGGTCATAATGTCTCGGGCATATTCAACATCCAGATTGCCCGTAGGTTCGTCGGCAATCAGAATAATGGGTCGATGAACGATTGCGCGCGCGATACACAGACGCTGCCTTTCACCTCCGGATAATGTGATGGGCATGACTTTTTCTTTTTTTAACAAGCCAACTTTATCCAGTGCGGCGCGCGCTCGGGACGCTGCCGTGTTGTTATCAAAATTACTGATTTGCAAAGGTAGTAATACATTCTCAAATACATTGCGATCAAACAATAGCTTGTGATCTTGAAAAATGAAACCGAGTTTGCGGCGCAAATAGGGAATTGCAGCGGGTTTGAGTTGAGCGATATTTTGACCGCTGATCGAGATCACGCCTGAAGTCGGGCGTTCGATTGCAGCAATTAATTTTAATAATGTACTTTTACCTGCGCCCGAATGGCCTGTCAAAAATACCATTTCACCGGATTCCACCGCAAGATCAATGTTATTTAGTGCAATGTAGCCGTCTGCATAACGCTTAGAGACATTTTTGAAGGTGATCATATTTACAGTTATCGAATCGTTCGTTTTTAATCCAGCAGTGCTTCAACAAATTCTCCGGCATCAAATGGTCTTAAATCATCCAAACCTTCGCCAACGCCAATAAAACGTAATGCCGGAGGGTTTTCCGGATATTGTCCTGCAATGGCTGCGACTACACCGCCTTTTGCGGTTCCATCCAGTTTAGTCAGGATCAGACCAGTGACATTTAGGGCATCGTTAAAGGCTTTCACTTGTGTGATTGCATTTTGTCCCGTGTTGGCATCCAATACCAGCAACACCTCATGTGGTGCATCCGGCATAGCTTTGGAAATCACACGTTTTACTTTTTTAATTTCTTCCATCAAATGGAGCTGAGTGGTTAAGCGACCAGCCGTATCCGCCAGCACAATATCTATACCGCGCGCTTTGGCTGAGTTGACTGCGTCAAAAATAATAGCAGCTGGATCGCTTTTTTTGCCCGGATCACTGTCCGGGGCAATTACGGTAACATTGTTCCGTTCTCCCCAGGCGATTAATTGCTCGCGCGCTGCGGCACGAAAAGTATCGCCGGCAGCCAGTAACACTGATTGACCTTGTGTTTGAAAATATTTGGCAAGCTTACCAATCGAAGTTGTTTTTCCTACGCCATTGACACCCGCTATCATGATTACAAACGGTTTATGCGTGGTAGTATCCAGAGGTTGAGCAAGCGGCTCCAGCATGGCAATCAGGGATTTCTTAAGCGCCTGTTTTAATTGCATAGAATCTGTTAGTGCATCGCGCTTGACTTGTTTGCGCAAATTTTCAAGTAACTGATGCGTGGCATTGACTCCAATATCGGAGGTCAACAAGATAGTTTCCAGTTCTTCGTAAAGTTCTTCGTCAATCTTGCCGCCGCTAAATAGGCTCGATAGCTGTTTGCCTAGGTTCTGTCGTGTGCGTGATAAACCTTGTTTAAGCTTACTGGCAAAGCTGATCGATTCCTCTGGTTTGGATTCTGGCTCGACAACGGGTTTAGCTGAGGTTTCGTCCGGGTCTGCAGGATTTTTTTTGGATTTAAAAAAACTAAACATTCTGGTAGGCTCTCAAATATGCAGAGGAATTCTCAAACCTCGATTTTATTCTGTTTACTCATTTTAGGTTGGTAAAAATGAAATCTGATTACCGTATCACTTTTCTTCATTCTTGTTCAATTTGCGTATTATTATTGATAATAAATCTGCTGATCTCAACATCAGCATTTGCCGATCCGCATGAATATTTGCTCGATAATGGCTTGAAATTGATTGTAAAACAAGATCATCGTTCACCAGTTGTGGTTACGCAAATCTGGTACAAAGCGGGCAGCATTGATGAAATCAATGGCGTGACTGGTGTGGCGCATGTTCTGGAACATATGATGTTCAAAGGTACAAAAAAAGTTCCTAATGCTGAGTTTTCGAAAAAAATTTCGGCCGCTGGCGGGCGTGAGAATGCTTTCACTAGTTACGATTACACCGCATATTACCAACAATTGCATAAAAACCATTTGCAAATGGCGATGGAACTTGAATCCGATCGGATGCGTAACTTAGTTCTCACTAAGGAAGAATTCGAGAAGGAAATCAAAGTAGTGATGGAAGAAAGAAGGTTACGCACTGACGATCAAGCGCGCTCACTTTTGTACGAAAGAATGATGGCCGTCGCTTATCAGTCCCATCCTTACAAGAATCCTATTATAGGTTGGATGAATGATCTTGAAAACATGATTGTGGAAGATGCTCAGGAATGGTATGACCGCTGGTACGCCCCCAATAATGCAACATTGGTAGTCGTCGGGGATGTCGACGCAGACGAAGTGTTTCGTCTGGCCCAAAAAAGCTACGGTTCCATTCAATCTCGTCCTTTATTGGCGATTAATGCTCGTAAACCGCAAATCGAACCGACGCAATTAGGTACCAAACGGATAACTGTCAAGGCGTCGGCAGAGTTGCCCTATCTCATCATGGGGTTTCATGTGCCGACGATTAGAAATGTTAATGAAGACTGGGAACCTTATGCACTGGAAATATTGGAAGGGGTGCTGGATGGTCATGCTTCAGCCAGACTGAACAAGTCATTGGTGCGGGAGAGTCAAATCGCTAATTCTGCCAGTGCCGGTTATGGCGCGATAGCGCGTGGTTCAAGCATTTTTTTTCTGAGCGCGGTACCTAGCGCTGGTAAAACAGTGACTGAATTGGAGACAGCGCTGCGTTCCGAAATCGAGAAGATTATCAAAGGGGGCGTAACGGAAGAAGAGCTTACTCGAGTAAAAGCGCAGGTAATTGCTGGTCATGTGTACCAGCAGGATTCCATTTTTTCACAGGCCATGCAACTGGGTAGGCTGGAAAGTACAGGATTATCGTATCGTGACACAGATACCATTCTGGAGAAATTAAAAGCGGTTACCGCTGAGCAGATACGCGATGTGACAAAAAAATATTTCATTGATGATGGTTTGACTGTCGCCGTATTGGACCCGCAGCCATTGGAGCCGAAAGCTTCGAGCAGAGCGCCGAGCGGCTTAAGACATTAGAAAATTAAAACTTTGACAGTGGTCTTGAAAAAATTAATAGACCACTGTCAAAGTCACAACTGTAGCAATTAATCCTTTGCATTCTCATGTGCATGATCAGTGTTACTCGGCTGTTTGCTATAACCATGCATATGTTTATGCATATTTTTCATCATGTCGCGTCTTTCTGTTTCATCTAGAAAACCATCTTTGTTGGCATCGTTCTTTTCAAACATGGCTTCATGATGCTTCATAAATTCTTCTTTACTGATTTTGCCATCCTTATTCGAATCCACTGATGACATTTTATGTTCGCATTTGTGACCATGATCGTGCTGACTGCTACCTTGAGCGGTATCTGCAGCAATGACTGGAGTTATAAACTGGGTAACTAAAAAAGCAGTTCCGATGACGGTTGAAAGCAGTTTTTTTGTAAGATGCATCTTGTTCTCCATGAATGATGAATTAGCAAAAAGGATTAAGTATCCTTTTTTTAGAAAGGGACAGCACCCGAAAGTTCGAAAATTAATGTAATGCTGGGCATCAAATAAATCGACAAGCCTGAATCTTTTAACTATTCTCAGGCAACTATGAAATGTTGCCGGTAGTGCTTGAGTTCATTAATGGAATCATAGATATCCGCCAGGGCCTCATGCTTACCATCTTTGGAAAATCCAGTTGCGATCTCCGGCTTCCATCGTTTTACAAGCTCTTTTAAAGTGCTCACATCCAGGTTGCGGTAATGAAAATAGGCTTCCAGCTGTGGCATCGAACGAACCATAAAGCGTCGGTCCTGACAAATTGAATTGCCGCACATAGGAGAGGTGCCCGAAGGCACGTGCAATTTTAAAAATTCGATCATCTGTGCTTCTACTTCGTTTTCTGTCAGTTTAGATGCCTTGATTTTGTCGATCAGGCCGGATTTAGAATGAGTCGATTGGTTCCATTTATCCATGCCATCAAGTATTGCATTGGGTTGATGCACGACCAGAACCGGGCCTTCGGCAACAGTATTCAACTGTGCATCGGTTATCACTAAAGCGACTTCAATGATGCGATCGGTATCTGGATTGAGTCCGGTCATTTCCATGTCGACCCAGATGAGGTTATTATTATCTTGTGCCATAATTGTTTATCTAATAGTTGAATGCAGTGTGTTGAATTGTGTCATATTGTTATCAGTCAGTCACTTTTATAAACTTTTTATGCGATTTATAGATTATGCAGACCTTTACATTGATTTTTTTGATTGCGATTTTACTTACTACGTTAACTCAGGTTTGGTTATCGGTCAGGCATATTCGCCATGTGCGTACCCATCAGGACAGGGTGCCGGAGGAATTTGCTAGTCAGATCAGTCTGGCTGATCATAAAAAGGCGGCGGATTACACCTGTGCCAAAACTCGCGCAGGATATCCAAGCATACTCTTACATGCAGGGCTGTTACTCGCATTTACACTGGGCGGCGGTTTAAATATCCTGAGTGAATTCTGGGCAAATTGGCTCAATGATTCTTTGGCGCATGGTATGGCGCTGATCGTCAGCACTTTCTTTATTATGAGTGTCGCTGAAATTCCATTAAGTTATTACCGCACTTTTGTAATTGAAGAACAGTACGGTTTTAATAAAATGACCCCGATGATGTTTTTTACCGATTTGATCAAGCAATCTGCACTCGGTTTAGTACTGGGTGTGCCTTTGTTATTTTGTGTGCTGTGGTTGATGGAAAAAATGGGGGAAAGTTGGTGGCTGTATGCCTGGTTCGCCTGGATTGCGTTCAATCTGTTTGTGTTGGCTATTTTTCCCACTTGGATCGCACCCTTATTTAATAAATTTACCCCGCTGGAAGATGCCACCCTCAAGGCTCGTATCGAGCAACTGATGAAAAAATGTGGTTTTAAGGCCAGTGGGTTGTTCGTGATGGATGGTTCGCGCCGTAGCAATCATGGCAATGCTTATTTTACAGGATTTGGTAAAACCAAGCGCATCGTGTTTTTTGATACTCTGCTGTCACGGCTGAATCCTGCGGAAATCGAAGCGGTACTGGCGCATGAGCTAGGGCATTTCAAACATCGTCATGTAATCAAACGCATTGTGATTTCATTTGCGATGAGCTTGGCATTCTTTTGGATTCTGGGTTATTTGATGGGACAGAGTTGGTTCTACCAAGGTTTGGGTGTCGAAGTTGCTTCCGTACCGTCGACTGCGATGGCGTTGTTGCTGTTTTTTCTGGTGATGCCGGTATTTACCTTTTTGCTGCATCCAGTATCGAGCATTTATTCACGCAAACATGAGTTTGAGGCTGATGCTTATGCGGCACAGAATTCATCGGCGAATGATTTAATTCATGCGCTGGTCAAGTTGTACCAGGATAATGCAGCGACGCTC
Source organism: Nitrosomonas supralitoralis (assembly GCF_003011925.2). Taxonomy (GTDB): domain Bacteria; phylum Pseudomonadota; class Gammaproteobacteria; order Burkholderiales; family Nitrosomonadaceae; genus Nitrosomonas; species Nitrosomonas supralitoralis. Next base: position 8,554 of record NZ_PXXU01000024.1, read on the forward strand.
ACGCCAGATCCGCTGCATTCGGCTTTTTATGATTCACATCCTCCGGCATCAATCCGGGTGGCACATTTACAAAGTCAGGAGCAAGCATGAACAATATCGTCTGTGATTTAACATCCAAACAATGTAAGCCTTGTGAAGGCGGTGTGCCGCCGTTGTCTGCCAGTGCAGTTGCCGATTTCATGAAGCAAATTGATGACTGGCAATTGCAGGACAAACAAATCAGCAAAACCTATGAATTCAAGAATTATTATCAAACCATGGCGTTTGTGAACGCAGTGGCATGGATTTCGCATCGTGAAGATCATCATCCCGACATGCTGGTTGGTTACAATCAATGCGTGGTCACGTACACGACCCATGCGATTGGCGGTTTGTCCGAAAATGATTTCATCTGTGCGGCGAAAATCGACAAGTTATTCTCAATTTGAGCCTTCATTCCGCTAAAACCAGGCAGCAGACTAAGTATTTAACCGGACAGGTAATTGCCCCATTCGGCAGAAGCTTTTCGATTGAAACAGTTAGCGGCGAAATCATCTCTTGTGTCATGCGCGGCAAAAAAGGCGGTATTGCATGCGGCGACAAGGTTGAGTACCAGCTTACCAGCGCAGGGGAAGGGGTTATCGAAGCGATTAATCCACGCACTTCGCTGTTATATCGCAGCGACGCGTTCAAGGAAAAAATCATCGCCGCCAACGTGACGCAAGTCATTATTGTCGTTGCGTCAACTCCCAGCTTTAGCGAAGAATTGATAAACCGCTGCCTGGTTGCTGCGGAGAGCGAGAATATCGAGGTATTGATTGTGTTGAATAAAGCCGATCTGGTCGAACCGACACAAATTGCGATGGAAACACTGTCGCTATACCAGGATTTAGGCTATCACGTGTTGCCTTTATGCGCGTTGCAGGATGTTTCAGCGTTACGGCCCTATTTATCAGGCCACCTCAGTGTGCTGGCCGGTCAATCGGGCATGGGTAAATCCACCTTGCTTAACACGCTGATCCCGCAGGCTCGGCGCGCCACCGCAGAAATTTCATTGGCACTTGATTCCGGCTGCCACACGACTACACATTCGCGACTTTACTCCCTTGAAGAGACCAGCGCCATCATTGATTCTCCTGGTTTTCAGGAATTTGGTTTGAATCATATAGTAGAAGAAAATTTGGCCTGGGGGTTCATCGAATTCCATCCTTACCTCGGGCAATGTAAATTCAATAACTGTCGTCACATCGCAGAGCCCGGATGTGCCGTGATACAGGCTGTGCAACAAGGAAAAATTAACTCCAGGCGGCTGAATTATTATCATCGACTGCTTAAATAGGGGTGCTTCAGTACAAACCTGTCCAACCCAGTCCGGTTGTCAGTTTGAGTTTGTGAGAGGTTAAATTACTGGGGCAGAACCGAAGGAAATTTAGCAGCCCTGGTCTAATTGGGCGTGATCATCAAAATACTACCAAGCAATACTTGTTGTGTTATGCAGGTGGCAGTATTTCGATGATTTGTACTTATTTCTTAAGGCTCTGGATTTGAGATGATAACTTCGACGCGGCGATTCTGCTGGCGACCGACTGCGGATTCGTTGTCACTGATGGGAAAGTTCTCACCTTTGCCATATGCCACGATACGATTAGGAGCTATACCTCGTCTAACTAGATAAGTCATCACAGAATTGGCTCGTCTTTGTGACAAGCCAAGGTTGTAATTTTCGCTGCCGACATTGTCAGTGTGACCTTCTATGATCACGGTACGCTCTTTATGCTCGTTAAGAAAAGTTGCTAGTTCCGCAAGGTGGGAAATTGCTCCACCTTTAAGCGTATCTTTCCCTGTATCAAACAGAATATCGCCCAGTGTTATGACCAGGCCGCGGTCTGTTTTCTTTGCATTCAGTGCTTCAAGTTGACGTTGCAGGTCCTCAACTTCACGCGTACGAGAATCAAGACGCGCATTAGCGCGTTGCTCAGTCAGCATTTTACGCTGATCTTCTAACAAACGTGTTTGTGCCCTGTACATGGCAGTATCGACCTTACGGTCAGCCATATACACCAGATGCCTCCCAAGGTCCATATCTTCAGGCAATATCGGTGTTTCGGCAGCACGGACGGCAAGCTCGGCTTCCTGAATCGCAAGCTGCGCACGGCTCGCCAATTCCGAATCAGATTGCAGTTGTATTAGCTTGTCTCTAACTTCGTCCGCACCTACCGGTTTTTCCGGAACTGCCGAGCATGCTGCAAAAATAACAGGGGTTAGAGTGAGAGTGATCAACTTTGTAAATTTATGGATTGAAGTACTCATTGCCGAACTCCTCTGTTGCGTTGCATTTCCTGCTTCATGATATCGATATTTTTTTGCATTTCATCATTAACTGCTTTAGCTTTGGCTGCTTCAGCCTTGGCTACTGCCAGCTCGGCATCTGCACGCGCCTGCTCAGCGAGTTGTTGAGCCAAGATCATTTTTTCCTGCCGGACTGCATCCCGGGCTGCGTTGAGCTTTGTGCGTGCCTCGCGTAGCTCAGCCGAGGCGAGATCCGCAATACGTGCTCGATCGGCATTGTTGATTGCGAGTTCCGCAGCTGCTAATTCTTGAGTTGGAGGTATGGGGGGTGACGCACAGGCAATCAATGAAAATAGTACGGTAATTGCAGTAGTAAGTCGCAGTAGTTCCTTATATGAAAATCGTTGAATCATATTAATTCTCCTGATTTAAGTTATTGCGCCATATCAATTACTTTTGCAATGATAATGTATCACATTCGATAAAATGCTGTAGGGTAATGTAATTATTTAATCGATCTTGAAAAGAATCAGACGCTCAGCAGGGAGAAAATGATAAAAGTGATTTGCTGTTCCTTTTTTTAGAGGATAGTATTTTTGTGCGATTCAAATCGTTGGTATTGATAGAAGATATACATTAAAATCCCAACCCGTATCAACGCCTGGGCTGTTTCTTGTTGATATAGCTTTCTTTTTTATATTGATCCGCTTTGACTTCATGCATAAACGGAACAGAAGGAAGAATTGATGTTCCGGACTCGTAACATATTATACGATAAATTTTTTGACTGTACTGATGCGATAATCGGCAACAATTGTGTAAGCTGAGAAATTCAGTTTGAATAATAATCAAAGATTAAAAGCGTGGTTTCAGATATATTGAATCTTCACCAATACGTGGTGTTTCTGTTTGTTAAGCTTGAATGAACATGCTCCCTCTACACTCTTCCCCTTTGGTGACCATTATTATCCGCAGCATGGATCGCTTGACACTTGTCGAAGCTTTGGATTCAGTGGCCAATCAAACCTACCCAAACATCGAAGTGATCGTGGTCAATGCCAAAGGAGGCAGTCATACTCATCTTGATTCAAGCTATGGTCGTTTTCCACTCTATTTAATTAATCAGAATGGCGAGCCTGCGGGGCGCAGCGCTTCAGCGAATGCGGGCTTGGAGGCGGCTCAGGGGAATCTCGTAGGTTTTCTTGACGATGATGATTTGCTGCATCCGGATCACGTGACAACACTGGTAGAAGCTTTGTCTGCAAACCCTGCGGCTATTGCTGCTTATTCACGTGTGCAGGCAATTGATTTGAACGGAAAGATTGTGCGTGAATTTGCGACTCCTTTTGATTTAATTTCGCTGCATTTGGAAAATTTCTTACCGATTCATTCCGTGTTGTTTCGTCAACAGGCTTACGAAGCCGGCGCGCGATTCGATGAAGATTTTGATCTCTGCGAGGACTGGGATTTCTGGATTCAAGTTGCACAGCTCGGAAATTTTATTTTTGTTGATGTTATGACTGCCATATACCGTATTGGTGGAGGCAGTGGATTTGCAATTCACGGCAATCCTGAGCTGGCCAGAGCAGCCGAGTGCGCAGTGTGCCTCAAATGGCAGGCGCGCATGAATGCTGCTACTTTTTATGATGTGGTTTGTCGTGCCCGTATCTATCCGAAACTTCATGAAGTGCAAGCTAATGCTGATTATCTGGATTTTCAAGTCAAAGACTTGAAGCGCATCTTGACTGAGGAGAGGGCTACGCTGACAAAGACGCAACAGATGTTGGATAATGAAATTCAAGCTCGGATTAAAACTATTGAATTTTATGAAAATTCATACTCCTTTCGCATTACTCGCCCGTTACGTCTGGTGGGACGTTGGCTGCGATTGTTTCAACGTGCATGGCGAGGATTCTGGCTGCTGGATTGGCGCTCGCAATTGCGTATAGTGAATTGGATTTTGAGGGGTCAGATGGCGCCAGCGCGGCGAAAGTTGTCCTTGTCTGCACAAGCCGCGGATGCAACAACAATGTCAACATTGGCGATTGCAGCTGCACCACGAATGCGTGTCGATGTTATTCCACTTTCACCATTGCCAGTGCCAATTGATGTTGTGATTCCAATCTTCAATGGTTTTGAATTTTTAGAGCCGTTATTCGATAGTCTGGAGCGTGCAAGGAGTACGTCATTTCGTTTACTGGTTTGTAACGATGCCAGCACAGACGATCGCATACAGCCATGGCTGGAAAGACGATTGCAAGATTTTCCAAATAGCTTGTTAGTATTGAATGAAAATAATCTGGGCTTCGTGGGCGCAGTTAACACGCTTTTTAAGCAAGTGGAGAATAATTTTGTACTGCTTAACTCAGATGTGCAGGTACCTCCATTCTGGCTGGAGCGATTGTTTGCACCGATTCTGCAGGACCCAAGAGTTGCAAGTGTTACTCCATTCACGAATGCGGGCGCAATTTGTAGTTTTCCGCAGTTTTTCGTTGATAATCCGGTGCCGCAGGGGTTGACTGCGCAGGAAGTGGATGGAGTACTGGCAAGACTGGAAGATTCGGCAGCGATAGAAATTTCCACCGGGGTTGGCTTTTGTATGGCTATTCGTCTGGAAGTAGCAAGGCAGATTGGGATGTTTGATCCTGTATTCGGAAAGGGTTATCGTGAAGAAAATGATTGGTGTGAAAAAGCTAAAGCACTGGGTTATCGGCATGTGTTAGCGCCCAACCTGTTTGTGTATCATGAGCACGGTGGATCTTTCTCATCATCAGAGCGTCAGAAATTAGCGGATCGGAATGAGGCAATATTGCGTCAACGCTATCAGGGTTTGTTCGAGCAGTATGACGATTTTATTCGACGTGATCCGATTCGTCCGATGCGTGATTTTCTGTATCTTATGGTACTGGCAAAACAAGCCAGCCATCCAGCCTTGGTTATTATTGATAATGAGATTGAGGGCGGAGCTTATGCCTATAGTCGTGAGTTGATCAGGAATACGACAGCTGCCGGTATTCCTGTACTGCACTTGCTCGATGATTTCCGTACCGGTGAACTGCGTGCTGAATGGCTTTCTAACCATGATCAGCTCACTCTGAATTTCAGCGACTATGCCGATTGGGGTCGAGTTATTGCGGGTATTCAGCCGGAACGTGTGCTGATTAACAATCTTTACTCATATCGGGCACCCATGAACTTTCTCCGCTGGCTGGCTAATAAGCCCGATTTCAAGGAAATTCCTGTAAGCATTGCTTTACATGATTTCTTCATGTTGTGTCCGAGTTTATTTCTTATCAATAATGAAAGGAATTTTTGTAATTTGCCCGATGAAGAAACCTGTAATCATTGTTTCAGCCGCCTGCATATAGATTTTCCTGTTGGCACAGAATCCCTAATGGAGTGGCGCGCGGCCTGGGCAAATGCATTGGCTGCGATAGATAACATCATCGCTTTTTCGAATAGCACACGTGATCTGTTTATTCGTATTTATCCGGAGTATGCGAGTAAGGTCGTGGTGCGCCCACATTCTTTAGCGCACTTTCATCATCGCAAGATTGCGGTGGATTTGAGTAAACCCCTTCATATAGGAATTGTCGGATCGATTTCATGGCATAAAGGCTGGAATGTCGTGAAGCAGTTGTGCGAGGAGATTGATACTCATCATTTGCCGATTCGTGTTACCGTGATTGGTGCCTTGGTTCCAGGCATTTCCGCAGCCTGTTTGAATGAAACAGGTCCTTATGAGCGGACCTTGCTGACATCAACTATAGAGCAGTCCGGCGCAAACATTTTTTTGTTTCCATCAATCTGGCCGGAAACATTTTCTTATGTTGCGCATGAGTTAATGGCCTGTGGTGTTCCGCTTTGCTGCTTTAATTTGGGTGCTCCCGCCGATGCCATTGCGAGTTATTCTTCAGGCCTGGTGCTCGAACAAGCGGCACCCGCACAATTACTTTCGCAAATGGATAGTTTTCGCTTGCAACTCCATGCGCAAAGAAAAGAGGTGCGTGTGCTGACTGGAATGAATCAGTGAGGCAAGAAAGTTGCGAAATGTACGATTCCCATTCCGCAATAATGATCGTCGCTAGCTATACTCATGATTTGAGCGCGCTCGAACTCCGAGGCGCCTTCCCAAAAATCACGGAAAATTTCCACAACCAGACGCGGATCGATGCGTAATTTTCCAAGACCAGAATCTGTCATAGATCGATAGTCGCGAGCAAAAGCCAGTGCGCCTGCCCGTAGTTCGGAACGTAAGGGAATTGAGGCTTTTTCAGCTTCACTTAATGGATTGTATACGCCGATAACAGATTGATTGTCTTGATAGCAGTAATGACTGATTTGCGGATCGTCTGATCCCATGAGCATTTCAAGAGGAACGTTATAACGTAGTAAGGGTGAACGATCAGGTGTTGCTAAATCCTCTCCAAAACAACCCGAAATGCGGACGCCATGACGCGTGCGAACTTCTGCAGCAGTTGCGCGAGTCACCATGTAATAGCCCTGAATTTTTCGTTCTAAAAGGTCGCATAATCTGTCTTGAATAGTCCCTGCATAACCCACATCGACCAGTGCTGCTGATCCTTCCGTTAACTTGACCTGTTGCAAGTAGGATAGCATGGGCTCACGCTCCAAAGCTGCACGACGATAGATTTCGTCTGACAGAGTATCCAGTACTGCGAGTAAAGCGTTATCAATCCGGCCCGCCTGAATTTCTACCAGGCGTTTGCGTGACCAGATGCCGCGCTGCTCCAAAGCTGTTAATGCGGTATTATCTAACTTCAAGCCAAAACGGCGCAACAGAAACTCAGTCAACGAGTTAGCTTGATAATCTGTACGGGCAATCGCCAGAATATCATCATGTGATCGAATCATCGCGACTGAAATCGCTCGACGTGATAGCACCAGATAATTAGACTGCGGTGTATCGGATCCGGCAGTCAATATTTCATGGATCTGCTTCATCAACTGTCCCTCGCGGGCAAGGAAATAGAGGCGGTCTATGTTATCGGCATGTGCCTGCTCAACCAGCCATTCGCTAAAAGCAGCTAACAATGGACCCACGATCGCATAACCAATGCCGTATCGTCCGCATTGAGTCAGTGATGCGCGATCCAGTACGAATTGTCTGGGTTGAACTTGAAAAAAAGTACGTACAATATTGCCCAGCACCAGTTCATCAGCAGAAGATCCGGTGGATTTTACTTTTTCTATCCAGGTATTGAGGCGTGGAAAATATTTTGTCAATGCCATTGGACTTTCCAGAGCAGCGGTATGAAAGCCAAGTTGTTCAGGAATCTGTTGATCCGAAATGGGGTGATCACCGATCATGACAATCTGTTCTGGAACTATTTTTTCATTCTCGACAATGTAACGGAAGAGTTCTCCTGTAGATTTGCGCATCCCTATTTCAGACGAAATGTAGAGGGCATCGTATTCGCGAATATTGCACTTGTTCAGCATGCGGGTGATGGCTTCTGATGACAAAAACATATCGCTGGCCAGCACAACTTTTTTGCCAGCCTGTTTTGCCATTTTCAGCATTTCAATCATACCCAGCAATGGCTGTGCAAGAGACAGCTCCATCGATTCCTCGATTGCTTGCAGCAGTTCTGCATCGCCTTCGGCAGTGCCAAAAAGACGCACATATTCAGTGCATATGCCGGTTAAACTAACGTCAGCATTTCCTGCATCACGAAGTGATATTTCTGCAGCATGTCGCCGTTCCGGATAATGTTTACAGTTGATGCACCTGGCAATCCAGTGTTTGGTATTTTCCGGATTAAGAAGCGGACGGGTAATGAGGGTGTCAAAAATATCAAAAATTACCAATCTGATGTCCGGATGCTCAATCTTGGCCAATAGTGCAGAACGATCGAACAATGCGTTATGAGGGTACGAATGACCATTCGAGCGACGCACTCGATTGAGAATTTCATTGATAGAACGTTTAACTGTCGCTTTTGCTCCGTAGGTTTTCTGGTATCTCAATACCTTGCGGAGAAATCGGTGATTGGTCATGAGAGCGTGATGATTTAAGAATTTTTTCAACGTGGTGTTATATTACACAGCTTTACCGAAATGTAATGAGTCCTCGCAACATAATAAAAGACAGTATGAGTGATGTTTGTTACTGCATTAAGTCACCAAGATTATTGGTTAGTGGTCAGCAAAGAAGATTTTTATAAATTTTCAAATAGTTAACTCTTCAAAAGGCCTTCTAGATAGATTCTCAATTTTAACATTCTATACTGCAAGCCTCCAAAAGATCCGTTCTTTTCCGCCTCTACAAAGGCTTCTGCGTAATTCTCACCCACTCCTTTAGGTAAAAAAAGACCGCGATAACTGGCCAGTCCGATGATGGCGGAAAGATAATCACAGTGTAAAAGCGGTAATGCATAGCAAGATATGGCTTGTTTTTTGAGATTAATCACACGGGTGATATCCACCACTCGAGTCGCGGGAAGCGGGCTCCATATTTCGTAAATGAATGCGCGCGACGGTGCTTTCCAGCGCTGCCAGCAGGCCAAAACAGCATGACCAATGGCAACATGGTCGCGGTGGTAATCTAGTACTGAAGGCAGAAACAACCAATCCGGGTTAAATTGATTCAGTAGTGTATCAATTTTACTTTCGAAGCGAGAGGAATTGCGGAAACCACCGTCGGGTTCGGCAAGAAATTCCATGTCATTTATGCCTAATACCGCTAAAGATTCTGCTGCTTCTTTGCGCCGAATGATAGGTGCGTCGGCATCAAGGCTACCGGCACCTGCGCCATCAGTGACGAAAATAACTTTGACAGCGCATTCCTTTTGTCTGAGTAAAGCCAGCGTTCCGCCGCAGCCCAGTACTTCGTCATCCGGATGAGGAGCGAAAACGAGCACTTTTCCGTTCTGGATTGGAATAAGCGGTGTTGGCAATGGACAGAGCTCTAATTGGGCTATTTTAGTTTGTTGTAGCTTGGCGATAAATTGCTTCATACCTATCCGTAATTTTAATCACATCCGGCCATGAGTTCGCTCGTGCCAAGCCTTGCTGTGCAATTGTTTCGCGCAGCTTCTGGTCACTCAGCATGCGCTGCATAGCTTCTGCCAGGGCGTCGATGTTTGGTTCTGATAAAAGCGCACCGTCTTTTACAACTTCAGGTACGCCACCCACAGTGGTACACACTGCCGCTGTACCTGTTACGAGAGCTTCAAGATTCGCCAATCCGAAAGATTCAGAAGCTGAAGCACTGACATACAAATCAGCGGCACAAAGATATAAACCGATATCTTCAGCGACAGCAAAAAGTATTTCATGAGCAAATCCTGATTGCTGAGCCAGTTTCTGCAAAGTGCTGTGATCTCCTTCACCCAGAATGACTAGCTGGAATTCTTTTTCTAACTTAAGCCTGGCACAAGCTTCGATCAGTAACGGATATTGCTTGACTGGGGCGATGCGGCCAATGCTTAAAATATAGATTGCTGTTTCGTTCCAACCAAGGCGATTTCTTGCGTCTTTCCGACGGTAGCAGTTAACTACCGGACGTGCGTGAACCAAGTGATGCCAATGAGCAGGGAGCGGATGAATGCTTAAATCATGTGCGATCTGGAGGATGCCGCGCCGAGTGGGAGCGATTACCCAAGAAGCTGCAAGCAGTGTATTGGCTTCCCAGCGGCGCATGATACGCATTACGTGCTGGCCCAGTTGCACGCCATCTTCGTGAATGGCCTGGGTATAACAGCCGAAACCATGTTCAGTGACTCCCCAGATTGCCTTATATCCCGGATAGAATCGTAGGAAAAAACGCAACCCAATAGCGATATAGGGATCATGGCAGTGCACGTGAGTATATTTCTTCAAGGCCGCCAGTTTTGCGGCAAGACGTCCCATATTAAAGCGTTCCAGCAGAACCTGAAACAGCGTAGGGAAATGCGTGTGAGTATTTTTAGGGCCGGGTAATGAACTTAATAAACGTTGGAAGCGGTGTTGCCAGGAAATGGCGCGTGGTCCTAAATCGGCCTGGCAAAGATAATCCACATCGACTCCGCGGCGGCGAAACTCTTCAACAATGGGAGCCAAACTGCGGCCGAGACCGTAACGCTGATCCGATCGGGTTTCACGTGTAACCATAAGGATTTTCATCGCAATCAATCTTTCACGGTGCGACGATCCCGTTCACAATCGTAGGTCATGTATCAAAATGCGTACCAGCAGTACAGCACATGATCCAACGGCCTGTTAACCGAATGCAGATTCATTTAGCGGAAATCCGTATCGCCGGACATTAACCACCAATGGTTACGTAAAGAATCAATAGATGGAGCGGCATCCCAAGTGCTGGCGGGGATGCGAATATCCAGCATTTGCTGGGTACCGCCAGCGATTGCAAAACAAGCAGCAAAGTTTTCTGTAATACGACAAAACACTCGGCGATGGCCACTGATACCTGCCAGTCGGCGAGCGTGCAGAACTAACAGAGGAATCTCGATTAATGGCGCTATGATGTCGACGATTTCGCACCCATGCTCATCATGTCGCAGTATCAGCACCCCTCGCGCCCGGCCGCCGAAGCGGTTTTTTATCAATACTACCTGGTAGTGCTGCGCAGGATGGTTAAGATAGCGATGTATTACATAAGCGCAATCGCGAACACCCACTACTGCAGTTTGCAAATCCCTGGCCATTTGCTGCCAGCAATCATTAACGATCTGCGTAACGTGCCCATCATCCAAGGCGGTGACAGGAGTTAATCGGGTGCGCCAATGAGGGAATTTTGATAACGGTGACCAGGAAATTTCGACCATTTTCCCAACTTCACCATATAATCCGTGCCGCTCTGCGATCTTCATGTGCCGTTCGTTGGGAAACCCGAAGCCGATCAGAAAAGGTTTGCCATAGCCAATGTAATGTTCCAGAAAGGTCGCTGTCATCAGGAAAAAGGGCCCTCTTTTGGTGAGTATGCCGCGTTCATTGGCATCCACCATGACATCCGCGATTTGCACCGCTGTTTGTGGCTGTCCAAAAAACAGAATGTTTCGGGCCAGCCCGCCATAGTGGGCAATCAGCTTATCCTTGCGCCATACACCCATTCCAAGGTTTGAATGTGAACCATACTTCCATTGCCAGACAGCTGGCGTCATGGGGTGATGAAATGTTTTCTCAAACAAGTCAAACATTTCATGCTGCTGATCTGCTTTTAGAAGATGTAAGCGCCATTGCGGCGTGGTTTTTTTCCTGAAACGCACCAAAGCGTAACCATTTTGCCCATTGGTGTATTTTTCCCGATTAATCTGATTGGATTGCTCAAGTTGTGTCAGTTGTTCAGGCTTAAGAAAAAAATCTTTGATCAGTCTTTGCCGGTAGGTTGAAATGGCTTGCAGTAGATAGTCGAGTGTTGGCACCGCTAAGGCAGATAAATCCAAATTTTCAATCAATTCAAATCCGGATCGTTCAGTCAGCGTGACCATATTTCTGAGCGAATGAAGATTTACCGAGGTTGTTGTATCGTGCTTCAGCGCGAATTCGTCCATTACGATTAATTGCCCGGATGGCGCTAACAGATCCAGAGCCTTATTAAAAATTACCAGTTGATTGAGGTATTGCGCGGACTCCTTAAATAAAACAATATCAAAGCTTTCCGGGTCGTGAATAGAAGTTTCCAGCGATTGATAACGGGCCGGGACTTCCGGTCCTGGATCTTTATTGATGTGCGTGACGGGCTGGGTATCGACAACGATGTCACGAACATCATAACCGCGCTGGCTGAGTAAAGATAAGGTGGTTCCTGCACCAATCCCCACCAGGAGAATGCGGCAAGGCGGGGTTGGCAGCTTCGACAGCAGCAGCTCATGAGCTGATTGCTGCGCTGACTCCATGCTGGATTTGCTATTTTGAAACAAGCCAGAATGCAAATCAGAAGCCACCCCTTGATACAGGTGTAACGCATGGGCGTATAGGTTGAATGGAAAGGCCAGCTCTTCAAAAGGAGAAGGTGATTTTGTTGTCACTGAAGCAGCCATATGAGCAGCTTGACGATAGAGATGAGTGCTTTGTATCGGGTTGTGATTAATAAATTTAGTCATGCTGAATGATGGTGTTATTTTCCCATTGATGCGGAATTGAAAAATATCCCTGCAGGCGTCCTGCCTGCTTCACTTGCAAGGTTGCAATCGCTTCTGCTGAATCATACAGATGTAAGCCACGTTCACACAATAAATAGATGTTAACCAGATATTCGCCTTTGAGGAGCGGAAATTGTTCCAGCCTGAGGCAGATTTGTCCTGAACCATCGGGTGCTCTTTGAATCGCGAATTGATCTTCCCATGTTGCCGTACTGGTGATAACCCGACCCTCTTTGGTATGGAGCGTCATTGCGATATTCGGGCACGGGAGTGCAGGGTCCGAAACAAAACTTACATTGATCTGGACGCTGGATTGACCACTGGCGATATCAGCCTGCAGTGTATCGGTGTTGTCCGCGATGAGTTGTACTTTATCCAGATGCGCGCTGCCGGTTGGATGCCTGGGGTGCTGTGCCGGAGCATTTTTGTCTGCAAACGCTGCTTCGGTTGCCGAGTCCGTTGCACATTGGTCCAGAAATGACTGGTAGGCCGATACCACTTGGGCCGATTCTCCGTCTAAGACAATCCTGCCTTTATTGAGCCAGATTGCTCGAGCGCATAAAGACTCAACCTGGAACAGCGAATGTGAGCAAAACAAGATTGTTTTTCCCGCATCCCGCATCTGCATGATGCGGGTGAATGATTTGCGGGCAAATGCACCATCCCCGACTGACAAGGCTTCATCGATGATCAAAATATCCGGGTCGACATTAATGGCCACAGAGAAGGCCAGACGCACATACATGCCGCTGGAGTATGTTTTGACCGGTTGATCAATAAAATCCCGCACCCCTGAGAAATCGATAATCTGCTCGATGCGATCCGCAATCTCGGATTGATTGAGCCCCATGATCGCTGCGCTCATTAAAACATTCTCGCGCCCGGTAAACTCCGGATTGAATCCGGCGCCGAGTTCCAGCAAGGCCGCGATACGGCCATTGACCTGCACTTCACCGCCTGTGGGGGTTGAAGTACCGCAAACCAACTGCAGTAACGTAGATTTTCCTGAGCCGTTTTGACCCACGATCCCGACGACTTCCCCAGGCATAATCATTAAATCGATCGCGTGCAGTGCCCACAATTCGCGAAAATACTGACGCGACCCCCACCATTTGTGCGGCCATAAAAATTGTTTTAATCGATCTTTCGGATGCTGATACAACTGATAACATTTAGACAGCTTGACAGCGTTAATAGCGGGTGCATAACCCGAAACATTAAAGGACATCGGCAAATCCCTTGCGTGTTTTGTTAAACCAGATCAAACCTGCCCAGGCGACGAAAATTGCGAGCAAATAGTATAGGGCTAAGTTGCGCCATTCCGGTAATTGGCCATAAAGTATCACGGCCCGGGCTTGCTCGATAATGAAAGTCAGGGGATTGAGAAACAAGTAATCACGAATGGATTCCGGCAATGCTGAGGCGGGATAGAAGATGGGGCTCATAAACAGCAACATGGTTAAAATCAGACCAATAAATTGACTGATATCGCGTACAAAAACCCCTATGGATGCGAGCAGCCAGGAAAAACCCATTGTGAGCAGAGCAAACGGCAGCAGAATGATCGGCAGCCAAATCAGCGTCCACTGAATCGGGTGGTGAATCACGAGTAGAAAAGCAAGCAATATCAGAAAACTGATCCCGGCATGAAACAGCGCAGAGCCTAAAGACACCAAGGGCAGGATCTCCAGAGGGAAAATCACTTTTTTGACGTAGTTTACATTGGCAAGTATCAATCCTGGAGCGCGCGAAACACATTCAGAAAATAAGTTGTACAGAATTAACCCAATGAACAATAGCAACGCAAAAGCAAACTTATCGTCATCGATGACATGGTGCTGCGGGTCCAGTCGCACTTTAAACACGACGCTGAAAACAAAGGTATAGATCGACAACATCAGCACCGGATTGATGAATGTCCATAATAAACCCAGCACTGAGCCGCGGTATCGGCTCGTCACTTCACGCTTGATCATTTGCAGAATAAGCGGGGCATGCTGCCACAGGCTGCGGAAGTGATTCAGAATGAGGGTATTAAACAGGTGCAAGAAACTGAGCTTAGTATGTTGAAGGGTGTATTATCGCAGATAAATAAGCTGAAAATTAATCAGCAACCAAGGATGAACCACTTTTCCTCTATATTAGTTGTAGTTTGTGATCGGATCGCGTTGAGTGAATGATTATATCAGGCAACTCCTTCACAGCGCTTATAAAATGGCGCTTTATGTCAAATACGGTTAAATTGTGAAATATGCACATAATGGAATAGATGGATTGTTAGAATAAGCGCACTCTTGTCCTGCATATTGGAATAATAGTGTAAATTAATGACGTTATAATTGTTGCAATAAAGCAACACGCCCTGTGAAAACTTCGGTTTCAAACTTGCAAAGAGGTTTTGTTTTGGGCAGAATGGACTTTAACTTGGCTTTTGTGGTATTTTCTGCTAGGAAAATTTGAGTTGCGTGGAAGTCACATAGAGACAAAGTGAAAAGTGAAAAACTTGCAAGTAATTTACTTTAGTATTTATTTTTTAATTTTTATAACAAGGGAGCTCCCATGGCTATAACGAGTACACAACAAACTGAAATTCTGAAGATTGTTGCAGGTTTGTTCAATGCAGCACCAGGCGGTAGTAATTTAACTTTTTTGGCAAATTTCATAGAGAATGGCGGTACTACCAGTCAATTAGCTGATGAATTAGCTGCCCTGCCACTTTTTACCAACGACATTATGGGCGGTAAAGTGACAACTGATGCCCAAGTTGAAGTATTGATGCAAAATTTCGGTTTGACGGCTGATGGCGTTGAAGGCAGTGCAGCTACTCAAGCTGAGGATTATTTCACATCACAGATTGATGCTGGCGTTGGATTTGGTAAAATTGTGTTTGATGCGGTCACTTTTTTGTCCAATAATCCGCCTGAGGAATTTACTGAGACAGCTACATTACTGTCGAATAAGGCATTGGTTGCTGAAGCGTATTCTAAAGCTGCTTCTTCAACTGATTTAGCAATATTGCAGACTGTATTAAGTAAAGTCACAGGAGATGCACCTTACACGGCAGAAGACGTTCAACAGGCACTGGCTGATAGTGGTGTGCCTACTGGTAACGGACAAGGGTTTGACTTGATCGTGGGCGAGGATAATCTGATTGGCACCAGCGGCGATGATACCTTCACAGGGCTGGTTAAGCAGAGTAACGTAGGTACTTCAGTCAACACGTTAGAATCCATTGACAGATTGGATGGTGGCGCTGGAAACGATACGTTAACCGCAACTCTGGCAAGCACCGCAGCACCTTCACTGACCAGCGTTGAAAATGTAATTGCACGCTTTGCAGCAGGCGTAACGCTTGATCTAACTAACGCAACCGGTGTGAATGCGGTCACCGTTCAATCAAGCACCGGTGCGGGTCTCGTTGATGGTGTAGGCGCTGCCGCGAATCTGACGGTTAGAAGTCAAAAGCAGGACGTGACATTTTCTGGTAATACTGCAACCAATCTGAATCTGAATCTGGATCGGGTGGGTGATTTTGTCGTACCTGTATCGACACAAACCATCGTAACTCTTGACCCAAGCGCGACAACGTTGAATCTTGATACAAGAAACTCGAATGCCGATATCTCATCGCTGACAGGAGTCAAAACGTTAAATGTAGCTGCGCGAGGAACGAATGAAATTCTTCAGGGTTCTGGTGGTGTTACCACAACAGCAACTATCACTGGTACCGGTAGCGTTGAGTTGCAGACTCCATTTACAGCATTGAAGACATTGGATGCAACCGGTAATTCCGGTGGTGTGACCGCGACCGTTAATGCTGCCGCACTAACAATTAATACCGGTTCTGGCAATGATGACATTACCTATACTGCAGCTCTGGTAGCAAAAACCGCTGTTAAATTAGGCGCAGGTGATGACACATTTACGATTGCAGTAGGTCCATCTGCGGTCGGAGCCAAAGTGGATGCAGGCGATGGGGATGACACGCTTGGGGTTACCGATGGCACTTTCCTCAATGCAGATGCTAAAAATGTATATTCTAATTTTGAGACGCTTGAGATTGGAGGCGGAACAGGTATCTATAACATGGACAACCTGCCAGGTCTGGGAGCAATCACCATTGGCTCAACGCTTACGGGCGATGCAGATATAACCAATGCAGCTGCAGATACGACCGTGACTTTCAACGCGGAAGAAGCGACAGATTTGGTTCTTATTAATGCTTTAACCTACGCATTGAAAACTGATACAGGCACTTCCGATGACGTAGCGTTGACACTGAATGCTTTAGACGGTGTTGATAATGGTACAGCAGAAGGAGTGATAACAGGAGTTGATTTCACTGCTGATGGTATCGAAAGCTTTACTATAGCTTCGAATATTTCCGGTATTGATCCTGAGCTTGAAAATACTGACTATGTCAATCAAATTGCCGCTCTTTCTGGTGATTTAGTTGAAACGCTGAATATCAGCGGCAATGCCAACTTGGAGATTGGTACCCTGACAGCGCCTGTACTCTCTAGAATTGATGCCAGCACGATGACAGGCGGGTTGACAGTTGATGCGAGCGCAGTTCCCGGGGGTGTCGAATTTCTGGGTGGTTCCGCCAATGATTTCTATACCGGAACTGCAGGGGGCGATACCATTACCGGCAATGGCGGCGCGGATGAGATAACTCTAAGTAATGTAGGTGATGCCACCGATACTCTGATTTTTAATGCTGCCAGCGATTCACAGCTTAATGCAGATGTTGACGGGTTTGATCATATTTCCAATTTTGGCACCACAGCATTAGGGGGCCCACTTGACATCATTGATGTAGGTGCGTTTGGATTTTCGGGCCAACAAGCTTCAGCGTTGGCTAATAAAGGTGCTCTGGCAAATTCAGTCGTTGATGGCACGGTGTTAACTAGGACAGACTTCTTTGCTTCTGGCGGTGTTGACCGCGGTGTGGCGATAGGAACTAACGGCGGTAATACTTATGTGTTTGTCGACGCGAACAAGGATGGCGATTTTATAGCGACAGATGATCTCGTTATAGAGATAGATGGTGTATCACCTATTTCATTGGCTAACTTTGGATTCTAATAAGTAACTAGAAAACAAAGCCAGTAAGAAGGCTAAAAGCCACCCTGATTTCAGGGTGGCTTTTTTATTTCCAGTTCTTGAGAAATTATTAAGTAACAGCAATTTGGAAAATAACAATTTGATATAAAATGTGATTGTATTTGATAGAGTGAAAAAACGTTGAGCTAAACTGAGAAACAAGATTGACATCGGAACTAACGGTATTGAACGCAGGCTGGTTTGAAATGAGCTTAATAAAAGATTCAACAACTACGCTGTCGTACTTAACCTTCAGGCTATTAAACCGGTTATTTCCGCATTGAGTTGCTGGCACATTAAAAGTGGGTTGCTGGCCTGAGTAATGGGCCTGCCGATGACCAAGTAATTTGTTCCATTCAGGATGGCTTGCCGAGGTATGGCGATTCTTGTTTGATCATCAAACTGCCCATTGGCCGGACGAATGCCGGGAGTTACCAGACAGAAGTCGCCACCCAGCAATCGGCGCAAAAGCGTCGTTTCCAGAGCTGAACAAACCACGCCATCAAGCGCACAGTCATGAGCCAATCGCGCAAGACGCTCGACGATTTCATCGGGCAAACCTTGCAGGCCAATATCGGTAAGGTCGTCCTGATCCATGCTGGTAAGCAAAGTGACAGCGATAAGCTTGGTCGTTCCCGGAGCTATCGCTTCACGTGCCGCATTGAGCATCTTGCGTCCCCCCAATGCATGCACATTTACCATCCATACCCCTAGACTTGCGGCTGCCTGGCAAGCTTTGGCCACGGTATTAGGGATATCATGAAATTTAAGATCTAAAAAAACATCGAATCCCTTGGTCATGAGCCGCTCTACGAGTTGCGGGCCGGCTGCGGTGAACAGTTCCTTTCCGACTTTTAATCGGCATAGCTGTGGATCGAGCTGATCAACCAGCTGCATTGCATTTTCGGCACTGGAATAATCCAGCGCCACAATAATGCGAGGCTCATGCATGATGGAAAGAAACGATGATTACTTGCCCGGTTTACAGCGGCATCGGACAAAAATCATGGAGATAAGCGCACCCAGTGCAAAAAATATCAGAAGTGCAACACTGAAGGGCAGCTCAATAGATTGATCAATGTAGTACTGCAGCATCACAGGCTGCGAGTTCTTGGATGCAAATACAGCAAATATTACAAACACTACAATACGAAAAAGCCAGGCAACTAGATTCATCATAATGAGTATAGTCCGTACAGGTTATTAGAGAAATAGGTAAATTATAAGCTCAAAACAAACTGAGTGCTTAATGTTTCAGCACTTAAGCAAACGCTTGAATCCATGGAGCTGTAGCACTGTAGTATTATTGCGCACTTGATGTAACTGTGCAGCACTTTCAGCGATGAAAATGCTGCACAGTTAAGTGTCTTCTGCTACGGGTTACTATTCGTTCTTGTCCGTGAAATCAACGCGCTCGCGCATTTCCTTGCCAGCTTTAAAGTGTGGCACGTATTTTTCCGGAACGTTGACCTTCTCACCCGACTTTGGGTTGCGTCCGATACGCGGCGGCCTATAGTTCAGATCGAAACTGCCAAAACCGCGGATTTCAATGCGTTGGCCGCTCGCCAGGCTTTTGGCCATGGCATCAATAATTGTTTTAACCGAGAGCTCAGCATCCTTGGCTACCAGTTGCGGGAATCGAGTTGCCAGTCGAGTAATTAATTCAGATTTCGTCATGAAATGTCCTTATTGCTCAGTATTTTTACTATCCATTTTTGCCTTCAATAATGCACCCAGACTGGTTGTTCCTGCATTCGCCGGTGCTTTGATTTTTTGCATGGCGCTTGACTCATCGGATTTATCTTTTGCCTTAATTGAAAGGTTAATGGACCTGTTCTTGCGATCAATGTTAATGATCATGGTTTCAACCTGATCGCCTTCCTTCATGCAGGTACGGATATCTTCAACGCGATCGCGCGAGACCTCGGATGCCCGCAAATAACCTTCGACTTCATCCGTGAGCGCTATGACAGCGCCTTTGGGATCAATCGCTTTGACCGTGCCGGTTACGATGCTGTTTTTGTCGTGCTCGGCCACGAAACTGGTGAAAGGATCACCTTCCATTTGTTTGATACCCAGGGATATGCGTTCGCGCTCGACGTCAATAGACAGTATCAGCGCTTCGACTTCATCGCCTTTCTTATAGTTAACAACGGCTTCTTCGCCCGGTAAATTCCAGGATAAATCAGAGAGATGAACAAGGCCATCGATATTGCCAGGCAATCCAATAAATACGCCGAAGTCGGTAATGGATTTGATCTGGCCGCGCACTTTGGCGTTCTTGTCATGGGTGGCGGCAAACTCTTCCCATGGATTGGTCTGGCATTGCTTCATGCCCAGTGAGATGCGGCGACGTTCTTCGTCGATTTCGAGAATCATGACTTCAACTTCATCGCCCAGTTGTACGATCTTGGAAGGATAAACATTTTTGTTGGTCCAGTCCATTTCTGATACGTGCACCAATCCTTCAATGCCCTGCTCAATTTCAATAAAAGCACCGTAATCGGTCAGGTTGGTTACTTTGCCGAACAAACGAGTGCGTGACGGATAGCGTCGTGACAGACCTACCCACGGGTCCTCGCTCAATTGCTTCATGCCTAATGAAACACGGTTCTTTTCCTGATCGAACTTGAGCACTTTGGCGTTGACTTCATCGCCGATATTGACAACCTCAGAAGGGTGCTTAACGCGACGCCATGCCAGATCAGTGATATGCAGCAAGCCGTCAATGCCGCCCAGATCCACGAATGCACCATAATCTGTAATATTTTTTACGATGCCCTGTACCACTGCGCCTTCCTGCAAATTGGCTAACAGGGTTTCACGATCCGCACCTTGTGATGCCTCCAGCACGGCACGGCGTGATACGACTACGTTATTGCGCTTCCGGTCAAGTTTGATGACCTTGAATTCCATTTCCTTATTTTCATAGGGTGTCGTGTCTTTAACCGGGCGAATGTCTACCAGCGAACCGGGTAGAAATGCTCGTATGCCGTTAATCATCGCGGTCAAGCCACCTTTAACCTTGCCATTAACCATACCAGTCACAATCTTGCCGCTTTCCATTGCCTGTTCCAGGTCATGCCAGGCGGTCAGGCGCTTGGCCTTGTCGCGGGAAAGGCGGGTTTCGCCATATCCATCTTCAAGAGATTCTATGGCAACACTAATAAAATCGCCCGGCTTAACTTCAATTTCACCACGATCGTTTTTAAATTCCTCGACAGGAATAAAGCTTTCTGATTTAAGCCCTGCGTTAACAACGACAATATTGTAGTCAACACGCACGACTTCGGCGGTGATAATTTCACCGGTACGCATTTCCTGCCGTGAAAGGCTTTCTTCAAACAGTGCGGCAAAACTTTCGGGGGATGGTTGGGTTGCAGTGGAAGCAGTAGTCATTATAAAAAATACCTGATTGATATTCCAACTGGTTGGGGTTCCAGTGGACTGGGTTAGTTAATAAAATATTTGAACTATGAATATCTCTTTCTTTTTGCTTGCAGGCGCTAAGAAGGAAGTTTATCCATATTCAAACGCGGTTTATATGTACCATCTCATTATACCAAGAGAGGACGGCGTCTTGTGCCTGAGATATGGTCAATGCCGAAGTGTCGAGTAATCTTGCATCAGCGTTTTGCTCCAGTGGGGCCACGCTACGATTACTATCACGTTCATCCCGTTTCTGGATATCCTGCAATAGGTCTGTAATGTTAGCATCCATTCCTTTCTCTTTCAACTGGTTATATCGCC
Organism: Nitrosomonas supralitoralis; assembly: GCF_003011925.2. Taxonomy (GTDB): domain Bacteria; phylum Pseudomonadota; class Gammaproteobacteria; order Burkholderiales; family Nitrosomonadaceae; genus Nitrosomonas; species Nitrosomonas supralitoralis. The sequence continues at coordinate 29,784 of NZ_PXXU01000024.1, forward strand.
TTTGTGTGCGTATCCCAGCGCTGGCGGTTAAAAATATTTTTAAAGTGGCGTCAGGAAAGATTACAGACCCCATATCGCGTCCATCGGTTACCAATCCAGGCGGTTGACGGAATGCACGCTGGCGTTCCGTGAGTGCTGCTCGAACCTGCGGATAAGCGGCTAATTGCGAGGCCAGTATACCGCACTGTTCTGCGCGGATGTCCTCGGTGACGAGGGTGCCATCAAGATAGATTTGTTCATTTTTAAACACGATATCCAAATGCTTGGCAAGCTCTGCCAGTTGGTCTGCATTGTGAATGTCAGCTTGGGATAACAGTGTTTTCAGAGCAACCAAACGATAAAGCGCCCCGCTATCCAGGTAATGAAATCCAAGTTTTTTGGCGACTAATTGAGCAACAGTGCCTTTTCCGGATGCGGACGGGCCATCAATAGTGATAACGGGAATTTTTGCAGTATTCATTAAGAATTTTATTACTTTGCTGAGTTGATCAAGGGAAAATTATTCGGTTTCGAAGTGAACAATCTGTGACAGTTTTTCAAAATAATCAGGGAATGTTTTGGCCACACATTCAGGATCATTGATGCGCACGGGTGCGCCTAGTGATGCCAGTGAAAAGCACATGGCCATACGATGATCATCGTAGGTATCAATTGCCGCGTGCGGGGTCAGGCCATTAGCGGGAGGCGTAATGCGCAAGTAATCCGTACCTTCTTCAACAATCGCACCCAGTTTTCTTAATTCTGTGGACATTGCTGCAAGTCGGTCCGTTTCTTTCAAGCGCCAGCTGGCAATGTTGCGCAGCATTGTTACGCCGTCTGCGAATAACGCGGTTACAGCAAGTGTCATGGCTGCATCGGGAATATGATTGCAATCCAGATCGATGGCTTGTAGAAATTTTCCGTTGTAACGATTATTCGCGCTACTGGATTCAATCCAGTTTTCTCCCATGGAGATTTTTGCTCCCATTTGTTCCAGGGCCGCAGCAAAGCGAACATCGCCCTGCACACTGTTGCGGCCGACGCCCTGCACTTTTACCGGGCCATTCCCGATGGCACCCGCGGCAAGAAAATATGAAGCCGACGAGGCATCGCCTTCAATACTTATATGCCCCGGACTACGGTACTTTTGATGCGCCGGAATCACAAATTGCCGCCAATCGGTGTGTTCCACGGGTACGCCAAAATGCCGCATCTGCGCCAGCGTCAATTCGATATAAGGTTGAGAAATCAATGTGCCGGTTACCTCGATGATGGATCTTTTTCCACTCAAAGGCAATGCCATCAACAGTCCGGTAAGAAACTGGCTGGACAGATTACCTTTTACAGTCACCGCATGCATATCATTGCTGCTCTGCGGAGCAAATGGTTTAATTTCCAGTGGAGGAAAACCGGGGTTACCCAGGTAATTGATATTTGCGCCCAACTGTCGCAGTGCATCAACCAGGTCCGCTATCGGGCGTTCGTGCATTCGGGGTACGCCCGACAGTCTATAATGTCCATGCATTAAGGATAAGACAGCAACCAATGGTCTAAAAGCGGTGCCGGCATTGCCGAGGAATAAATCAGCATCGGTAATTGGGAAGGTTCCGTTGATGCCGCTAATACGATAACCATTTTTTTCGATTTGAGTAACCGCCACGCCCAACTGGGCAAGCGCATCCAGCATATGCGCGGTATCGTCGGAAGCGAGTAAATCATGGATTTGTGTGGTGCCTTCCGCGAGTGCAGCGAGCAAGAGGATCCGATTGGAAATGCTTTTTGATCCAGGTAGCTGTATGGTGCCTTGAACTTTCCTGGCTAATGGGAGGTCAAGCCATTTCATGATATACGCTATAAAAAACCATGAATGATATCTCATAAGAACGCTCAGGGCGTAATTTTATTGATTGAATCAGTAACCTGATTTTGCTCAAATTATCCGGATCGATTTATATCCTCAGGAAAAATATTTATCATGCTATCTTGTTTAAGGTAATCTATCGCAGTAAATTTTGAATGAAAAGCAATCAGCCAACGCGGGACGCCTGGTTTTTACATTGCGTGACTGGTATTGGATTCTTTTGCGAAAATCAAAAAGATAGATTTTTCGTGCTGTTTTAATAACAAAGAGGTTTTATAAATGGAAGACGCAGAAATTATTTTAATGTTCTCTTTATTGGCGATTCCGGTTGCCATCTGGTTACAATTGTGGGTGAAGGAACGCAGAGAGAAACGAAGAAATGCTTTGGGTGACGAAGAGTTTGAGAGTACATCGCGCGCATTTGCATCGATCGTCATAGAGGGCACTGCCATTATAGGGGGGCTTATCATGATAATTATGGCCACCAGTGGATTGGGTAAGTATATCCTCAATTTTTATTTATAAAACGGGAATCAGCATGGCGGAAAATCCGGGCAATTGCTAGAGCAGTTCGTTGAAAAACTATCTGCGTTGCTGCTACGGGGCTAAAAGCAGGCTCAAAATGCTCATTTATTAAGCATAAACTGCGCTTTCTTACCTGTTTTTCCTTGTATCAGTTGCCTCGAAAACATTTTTCAACGACCTGCCGGATGTCCGGGATTTCTTGTGACCGACTGTTGTTGTTGATGGATAATTGAACGATGCGCTGTCGTTTTTCCTGGATTAAGCGGATTAAGGGGTGATATCACCGGTTGATCGAGCTTTGGGCTGCTTGGATTTGGATTTTGTTTCAGTCGTCTTTTTAGGGGCTTTCTGTTCAAACTCAAAGCCTATTTTACCATCTGGATTTCTGACCAAATAAGCCGAAAAAGGTCTTCCTTTTTTGGAAATGAACTTTGTTAATAAATCAGTTTTTCCAGTTTCCAGTAATTTGGTGATTTGTTCACGATCAATTGGGCGCGTAAGAATAATTTTTCCGGTTTTAAAATCACAGGTACGAGTCGGCCCGACAGATTTTTCACATACATACTGCATGCCATGTTCATAAACTGCATGATTGCATTTTGGACATTTTCCAAGCGAAAGTTGCTCACTGAAATCGACTTCTTCTTGATTCTCATCATTATTACCGAAATCAAATTTCATTTCTAGGGCATCCGTAAGTCTGATGATGGCATTAAACGATTGCCCCATTTTGCTCCGGAAACCTTGCAAGGGTCCGACTTCACGTTGAGTGATCAAAGTTTCCATTTCTTCAACTTCAAATTGGCGGCCAGCCAGAATTTTCCAGAGCGCAAAATCACACTTCTGGCATTGAAATTTTTTATAGGTTTCGTGTACGATGCCACCGCATTTCGGGCAAGGGGATTTCAAGACGGCGAAATCACCTGCTATGGTTTCGCCACGATGAGTCTTCGCTTGCTCTACTATATGTCGTGTCATCTCGGCAATTTTTTCCATGAATGCGGTGCGTTTCAGATTGCCTTGTTCAATCTGACGTAACTGGAATTCCCAATTGCCTGTTAATTCGGGTGAAATAAGTTCGGGAATTTTAAGGCCGCGCAATAACGTAATTAATGAAGAAGCCTTTGCCGTGGGATGCAGTTCGCGACCCACGCGCTGAATATAATTTTCGAAAACCAGACCCTCGATAATCGCAGCTCGGGTCGCAGGCGTACCTAAGCCTTTTGCGCTCATCGCTGCACGCAGCTCTTCATCTTCCACGAGTTTGCCGGCACTTTCCATGGCGGAAAGCAGCGTTGCCTCATTAAATCTCGCCGGCGGGCGAGTTTGATTTGCCAGAATGTTGATGGTTTCTGTGTTGACAGTTTCACCGGGGGTAATGGCGACGAGCGTACTGTCATCTTCCGCATTATCTGATTTGATTGATTTCCCATAGACCGCCTGCCAGCCAGGATTTACCATGACCTTACCTTCAGTTTTAAAAGGTTCATTTTCAATCCTGGTAATGCGGGTGGTAACCAGAAATTCTGCGGCTGGAAAAAAGATGGCTAAGAAACGCTTAGTAACCAGATCGTAAAGCTTCGCTTCCGCTTCATTTAACTTGGTTGGATTTAATGAAGTCGGGATAATGGCAAAGTGATCTGAGATTTTGGTGTTGTTGAAAATACGCTTATTGGGAATAACCCAGTTTGATGTCAGTATCTGTCGACAAAATTTACCATAATCGGTGTTTTCCAGGCTCTGCAAAGTATCTTTAACGGTACCGATATAGTCTTCCGGCAGAGCACGTGAATCCGTTCGTGGATAAGTCAACACCTTGTGCTTTTCATACAATGCTTGTGCCAGGCCGAGGGTTGCCTTGGCTGAAAAACCAAAGCGGCTATTGGCGTCACGCTGCAGGCTGGTCAAATCATAAAGCAATGGACAGATTTCTTTGCTGGGTTTGCTTTCTTCGTCGACATGGCCAGATTTTCCCTGACATTTATCACGAATAATTTCTGCCTTTTTCTGCTCCCAAAGTCTTTCTGCTCTTGATTCTGGATTGATTTTATCCTTGACGAATTTTTCATCGAACCATTTGCCATTATAGTTGCCGCTGCTGGCTGTGAATGTAGCGTGAATTTCCCAGTAATCCTGAGGCTGAAATTTTTTTATTTTCTCTTCGCGTTCCACAAGAAGTGCCAAAGTGGGGGTTTGTACCCGCCCAACGGTGGTCTTGTGAAATCCTCCTTCCTGCGAGTTAAAGGCAGTCATGGCACGCGTGCCATTAATTCCGACCAGCCAGTCCGATTCTGAGCGGCTGACAGCAGCTTCTGCAAGCGACTTTACTTCTGAGCTGTCCATTAATTGGGTAAAACCCTGACGAATCGCATCGGGTGTCATGGATTGCAACCAAAGGCGTTTCACGGGTTTGTTGGTGCCGACATGGCGCAGAATGTAATAAAAAATCAACTCGCCTTCGCGTCCGGCATCACAGGCGTTTATCAATGAATCCACGTCTTTACGCTTGATGAGCTTACTCAATAGTTTGAGGCGTGAGGAAGTTTTTTCTATCGGATTCAAATCAAAATGCGGTGGAATCACGGGTAAATTTGTAAAACTCCACTTGCCACGTTTTACTTCATATTCCTCAGGGATGACCAGTTCGAGCAAATGGCCCACTGCCGAGGATATAACATATTGATCATTCTCAAAGAAATCAGTGTTTTTGGTGAAATTGCCCAGTGCTCGCGCGATATCTGCCGCTACCGAAGGCTTCTCAGCAATAATTAGAGATTTACCCATGAGCTTTCCGAGAAAAATTATTTGCTGGCTCTGTATGATCGCGCATGATTATGATTGTTAACTGTGAGATATGAATCAAGCTTATAGGGCGAGTGCGTTTGCTGCATTCACTCGAACGGTTATTCGGTATCAAAAGTACGCGGTTTAGTCTTAATGACGATAATGAGAGTCACTAACTATCAGCAATTTTTCCAATACAGTATCGTCGGTCAGCTGATTCTGAATCCAAAGCTCTGTCAGAACAATCAGCTTAATCTTCTCTAGACTGGGTGAATTTTCATTCATCATCAGCACACGATCAATTAATAACTCTCGTTGCAGCGGATTGATGATGCCGGCCTGTTCCAGAAAAAAAATAAATCCTCGCCCTTCGGTATCGATTCTTTCTATTTCATATTCGGTAAAGCATCGGAAGGAATTGTTTTCGGCAAAGCTGGCCGGATAAGTACCAATATCATGACGCTCCAGCTCAGAGAGCCAGCTAAGTGTTTCGCTAATATCCTCGTCGGCAAATCCTGCCATGGTGAGTTTACGTGTCAGTGTCGCAGAATCAGGATAGCTTCCTGAATCAAAATAATTTTCAAATAAATAAACGAGTATATCGAACATAATTGTGTCTATAAATACGGATCTGTTTGCAGATGAACGGTTTTAGTTAATGGCATCAATTGTCACTCAATTCGTTGATACCATCCTCCTGGTAGACTACTAATTTGACCGTCAAGTTCAAGCGTTAATAGCATGGCTGATACAACCTCAGCAGTCAAGCCGCTACGTGCGCACAAGGTGTCAATGTTAACAGTATCATATCCCAGATGATTGAGTAACAAAGAATTTTCGGTTAATTTCTCACTGGAGAATTCTTTTTCCCTGTTTGGCTCGGTATTGTGTAACGCGAGATGACTTAATTCATCCAATATATCTTGCGTATTTTCAATCAACTTTGCACCTTGTTTGATCAATGCATGACAGCCTTTTGACAGCGGCGAATGAATCGATCCTGGAATTGCCATAACTTCGCGCCCTTGCTCTAGTGCCTGACGTGCAGTTATCAGTGAACCGCTTTGCAATGCAGCTTCTACAACCAGACAACCCTGGCTCATACCACTGATGATACGATTTCTGCGCGGAAAGTTCCTGCCTATGGCGGGCGTTCCCAGGGGGAATTCTGAGATCAGCGCACCATCTTTCGCAAGTTTATGGGCCAGAGGGTGATTTTTTGCCGGGTAAACGATGTCTAACCCTGTGCCCACAATGGCAATGCTGGCAGCAGAACCACGCAGGCCGCCCTGGTGAGCGGCAGTATCTATGCCAAGAGCCATGCCACTGATAATACAAAGCCCGGCATTACTGGCAGATTCAGAAAAGGCTTCTGCATTGGACAAACCCTGTGGCGTAGCGTTACGGCTGCCCACAACTGCCAGCGCAGGTCGCTGAAGCAGTTCCCGTCGGCCTTTAAAATAAAGCAGAGGAGGTGGATCTGCAATATTGAGTAACTGTGCTGGGTAATCAGAGTCGGCGAATGTTATGACTGCGTTAACGGGATCTTCCAGCCATTTAAGTACATTCACAATATTTTCCCGAGCCGCACCTTGCTTGATGCGATGTGCCGTTGTTTTTTTTACAATGCGCTCGAGTGCTGTGATGTGTGCTGAAAAGATTGCTGCAGGATTGCCAAAAGCAATCAGCAGCCGACGAATAGATTCACCGCCCAAACCGTCAATTAGACTAAGACTTAGCCATGATTCTATATCAGGTGCATATTTCATGAATGTACAGCTGCTATTTCAGGGTGTTTTGACTGCATCCAGTAATTTAATGGAATGTGTGCTCTGTACAACGAGAGCGTAAGCTATTTTGTCAAAAACGCGAAATACGAATGCCAATCCCGTTCTCTCTTCAGGCAACTGTACCGTTTCCCCGTCCAGAGATTTAGCTTGACTTTTTCGGTAAACAGCAAGCACATGGCCCATTTCCAGGCCATCCATTTTCCCTTTATTCAAGGTAATGATAGAATCTTTGCCAATTTCGGTGACACCGCCATAGACTGAGATAATTCGTCCATTGATTGGAAAATCCGGCGCATGGGGCGCATAGTTATTGAAAATGTTATCGGGTGAAGGAACCAAACGATCTCCGTTCAGAATCTCTTCCGTGGCCCGAGTAATGGTTACTGTGCTGACATCAGCAAATAAACTGGCTTTGGCATTACCTAAGTAAGTTGCCTCATAGCCGAGAATCCGATCTTTTTGGTCGGGATCTTTCAATGCGTTACCGGGACGGAAAATTTGCCATGCCGAGCCTTTGTCGTTCGGTAATCCACTGATATAAGCTGTGTTGCCTGTGCTCAGAACGACTCGGTTGTCACTGGAGCCCAAAATATAGGGTGCGGTGTCGAGACCATCCTTTTCAATAACTAAGGGTTGTGTGAGAAAAGGTTCGATTGCTGCAGCCGGGATACTGGGTATGGCTGCAGTATCTGAAAGCTCTGATCGAATTTTTGGAGATAATTTAACTGTTTTAATGCCGTCTTCTGGGTCCTCAAGGCTTAATCGATATCCGTAGGGTGTTCTTTTCAGTATTACGGCATCGCCGGGGTAGATTTTGTGAGGATTCTTTACCTGTTCACGATTGAGTCCCCAGATTTCAGGCCAGCGCCAGGGGTCGTTAAGAAACCTGGAGGCAATTCCCCATAATGTATCGCCTGGTACAACGACATGACGATAGGGTGTATCGCTCCGCAATATATTATTCTCAGCATTGGCTGGCGGAATAGAAAGCAGACTCAGGAATAAAATCATAGCTATAATAGGCTTTCGCATGGACGATTCCTGTGCAAGTTATTAATCATACAAAATGATTGGCTAATAATACGGTCTAAATGCAGTATTTGTTTATTTATCTATATAATTTTTTCATGACTATTTTAAAAATTCTACAATACCCGGACGAAAAACTACATACTGTAGCGGTTCCTGTTGCGCAAGTCACTGACAAAATCCGTACATTGATTAATGATATGGCAGAAACGATGTATGCAGCACCCGGCATAGGGTTAGCCGCAACGCAAGTGGATGTCCATGAGCGTGTTATCGTTATGGATACGTCTGAAGCGCGAGATCAATTGCTAGTTCTGATTAATCCTGAAATCATTGCCAGCAGCGGTATGTCTGATTATGAAGAAGGCTGTCTGTCAGTGCCAGGTATTTATGGAAAAGTACAGCGTGCTGAATTTGTTACAGTAAAAGCCTTAAATGCACAAGGCGAGTCATTTGTTTTGGATGCTGATGGATTGCTGGCGGTGTGTATTCAACATGAGATGGATCATTTGGCAGGAAAAGTATTTGTTGAATATTGGTCTCGGCTTAAGCAAGCGCGCACTTTGGCAAGATTAAAGAAAAAACAGCGTAGTACAATGTAACCGCGCGAGCTTGCATGAAAATAGCGACTTGTTTTTTTGTGGATGATTTTCTTATTCCATCGACGGCATTGAAAATCTGTAGTCTTAATTAATGGTCATCAATGCACTAGTATGAAAATCATTTTTGCCGGAACGCCTGTTTTTGCTGCTGTTGCATTGGAAGGATTGATCCGTGCGGGGCATCAGGTTGTAATGGTTTTAACCCAGCCGGACCGGCCGGCCGGAAGAGGGATGAAAACAGCCGCCAGTGCAGTCAAGTTGCTGGCGCAGCAGCATCAGCTTGCGTTAATGCAGCCCCCGACTCTTAAAACGCCTGAAATACAAGCGCAATTACGGGCGTTACAAGCGGATGTGATGATAGTTGCGGCCTATGGATTGATTCTGCCGCAAGCAGTATTAGATATTCCTGGTCTAGGTTGCTTGAATATTCACGCATCGATATTGCCACGCTGGCGTGGTGCTGCACCGATTCAACGGGCGATACTTGCGGGTGATGATGAAACCGGCATTACGATCATGCAAATGGATGCAGGACTTGATACGGGCAACATTCTATTGAATCACGATATGAAGATTACGTCGAACGATACCGCGCAATCATTGCATGATAAGCTGGGTCTGTTAGGTGCCCAGAGTATTGTCGAAGTTCTGGTTCAATTACAGCAGGGTAAGCTTGTTTCGGTTATTCAGAATGAAACACAAGCTTGTTATGCCGCTAAAATAACTAAAACTGAAGCTGAAATTGATTGGCAACTTCCAGCCAAACAGATCGATCGGGTGGTGCGTGCATTTAACCCATCTCCAGGAGCTTATACGTCTTTTCATGGAATGATTTTGAAGATTTGGCAGGCAAAAGCAATCACAGGTGAATCCGGGCAGCCAGGTGAAATTGTTGCGGCAGATCGTGAGGGTATATCTATAGCATGCGGCTCTGGTTTGTTACAGGTGGAAATGTTGCAGAAACCTGGGGGGAAGAAAATGTATGTAGCGGATTTTTTGGCTGGCAATAATTTTCAACCAGGTGAATGTTTCACACCCGTTAATTATTCATAAAATATGGTCAAAACACAGCTTGCTGCGGCTTCTGTAGTGGGTAAGGTATTAGCTGGGGCAAGCCTAACCGAAGTGTTGCAGGATGTCTGGCAAGTGGAATCCACGCTTACGAAGCAACAAAGAGGCGCTATTCAGGATTTGAGTTACGGTGCATTGCGTTTTTATGGTCAACTGGAAGCAATTTTAGAGCTCCTGCTGAAGAAGCCGCTGCGTGATAAAGGTTTGTATCATCTGCTGCTGGTAAGTTTATATCAATTGCAGTACAGCCGGGCGTTGCAGCACACCGTGGTTGATCAGGCGGTGTCCGCTTCGCGTTGTTTAGTGAAGGGTAGCGCGATGCAGGGATTGGTCAACGCTGTGCTGCGCAATTTTATCCGCCAACAGGAAAATTTGTTGAAGCAAGCCGCTGAAAAAGAAGTTGGGCGCTATTCGCATCCGCAGTGGTGGATTGATAAACTGCGTCGGCAATATCCAACAAATTTTACTGCCATACTGAGAGCGAATAACAAGCGCCCGCCAATGACTCTGCGGGTTAATCGGCGTAAGATCAGCGTGGAGGCTTATTGTAATTTACTGGCAGAAAATGAGATTCAAGTGGAATGGATAGGGTCTGGTACACTTCAATTGAGTCAACCCATCAGGGTGGAGTGTTTACCAGGTTTTGCAATGGGCCTGGTGACCGTACAAGATGCGGGTGCGCAACTTGCTGCGCCATTGCTGGATGTGCACGATGGCATGCGGGTGTTGGATGCTTGCGCTGCTCCCGGGGGTAAAAGCACTCATTTGTTGGAATTGGCTAATATCTCTCTGTCGATATTGGATAATGATTCAAAGAGACTGATTCAAGTGCAGCAAAACCTGGAGCGCTTGGGTTTGGAATCAGAGCGGCTGATTTGCGGTGATGCGTCGAATCCTGATGAATGGTGGGATAAGCAACTCTATGATCGTATTTTAGCTGATGTGCCTTGTTCTGCATCAGGTGTGGTATGTCGACATCCTGATATTAAATGGCTGCGACGAGAGAGTGATTTGGTCAAGTTTGCAGCAAGTCAGCAAGCAATTCTAGATGCATTGTGGAAAATTCTAAATAAGGATGGTAAGTTGCTTTATGTGACTTGCTCAATCTTCGCAGAAGAAAATACAATGCAGATTGAGACATTTCTTAAACATCATTCTGATGCATGCCGACTACCGATTTCCGGGGCAGCTATGGTTGATGGGCAACTGTTACCTGATACTCAACATGACGGCTTCTTTTATACCTTGCTGCAGAAAACCTGATCAACATATGAATCGGACAAAGCTACTTTGCTTCAGCTTATTTTTCTGGTGGTTGATTCTGATGTTGCCAGCTGCCACTGCAAAAGCGGAAGGTATCCGGATAAATTCGGTCAGTTTAGTGGCAGTGGGTGAGAACTATGAAATCAGTGTGGATTCTGAAATTTCGCTTAACCCGACTTTGGAACAGGCGCTTGAGAAAGGCATTGTACTTTATTTTGTATTCAAATTCAGTCTGGTTGATGTGCGCTGGTATTGGTTGGATGAAGAAATTGTGCGCGGTAAATACAGAGTCGGATTGAGGTATTATGCACTTACGCGGCAGTATCATTTAAATCACGGCTCGTTTTCACAGAGTTTTAACACGCTCAATGAAGCATTGCAGGTTATGGGTCGATTGCATGATTTTACCTTGACGGTTAAATCAGAATTAAAACGGGACATTGATTATATCGCGTCACTGCGTATATGGCTTGATCTGACACGTATGCCCAAACCATTCCAGGTCGAGGCATTGGGTTCCAGTCGATGGGATCTGAGTTCAGACAAGTTGGAGTGGCGAATGAAATTACCTACACCGGAGCAACCGTTCCAAATGAAAGGCCAGTAATGAAGTATGTACTCATTATTGGTGCGGGGTTGGGCGCAGTCATGCTGTTTTTGCTTGCTACAGCAGGTGCCAATACGGAGTTTTTTGAGCGTAAATATCGCTTATTATTGGTTATAAATGTCGCCTTTGTGCTCTTACTCATGGCAATCGTTGCAATCCTGTTGTGGCGATTCAGGCGCAGACTTAAATCAGGTGTATTTGGATCTAAGCTGGCATTGCGATTAATGCTGGTTTTCTCGCTGATGGCAATTCTTCCTGGTGCTTTGGTCTATGCTGTATCAGTGCAATTCCTTGAGAAAAGTATCGAATCCTGGTTTGATGTGAAAGTGGATCGGGCTTTGGAGGGTGGATTGAATCTTGGGCATACTATGCTGGATAACTTGTTGGAGGAATTGCAGAAAAAAGCACAGGCCACGGCTCTGATGTTAGCAGGAACTACGAATCCTCCTTTGCTGGTGCTTAACGAGTTATTGTTGCAGTCTCAGGTGGAAGAATCGACTTTATTCAACCAAGATGGCAAGGTGATTGCATTCTCAAGCGAAACTAATCTGGCATTATTTCCTGAAAAGCCAAATGCTATGGTTATGCGCCATGTAAGGATCCAGAAAGCTTACACTGCAGTTGAAACGATAGCCGACAAAGGTTTATATTTACGTGTGGTTGTGCCTGTCAATGTATTGAGTTTGAAAGAGGATATCCGGGTTTTACAGTTATTGCAGCCAGTCCCTGTACAGTTGGCCAAAGACGCAGAGCGGGTGCAAGCCGGGTATCGAGATTACCAGGAGCTTTCATTGTCTCGTCACGGCTTAACTCGGTTGTATAGCGTGACATTGACTCTGGCATTATTATTATCGTTATTTTCAGCGCTGGCAACAGCATCATTGCTCAGTGAGAAGTTAAGCGCGCCACTCGGTATGTTAGCAGAAGGGACGCGTGCCATTGCGCAAGGTGATTACAGCCGACGTCATCTGGTTCAAAGTAGCGACGAGCTGGGTGTATTGACAGAATCTTTTAATTTGATGACGCAGCAATTACAAGAGGCACAAGCAATTGCGCAGCATAATCAGCAGGAAGTAGAGAGTGCTCGGGCGCATCTGGAAAGTATTCTGGCAAATCTTTCATCCGGTGTATTAGTATTTGATGATCAATTGGCCTTGTCTAAAGCAAACCGAAGTGCAGAACAGATACTGCAAATACCTTTGATCAGTTTGGATGGTTCAATTATTGAAGGATGTGTGGCCAATGAGCCGCATTTGAATTCGCTGATTGCTGAAATTAGAACGGGTTTTAATTCGGAAGAAACGGATGTCTGGCAGCGTCAATTAACACGCCCGGAAGATGGTCGCAATCAGGTTCTGTTGTTGCGGGGCACACGTTTGCCTAAGATATCGGGTGGCGGGGGTGTGGTGGTCTTTGACGATATTACTAATTTACTGCAGGTGCAGCGCGCGGTAGCCTGGAGTGAAGTGGCGCGACGTCTAGCACACGAAATTAAAAATCCGTTGACGCCGATTCAGCTTTCTGCGGAGCGGGTACAGCATAAACTAATCAAAAAACTCGACGAAGAAGATGCCAAGATATTAAGGCGTTCTACTGAGACTATTGTTAATCAAGTCGAGGCTCTCAAAAGAATGGTCAACGAGTTCAATCAATATGCACGTGTTCCAGAGTTGGAATTGCTGCAGCTTGATTTTAACCAGTTGGTTCGTGAAGTGCTGTCGCTCTACGAGGCTACAAATATGGCGGCTGAAAAGGGTAAATACATACAAATCAAACAGTCATTGACGGAAGGCTTGCCGGGAGTTAGAGGAGACTCTGCACAGCTGCGCCAAGTACTGCATAATTTATTACAGAATGCACAAGATGCATTATTTGATACTGCGGACCCCGTGATAGAAGTGAAAACTGAAATAGTGCATGGAGGTGTGCAGCTAAGTGTACGTGATAATGGTTGCGGGTTTTCGGAGGAGATCAGAGCGCGGGTTTTTGAGCCTTATGTCACCACCAAGTTAAAGGGTACGGGCCTGGGCTTGCCGATTGTCAAGAAAATTGTTGAAGAACATGATGGGCTTATTCATATCGAGAATATCAAGCCGCATGGCGCGCAAATCTCAATTATCCTACCCACGGTGGAAAAAAATAAAGCTGCAGAGAATAACAGATTGGCATTAAATTAAATTATCGAGTCTGTAATTTAAGAAAAGACGAGTAAAATCATTCATGTTCTGGTGCTCGTCAATCAAAAAACTGAGAATCCATAAATGAGCATGAAATTTGACAATTTAAACAAGCTGATTAGATTCCAGTAATGGAGAGAATTCTAGATGATAACAAACAATACAATACTTATTGTTGATGACGAAATTGGTATACGCGAATTGCTGTCTGAAATTTTGCGTGATGAAGGGTACCGTGTGGCACTGGCAGAAAATGCTGAGCAAGCGCGTCTCTGGCGAAATCAGACGCGCCCGGATTTGGTGCTGCTGGATATTTGGATGCCTGATACCGATGGTATTACTTTGCTAAAAGAATGGGTCAGTAATGGAATGTTGACAATGCCAGTGATTATGATGTCAGGGCACGGCACCATTGATACGGCGGTTGAAGCGACGCGCATTGGTGCATTTAGTTATCTGGAGAAACCGATACCATTGCAGAAATTGTTAAGTACTGTCAGCAAAGCTTTGCGAGGCGGACAAAGTAAACAGCAATCAGCGCTTTCTCTGGCCAGTTTGGGCAAAGGTAACTTGATTGCAGATCTGCGGAAAAGATTGGAGCAAGTTGTCAATGTGAAAGCACCTGTGCTGCTGATGGGTGAGCCAGGTGCAGGCGCTGAAATATGTGCTCGTTTCATGCATCGCCCTAATACACCGTGGGTAGAACCCGAGACATTGACTCCATTAGCGGAATCTCCGCTGGATTTATTGGAGCCCGCACGTGATGGTTTGTTATTTCTTAAGGATGTGGGTGAAATCAGCAAATTAGCACAAAAAGGTTTGTTGCTGTTATTGAGCAAACTTGAAAAATATAATGTGCGACTGGTTTGCGCGACTTCACACCCACTGGCGGAGTTGACTGCGCAAGGTGCTTATCATCCCAGGTTATACGAAGTGCTAAGTGGCTTAAGTATTGGTATTCCTGCTCTGCGGGCGCATCGGGAAGATATTCCTGAATTAGCCAATCAGATTTTATCGCGCTTTGTGGAATCCGGTGAGGCCCCATCAACCCTTCAGTTTACTACCGCAGCACTGAATTGCCTGCGTAATTATGATTGGCCGGGTAATATTACGCAGCTAACCGGAGTCGTCCATTCTTTGGCGTTGACATCCACCGGTGATGAAATTTCAGTGGAAGCTGTGCAGCAGGCAATGGTATTTCCAGAATCTGCTTCTGCATCGGTTGCCCCAGAAATTCCCCTTGATCTTTCATTGCGTGAAGCACGTGATTTATTCGAAAAAACTTATTTTGAAAGGTTGATTGATCAAGAAAACGGGAATATGACGCGCGTGGCTGATCGGGCTGGATTAGAACGTACACATCTTTATCGCAAAATAAAATTACTGGGGATTAAATTGCGCGGAAACTGATTCTGTCAGTAAGTGAGATATTACTCTACAGAATTGGCTTGGATGCTGGAAAAAGACTTGTGGAAGGGGCTAGAAATGAGGTGTTGCAAAGTTTGATGGAATACATTTATACGCGGTCTTTTGACAACTCGCGCCGTATTCACAAATTATTTATAAGCTTACTTAACAGTACGTAACCACACTTTCTGCTTCTGACATTTTTATCCCCAGGATCCCAATCCACTTTAACCGAAACTGAGTTGATTTCATATCCTGCAAGGGGATTTCAGCTTGAAAAAACTCTGTCTGATTAGCTGATTCTAGTTGAGTTGCTGGATATGCAATAGCAAAATCCAGAAGAAATACGCTTGCGTGAATAAGTGCGTTACACATTGTATTGGGTATAGAGTCCGCTGCACAGAATCTAGCGCTGGAACAGTTTGCATGCACGAGCGGTTGGGTATAAGGTAACAATTGGAGGAGTGTCCGCACAAGAACTTGCACACAAAGCTATGCCCAAGAATTAAAAAAAGCTCCCAATAAATTACTAGCTCCGCCCAGGAGCTTTATAGGACAAGTTGACTAATTATTTAGTATTCATGAAATAAATCTCTTGTCTTTGGTGCTTATCAAATCGAATGTAATTAAACTTTCTCTCATTCCCAGCGTCACCTCGATTCACGAGGCAGGTAATAAATAATGGCAATAAAACAATTACATATTAAACTATGCCTTGTGTTTTGGATAAGAAAGAATATGTAAAATCTAAATACCGAAAAGAGAAATGATAACAGACAAGAGTTATTAATCGTATAGAATATATATTAATCAGTCCGATCGGGTTGGGATTTTTATAGGACAATTTCCCGTTAATTTTAGTATGATTTCAGGATATTCATCTCTATTCCAAACTGAATATTGAGCTTAATATCTCGTTACGTAGGGAAATTCTGACTAAGTCTGTTGTTAAGTTTGGAAGACGGTAACTTAGTGATCACATTTGTCGTGATATTGCCGAGCCATAAATATAATCAACTTTTTCTGGATTTTCTTAATCTAGTGCAATTTTATTAATAATCAGTTTCTGGGGCATACAATGAAAAATTCTTTACGATTGATGGCAGTGTCTTTGGTTCTTTGTTCTGGCTTGTTCTCGATAACCCATGCAAAAGCGGCTGCGATTCCATATGCGGATGAAGGAACCCTTGTTCTTAATACTTACACCTTTACAGCAACAACAACCGGTTATATTGGCGCTTACTTTCAATCAAGCTCGGCATCTTATACCAATACGTTGTCATTACTCGTGAACGGTGTGGTTACACCAGAGTCATCTGCAGGAGTTTTAAACAATCAAACTTCAAGCGTAGGAGATTATGTTAATCTTGGCTACGTCAGTGCGGGAGATGTTCTTTCATTCCAATTGAATGTTCTTGATACCGGAGATATCTGGAATTCCAATTCTGCATTCAATGTTGATGGAACGAATCACATCTACTCAGCCGCATTTTCTGGAGACACGGCTCTTGGCATTCCTGCTGGTACCTATGTTGGATTTGAAGATTTATATGGTGGTGGAGATTTTGATTATAATGATGAAGCGTTTGTATTCACAAACGTTAGTACATCATTAGCCAATCACGTAAGTCCCGTACCTGAGCCAGAAGCTTATGCCATGTTACTGATAGGACTTGGATTGATTGGTTTTACAGTGCGCTCTAGAAAAACTAACGCATAGTACATAGTAACTGAAACAGTATCATTCTTCCTCTTCAATTCCCCCTGTGCATCACACAGGGGGAATTTTTCAATTACATTAAAATCCAGTTGAAAAGAGAGTTAAACACAATATCTGTTTCTCTCAATCCTCAAAATAGTAAGAAAGTAGAATCAGCTCACATTTGACATTTTTGCCTCAGTGCTCTAACTTGAGACAAGTTCTCAAGTAAATGAGGGATGACGGATGGCAATGACGTTATGTATTAAATTTGTCAGAGGTCGATTAACCCTGTTCTATCATCTGAATTTTTATTCATATCACTGCTCTAAAAGCTTTACTAGAATTCATAAATCGACCGAGCCATTCAGCATGAAAACAATTGCCCGAAGAAAAGTGATTAAATTAAGCCTACTGGGTTGCGTGGCCGGTGCGCTTGGCAACAGTAGTTTTGCTAAGGTTTTAGCGCTAATACCTACGCCCAGCGAAACAGAAGGGCCGTTTTATCCAGTAAAAAAACAGAAAGATAAAGATAATGATTTAACCCAGATCGATGGATACGTTGGTAATGCTGGTGGCCAACATATTGTGATTGGCGGACAAGTAACCGATGTATCCGGCAATCCGGTTGAGAATGCACTGCTAGATATCTGGCAAGCAGATGCCAATGGACGTTACCGTCATCCGCGCGATGCCAATCCAGCAAGGCTGGATCAAAACTTCCAAGGGTGGGCGGTCATTAAGACTGATGACAAGGGTTCGTTTCGCTTTAAGACAGTAATGCCCGGCGCCTACCCGGCCAGCGGAACTTGGGTTAGACCTCCACATATTCATTTAAAGATATTTAAGCCAGGTTATATTCCGTTGACAACGCAGATGTATTTTCCCAATCAGGAATTGAACAAAAAGGATTTGTTACTGAATCAGAAATCTGTCACTGAACAATCGGCTATGATGGCCAAAGAGATCGGTCAACAAGGCAATTTAATCATTTACGAGTACAATATCGTCCTCGATTTACTCCGTAAATAAATTTATGACGACGAAACACAATTCATTGCTTATTCTTGGTTCTGGCCCGGCTGGTTATACTGCCGCTGTTTACGCAGCGCGTGCCAATCTGCATCCGGTTTTGATCACCGGTTTGGCTCAGGGCGGGCAATTGATGACTACGACCGATGTAGACAACTGGCCAGCCGATGCTATGGGTGTGCAGGGCCCTGAATTGATGGAGCGATTTCAGAAACACGCCGAGCGTTTTCAAACAGAAATCATTTTTGATCATATCCATACTGCAAAACTGACGGAAAAACCATTTGCCTTGATCGGCGATCAAGGAACATACACCTGTGATGCACTTATCATTGCCACAGGCGCATCCGCGCAATATATCGGTTTACCATCCGAAGAAGCATTTATGGGACGCGGTGTGTCAGGGTGTGCAACTTGCGATGGCTTCTTCTATAAAGGACAAGATGTTGCAGTGATCGGTGGCGGCAATACTGCGGTGGAAGAAGCATTATATCTTGCCAACATTGCACGCAACGTGACATTAGTGCATCGGCGCGATCAGTTTCGCTCGGAAAAAATTCTGATTGATAAATTGATGGAAAAAACCCGCAGCGGCAATATTAAGTTGGCACTTAATTACGTTCTGGATGAAGTGTTGGGTGATCAATCCGGGGTTACCGGCATGCGCATAAGAAGTACTAAGGATGATTCCGCCCAGACAATAGATTTGCAAGGTGTTTTCATCGCCATCGGCCATAAACCCAATACCGATATTTTTGCCGGGCAACTGCAAATGGAAAATGGTTATATTGTTACTTGCGGCGGTGCTCAAGGTAATGCAACAGCGACTACTATTCCAGGCGTATTTGCTGCTGGTGATGTGCAGGATCACATTTATCGCCAAGCAGTAACCAGCGCTGCCAGCGGCTGTATGGCGGCGTTGGATGCGGAAAAATATCTGGATAACTTGAAATAGCGAGTGAATCTTAGATCCAGCACCAGCTCGTCGATAAAATTAGATGGCTAAAAATGATTCTGTTGTGAATGAGGATGAAATGTCGCTGTTTCAGGCAGCGATGAGTGATGTTGCTCCATTGCCAGCCTCAGATAAAATAGTTTCCGGTGGTATCAAAGCCTCACCGTTTCCACGCAAAAAAAAGTATCAGGAAACAGAGACATCAGAAGAGGCGCTAACAGACTATGTTTCCATCGAAATGGAGGCAGGCGATGAATGGGCTTTTGTGCGGCCAGGTATGTCTCATCAAACGTTGCGACGTTTACGTCGTGGTCACTGGAGGATTCAGGATGATCTCGACTTGCATGGATATGTGCGCGATGAAGCCAGACAAGCATTAAGTGGTTTTCTGGATGACTGTGTACAGCAAAAATTTCGTTGTGTTCGTGTCATTCACGGCAAGGGTTTGAGTTCCAAAAACCGTGAGCCGGTTTTAAAAACGAGAGTTGGAAATTGGCTGATGCAGTGTGCTGACGTTTTGGCTTTTTGCCAAGCAAAACCGGAAGACGGCGGCGGCGGTGCTATTCTCATCTTGCTCAAAGCCAAAGCATGAGTCTGTAAAACGATTGACAGTTATAACGAAGGATTGGGCTCTTGCGGAAAAGCCTTTTCGTATCGAGTTTGACACTCAATACAACGCTGTGCGGACGGATATACTAGCAACCGTTCAAATCCGATCCCGTTCCCGCAATCGATACAGTCACCGAACTCCAGTTCACTCAGATACTTCATTGACATTTCCAGTTCGCGCATTTCGATGATCTGTCGGTCGACCAATGCCGTATCAATGTCATCAGGGATATTGTTTAAATACCCCGCCATTTCAGAATCGCTGATATCCTGAGTATGAGCGAGCTCGTTACGTATTTCCTTTTGCAAATCCAGATATCGTTTATGTAATGCCGCTTTCAGCTGGACTAATTGCTCTTCAGTAAAATTTGCCATCCTATCTCCTTCTTCTGTTATATCTTACATGTTGTCTAAGATGTAATTTTCAATCTTTGATGAAAATCAAAAGAGCGTAAATCCATAGACAGTCTACCATGAGCTATATCGCTTGCAACTGCTTCAAATCTGCAATCACGTCGGAGGAATTGCGTGCCGCACTGGCCGATAAATACATGCGTGCAATTTTTCCGTGCGGGTCGATCAAGAAAGTATTGCGCTTGGCAAATTTGATAATGCCGAGATTAATGAGCGAATGATATCGTGCTGCTGTTTCTGCTGTCGTATCCGCCAATAGCGTAAATTGCAGATGAAATTTCTTGGCAAACTCGGCGTGACTATTTATGTCGTCCACACTCACACCAATTACTTCGGCACCCAAATCAGTCAACTGTTGAAGGCCATCACGAAAAGCGCAAGCTTGTTTGGTGCACCCGGGTGTGTCGTCTTTCGGATAAAAATATAACGCCACCCATTTGCCCTGACAATCTGCCAAAGTATGCATTCGTCCATATTGATCCGGCAGTTTGAATTCAGGTGCAGACTGACCCAGTTTTAAAACCTTTTTGTTGGTGGAAAAAAACCAGAACATAGTTCCCATTGTGATTATTGACAAGGTAATAGCTAACCATTCCATGATATTTATTTATCCTTATTCGTTATATCCTTGTCGCGCAGGCCAAGCCCACACCCGTAACAGTACGATTGCCAAAAACGCTAATACGCTGGCAAATATAAATGCAGCTGCTGCATTGTATACATGCCATATGACTCCAAACAATAATCCTGACGGGATGGCGGCGATGCCACTGACCAGATGATACCAGCCAAAAGCAGTGCCACGCTCGTCAGGCGATGCATAATCGCTAATCAGTGCACGCTCGGCGCCTTCACTCATACCCATGAATAAGCCATAGCAAATACTTATCATCCACAACCCGATGCTGGTTGTGATCTGGCTTATCGCCAAAAACGAAATGGCTAGCGCCGACCAGCCGATCAGAATCAAAGCACCACGTCCAAAATGATTCGCCAATTGACCCCCTTGCGTGGAAGTGATGGCCTTGGCAAGATTCAGTGCCGACCATAGCAGTAGTAATTCAACCACGCTAATGCCTAATTCATGACCGAAAAGCAAAATAAAAGTTTCAGAAGCACGCGCAAATGTGAACAACATCAAGACCCATAAATAATGCTGCATTGGTACCGACAATGCAGACCACCGCAATGGTGAAAGTGTTCGTTGTAATTTTTCTGGTGGAATCCGATCACCTTTCTTTTCTTTTATTCCCGCTCCCAAAAGCACTATCGCAGCAAACCCAGGAACCGCCGACCACAAAATGACTTCGCTCAAGCTTAAATCAGACCATGCTAATACAGCCGCAGCTGTTAATCCCCCGGCTACAGCTCCGGCGTTATCCAATGCACGATGAAAGCCAAATGCATAGCCACGAATATGCGAGGGGGTTGCATCAGCCACCATCGCATCTCGAGGCGCGCTGCGTAATCCTTTACCGACACGGTCTACACTACGCAGCAGCAATACTGTCACCCATGATCCCGCCAACCCGAGCAGTGGACGTGCCAAATTAGAAAGCATGTAGCCTGTCAATACCAAGCCTTTGCGCCTTCCGCTCTTCATATCAGTATGCCGCCCTGACCATAACTTCAGGAAGCTGGCCAGAGCATCCGCCACACCCTCGATCAGTCCTAATGCAACTGGCCCCGCCGCAAACACGGTTGCCAACAGAATCGGGATCAGCGGCACTACTATATCCGAAGCAAAGTCATTGAAAAAACTAACTAATCCCAGAACAACTACGGTTTGGGGTAGTTTCTTTGCAACAGATAGATTTACATGATTCGGTTGATCAGGTTTATTCATGCTGTGAAATTAGCGTAAAATACCATATACGCCCTGGTAGCTCAGTGGATAGAGCAACCCCCTCCTAAGGGGTAGGTCGCACGTTCGATTCGTGTTCAGGGTACCAATGAATCAGCAGCTTCTTGCCATTTATTGGGGTGCTCGCTAAAGACAATAAACCGATTAAGTAAGACTAAAGAGTGAATATTCGAGTTTTCAAGGGATGCCATCAATTCAACTGGTATCCTTTAAACTCTGTCTCTCGCAAGAAATCATTCCATACAAAAACAGGATCAACCAATGGATCGGTTGGAATCATAAAAGTCACCAGATCCAGTACTCCACATCCAGTACGATTAATGGTATACCAGGCACCTTGCAATACCCCTAAAGTAAGGATAGTCAAGCCAGAAACTGGTGTATCTTTTTGCCCGGTCAAGATGATGTTTTTTGGAAATTCTACCCATCCGGTAGCCAAATTGGCCACTCCGGCAAGAAGCTTTATGCTCGCCTTGCTGAAGTACGAATTTTCTATTACTTCTTCATTGGCTATGGCTTGAGATGAGAAAAGAAGAAATATAGAAGCGATTAAAGCTAATTTGGAAATTGATCTCATCAAAACTCCTCTTTTAATTGTAAGATTTTCTAGAAATGTTAACAGCACTCACCTAAATATTGTCGATGAATACGCTCAACGTCCAATGTTTTTATTTAAGTGGCCATTTCCTGCATGAAGCATAAACGTGATGTGTCTGGCAGAACATGATTAAATCAGTAGATCAATAATTACACAAATTCTCATACCTCTGTAACGAGACCATAGCTAGCTTCGAAGCATATGATACATCTGAGACGCGGAGCTCATTGAAATAGCAAAAATTTTCCTGAT
>NZ_PXXU01000025.1 GCF_003011925.2 Nitrosomonas supralitoralis
ATACTGTCAAGCTATATACAAGAATGATTATTCAGCAATGCTAGTTCTGCCTGCTTTACCTACCTCATTATTTGCTTCTTTATGAAGAAATCCTTTTTTTGATTCAGCCCAACTAATTCATCGTTTTAATTGCGGAAGATAATCGACTTTTATAACGTGCAGCCTTATTTTTATGAAGAATACCCTTGCCAGTAATTGAATCAATAGTACCTATAGAATTATTAAATGCGTCTTGAGCAATAGCTTTGTCTCCCGATCCTATCGCTTTTCGTACAAATTTAATAGCCGTACGTAATTTAGACCTTAGACTGACATTATATTCCCTACGTTTGACGGCCTGTCTTGCACGTTTTCTTGCTTGTGCGCTATTAGCCATAAAAATCCTCAGCTCCTTAAAGAAAAAAGGATTAGATACTACTTTCTTTTTTTTTATATTGCAACTCACAATTTCTCTTAATCACTTACTTCTTGGAGTCGGGGTTTGAAGTCGGGGGTTTACAATAAAATCTCGAAGGAAATTCTGAGTTACGCTGTTTATTCCGTATAACATCTCCCCCCTCATTAACACATACCATTATCGACATATCCAAATTGGGAAAATATTCGTTAGACCCTGGCTGCGCAGAAGTAGGTGGTACTTTTTCTCTTATTCTTGCACATAACTCGGATTCATTTGGTTTTATCAAATCATTTTGCATTGCAGGTAATGAGCAAAGATTACAAGGATCCCCTGGACACAAACAGCCGGTACAACTAGCAAGCGTCGCTGTTGCAAAAATACTTAATCCAAAAGTACAAATAAAAATTACATAAATTTTTAACAATGAAAACATAATTATCCTTATCAACTTTAACTAATATTAATACAGCGTGTTGCATTTAAAATAAATTTTAACAAATCATCAAAGAGCATCTCAATGCGCAATTACTTAAAAAATTCAATTCTTGATAATTCTTAATTTATTGCTGATGGTTTCAGGAAAATGATTTTAAATTATTCACATAAAAATATATTTGGCATCTAATAGCCACAATAAATTAAGCACGTTCTGATATACTGCTTCTTAGTCGGAAGCTTAGTAAAACGCACCATCGTCAATTATGATACGATCGAATTAGAAGAGATTAATCAACTCGTGTAATCACAAAGATTCACTCTTATCTAAAATATTTACCCCATGCACAAATTTATCATTCTTTTTAGCATTTTTATTCTTGGCACTTCAGCATCGATCTTTGCTGAGGCAGAACCAATTGAAATCTTGCAAAAGAATGCAAGCATTACTTATGAAAAAATGACACAAGCCAAACAAAATGCTGAAGCTTCAGCTAAAGATTTGGCTTTTGCTGAAAAGAAACTAGCTTCAGCAAAAAATAAGCTAGCGGAAGCCGAACGTGAAGTTGAAACGGCACGAAGAAAATCGGAACAGGCTAAAATTTCAAGGGAACAAGCGGTCAATCAATGGAAACAAGCTTCAGATGCTTTAGCGAATGAATGGGGAAAATCTGAAGTTAAATAGCTAGACATGATCTTACTTTAGAAAATAATTCATCTTAACATGCGGAATCCCAGCCTCGACAAACTCTTCCCCATAAGCTTGAAATCCGAACTTTTCATAGAATTTTACTGCGCTTGTTTGCGCATTAAGCAACCCTTTTTGCATATCGCGACTTCTTAATTCATTTAATATTTGATGCATCATTGCACTACCATACCCTTTACCACGCCACTCTTTCAATACAGCCATCCTCCCGATATGCCCATCGGGTAATAGTCTTGCTGTTCCTACAGGTTTTCCGTAATTATTAAACGCAAGCATGTGCAGGCTGATGACATCAAACTCATCCCATTCTAAACTGACTGGAACTTGCTGTTCTTGAATAAAAACAGTTGTTCGAATATCCTGCAAAGCAGAAGCTTCCGCTTCCCAATTTACCATGCGTACGAGATGATTGCATCGCATACTTTTGTTATATGGTTATTGAAAAAAATTATCGGGTTGTTAATTCAAATGGGTGTCGCAATAAGATTGTATCTTCTCTGTCAGGCCCCGTTGAAATCATGTCGATTGGTATTTCACACACCTCTTCCAATCTTTTCAAATAATTCTGCGCTGCTTTGGGCAGTTCATGAAATTTTTTAATACCTGCTGTATTTTCTAACCAGCCAGGTATTTCTTCATAAATAGGTTCGCAGCAATCCAAATCATCTGCGCCAATTGGAAGTACATTACTTTTGTTACCGTCAATCAATCTATATCCAACACCCAAATTAAGACTTTCCACTCCGTCTAGGACGTCAAGCTTAGTAATGCATAACCCTGTGACACCGTTTATTTGAATGGAACGCTTCAACGCAACCGCATCAAACCATCCACAACGGCGCGGACGGCCTGTTGTTGAACCGAATTCATGCCCACGTGTAGCTAGATGTCTGCCTATCTCATCGTCCAGCTCAGTTGGAAACGGTCCGGATCCAACCCGTGTGGTATAGGCCTTGGTAATACCCAATACATACTGCAACATTTGTGGTCCGACTCCGCTACCCGGTCCTGCTGCACCGGCCACACAGTTACTCGAGGTTACAAATGGATAAGTACCATGATCAATATCCAATAATGTACCTTGCGCACCCTCAAATAATAGATTATGGCCAACTTTATGCGCTTCAGACAAAAGCTGTGGAACATCAGCTATCATTGGTTTAATCCGCTCTGATTGAGCCAATGCATCATCCATTGTTTTTTGAAAATCAATCACTGATGCAAGAAAGTAATTTTTCAGCACGAAATTATGATAATCCAACATTTCGCCCAACTTAGCTGCAAAACGATCTCGATGAAACAAGTCTTGCAAACGAATTGCACGACGAGCAACCTTATCTTCGTAGGCAGGCCCAATACCTCGTCCCGTAGTTCCAATTTTACTCACACCTCTGGCAGTTTCACGCGCATTATCTAACGCAATGTGACAAGGCAGAATGAGTGGGCAAGCTTCACTAATCCGCAAACGCCCAGTGACATCAATACCATTTTGCTCCAGCATATCGATTTCACTTAGCAATGCCTCAGGTGAAATTACTACACCATTTCCTATGTAACAAACTACATCATTACGTAGAATACCGGATGGAATTAAATGCAATACAGTTTTATTATTACCGATAACCAATGTATGACCCGCATTATGCCCCCCCTGAAAGCGCACAACGCCTTGCGCATGATCCGTCAACCAATCGACAATCTTGCCTTTTCCTTCATCGCCCCATTGAGTGCCAATCACGACTACATTTTTAGTCATATTTCTAGTCTCTAAAAGATTCTTAGTTAAAAAATTAAATTGCTTTAACTATCCATTTCCCCTCAAGCAGAACTAACTGCCTGTCACAAGCCAGCGATTCGCTCTTTTGCCCTGGTAATTCCGTAACAACGATCTGTCCTGCTTTGCGTAACTGCTGAATCAAGTGTTCCAATTCTTTATCTTTTTTTTCAAAAGGCGCACGTATCCCTTTAGGATATGTTTTAGGTTTAACTAACCTCGATAACTCCCTAAGATCCATGCTAAAGCCAGTGGCCGGTCTTGCCCGCCCAAAATTTCTTCCTATCTCATCATAGCGCCCGCCAAGTGCGATAGCGCTTGAACATCCTTTCGCGTATGCAGCGAATACCATGCCTGTATGGTAGTGATATCCACGCAAATCTGCTAAATCGAATGCCACATTATCTACAACTGGGCTCAACTCCTCTTCAACCAGACTAAGTTCATTCAAAGCAGTTCCAATTACTGGATAATCTGGAAGCCTCCTTTTCGCATCCGCCAGAATTTTTTTATCACCATAAAGCTCAGGCAATAATAGCAATGCGTCACGTGTATTTTTCTTCAGTTTTGAACACAATTCTTGCAAAGTTGAAATATCTTTTGCCTGAAGAACAGAAAATAATTCTGTTTCAAGATCTCGAGATATTCCAGCACCTTTTATTAGCCCACGAAAAACCGCCACATGACCAAGATCTAGATGGATCCCTCTCACATTAGTGACCGACAAACACTTTAGCATGAGATGTTGCACTTCTATATCGCTCTCCAGCCCTGGATGACCGTATAGTTCCGCGCCAATTTGCAGAGGCTCGCGCGTTTGTGTTAAACCAGAAGGCACAGTATGCAGTACACTGCTAACATAACATAATCGACTTATACCTTCAGAATTCAATAAGTGTGCATCAATTCTAGCCACTTGAGGTGTCATATCAGCACGCAACCCCATCATTCGTCCGCTCAACTGATCAATCACTTTAAACATTCGCAAGTCCATATCGCTGCCACTGCCAGACAAAAGTGACTCTACATATTCTAATAAAGGTGGTATGACCTGCTGATACCCATGCACTAACAATAGATCAATGATCTGTCGGCGCGTTACTTCGATATGTAGCGCCTCTACCGGCAATATATCTTCAACATATTCTGGGAGCAACCAATTATGCATGTTTAAGACTGACAAAGTGTCAGTGAGAAATGAAAAATTAAATTAAGTTATGATAACAAGCATTATTAATCCGATTAACATCGAAGTTAATCCTATGAAACGTATCTGACTATCATTGATTTCAGCAAGTTTCCTAAATACTTCTCTCCAAATATTCGGAGACAAAAATGGCAACATCCCCTCCAGAATTAACATCAATGCAATCGCAATCAGTAAATTTTCCCACATATACGATAACCTCTGCTTAGTCTTGCATACATAATATCTTCAATGGAATGCACAAAAAAATAAGAGGCTCTGTTGCAAAATCGAGTATGAGTAATAACTTCGATTTTCAGAACCTCTCTGTAACATGCTGCTTCGTTAAGTCACATATACTTGCTTAGTGAAAATAATGCCCAGAGCTTCACTTATTTTATCCGTTAGTGTTATAAAAAGAACTTTAATTGATTCACGAGGAGCTCTTTTGATTATTTACTAACCGCAGGATTTTTTAAATATTTAAAGAAATCAGAAGTAGGTTCAAGAACCATCATATCTCCCTTATTCTTGAATGACTGCTTATAAGCATCGATGCTACGCCAGAATGCATAAAATTCAGAGTCTTTCTGAAAGGCATCAGCATAGATTGCAGCTGACTGACTATCACCATCACCCATTGTCTTCTGTGCTTCTCGATAGGCTTCAGCCAATATAATTTCCCGTTGCTTATCCGCGTCAGCGCGAATTTTTTCCGATTCAGCAGCACCGGTTGAGCGTAATTCATTTGCCACACGTTTTCTTTCAGCTTCCATACGTCTATATACCGATTCACTAACTTCTTGCGGTAGATCGACACGTTTCAAACGCACATCAACTACTTCTACCCCAATGGACCGTGCATCATGATCTGCTTTCTGACGCATAATCTCCATAATTACATCGCGTTCACCCGACACAACATCATGAACCGTACGATTCCCGAATTCATCACGCAAGCTTGAGTTGATGGTTTGAGCTAGTCTCGTTTGAGCTAATCCTTCATCTCCTCGAACACTGATATAATATTGTTTTACATCAACAATACGCCATTTTACAAACAAGTCTACTAGAACGTTCTTTTTCTCAGAAGTAATAAAACGTTCCGGCTCTTCGGTATCCATCGTTAGTATACGTTTCTCAAAAAAACGTACATTTTGCGCAATAGGAATTTTAAAATACAATCCTGGCTCAGTTTTAACATCGATTACTTCTCCAAGTTGGAATAAGATTGCCTGCTGCCTCTCATCAACAATATAAATTGCTGAACTACCTAGAAAAAAAATTGCAATAATGATGCCTGAGAATACTGTTGTAAAACTTTTCATCTATCTTATCTCCCGTTCGCGACTACGAAAAGATTCTCGTGCCCGTAAACTGCTATCAGGTGCTGTTTCCTGCGCCATCGTTGGTGCTGTAACTGGTGAAACCGAAGTTGATCCACTCATATTAATTAGCTTATCAAGCGGCAAATACAAAAGATTGTTACCATTCTTTTGATCGACAATAATCTTACTTGTATTGGATAGAACCTGCTGCATCATATCCAGATATAAACGCTCACGTGTAACATTGGGCGCCTTACTATATTCAGTAAGAATTTGTTCAAAACGACTGGCATCACCCTCAGCACTAACAATTACACGTTGTTTATACCCTTCCGATTCTTGAATTAGTCGAGCTGCATTACCTGCTGCTCTTGGTATGACGTCATTCGCATACGCTTGCCCTTCGTTCTTTTGGCGCTCTCTATCCTGACCCGCTTTTACCGCATCATCAAATGCTGCTTGAACCTGTTCCGGCGGTTGCGCATTTTGCATTGTCACTCTGCTAATCAAAATACCAATTTCATATCGATCTAGAATCCTTTGCATCAATTGTGTTGCATTAGCCGCTACTTGCTCACGTCCCTCATAAAGAACGAAATCCATTTTACTTTTACCTATGACTTCCCTGATTGCAGTTTCAGCTGCTTGAAGAACAGCTTCTTCGGGATCTCTATTGTTAAATAAAAACTTCTCTGGATCATTCAATATATACTGTACCGCAAACTGAATATCAATGATGTTCTCATCGTCGGTTAGCATTAATGCTTCACGCAATACCTTGCTTCTTATATTGTTTCTATATCCTATTTCAACTGTCCGGACCTGACTGACATTAACAACTTCCACCTTCTCAACTGGATAAGGCAAATGCCAGCGCAACCCTGCCTGTGATGTATCTACATATTGACCAAATCGCAACACAACGCCTCTATGACCTTCATCTACAATATAAAACCCACTACCCAGCCACACAACAATCAACAAACCAAGAATCAATATAATGCTACCACTACTATGTGGCTTAGGGTCTTGAGTATGCGATCCATCATCACCTCCTCCGCCCTTCTTTTGTCCAAACATATTATTGATTTTTTTGTTTAAATTCCGCAGCACATCATCCAAGTCTGGTGGACCAGAATCGCCTTTATTTTTTCCCCATTGTGGATCATTTAATCCCATAATCATTCCTGTTTGTTCGTTCAAAAAAAGTCTTGCACTGAAGCATAATCTCGAAACTCATTACGTTTATTTGTTGATTCTTCATTCAATTTTTTGGAGCTATCTGAGATTTCTTCTGCCAACGCCTGTCTTACAAACTCTATGCCATCGCCTGTTTTTGCGCTTAAACGAATGCGTGATATTCTACCATATTCATTACGCACGCAACCTGTACCACGCGAAGTCATGTCGATTAAATCAATTTTGTTTAAAATCAAGATCTGCGGAATTGTATCAGCGCCAATTTCTTTCAATATTTTATTAACTTCTATAATTTGCTCATCTCGATTGGGACTACTGGCATCTATCACATGCAGTAACAAATCAGCCTGCACAGTTTCTTCAAGTGTTGCGCGAAATGCAGCTACAAGCGTATGAGGCAATTCTCGAATAAACCCCACTGTATCCGAAATTACCACCGTACTACCTTTTTCAATAAATAATTTACGTGTTGTTGTATCCAATGTAGCAAATAGCTGATCAGCAGCATACGATTGCGCGCTTGTTAATTTGTTAAATAGAGTTGATTTACCTGTATTAGTATAGCCAACAATAGATATTGCCAGCGTTTTTGCTCGTTGTCTGGATCGTCTTTGAACATTTCGCTGGCGCTGCAAAACCGAAAGTTTTTCTTTTAGTAATTTAACTCGCTTTTTAATTAATCTGCGATCAGTTTCCAGTTGAGTCTCGCCTGGCCCACGCAAACCAATACCGCCTTTTTGTCTTTCAAGATGAGTCCAACCACGCACAAGACGTGTCACGAGATACTCGAGCTGAGCTAATTCAACTTGTAATTTACCTTCATGACTCTGAGCGCGTTGTGCGAAAATGTCAAGAATCAGATTAGTGCGATCGATAACATTACAATTTAAACGCAAGGATAGATTTCGTTGTTGAGCTGGAGATAAATCATGATTAAATATAACTAGTCCTGCCTGTGTCTGCTGCAAAACTTGTTCGATTTCTTCGACTTTACCTCTTCCGATGTATGTTGTGGAATCAGGACGGGAACGCTTCCCCTCCACAATCCCCAGTACATCGATCCTATCACTTAAAGCTAACTGCTGTAACTCCTGCAAACTGTCTTTATGAGTACCACAACCAAAATCGACGCCAACCAGAATTGCTGTATTAACTGCTATTAATTTATTCATGCCTAACAGGCATATCAAACATCACGCGTTTCCGCCGCTTCAACAGGAATGGTGACAGCTCTTGCAGGAACCACCGTGGAGATTGCATGTTTGTAAACCATTTGCGTAACTGAGTTCTTCAACAGCACTACATATTGATCGAACGAATCAATTTGTCCTTGTAACTTAATACCATTCACTAAATATATTGATACCGGAATATGTTCTTTTCGTAATATATTCAAAAATGGATCCTGCAGTAACTGTCCCTTGTTACCCATAGGTAACTCCCTATTCTAATTATTCGTTATCGGAATAGTAACTCTACTTTATTTTTATATGTAAATCTATACCAAATTATATTCATCCAGTAGAACTGTCTTATCAAATTAATTTTACCAATCAGAAATTTCTATTCTACATTAACTTTGAGGGCATCCAGATTATTGCCATAATCTGGATGCAAAGTTTAACTCCTATTTTGGTAATTTAGCTTCAAAAATCGACTACTGCCGTCGGGAAACATTTCCGTGAAAGCCGATACTGGGCAAGAACAATTATATGTTTGAGGAAACTGAATTTGTTTTAGCACCATAACAATACCACAGAAGTTTTTCAACGACCTGTCAACCCAACAATTAAAATGGTACCGGTTTGGGAGTACTATTATTTGATGGAGGAAGAATAGGCAATTTAATATCTGGCTGCTCACCTGTCAGTGTTTTCAAGAAAGCAACGATACTATCAATTTCTTTCTTATTAAATTCACGATCCAATTGCAACTTACCCATGATCTTCACAGCATCTTCCAAGGTTTCTGCTTCGCCATCATGAAAGTAGGGATAGGTTAATTC
Source organism: Nitrosomonas supralitoralis (assembly GCF_003011925.2). Classification (GTDB taxonomy): domain Bacteria; phylum Pseudomonadota; class Gammaproteobacteria; order Burkholderiales; family Nitrosomonadaceae; genus Nitrosomonas; species Nitrosomonas supralitoralis. The sequence goes on from NZ_PXXU01000025.1 coordinate 9,038, forward strand.
AATATTGCGCAATGTTGGCACTTTGAAAACATTCAAATCAGTATCTTTTCCAGTAACAGCTTTTCTTCCTTCGATTTTACTTTTGGTTTCATAAGGGTGGAATACGCCAAATTTTTGGTAGAGCGCCCCACCTACAGCGGGGCCATTATGACAACCCGTACAGCCATTACTTTTGAACAATTGATAGCCTTCCAACTCTTGCTGGTTCAATGCTTTTTTATCACCCTCCAACCATTTATCAAATCGTGAACCTGGTGTAACCAGAGTTTCTTCAAAGGCGGCGATTGCAGTCGTTATTCTATCAATATCAACTTTATCCGATCCAAACGCCTTTGCAAAATAACCACGATATTGAGGAATAGACTGTATTACCTCAACAGCCAATGTGTGCTCTGAAGCCATTTCACCTGGATTTGCAATGGGGCCGCCTGCCTGCTCTTTTAAATCTTTAGCCCGTCCATCCCAGAATTGAGCTAGAGACATACTGGAATTTAATACAGTTGGGGCATTAATCGGACCCTGATGCCAATTATGACCAATTGAAGTCTTAATATTATCTGTCCCTCCCATACTCAAATTGTGACAAGAATTACAAGAAATGAAACCGGATTTCGATAAACGCGGATCAAAAAACAACATTTTACCCAATTCAACCATTTCAGGATTTGTTACTTTTGCAGCTTTAATGGGTTGGATAGGCTCATTGGCTGAAGCATTAATCGAAATGGCAAGCATGCCAATCGATAATATTGATGCAAACAGTGTACGCATCTTCATCGGTACTCTCCCTAGTTTTAATTTAATAATAAGCGGCTGTAATGGCGCAGCCGATTACGCCTGATGAAACATTCGCAAATGCAAGATTTATTATAGAATTAAACAAAATCAATTACTTCCATTGCTCATAAATTTATAAAATAAGAATTAATGCCCCTAATAAAACACGTAACAAAGTAATTCTTATTCGTTTATTTCCAATTGACCTCTAAGCTCATTCCTTTCTACCTCAGTTAAAGTGTTTTCATCATAGTCAGCACGTTGACAAGGGTCTGTTTTTAACAGCCGAGACAACTCGGTTAACGCTTGTTTATAAACTCTGCGTTTAAATTCCACAACCGAGTCTAATTCGATCCAATACTGATTCCAACGCCATGCATCAAATTCTGGGTGAGCACTTCGGCGTAATGATACATCGCTATCACGCCCGATCAGACGCAGCAAGTACCAAATTTGTTTCTGCCCCTTATAATTTCCACGCCATTCACGTCTAATCCACCGATCAGGCACTTCATATCTTAACCAATCACGCGTACGCCCAACAATCTCAACATGATTTGGACGCAGCCCTATTTCTTCGCTCAACTCCCGATACATAGCTTGTTCTGGGCTTTCTCCCGATTTAATACCTCCTTGAGGAAATTGCCAGGAATTCTGTTTAATACGTTTACCCCAAAAAACCTCATTGCGTGAATTCAGGAGAATAATACCAACATTGGGGCGATATCCATTACGGTCAATCATATGAACTGTTCATTAGACCCTTCAAATAGGTGGATTTTTTCATACTTTGCCATAGATTGAAAGTGGTCATAAAACAAAAACTCATGTCTTTTCATGCGCCTGTTTACCTAAAATAGATTACGGGTCACTAATCTATGGACCGCACCACACTTTAAACAAGTATTTCAAGGTAGAATTATTATTTTATTATCATAATGGAATAGCTCATGCGCGTCTCGCAATTTTTTATTTCAACACTCAAAGAAGCACCCGCGGAAGCAGAGCTAATCAGCCACAAACTAATGTTACGCGCCGGACTCATCAAGCGCTTAGGCAGCGGGTTATACACATGGATGCCACTAGGCTTGAGAGTATTAAGAAAAATCGAAAACATTGTACGTGAAGAAATGAACAAAAGTGGCGCCATTGAAGTTCTAATGCCTGCTATACAACCGGCAGAATTATGGCAAGAAACCGGACGATGGGATATTTTCGGGCCACAAATGCTAAAAATTAAAGATCGTCATGATCACGATTTCTGTTTTGGTCCTACTCATGAAGAAATAATAACCGATATTGCGCGCAGGGAAATCAAAAGCTATCGCCAGTTGCCACTCAATTTCTACCAAATACAAACTAAATTTCGTGATGAAATTAGGCCTCGTTTTGGGGTAATGCGTGCACGCGAATTTATCATGAAAGATGCATACTCATTTCATACAGATGAAAATAGCCTATTGCAAACTTACCAACACATGCATGAGACATACAGCCGCATTTTTACTCGACTTGGATTGCAATTTCGTGCAGTATCGGCAGATACGGGTGCTATAGGTGGCAGCAGCTCACATGAATTTCATGTTCTAGCGGATTCTGGTGAAGATGCGATCGCCTTCTGCCCTGATTCGGATTATGCCGCCAATATTGAATTGGCTAGCTCACCAACACTACCTCACAGTCGCAGCTTACCCGCTGGTAGCATGAAAAAAATTGCGACCCCAGGAAAAAGAACTTGCGCCGAAGTTGCTGAATTTTTAAAAATTCCATTAAACAAAACCCTAAAAACACTTGCTGTAAAAACTAAAGATCAAATATTTTTATTATTGTTACGTGGCGATCATCAACTGAACGAATTAAAAGTAAGGAAAATACCCTTTTTATCCGAATTTCAATTTGCGACTGAAGAAGATATCCTGAATGAAACTGGCACGGCACCCGGGTATATCGGTCCGGTCGGATTAAATAGCTTTTTGATTGCAGATCAGGCGGTCATGAATATGAGTGATTTTGTCTGCGGCGCGAATGAAGAAGAATTTCACTTGATGGGTGTCAACTTTACTCGTGATCTTGAATTACCAGAACATGTCTATGATATCAGGAATGTAGTTCAAGGCGACGCATCTCCCGATGGAAAAGGCTATTTAGAAATTTGCCGAGGAATTGAAGTAGGTCATATTTTCCAATTACGTACGAAATATTCTGAAATTATGAAAGCTTGTTATTTAGATGAATTCGGATGCTCTCAATACATCGAAATGGGTTGTTATGGCATCGGAGTCTCGCGTATTGTTGCTGCAGCCATTGAACAAAATCATGATGAGCATGGTATTATCTTTCCAATCACAATAGCTCCATTTGAGCTTGCAATAATTCCGATTGGCTTGCATAAAAATTCCCAAGTAAAAGAAATCGTAGAAAAGCTTTATCAACAATTCACGGATGCACGTATAGACGTACTTTTAGACGACCGAGATGAACGCCCCGGCGTCATGTTTGCGGATATGGAGTTAATGGGTATCCCGCACCGGATTGTGATTGGAGAGCGAGGACTCAAGCAATCGACTATTGAATATCAAAACCGGAAAAATCAAACACCCGAAGCAATTCCTATTGATAAAATTTTTTCATTTATTACTAACAAACTATGCACAGATTAGCTTTTGCAATACTTTTATTAATCTTCTCCAGTTATATTTATGCTAATAATCCGCATTATGAGCGACTCGCTGCAAATACTCAGACAATCATTCTCCACGAAACGAGTGATCAGGCTGCTTCATACATTGAATATGCCGCTATAGCCGAAAATGTTGCTTGGCTTTTTAGCATGAGTCGTCGCTTAGAAAAATACATGCCTGATTTAATCGAACGAGAAGATTTCTTAAGAACTGTTTATTATGAAGCAACGCGGGCAGGACTGGATCCTCAACTTATATTAAGCGTTATACAAGTTGAAAGTGGATTTAAAAAGTATGCAGTTTCTCATGCCGGTGCACGCGGCTACATGCAAGTCATGCCATTCTGGGTAAGCGTCATTGGCCACCAAGATCACAACCTTTTTCATTTACGTATGAATTTGCGCTACGGATGCACCATTCTTCGGCACTACCTAGATAAAGAGAACGGAGATTATTTTCGCGCTCTCGGAAGATATAATGGCAGTTTAGGTGAAGCTTCCTATCCACAATTAGTATTTAACAAATGGCAAACTACTTGGCGAAACACATCATTGTAATAAAATTGCCTGTTAAGCTATAAAACAAAAAAACTGTATCAGAATCAGGGCGAGAGCATATTACTTCTTCTCAATTGATTTTGATTCAATAAATTTTTCGATGCTTTCTCGCGAAATGATCCCTAGCTGCCGTGCAGCGGGATTACTATCGGGATCATAAAAATATGTGCTGGGCAATAACGAAATCTCATCCAACTGCGAAGCAATTTCCCGATCGCCTAGTACAATGGGGTAGCTAATTGACAGTGTGCGCACAAAACTCATGATCTCTTGCGGATCACTATCCATCGCAACACCGATTACCATGATATCTTTGCGATCCTCGTAAAGTGAAATCAAATCAGGAATTTCTTTAAGACAGGGCGGGCACCAGGTTGCCCAGAAATTAATCAGCACCCAGCGCCCCTTATAATCTGCAAGATTATGAACTTCCCCTGTAACATCTTTAAATTGAAATGCCTGCACTTGAAAAGTCAACAATAAGGCTACCGTACAAACTGATACGCTTAATTTACTTTTCATCATACTGAGCATAAAGTTTTCATTTTAAATTTATCGACAACCCCATCGCAGTTATACCTGAGGATGCGCCCGCTCCAATTTGTTGCACAGTTTATTTAATGCGCTTAGATATGCTTTTGCAGAAGCCACAACGATATCGGTATCTGCGCCATGTCCATTAACTATACGATCAGATTTTTGTAGCCGCACGGTCACCTCACCTTGCGCATCGGTACCACTGGTAATATTATTTACTGAGTATAATTGCAGCTTCGCTTCGCTTGATAGCAATATTTCAATTGCACGGAAAGTAGCATCTACTGGACCGCTTCCTTCGGATTCAGCACTCATTTCATTTCCGTTATCAGAAATCACTACGCGCGCATACGGGATTTCTCCCGTTTCACTGTGCACAATCAACGAGATTAACCGAAAACATTCTTGCAGCACTAATTCTTCATCAGAAACTAATGCATGCAAATCTTCATCGAATATTTCATGTTTCTTGTCTGCCAATTCCTTGAAGCGCATGAAAGTATTGTTGAGCATTTCTTCTGATTCCAGTTCGATACCAAGCTCCATCAGGCGATTTCGGAAAGCATTACGCCCTGAATGTTTTCCCAGCAGCAATTTATTCGCTCCCCAACCCACATCTTCTGCACGCATAATTTCATATGTCTCGCGATGTTTCAGAACGCCATCTTGATGAATGCCCGATTCATGCGCAAAAGCATTCGCACCCACAATCGCTTTATTGGGTTGCACTGGAAAACCGGTAATACCGGAAACCAACTTACTCGCGGAAACAATATAAGAAGTATCGATCTTTGTATCGCAAGGAAAATAATCCTGACGAGTACGAACAGCCATCACGATTTCTTCCAAAGCGGCATTACCTGCTCTTTCTCCCAAGCCATTAATGGTACATTCCACTTGCCGTGCACCATTCATCACCGCAGTCAATGAATTAGCCACAGCCATTCCTAAATCATTGTGGCAATGAACCGAGAAAACTGCCTTATCTGAATTCGGAATGCGTTCGCGTAAATTACGAATTAGCTTGCCGAACTGTTCCGGTACGGTATAACCAACCGTATCTGGAATATTTACTGTGGTTGCGCCTGCGTCGATCACAGCTTCAAGTATTTGACACAAAAAATCCAATTCCGAACGACCAGCATCTTCCGGAGAAAATTCTACATTATCAGTGTATTGGAGTGCCCATTTCACAGCTTTTACGGCTTGTGCTATTACCTGATCAGGCGACATACGCAGTTTTTTCTTCATATGAACCGGAGATGTCGCGATGAAAGTATGAATACGCGCTGATTGCGCACCACTTAATGCCTCACCCGTGCGCTGAATATCGGTTTCAATTGCACGCGCCAGCCCACACACCATACTATCCTTTACAGAATCAGCAACTGCCTTGACAGCTTCAAAATCTCCATTTGAAGCTGCCGGGAAACCTGCTTCGATAACATCCACCCCCATACGTTCGAGTTGCCAGGCGATGCGTACCTTTTCTTCTTTAGTCATAGATGCGCCGGGACTTTGCTCACCATCACGCAATGTTGTGTCAAAAATAATTAAATGCTCTTGCATTATGCTCTCCACATGAAGAAGAAATCTTACAATAAGATAAAATTCGTTTTTCGAATTTTATAGGGAAGAAAGGAAATTGGGGATAGAATATTTTAGCGCGCAAGGCGCAGCAACAAACCCGACAGCATCGAGATTACAAGTAGAGATGATATGTGGTTATCTTTCTTTTCAAGCATAATGATCAGGAATATAAATAGTTTTTCCTTTCATTGCAAGCAGTAAAGCTCATGAATTAATTGTTTCACTACTTTTTTTACTTCTACCAAACCGCCATAATTTAATAAAGTACCCAGAAAATGCATAAGCCGCAAACAAAAAGAATAAAACTAGCGGAGGATGACTAGGTATCAATACAAAAAAGAACAACACTAATAACAACACTGAAAAGAATGGCACTCTGCGGCGTAGATTTATCTCTTTTCCGCTATAGTATGGAATATTACTCACCATGGTGAAAGCAGCAAAGAGTGTAACAATACTAGCCAGCCATTTAACATCGCTTCCTTGTATCTGAAAATTAATCGTCACCCAGACAAGACCCGCTATAAGTGCGGCCGCTGCGGGACTAGGTAAGCCTTGAAAAAAACGCTTATCAATCACCTCTATATTGGTATTGAATCGCGCAAGCCGTAACGCTGCACATGCACAGTATATAAATGCAACGATCCAGCCCCACTGATCCATTTCTTTAAGGGCCCATTCATAAACTATCAATGCAGGTGCAACGCCAAATGAAACCATATCCGACATACTATCGTATTCAGCACCGAACTCGCTTTGTGTCCCTGTAAGACGCGCTACTCGACCATCCAACCCATCAAGAACCATCGCAATAAAAACAGCAATTGCCGAATATTCAAAATTTCCATTCATTGCTTGTACGATGGCATAGAATCCAGCGAACAATGCAGCCGTTGTGAATAAATTTGGTAATAAATAGATGCCGCGCCTGCGCAATCGAGACTTAAGTATAGTGCGTTCTGGTAAGGAATCGGGCATTATTGAGTTGGTGACAAAATACTGATAGTGACGAGAGTATAATTAATTGATAATCAGTTCAAAAACACCATGAAGAAAACAGTATAACACTACTCCTTGACAGAAAATTTCAGTAAAAAAGAAGAAAAACTATATGCTAACTATCATTCTAATTTATTCACGAAACTCAGCTAGAACTGTCAAAGTTGCTGACACTTTATCACCGATATTGACATTAATTTTAGTATTCAGCGGTAAATATACATCCACTCTTGAGCCAAACCGTATAAATCCGAAACGTTGCCCACGCGTCATATGATCTCCCGGTGATACTTGACAAAGAATCCGTTTCGCAATGAGCCCTGCTACCTGGACGCAAGTCACATCGGCACCATTATCAGCTTTAATCCATAATGCATTTCGCTCATTCTCCAGTGATGCTTTGGGTAAATCTGCATTCACGAATTTACCCGGAAAATACCACTTGTCATGTATCTCGCCATCGACAGGGCTGCGATTGGAATGCACATTAAACACATTCATGAAAACACTGATTTTGACCGCCTCCCGCTCTAGATAAGGATCCTGAGTTTTCTCAACCGCTACGATCCTGCCATCGGCTGGTGCCAATATAGCATTGCGATCAGTTGGAATCTCCCTAGGCGGGTCACGAAAAAATTGCAAAACGAAAAAAGCAATTATCCAGAATGGTATTGACCAAAGCCATCCAGCTAAAAATACTGCACCAAAAGCAGCAGAGAACGCTATCGCAATATGTAACCATCCTTCGCGAGCGATGATGGGATGAGGATAATAAGACATAAATAAATTACTTAAATAACTCCGTAAATAAAATAACCATCGTCCTGATAGTAAAAAAAATTCGTTAATTTTTCCCTTGATCAACGAGTTTATTTTTCTTGATCCATGGCATCATATCACGCAATTTGGCGCCCACTTGTTCAATTTGATGCTCGGATGCAATGCGGCGACTTGACTTAAGAACTGGTGCTCCCGCCTGATTCTCAAGAATAAATTCCTTAGCATATTCCCCAGTTTGGATTTGGAGCAAAATTTTCCGCATCTCGGCACGCGTTTCGTCGGTAATAATACGCGGCCCGCGCGATACATCGCCATATTCAGCATTATTGGAAATGGAATAGCGCATATTTGCGATACCACCTTCATAAATCAGATCAACAATTAGCTTAACCTCATGCAAGCATTCGAAGTAAGCCATTTCCGGGGCATATCCCGCTTCTACCAGTGTTTCAAAGCCTGCCTGAATAAGCGCGGTCAAACCGCCGCACAATACAACCTGCTCTCCAAACAAATCTGTTTCTGTTTCTTCTTTGAAATTGGTTTCTATCACGCCACCGCGCGTACCTCCATTCGCAGCTGCATAAGATAATGCCAAATCACGCGCTTTACCTGACTTGTTCTGGTGAACTGCTATTAGAGTCGGAACACCTCCTCCCTGCAAATAAGTTGAACGCACCAAATGACCTGGTCCCTTTGGAGCAACCATGATCACATCGAGATCTTCGCGCGGCGTTACCTGCCCATAATGAACATTAAAACCATGAGCAAAAGCCAACGTTGCATTTTTCTTCAGCCCCGGTTCGATTTCCTTCTTATATACCGATCCAATTTCTTCATCGGGCAATAAAACCATCACAACCTCTGCATTCTTAACTGCATCAGCAACTTCTTTAACTTTTAAGCCCGCCTTTTCCGCTTTACTCCACGATCCACCACCCTTACGCAAACCTACAGTAACATTAACACCCGATTCACTCAGATTATTAGCATGCGCATGGCCTTGTGAGCCATAACCTAATATAGTGACTTTCTTTCCTTTTATAAGAGATAAATCGGCGTCTTTATCGTAATAAACTTTCATTATTTTCCTTTTAAACAAAATTAGGGTAAAAACAGGTGAGCAATAGAGAGAAAACTTTTTAACGAAATTAATACTCTGGATTACTAACCTTTGGATCCGGAGTTTAAATTATACCTTTAAAATCCATTCTCCACGCCCAATGCCGGAAGCACCGGTACGCACGGTTTCGAGTACTGCACTAGAGTCAATAGCTTCAAGAAATGCATCCAATTTCGCGCTGGTGCCCGTTAATTCAATGGTATAGGATTTATCTGTGACATCGATAATAGAACCGCGAAAAATTTCAGCTAGCCGCTTTATTTCTGCGCGCTCAGGACCAACAGCATGTACTTTCACCAACATCAATTCACGTTCGATATGATTTCCATCACTCAGATCAACAATTTTTACCACTTCAATCAACTTATTCAATTGCTTGGTCACTTGTTCTATAACCTCATCTGATCCGACGGTTACAAGCGTCATCCGTGATAAAGTTGGATCTTCAGTGGGTGCAACTGAAAGTGATTCAATATTATAACCACGTGCTGAAAACAAACCTGCTACACGAGACAAAGCACCTGCCTCATTCTCCATCAATAATGAAATAATATGTCGCATTTATTTTTCTATACCAGAATCATTTCAGAGAGTCCCTTACCACCCGGCACCATGGGGAAAACATTTTCGGACTGATCCGTAATGAAATCCATAAACACCAACTGATCTTTAAGCTTAAATGCCTCTTTTAAAGCATCATCGACATCTTCCGGCTTCTCAATTTTCATTCCGATATGTCCATAACTTTCGGCCAGTTTCACAAAATCTGGAAGTGCGTTCATATATGATTCTGCATACCGATTACCATGAAAAAATTCTTGCCATTGCCTGACCATCCCCATGTAGCGGTTATTCAGGTTAATAATTTTCAAAGGTAATTTATATTGTTTGCAGGTTGACAATTCCTGAATACACATCTGGATGCTTGCTTCACCAGTAACACATGCTACCTTTCCATTCGGGTTCGCCAATTGCACTCCCATTGCAGCAGGCATGCCAAATCCCATCGTACCCAGTCCGCCGGAATTGATCCATCGCCGGGGCTTATCAAATTTATAAAACTGCGCTGCCCACATTTGATGCTGACCGACATCAGAAGTAATAAAGGCATCTCCCTTAGTGATTTCGTACAATTTTTCGATTACCATTTGCGGCTTGATAATTTTGCTCTTACGATCAAATTTCAAACAATCCCGTTCACGCCACAAATCAATCTGCTTCCACCATTCCTTCAATGCAGTCTGGTCCGGTTTATCTTTTTCAGTTTTAAGTAGCTTGATTAAATCCTTCAGTACATCCAAAACATCGCCCACAATAGGTATGTCCACCCTGACACGCTTTGAAATAGATGATGGATCAATATCAATATGAATAATTTTTCTATTCTCATTAAAAAAATGCTTGGGATTACCAATTACGCGATCATCAAATCGGGCGCCTACTGCTATCAGGACGTCACAGTACTGCATTGCCATGTTTGCTTCATAGGTACCATGCATCCCTAGCATACCCAATGACTGTCTATCGGTAGCAGGATATCCCCCCAACCCCATCAGCGTATTGGTACAAGGGAAATTCAGCATTTGCGTCAACTCAGTCAATTGCGGTGCAGCATCACTCAATATTACGCCGCCACCCGCATAAACCACAGGGCGCTTAGCACTAAGAATCAGTTCGACTGCTTTTTTAATCTGTTTAGCATGCCCTTTCGTCACGGGATTATAGGAACGCATTGTTACCTTATCGGGATAAGCAAATTTAGTCTTTTGCTGCGACACATCCTTCGGAATATCCACCAGCACCGGGCCCGGGCGACCCGTAGATGCAATGTAAAAAGCCTTTTTAATTGTTAGCGCGAGTTCTGCGATATCTTTCACCAGAAAATTATGTTTGACACAAGGTCGCGTTATTCCCACGGTATCAACTTCCTGAAATGCGTCCAAGCCAATAGCGTTGGTTGGTACCTGACCGCTGATCACCACCATCGGTATCGAATCCATATAGGCCGTGGCAATACCTGTCACAGCATTGGTCACGCCTGGGCCGGAAGTCACCAGTGCCACCCCAACTTTATTGCTGGAACGTGCATAACCATCTGCCGCATGTATCGCTGCCTGCTCGTGGCGTACCAAAATATGCCGGACCTTATCCTGCTTAAACAATTCATCATAAATAAATAACACAGCACCACCAGGATAGCCGAAAATACACTTCACACCCTCTTCCTGTAAACACCGTATGGTAATTTCAGCACCGGTTAATTCCGCACTCATGCTTTTTGCATCCCAATATCAATTTCAACAAGTTATAAAATTTTAACGGCAAAGTTTTTTATCGTGCCGTCAAACACCTGTACCACCAACAGTCAGTCCATCAATCCGTAATGTTGGTTGTCCAACCCCCACAGGCACACTCTGGCCTTCTTTACCGCAGGTCCCAACGCCTGGATCCAACAACATGTCATTTCCAATCATCGAAACTCTTGTCAGCACATCAGGTCCATTGCCGATCAAAGTTGCCCCTTTGACCGGGTAGGTAATTTTTCCATCCTCAATCATATATGCTTCCGCTGCAGAAAAAACAAATTTTCCGCTGGTAATATCCACCTGCCCGCCACCAAAATTTGCAGCATATAGACCATGTTTCACTGAAGCAATAATTTCTGCCGGGTCCTTGTCGCCATTTAGCATATACGTATTCGTCATACGTGGCATGGGTATATGAGCGAAAGATTCACGCCGACCATTCCCGGTAACAGGAGAATTCATCAACCGAGCATTCAGACTATCCTGCAAATAACCTTTAAGTATGCCATCTTCTATCAATACAGTACATTGGGTTGGATTGCCCTCGTCATCAATATTCAGCGACCCCCTTCTGCGCGGAATTGTTCCATCATCGACTACCGTAACCCCGGAAGCCGCCACCCGCTCACCAATACGTCCTGCAAAAGCGGAACTGCCTTTGCGGTTGAAATCCCCTTCCAGTCCATGACCGATTGCTTCATGCAGCAATATCCCAGGCCAGCCACTGCCTAAAACAACCGTCATAGTGCCGGCAGGTGCCGGACGGGCATCAAGATTCACGATTGCCTGATGAACAGCTTTTTGCGCATAGTCCTGCAAAATTTCGTCGGTGAAGTAAGCATAACTAAAGCGCCCGCCACCCCCAGCAACACCTTGCTCACGACGGCCATTTTGCTCAGCAATCACCTGCACGGATAATCTGACCAACGGCCTCACATCAGCTGCAAGCAATCCATCACTTCGAGTTACCAATATAACCTCATATTCACCCGCAAGTGATGCCACCACTTGGGTAACCCTCCGATCAAGCTGCCGGGTATAGCGTTCAACTTTCTCTAACAATGCAACTTTATCAGCATCCTTATGGCTCGCGATCGGATCATCAGGCAAATACAACTGACTTCGCTGATCTATACCATTACGCTTTGCCACTTGCACCGACTGCATGCCGCTTTGATTGGCAATGGCTCTTGTTGCCTGAGCCGCCGAGACCAATGCCGGCATACTGATATCATCGGAATATGCAAATCCGGTTTTTTCTCCGCTGACAGCACGAACACCAACCCCCTGTTCGATGTTGAAGCTACCCGACTTAACGATACCTTCTTCCAGCATCCAGCCTTCTGAACGACTATACTGAAAATAAAGATCCGCATAATCAATTTTATGGGTGAGGATTTGACCCAACACTTGCTGCAACCCTGCAGCATCAATATCAAATGGCGTCAATAAGCAACGGTCTGCAATTGCAATAAAATCCTTTGGCTCTGTCATACACTCAATAGTCATAATATGATACTCAAAAATTCGTGAGACAACCTAACAAATTGATTCAGTAAATGAAACGCTTGGATTTAACAAGGCTGCAAGGTTCGATGATCTAATGCAGGCAAATTTGCTCGCAAACTGGTCTGGTAGTCCCGGTCAATCGTAGCTACCACCGCTCCCGAGCCCCGTGGCAAACGCTCCATAACCGCCCCCCACGGATCAACAATCATACTGTCCCCATTAGTTTCACGCCCGCTCACATGATATCCGCCTTGCCCTGGTGCAATTACATAGGCCATATTTTCAACTGCACGTGCACGCACCAGCACTTCCCAATGGGCTTTTCCGGTAATCGCAGTAAATGCCGCAGGCGCAAGAATGATATCAACATTCTTCATAAGACGGAACAATTCCGGAAACCGCAAATCGTAACATATCGATAAACCGATACGGCCAAATGGAGAATCAACAGTCACTACTTTGTCTCCTGCTTTAATGGTTTTTTCCTCGGCATAGTGCTCATGTCCCAATTGCAATCCAAATAAATGTATTTTATCGTAACGTGCAACCTGCTCTCCACTATCCGCATAAACCAAGCAGCTATTGTAAACTTTATCCGGATCTGGGGATGCTAATGGCACCGAACCTCCCACCAGCCATATGCCTAAACGTTTTGCCGTATCACTTAGAAATTTTTGGATTTGCCCGTCACCTGGCTGCTCCCGAATCGACAATTTGTCCGTATCCTTCATCCCCATGATACAAAAATACTCTGGCAACACAACCAGCCTGGCTTGTTGTGAAACAGCATCCTCAATCAAACGTCCTGCTTCTTCCAGATTGGCTGTTACGCTTGGCCCCGAAGCCATTTGAATCGCGGCCACTCGAAATCCTTGGTATTTCTCGTTTTCCTTCATAGATCGTTGCTAAGTTATGTTCTCTTGTGTAGTGAATTGCTTTGATTGTTCGAATTCTCAGCAATAAACGAAGTGTCTGCAGATTGCTTTTAAGTTCTCGTTTTTATCAAGCACCCTTTTGTTACTTATTCCATATAAAATCATGGATTCATATTATTATGCAGAATTCTAACATTTACTCTGATAACGTTCTATTTTGATTTTACTGAACCCGGCATTAGTAGATATAACTGAGATATATTAAGGAATTTATCGTTCAATAATGAGCACTACCAGTTACTCTCCAGACGCAACACTGACTGCGGCGCTACCATTCAGTCGCTATGCGCAACGCCTGCTAGAAAGCGAACCTGCTCAAAAAGGGAAACTGCTAAAAGCCCTTAAATTTCCTTTCCGCAAAGAAGAAATGCAGACATTTCTTACATCTTACGCTCAACATATCACGAATGAAGAAACTTTACATGGCGTACTGCGCAATTTGCGCAAACAAGTCATACTCCGCTTATTTATTCGCGATATCAGTGGCCAAGCGGATTTATACGAAGTCATGTCAAGCATGACTGAGCTTGCCGAAGTTACCATCAATTTTGCGCTCCAGTACCATGAAAACTGGCTAACCCAGCCTGAACGCTTTGGATTACCGCGCGGCGAGCATAGCCATGGCATTCAGCATCTGCTGGTTGTCGCCATGGGTAAGCTGGGAGGCGGTGAGCTCAACGTATCCTCCGATGTTGATTTAATCTTTGTCTACCCGGAAGAGGGTGAAACCAATGGCGCCAAATCAATTTCAAACCATGAATTTTTCGCTCGTCTTGGACGCAAACTGATTGCCAGTCTTAATGATTTTACCGTAGACGGCTATGTATTCCGGGTCGATATGCGCTTGCGTCCGCACGGAGAGAGCAGTCCATTAGCTATCAGTTTTCCCATGCTGGAAGAATATTTCATCAAGCAAGGCAGGGAATGGGAACGTCACGCCTGGATCAAAGGCCGGGTAATCGCAGGTCATGCTGATGCCGAAACAGAATCGATTCTCATGGAAAAGATAGTCAGACCTTTTGTGTTTCGAAAATATCTGGATTTTAGTGCGTATGAATCAATGCGCAGTTTACATGCACAATTGCGCAAAGAAGTTGAGCACCGCGAAATGCACGACAATATCAAACTGGGCCCTGGCGGCATTCGTGAAATCGAGTTTATCACACAAGTATTCCAATTAATTCGCGGCGGCCGCGATGTAGATCTGTGTATCCGACCGACACTCGGTGCTTTGCAACGCCTGAGAAAAAAGCGACAACTGTCGGAGCAAGCTATCACAGAACTAATCGATGCGTATCACTTCTTACGAAAACTGGAGCACCGCCTGCAATATCTGGACGATCAGCAAACGCAAACATTGCCCTTGAATCCAGATGATCAACACTTAATAGCAAACGCCATGGGCTTCGATAGCTATGGCGATATCATGCCTCAATTAGACATTCATCGTAGAAACGTAACACGTCATTTTGAGCTCATTTTTGCTGTTCCCAAAAAATCACGCACACACGACACGCTGGCTTATCTCTGGCAGACTAAAACACAGGATATTTCACAAACCGAAGCCGCTGCATCACAACTGAGTACTATGGGATTCACCGAACCGGCAAAAGTATCCGAACGACTCCGACTGTTTTATCATAGCACTTTCTATCAGCAATTACCTGAATCCAGCAGGCAGCAAATTAATACCCTGGTTCCTTTGCTCATTGAATTGGTAGTCAAGCTCCCATCGGTTGAGACCACGCTGGAACGCATGCTGCAGCTGCTCGAGAAGGTCAGTTCGCAAACACCCTACCTGGCGCTGTTACTGGAACATCCTCATACCCTGCAACGAGTCGCGGAACTGGCCAGTATTAGCCAGTGGGCCAGTGACTATCTGGGGCGACATCCCATTTTATTGGATGAACTATTGCGTCACAATGCACCGCACCCGGCCCCTGATTGGACTACACTCAATCAGGATCTGATTTACCAATTGAATCATGCCAACAATCCCAAAAATGACGTCATCGAATGGAAAATGGATGTGTTACGGCACTTTCAGCATGCTCAGGTATTCCGGTTATTGGTCACCGACCTGGAAGGCTCTCTGCTGCTTGAAACGCTCAGCGATCACCTGACCGCGCTGGCCGATTTGATCTTGGAAAATGTACTAAATCTCGCCTGGTCGGGCTTGAAAAAACGCCACCGGGAAAAACCGACCTTTGCCATTATCGGTTATGGCAAACTGGGTGGGAAAGAACTCGGCTATGCTTCCGATCTCGATTTGGTCTTTTTATATCAAGACGACCATCCTGATTCCGCAGAGATCTATACCAAGCTAGGACAAAGTATCAATACCTGGCTTACTCGACACACATCGGCCGGTTTACTGTATGAAACCGATTTGCGGCTGCGCCCGAATGGCGCAACCAGTTTACTGGTTAGTTCGATGGAAGCTTTCGCACAATATCAGCATGAACAAGCCTGGGTATGGGAACATCAGGCATTGACCAGAGCGCGTTTCGTGGTGGGCGATCAGCATGCGGGAGAAATTTTTGAAAATACCCGCAAGGAGATTCTGTGCAAACCGCGCGATGTGATCAAACTCAAACAAGAGATTCTGAAAATGCGCGAGAAAATGTTGGATGTCCCCCTCAATCCAACCGCTTTATTCGATATCAAGCATGATCGCGGCGGTATCATCGACGTTGAATTCATGGTGCAGTATCTGGTCTTAGGCTATGCCTGCCAATATCCGCAACTCACCCGTAATATTGGCAACATCGCGTTATTAAAACTGGCAGGAGAATTGGGACTGATCTCGATCAGTGCGGCGGAAAAAGTGCGCTCTGCGTACCGGGAATTCCGTCGCATCCAGCATCGCCTGCGATTAAATGATGATGGAGATATGACCAGTAACGCACCAGTCGATGGGCAAACACAAAAATTTACCCGTGTCGATGGCAGCCATTTAAAAGATTATCGCACGGCCGTGCTGACTCTGTGGAAACAAGTTTTTGATCATTGATAAGCCACGGTCAAAGATTAATATCATTTAATCCAGCTCCCCCACTGCTACGTGTTTTATGCAGGATTAAGAAGCAATGCAGACCCTGATTTATTTTACTATAATTATTTTACAAAATTTCTGGCACGATTTCTGCTTATGAAGCATCACACACCAACAGTGTGCCCCAATTAATCTAAAGGAGAACAACAAATGCAACACACACAAAAAGGTTTTACATTGATTGAATTAATGATCGTTGTCGCTATTATCGGTATTTTGGCTGCAGTGGCTGTGCCTGCTTATCAAAGCTATACTTTAAAAGCACGATTTTCAGAAGTTGTCGTAGCGAGCTCGCCTATTAAACTTGCAGTAGAGATATGTGCACAGAATGGAAGTTGCGTGGCTGGCGCCAACTTTACAGCAATCTCAGTAGCCGCTGGAGTACCCGATGCTGCGGCACTTGCTGCTGGCATTCCCGGTATCGCTACTTCCGCACCAACCTCTCCGTTTGATCCCGCTGGTGTTACACTTGCAGTTGCAGGCGGCACAGCGACATTAACACTCACTCCTAGAGCCGTTAATGGAATAAATGCAGTAGATACCTATCAAATGACCGGTACACTCGGAGCAGACGGGAAAATTTCTTGGGTTAAAGGTGGAGGTTGTTTAACTCGTGCTGCTGGCGCCATTTGCTAACAAATAAAGATAGCTCTAGAGCTATTAAATTAACGCAAACAAGTCACATCGATTCTTAAGACGCAGTGTCCGAAAGACATTGCGTCTTTCCACATCTGGCTAAGAACATCAAGTATCCCAGATCCCAAACACATTGAATTGCCCTACCGAAAATCTATAGTTTATCGTCATCTCAAGCTAAGCAAGAAATCCGCACTACTGACTGGAATAGATCCCTCACTTCATCCAGAATAACCTATGCGGGATATCCAAAACTCAATCACTAATTAATGCCAATAGAAACCATTGCATCACTCCAACCCAGACAAGCAATAAAATGAGGTACATCCAAGGCATTATCAATGAACATCAATTGCAACTGAAAGAGGCATTGCATGCATACTTCCACGATTGAAATTGAAATTCCTGTGACAGAGGATAGCTTACATGTTGACTTGTGATTATTACTAGCGTTGTTGGCTCTCTTACAGCTCTGAACACTGCAACACACTACGTCAGAATGTGACAATTTACGTCACATTCTATCTAATCGATTACTTGATACACACTGTTCGCACTTGATGAATATCCGTCACGCCCTGCAAAACCTTTTCGATACCATCCTGCTTCAGTGTACGCATTCCCTCCCCTAATGCCGTCACCAGCATTTCCGCCACGCGCGCACGCTCCTGCACATTCTTTTTTAGCGCATCGCTGGCGGTCATCAGTTCGTGTAAGCCGACCCGGCCGGAAAACCCAGAGTTATTACAATGATCACAACCGACCGGTTTATGCAGCGTAATCTGTCCGTTTTCATCGCCGTAGCGTTCGATCCATTGCTGGTGGATTTCTTGCATGGCTGCCTCGGGGTCGGCTTTAAAATGATCAATATTTCTAAGTTCTTCACAATATTCTTTTACCAGTGCATTAACTTCATCGTCGCCGGCGACATACGGTTCCTTGCATTTGCACAAACGCTTGGTCAATCGCTGCGCCAGAACACCCAGCAATGCATCGGAAAAATTAAATGGATCCATTCCCATATCCAGCAAACGGATTACTGATTCGGGTGCGCTGTTGGTATGCAGCGTCGCTAAAACCAAATGTCCAGTGAGCGAAGCTTCAATCCCGATGCTGGTCGTTTCCTTGTCCCGCATCTCACCCACCATGATGATGTCGGGATCCGCGCGCAGAAACGAGCGCATGATCACCGGAAAGGTCAGTCCTGCCTTGACGTTAATCTGTACCTGACGCAGCCCCTTTTGGGTAATCTCGACCGGGTCTTCTGCAGTCCATATTTTGGTTTCATCACGATTGAGGTATTTCAGAATCGAATGCAGGGTGGTTGTTTTACCCGAGCCTGTAGGTCCACACACAAAAAATAACCCATAAGGCTTACTGATAATTTTTTCTAATTCCCCCAGGTTACGCTCAGTGAATCCCATTTTCCCCAGCGGGATCGGCTCACCAGCCGCCAGAATCCGCATCACGACATCTTCCATCCCGCCTGCCGATGGAATGGTGGCAACCCGCAATTCAATATCCAAGGGATAGAACTTTTTAAATTTAATCTTACCGTCCTGAGGTCTGCGCTTTTCCGATATATCCAGATCACACATGATTTTGATCCGTGTCACCAGCGGATTGCGGTAGCTGGATGGAATCTCGATATAAGGCATCAACGAACCATCCTTGCGAAAACGGATCTTGGTTTTTTCCTTGCCAGAGAAAGGCTCGATATGAATATCTGACACCCCCATCCTATAAGCATCAATGATTATTTTATTCACCAACTTGACCAATTCATTGTCCGAGGCCGCTGAAGATTCTTCTACTTCGTTGGAATTCTCTTCAACATGCTCGTCCCCAAGATTAAAAAGCATTTCATTAATATCACCGGTACCTACTTCATCCTGACTGCTGCCATAGAATTGTTCAACCGTCGCCGTGAATTCACGCTTGGTGGTTACTGCATAAATAATTTTATGCTTAGGGAAAATCGTGTTCGCAATACGCTGCGATTTGATCTGTTCCGGATCGAGGGCTAAAACCACCAGCCCATCTTTGGTTTCGTCAATCGGTAGCAAGGCATTACTTTCAACATAATCTTTCTTAATATTCCTCAATAAATCCATTGGCTTGATTCGATCAGCCTTGAAAGGCTCGTACTTAGCTCCAAAGAACAAAGCCAGCGCCTTGCCTATGAGCGGCAAACCAATCTGAAACTCGTCAACCAGCACATCTTCCAGATCACAGCCTTTTTTTCGTGCCGAACGCGTGGCAAGATCCAATTCCGCTGCAGAAATCACGGCATCAAAAATCAGATAATCATATTTGGATTTAATCAAACGCGCAGGATGTTGTCGTTGAGTAAACGCAACTGCCAGGGTTTGACAAACTTCCGTGACACCTTTCACTGTCGTCGCGGAAAAAGGTTCATTATTTTTGTTATTAATAACCTGAACCACACCTATCAGCTCTCGGTTATTGGGATTCAAGATCGGCACCGCCAACATTTGTTTGGTTCGATAACCGGTACGCTTGTCGACATCATTGGAAAAGGTAAGTGATGCGCTGAATTTTTTTAATTCGGTTTTATTGTAAACGTCCTCAATATTGACAACCTTCTTCTGTAAACCGGCAAAACCTATAACACTCTTTTCTGTGACTGGCATTTGCAAATCCTGAAATGAATCAAGTCCGGTTTTTATCCGTGACACAAAGCAGGACTTGTCTGTGCTCAATGAATAAATCGTCAATCGATCTGCATTGAATAAGGCACAAATATCCTTGCTAACTTCCGCCATGATTTCGTCTAAATTGCTGGCATCATGTATCTTGTTGGTAACTCGCTGGAAACTTACAGACGCGTTCGATCCTTCTGGGATATTAGAAGCATCTTTTGACTTAAGGGGTGTTTGTACAGTTGCACTCATGGCATCATTTCCTAAAATTCAAGTAATTGATTGTATTCAAGCCGGTGAGGATGATATTTCCCAATACACTGATTGATTTTTTGCATTGTTATTTCAGCTTCGCCCGGTTTCAAATGCCCGATAAATATCTTCGCTGTCCGTTCATGTTTTTGCAGCTCTTCTGCCACTAAGCTTGTGACAATAATCCCGAGATATTTGGGTAATATCCCGATTTTGATTACAGAAAGCTGACTCAATAAATAATTAAATACTTCAGATTTTCAAACTTATTAACGGCCAAACATAACTTATCATTAGTCGTAATATCACCGGTAAATACAAGGCTGGCTTCCGGAATCGAGCTGAAAGCCCACCGCAGAAATAGTGTGATTCCCAGGCAAAAGCGTGATTCTGCGTTGCTTGAGATAAATTGATTGATTTACCGCTAAAGCTTCATAACGCATATAAAGTACAGCGGTATTCGGGGTTCTTGTAAAATCCGGCCAGAAATACCAATTGAACAAGTGTTTTTGTAGTATCTCCAGCGTGGCTGGCGGGCATGAATGGTTATCGGCTTGGTACGCTGGAGCCAACGGTACCCACTACCACTAGAAAAGGAATAAAGGCCACGTGATCCCAGTGAGCATGTGTCACCCAGATATGATCAATCTTGAACATATCTTCGATGGTCAAACTTCCCACACCAGTTCCCGCATCAATCAGAACATCATCATCCAATAACATGGCAGTGGTCTGTGCGCCAATTCCTACTCCTCCACTACAGCCCAAAACTCTGAATTTCAATGTATTGGCTTCAGAAGCAACATCATCTAACCAATAATACGGGAAGACTTGATAGCTGCATCACTTTGTTAGTCACTGACCCCAGCAGCATATTCTGTATATTACTTTTACCACGCGGCCCCATGACAATCTGATCGTATTGTTTTTCGACCGCAAAGCGCACAATCATTTCAGCTGGATCCCCAATAGTAATGTGAAATTGGTGGGTAATTCCTGCTTGATCGAGTAAGCCACGGGCAGATTGCAGGCTTTTTAATCCTTCTTCTTGATGATATTGATTAATATCTGCTTGATTAATAAATAATGAAACATTTCCACTTAACGGAGATTGCACGTTTAATAAATGCAATTCAGGTTTTTGCTTATACCAATCTAATAATCGAATAAAATTATTCACTGTCTTGTCGGAATTATCAGAACCATCAATGGGTAACAGGATTTTTAGCATAATCAATCTCTTGATTTTTGAGAACAGGAATTATTGTTTGGATTTTTCTTCATCAATCAGATCAATTACAGGCCGGAACTTGGCCTGATGTCGAGCAGCCAGTACTTTACCAAGCATAATCACCAGCAAAGCCATTGCCACCGGGGCAATCCACTGCAAATATTTTGCCTGAGCAGTGACCCAGTCTTTAGTAACTACATCGGTTATCAACATATCACCCGCAATCCACCCCAGTAGTCCGGCACCGATCACAATCGTTATTGGATAGCGATCCATGACTTTCATCACCAATTGGCTACCCCAAACGATAATCGGCACACTGACGACCAGACCAAAAATTACCAGACCGATACTATCTTTGGCTGCACCTGCGATAGCAATCACATTGTCGAGACTCATTACGGCATCAGCCACAATAATCGTTTTAATCGCACCTAATAAGGTTGTATTGGCATCAATTTCGTGCGCTTCTGCAGGTTCCGGTTGCAGCAACTTGGTACCAATCCATAGCAATAAAACCGCACCGACGATTTTCAAGTAAGGCAAAGCGAGCAAACTTAACGCAAAAAAAATCAGCACAACACGTAACCCAATGGCACCCACAACACCCCACATAATGCCCAGTCTGCGCTGATGTTCCGGCAGGCGTCTGCAAGCAAGTGCGATGACAACCGCATTATCGCCGCCAAGAACAATATCAATCGCAATGATTTGCATCACAGCAATCCAGAATTGAGGACTATCAAACGCCATTTAATTATCTCGACTAAAATTCAAAGCAAAATCACAAAAACTCAACTGCTATTTTTCTCTACCACATCTTTAACACCGATAAACTTCAATAGCTCGTCTTTCTGCTTTAAAGTATCGTTATAACCTAATTCAATTAAATGTCGGCAGAAAGGGGCTTCAAATAATACGTAACTCAATAAAGTCGATCCATTGGGTCCCATGGCACCAATGGCACGATATAGAGAACGCATGATCCATGGCAAAGTATAGGCATATTTCTGCGCGATCACGTTGATGCCTTCGCTGGGTGCAATCATCATCGCTTCAACTGGACGCAGCGTAATATTATTTTCTTTAAATGCCGCCGGAGGAATCAGTTTCAGTGTTTCATTTATACGCAGCAAACGCTCCAGATCGACATCCAGGCTATCGACAAAGATACTGTTCAACGCATGTCCCGCAATCTGCGCAAAAGGAGGATAACTTGAAGTGCTAATACGTTTAGGCTCACTCGTTACGGGTTTGCGTACACCAATAATCAGCACTTTGTCAGCGCCCAGATGAAGCGCCGGACTAATCGGTGCCATCTGACGCATAGAGCCGTCCCCAAAAAACTCACGATTCAATTTTACAGCTGGAAAAATGAAGGGTATCGACGAAGAAGCCATTAAATGCTCAATCCCGATTTCAACGGGAACACCCAGCCGTTGAGCTCTTTTCCAAGGCATGACTTCTCTTGCTGCTTGATAAAAAGTCACCGACTGTCCCGAAGTATAACCCCATGCAGTCAACCCCAGGGCATGTAACGAACCGGAACGAATACAATGTTGAATTGTGCGGAAAGAAAAACTGTTTTTTAACAATGCTTCCAAGGGAGCATTATCCAGCAGAGAGATCGGATTATGCTGACCATATTCACTCGAGACTAAAGATAGCATGCATCGCAAAGTGTTATGAATCACACCGCCCAGATCAGATCGGTAAATCTGATTAACATGAAAGTTTGACCAGACATCCTCTAAATGTGCCACACCCTCAGCAAAATTATTAGCAGAAACTGCGATGCTGGCAGCATTAATGGCGCCTGCTGAAGTTCCACAAATAACAGGAAACGGATTACGCGACTTATCCGGCAGCAGCTCAGCAATAGCGCGTAATACGCCTACTTGATAAGCTGCACGCGCACCGCCCCCGGTCAGAACAAGCCCAACCTTCGGTACAACTAGATCTTGCTTTTTTTCATGCACGGACTGCAGTAACTGACTTCACTTTTTCCAACGCATCCTGTAAGGTCTCTTCCGGCAAGTTATTTAGCGATCGGGATAAAATTTTGGCCGCCTGGCAAGCCGATACTGGCAGCACATTACTGTCCAATTTGGCCACAAACATGGCAGCAGCTCCTGTGGCATCCAGCAGAAATTGACGTTCACTCATTAAAATCTCCATCTCTTCACGTATCATGGAAACTTCCTGTGCTCTTAGTATAGTATTCGGCATATATTATTCCTTAAAACATTGATACAGTATGCAACCTTTCAAGCAATATACCAGAACTCTAATTCATTTAAGTTTTAAACTCTATGCTGTTTGTTGCTCTATTCTTTCAATTTCAAGTCCCATTAATCTGTAATAACTCCGCGATACACTATGAACAATCATTCACCTACCGTACTATACCCCGAAATCGAACCTTATAGCCAAGGAAGATTACCCTTGGACGAAACTCATACCATGTATTGGGAAGAATCCGGCCACCCTGCTGGAATTCCTGCTATCTTTCTGCATGGCGGACCTGGATCCGGATCAACCCCGACGCACCGGCGTTTCTTTGATCCAGCCTATTATCGCATAATCATTTACGATCAAAGGGGTGCAGGACGATCGACTCCACTCGGTGAAATTCGAGAGAATACCACCCCTCACCTGATTCACGATCTGGAATTACTCAGACAACACCTTGGAATTGATCGATGGCTGGTATTTGGAGGCTCCTGGGGTAGCACATTGGCAATTGCCTATGGCGAAGCACACCCTGAACGCTGCCTGGGCCTTATTCTGAGGGGAATTTTTCTTTGTCGCAAACAGGAAATCGATTGGTTTCTTTACGGGTTGCGCAATTTGTTTCCCGAAGCTTGGCATAATTTAGTTGAGCCACTATCAGAGGCGGAACGCAAAGATATTCTTTCGGCTTATTATCAGCGTTTGATGAACCCTGATCCAGCCATCCATATGCCTGCCGCGCGCACCTGGAGTACCTACGAAGGATCGTGCTCTACACTCTTACCGAGCCCTGCTACCGTCAGTTATTTTGCCAGTGATACTGTCGCGTTGGGGCTAGCACGCATGGAAGCGCATTATTTTAGCCACAACATTTTCCTGCCAGAAAACTCATTACTGGAAAACGTACACAAACTCCACAACATTCCCGCCACCATTGTACAGGGACGCTATGATGCAGTCTGCCCGATCGTCAGTGCTGATGATTTGCATCAGGCATGGCCACAAGCTGAGTACATTATTATTGATGACGCCGGACACTCGGCTTGGGAACCCGGCATACAATCAGCTTTGATCAAAACCACCGATCGATTTAAAACGCTAATCAAATAATCTACTGACAGTCACATCAAACACAACTGCATACGGGTTAGAAAGCTAAAGATGCAAGCCGCATTCAGTCTTCGGTTTTCCAACCCAACGACCACTGCGGCCTTCACCCTTAACGGTACAATGCGTACAACCTATCGAAGCATACCCTTCTGCCACAAGTGGATGAAAAGGTAACTTATGCTCGAGAATATAGGCATCACGCTCTTCACGAGTTACATCAATCATCGGATTAAATTTGATAATTCCACGACGTTCTTCAAAAATATTTAAACTAGCACGATGGTCCGTTTGCCAATTCATCAAACTGGAAACCCAAATATCGAAATTGGGCTTAATTTCTTCCAGTGGATTAATCTTATTAATCGAACAGCAAAGATCCGGATCTACCTCATACAGTTTTTCTTTTTTACTATATATATGTTGATAACCATCCGCTCTCAGATCCTTAACTTTTAGATGATACAACCCGACTAAATAATCCCGATATAACAAGGTTTCTGGAAAATGAAAACCAGTATCCACAAAAAAAACAACTTGCTCTGGGCGAATTCTGGAAATAATGTGCAAAAAATAAGCAGAAGTTGCTGCAAAAGAGGATGTCACCATTACTTTCTCAGGGTGAAAATCCGTATAAAGATTATGTAATCGTTGCTCGAAATTGAGCGGACGGTAACGATCATTCAGTTCGCTAATAGCCTGCGTACTTAGGCCGGCACTATTACTGTTAACGGGTTCTTGGATTACAGTTGCTACTTCAGACATAAAATTTCTCTTTTTTAATTAATTCCAGATACTAAAATGATTAATTCAAACTAGTTCAGTTTGCATTCACAACATGCCTAACTATACACCAACAAAAACGCAAGCATGAAACCATCCTGCCTTTAGCTCCAATCAAGCAGGCCGTTGGAAAACGTTTTAGAGGCAACCGATACAAGGCAAAAGCAGGCGAAAAAGCGCAGTTTATGCTTAATAAATGAGCATTTTGAGCCTGTATTTAACACCGTAGCAACAACGCAGATAGTTTTTCAACGGTCTACTAATGAGTATCCAGCATGCTATAAAACACACCACCTACTGCACTGTAGTCGTTGATACTGCCCAAAGCGCACCTGTCATCAATATTTTGTCGGCAAACATAAAAAAATAACTAAATTTAGTAAATTCTTAATCACTAGCCGGTATGTTTGACACTCCAGCTGGTTTACGGTATTTTTAATTAGGGCGTTTATTTAATTTTCCTGTGCGCCAAGCCATAACGGTCTTACGCCAACACAATTATTAGCATCTCTTTTTCATATCTGAGTCCACTTTGTACTGTGCTCAAATAACAAAGAATCTTTACGTAAAAATATACTTGTTATGAAATCACAAAAAACCAACCTGTTTTATTTTATTTTTCTATTTATAGGAACAGTTACTTTTTTTGCTTCAACGCCTGTTATAGCAAACAAGTCCGTATATGGATATCTTGAACCTGTAACGCTGACACCTGACAAGATTACACTGACAGCAAAACTGGATACAGGCGCGGAGACCGCTTCAATATCTGCAAAGGACATTCAGCTATATGAAAAAAAAGGTGAAGAGTATGTGAAGTTTAAAGTTTCTCATCCCAATTTGGAACAAACACTCCACTACAATTTACCCATTGTCCGTCATTCAAAAATAAAAAGGCGCGCTATCGATGGGATTAATAATAAAAAATTCCATTCACGCCCTGTAGTAAATATAGAAATATACTTTGATGGCAAACCCCATAAAATAATGGTCAATCTGATTGATCGCTCCAATTTCTCAACCCCCATGCTTCTGGGCAGAAAAGCATTAGAAAAAGTTGATGCCATTGTTGACAGCACCGTAGCAAATACACTGCTATCAAAAAACGAAAGATATTAATAAATAATCAGGCAATCTGTAGCATCTTGAGTGAGATGCGATAAAGATATCAATGAAATTCCACAGATCCAATAGTAAAGCGCAGGCAAAACCATTTTTCGGATTCTGTTTTGGTCGAAAGAACCACCGAAATTGCGACCATCTAGAAACGGATAACTATACAATGAGAGAGATTGCAGATGCGTTTGGTTTTCATTACGTACTGTCCGTCGGTTTTTTTAAAAAGGCTGAGAAATAAGAAATATTTCATCGCAAACCTGATACTTTCTATTACTAATGAAGATTTCCAAGCATGAATAAAGCATTCACCAAAGAGAAAGATGACGACGATGATCTTGACGACACACCGAAGTTACCGCAGGGTGTAAAGAATTACATCACGCCAGCAGGATATCAACGTTTGAGAGAGGAATTTGACCAGTTGTGGAAAGTGGAACGTCCGGAGCTGGTCAAAACCATTACCTGGGCAGCTTCCAATGGTGACCGTTCAGAAAATGGTGATTACATCTACGGCAAAAAGCGCTTACGCGAAATTGATCGTCGCCTACGTTTTTTATCCAAACGCCTGGATAATGCTGAAGTAGTTGACCCTGCGCAGCGCGGTGAATGCGACCAGGTTTTTTTTGGTGCCACCGTGACGGTCTGCAATGTACGAGGCGAGAGCCAAACATACAGCATTGTCGGCATGGACGAAACCGAACCCGGGTGCGGTCGCATCAGTTGGATTTCACCTCTGGCCAAGGCATTGCTCAAGACGCGAGAAGGTGATGTAGTGACGTTGCATACACCGGGAGGAGTGGAAGAACTGGAAGTAATTGAGGTTTATTATGAAGCGTTGTGAAATCTAAATACCCGAGGTCAGGTATTGATTTATTTCTATGGAATCGCTTTCAATCAAATGATTCTGCCATAGATGATATCTTTGGCTCGTTCTGAACTTCAAATATTGAAGTCCTTTTGAATTAACGTCTATGTTCGATTGTTGACTGAAGAGATAGAGTTTTTTCGATCCGCGTTTGCCATCCAAGTTGAATAAAGCACCCCGCCGCAAGCAGCGGGGTATTAACTACGCTCTTCATTCTGCTGGTTTTCAACCAGCTTTCGCCCCAAGGGGCGGGGAATTAAACCCGGAAGAGATTAAAAAATTATTTTACCTTGAGTGATGCAGCTTTTTTATGATACTGAAGACGAAGAATGTGAGTTTACACCATGATCACGAGTTTCTATAACAGAAAAATTGGTGGAAAAATCGCCGCTTGAATGGCTTAATAGTTGTAACTGAAAGTGGTATTCAAATGCTGTCTCAAGGATTCACCGGTCTGTTCTGAATATAATAACTGCAATCGGTCTCCATTAGCCGCAAAAAATGCCAAAGCTGCCGGACCGAATCCATGGCTGTCCGCAAACCGTTTACCTTCTGGCGTATTGATATCAGCCACAATAAATGCAACACGCTCCTCGAAATCGTCTCTCACTGCATTCATGGCAACCATGGTGTCGGCACTTTGAAGTACATTGCCGTCATGCACCAATACCAGCGCTTTGGTTCCCTGACCTATAACCGAAAGATCCTGCGAGAATCCTCGTGGCAGGAGACTCACTGCAATGACGATGACCAACAATATGAATGAAAATGTAATCAGTTTGGGCCAAATATTTTTCTTTTTGTGCGATGTATTATTCAGGGTGGACATTTTTATTTTCTCTTTGGGTTGTTAACAACTTTTTGCTAGATTCATGCAATTGCAACGAGTCTTGTGAAATAGCATGTGCGGATTCTTGCGATTTGTTGATTGTCACGCATAAAGACAGAAAGTCATCAGGGCACTCTTATACAACGGCTCCATCATTTTCCAGAGGCTTTTTCTCTAGCTTAACAAGATCCTCGCGCTTGACTCCAAGAAGTATGACGATAGAACTGCCAACCATAATTGAGGAGTAAATTCCAAATAGTATGCCGATTGTCAGGGCTAACGAGAAATAATAAAGTACTTCTCCGCCAAATAAGAGCATTGCGATTACAACCATTTGTGTACTGCCGTGCGTGATAATCGTACGCGACATGGTTTGTGTGATCGCGCTATCAATTACTTGAGTCACTGAAGCCTTGCGAAGCTTACGGAAATTTTCTCGAATACGGTCAAAAATAACTACCGATTCGTTAACTGAGTAACCCAGTATTGCTAAAACTGCGGCTAAAACCGTCAATGAAAATTCCCATTGAAAGAAGGCAAAGAAACCGAGAATAATAATGACATCATGCAAGTTTGCAACAATACCGGCAATGCCAAACTTCCATTCAAATCGCATGGCCAAGTATGCGACGATACCTAATGAAACGAATAACAAGGCGAGAGCGCCATTTTCTAATAATTCTTGACCTACCTGGGGACCAACAAATTCTACTCGCCTCATCTCAACTGAAGGATCAGCTTCCCGCAGTGCATTTAAAACAATTTCGGATAATTGGGCGCTGGAAAACTCTGGCTTAATGGGTAGTCGTATTAAAACTTCACGAGAGGTACCAAAGTTTTGCACACTCGCATCCGGCATCTCCAGAGCTGTTAAAACACCTCGTATTTTTTCCAAGTCTGCCGTTTGACTATAGCCAATTTCAAGTACTGTTCCGCCTGTGAAATCCACACCCAGGTTGAGACCTTTTGTCGAGATAAAAAAAACGGAAAGAATAAACGTTGCTATCGATATGATTGCACCCACCCGTCTCCATTTCATGAAGGGAATATCACGCTCAA
Source organism: Nitrosomonas supralitoralis (assembly GCF_003011925.2). Classification (GTDB taxonomy): domain Bacteria; phylum Pseudomonadota; class Gammaproteobacteria; order Burkholderiales; family Nitrosomonadaceae; genus Nitrosomonas; species Nitrosomonas supralitoralis. Next base: position 38,660 of record NZ_PXXU01000025.1, read on the forward strand.
ATCTAAATAGTTCCATAGTTGTATTCCTTAATATCGGGTTATTGCTTCTTGGTTTTTTTAGCGCCAGTTGATTTACGTTTAATTCTAGCTTTGTTAGCGGTAGTTTCGGTTTTAGGTAAATTATCTACCAGACTTTCATCTTCGATTTTGTCTGATGTTTGACTGACAACATCCGGCTTGATATTTTCCTTGGTCTGCTCACCGCGTTTTGGTTCATCATCATCTGTAGATTCAGCAATCTCATTTTTGGAAAGATACTTGGGTTTACCATTTATCGAATTATTTTGCGGTATCCAGATTATTCCGATGGGAACATTATCAAGTTTTCGGCGGCTTCCGTACATAAAATTGACCATACCCCGTGATACAAAGATTGCCGTGAAAACGGACGTTATAATCCCCAAGCATAGTACTACCGCAAAACCCTTAACCGGTCCCGAGCCGAATGCAAATAAGGCAATGCCCGCAATCAAGGTGGTAATGTTAGAATCCAGAATGGTGCCAAATGCACGTTCATATCCCGACTGAATAGCTAGTTGCGGGGAAGCACCAGCACGTAATTCGTCTCTAATACGTTCATTGATAAGCACATTGGCATCAATTGCCATTCCCACTGTTAAAGCCAATGCCGCCATTCCAGGCAATGTCAGTGTTGCTTGCAGGATGGACAACAAACCGACTAGCAGCAGCAAGTTTAATCCAAGCGCAATAACAGAGATAACGCCAAATGCGGTGTAATAGGCTATTATGAAAATCGCAACAGCGACGAATCCATACAGGGTTGAATTAAATCCACGAGTAATGTTGTCCGCACCGAGGCTAGGGCCAACAGTGCGTTCCTCAATAATATCCATTGGTGCTGCTAATGCGCCCGCGCGTAATAATAGCGCAACATCCCGTGCTTCCAGGCTAGTCATGCGCCCACTGATCTGAACACGTCCACCACCGATTTCCTCGCGAATAACCGGTGCGGTAACTACTTCCGCTGCATTTTTTTCAATCAGCAGAATAGCCATTCTTCTACCCACATTCTCACGTGTTAATTGCTTAAAAATTCGCGATCCATTGTTATCCAGACTGACGTGTACTGCCGGTTGATTGTCTTTATCAAATCCTGGCTGTGCATCAGTAATACGTTCGCCCGTGAGCAAAACCTGTTTTTTGACTAGAATTGGACTTCCGCCACGTTCCTGATGCAACTCTGTGCCAATTGGAATCTTGCCACGTAAGGCCGCATCAAGATCATGCTCATCATCAACCATACGAACTTCCAACGTAGCTGTGCGCCCCAAAATATCCTTTGCTTTAGCGGTATCTTGCACACCCGGTAATTGGACAATCACGCGGTCTGCACCGGCTTTCTGAATGATAGGTTCGGCCACACCTAATTCATTGACACGATTGCGCAATGTCGTGATATTTTGCATCACAGCCGAGTCCTGCATGCGCGTTTGAACTTCTGGTTTGATTTCAGCTATGAGGTGATATCGATTATCGATATTTTCTGTACTTAGTGCAAAATCCGCAAAATTTGATTTTAATTCTGTTTCTGCTCTTGAGCGTGATTCAAGGTCGCGAAACTTCAGGATCAGTTTTTTTGCTTGCTTCTCAATTCCGGTATATGGAATCTTTTTTTCGCGCAAAGTACTGCGAATATCGATGCTATAACGATCGAGCGATTTCTCCAGTGCTCCTTCCATATCAACCGCCAGCATGAAATGCACCCCACCACGCAGATCCAATCCCAGATACATTGGTAAGGCACCGAGGTTTGTCAGCCATTGCGGAGAATTTGGAAGCAGATTCAAGGCAATGATATATTCGTTGCCGAGCACTGATTCGAGTAGATCTTTTGCTTTCATCTGCAAATCGGTATCAGCGAAGCGAACCTTAATACTGCCTTCCTCAAGAAAAATTCCATTCATTTCAAGGTTGGCTTGTTTCAGTGTGTCTTCTACTCGTTGCAACAACGCGGTATCAGTGCTTGCAGAAATCCGTAGAGGAGAAATCTGTATTGCTGGAGATTCGCCGTAAAAATTCGGCAATGTGTAAAGCGCGCCGAGTAACAGTGCAACCGCAATAATCAGGTACTGCCAAAGTGCGTAGCGGTTCATGGGTATCAGTTAAATATCAAGTATGGGTAAAAAGGCAAACAAAGGCGGAGAGTCAAATAGCTAATTCCCTCCTTGTCAAACGCAATTATTTCTTTTCGTTATTTATGTCAGCTTCAGCGATAACGGCTTCTGTTGCTTCGTTGGCATCTACAGCTTTATTACTTTCTGATGCAATTGACTTTGGTGTTTTTGTTCTGGGTGCTTTACTTTTAGGTTCGATACTTCTCAACGTTCCCTTGGGCAATAAAGTTTGTACTGAAGATTTAAGAACGGTGATTTCTATTGCTGGAGCTATTTCTATAATGACATAGGTTTCACTTACGTTGAGTATTTGTCCCAAAATACCACCATTTGTAATGACTTCATCGCCTCTTTGCAACGCTTCCACCATTTGCTTATGTTCTTTGGCGCGCTTGGCTTGTGGACGAATAAGCAGGAAATAAAATAAGACGAGTATACCGATCATCGGTAATAAGGTGACCCAGCCTGCATCACTTTGCGCCGTCGAAGCAGTAGCCTGTGCAAATGCATCATTAATCAGCATTATATTCTCCCTTTAGTAAAAAAACACATATTAACATGATGGCCGCTTATGCCTGAAATTCTTGTGCATATTCTTCAAATTGCTGATTCTCAATTGCGCTGCGAATTTCTGACATAAGTTGCTGATAGTAGTATATATTATGAACGGTATTCAAGTGCGCACCGAGCATTTCATTGATACGTTGCAAGTGGTGTAGATAGGAACGACTAAAATTCTGACAGGTATAGCACTCGCAGTGTTCATCGGGCGGCAATGTGTCCAAACGATAGCGACTGTTACGCAATTTGATGATGCCATGCCGCGTATACATCCAGCCATTCCGAGCGTTGCGAGTCGGCAACACGCAATCAAACATATCGATACCTTGCGCTACAGCATGAACAATATCAGCAGGCGTGCCGACACCCATCAAATAACGTGGTCTATCAGGTGGCAGCAGTGGTGTAGTGTGTTTTAGAATACGCTGCATATCCGCTTTGGGCTCTCCAACGGATAATCCGCCGATGGCGTAACCATCAAAACCGATCTGATTCAAGCCGGCAAATGAATGTTCGCGCAAATGTTCGTACATGCCTCCTTGCACGATACCAAATAACGCATTTGAATTTCTATTGTGTGCTTGTTTGGAACGCTCCGCCCATCGCAGGCTCAACTCCATTGAGAGCCTAGCAGCGGTTTCATCCGCTGGATAAGGTGTGCATTCATCAAAGATCATGACTATATCGGAATTTAAGGTACGCTGAATTCGCATCGATTCTTCCGGTGACAAAAAACATTCATCACCATTGACCGGCGATTTGAAATGGACACCTTGCTCTGTGATTTTACGCAATTTACCCAGACTATACACTTGGAAGCCACCTGAATCGGTTAATACTGGGCCATGCCAGCCAATGAAGTCATGTAACCCGCCATGCGCCTCGATAACCTCTAATCCAGGACGCAACCATAGATGAAACGTATTGCCAAGAATGATCTGCGCATGAGTCGCTTGCAGCGCTGCAGGCGACATGCTTTTGACTGCACCGTAAGTACCTACGGGCATAAAAACTGGTGTTTCGACTATACCATGCGCCAAAGCCAATGTGCCTCTGCGAGCTGCTTTATCAGTTGAATGCAATTGAAATTTCAAGATTCTTTCTCAATCAGCATAGCATCTCCATAACTAAAAAAGCGATATTGTTCTTTGATCGCATGTTGATAAACTTGTCTAATATTTTCCATGCCGGCAAAAGCCGAAACTAACATTAGTAAAGTTGAACATGGTAAGTGAAAGTTGGTTAATAATCGATCAATGACTTGAAAACGATATCCCGGGGTAATAAAAATCTGTGTATTGCCATAACCAGCAACCAACTCCCCCTGATAAAGCGATGCGCAAGCCTCCAATGCGCGCAGCGATGTAGTGCCCACCGCAAGAATGCGGCCTCCCGTCATTTTGGCATTCTCGATAGCTTCCACGGTGGCTTGGGGAATGTGATAAGTTTCACTGTGCATAATATGATCGGCAATATTCTCAACTCGCACCGGCTGAAATGTTCCAGCACCAACATGCAAAGTGACATAAGCAAGGATTACACCGATAGCTCGCAATTGATTCAGCATATCGAGATCGAAATGCAAACCGGCAGTTGGCGCCGCAACAGCCCCAGAATTTTTGGCATACACTGTTTGATAACGTTCTTCATCAGTCATTGTGACAGGACGGGTAATATATGGAGGCAGAGGTAATTGGCCATAACAATCCAGTATTTCCTCTACTGTATTTTCATGTTCAAAGCGTAAGGTATAAAATTCTTGCTCACGTGCGATTACGGTTAATGGAATCGCATCATCCAGAATTAGTTGTGAATCCAGTTTTGGCGCATGACTAGCGCGAATTGTTGCCACAACATGGCGGTCATCCAGCACTCGCTCCACCATTACCTCCACCTTGCCGCCACTGGCTTTTCTACCCAGCAAACGCGCTTTGATCACTTGCGTGTCGTTAAACACCATTACATCTCCAACTCGCAAGAAATCGGGAAGACTCGAAAACAAATTATCCTTCCATTGCTTGTTGATACTATCCAGATAGAGCAGGCGACAGCCGGATCTTTGTTCTGCGGGAAATTGCGCGATCAATTCGGAGGGGAGATAAAAATCAAAATCCTGAGTCTTCATGCCGTGTATTATACCGATGCAATAGGTTTTCTGCCCATGCTGCTTGCTGTACAGTGGGTTTTCAGTGATAATTGCGCCTTCTGTTTATTCAAAAACAGTCAAATAGCTAGGCCGAGATGGCGGAATTGGTAGACGCACGGGACTCAAAATCCCGCGATGGTGACATCATGGGGGTTCGATTCCCCCTCTCGGCACCAATAGAGGTTTTCAACAAGTTTCATATCGCATCAAATCCTTTGTAATAATTGAATTTTTTTATGGACTGATAGTATCAGAAGGTAGCGGATTATCTTTTGACATATCTTCAATTTGACGGTACTTTTGATACTGTCAACCGAGATACCGTCAAATGCTTACCGATATCACAGTACGTCAAGCTAAAGCAAAAATTCAGCCCTACAAAATAAGTGACAGCAGTGGATTGTATTTACTGGTGAAAACTACGGGTAAATATTGGCGCATGGATTACCGATTTGTGGGGAAACGTAAGACTTTGACTATCGGCGTTTATCCTGCAGCTTCCCTTATTAACGCCAGAAAGAAACGCGATCAAGCACGTGAATTGCTCTTAAAGGATATTGATCCATCGCTATTTACACCTCCATAATTAAATAAAATTTTTTCGACGAATTTTCCGGGAAGATGAAAAAATACATGCAAAGAATCGTCTCGCTAACTCGTTATGTTAATATCTGACATAAAAATGAACCAATCAAAAAAACTTTACTCATATACATATAAATCAATTTTTTCTCTCCCTTTTAATTGATTTTCCGCATCAGCCAGTGCAAGTTTAGTTTATGCATAGTCGGTAATGGCTGAATAAATTCAACCAGTTCCCTTCCCTTGGGGAGCTGGTTTTTTTATGTCTAATATCCCTTATAGATAAATCCATTAGTCATGTTTTGGGGTTACCCTCACGTATTAATTCATCAATGACAAAATGATTGTCTCAAGAGACTGCATGTTATCTTTTGAAATAACATCAATTTTCTGGCATTTATAAACTAAACACCATCAAGTGCTTACAAATGTCGCAATACGTCAAGCTCTAGCAAAGGACAAGATAAGTTGCTTGCCAAAAACTGGCTATACGTTAACTGCCATTACATTTTGGCTTTAATTCTTAAGAGGTTATTTAGATTACCCACAAATTCTGTGGATAACTTTGTGAATAACTTCTTAGTTAGGTATCAAACCTTAGGTTTTCCAAGGGTTTTGCCGAGCCTGACTAATTATTCAACAGTTTAATTAAACAATACTTATCATATAGTTATGAAATTTACCTAAAATCAAAATAAAGACTCAAAAAAACATCCGTCACTCTCCTGATCTGTGGATTAATCGTAAAGTCAAGGAAAAATTATAGCCTCAATCGAAAGAATAAGATAATTTTGATGTTTTCTTATCTTCCATAATAAGGTACTTCTTATATTCTCAGTCATGAGAATGATTGCACCCCCACTTATTTTCAAACTAACGAATTTCAAAACATAGTTAGCAACATTTATCAATGAGATGAATCAAAAATGAATGATTTAAACCAGGTTAACCAATCAGCAGCTTTTAGCAAATGCTGGGCTGGGCTGGGCTGGTCTGGTCTGGTCTGGTCTGGTCTGGTCTGGTCTGGCATTCAAATAATCATAAGCAATCTTGGAACCCTGTACATAATTTAGTTAGTTAATACCCCAAACTGTGGACAATAATAACTCTGGTACGAAAACACATCGCAAAGATTGGGCATTTCCTGGTAATTTCGATAGATAAGTATTTATCTTTGATTGACATTATTAATTTACAAAGTATATCTATTTTGAATCTGTATATTCAATCGAGTAATTCCAGACTAATTTATTTTCTATTCTCTGGTTTGAGTAGAAATAAATTTCTTTCTTAATATCCCTGGCTTGCATGGGTGGAATTGAGACATAAATGTATTCATTGCTCTCTGAGATAATAAAGCAATAAGTAGCATCACTTGTACAGTCTTTAACAGTAATTTTTAGTTGCACACCACTTAAAGTATATTTCTCTGAGTTGTTGATTATGCGTCCCGTCATTTCATAGTTATTGTTTATGGGATTAAAGGAAATATTTTCAAAAATAACCTCTGAAGATGAAATTCTATTTTTGAATTTATTTTTTTCATATTCTTGATATTGCAAGGATAAAAATACTGCAATAATGCCAACCACAACAAAATATCCTGCAAATTTTCTAAAGCGCGCAGACAGCAAGAGCAAGATCAATATCATGATTCCAAACAGGAATTTCACAAATAACCCCTAATATGAACGATGCTTCTGATCAGCAAAAAAGTGACTGATTATTGGCGGATTTAAGTAATAGCTGCATAGAAATAGTTACTATCAGTTGTATCTGTTTGGGAAATATTTTAATGTGCTTTAATTGGATGCAAATATAGTACGCGTCACACACATATTACTCCGATGGGAAGGTCTATGGATAATTCTAATAATTTAGCCCGTATGATACCAACTGAGGTAAGAGCATTCTTCATTCTGAGCTTGTTGCTCCTGACCGGCTGTAGCGGAATGCAAACGAGATTAACTGCACCGGAAGATATTACTGCGACAACCTGTCGAGATTTATTTCAGAAAGTTAATACTGCGATTGACAATACCGCTGTGCGCGATTATGGTTCATCATCGATAAAAGAATTTCCCTATCTACGCACAACTCGCCTGCTGGCTTCATTTAATCATGAGCTCAGAAGTGAGTCATCACCATGGAAAGCATGGATTGGCCATATGGCTGATCTTGATGCACAAGCACGCGCCTTTGAGCTGCGTAATCTACCTATCTCAGTTACGAATCGTCAAAACGAGATCTTGCTTAATTATCTCAACCGTTGCCGTGAACTATTGATAGCAGTTGATCTCACTGAACTGGAGCACCGTACCCTGCTGCGCGATATTACTCATGTTCCTGATGATTATGTCGGTTGGTGGCAAGCACTCGGCCTTTACCCACTCACTGCGCCCATTGTCGCCGTTGGAATCTCAGCATGGCATCGCCGAACGCACGACATCTTTGCCATGCCGCTGACATCGCTACCTGTTAAAGGTAAGATGATTCGGTGGGCACCGACATCTACCTCCTTCCCTGCAACCACCGGTGATTTATTACCTCATAAGCCCATGAGTACACAACAGATCAGCAAGATCTTATATCAATCGCGTGATTCACTTGGAATTCCTTTACCAACGGCTACGGAGCTTAATCAACTTTTTGAAACATTTGCACCAATATGGGAAGTAGATGTGGTCGATGAAAATGATCACATAGGTATGGTGTTCTGGGAAGAAAATAAACCGTCTGTAGACATCACCCGCCCAACCCTTTACCGTAAGGTTTCACATACTCGCTTTGGCAACTTGGTATTGTTACAGCTTAATTACGTCGTCTGGTTTCCAGCACGGCCTGGTAATGACATTTATGCTGGCCAGCTCGACGGGATCAACTGGCGGGTAACTTTAGGACCTGATGGCGAACCATGGTTATACGATACAATCCACAATTGCGGTTGCTATCATCAATTCTTCCCGAGTCGTCATTTACAACTGCGTAAGGGTCTTCCATCAGCCTATTTTGAATTTCCACTGCTACCGCAATTGGCACCCGAACAGCAGCCGCTGGTGCTGCGTATCGCCCACCATACTCATTTCATACAACGGGTTTACCACGATAAAGAAATAAATGATTCTCCGCCAGGGGCAGGAATACAAACGCGCCAACCAATGCTGTGGAAAAACTATGATGAATTACGTTCTCTACCTTCTTATAACGAATACCTCAGTCTGTTCGGAAAATATGGATTAGTCACGGGAACAGAACGCGCTGAACGCTTTCTTCTATGGCCTATGGGAATTCGCTCGCCAGGTGCCATGCGTCAATGGGGTCGTCATCCCACTGCCTTTAACGGTCGAAGGCATTTTGACGATGCTTTTCTCATCGAATCTCTGTTTGAGAGGGCACATAAAATACAATGAAACCAACGCATTGTTCTCAATCTTATCTTCCAGTCGCATCATCGACTGAAGTGCAATATATCAATATTGCTCATTTCTTTGAGCTGCATTTAAAAGAGTCAGAATGCGACTGGGAAAACAACCGGAAGCTCTTGCTGATGAACTATGGCAAATCATCAGATATCATTGATCTTTGCTAGTCTAGAGCATTATTATTTATGTAAGATATCGAACAGAATTGTATTCTCATTCATTGCATAATAAACTAACAATTAGTTTCACAACTATAATCCTAAAGATTATCGGAATTTTTAGTTAAAATATCAGCCAGATACTTTGGGGGATTATCCGCGCTGAACTTCAAATTGCCCCTAACAACCTACTTGGAGAATCTCTTAGTCAATGTCTGACACAGCGGTTACAGTTTGTGATTATTTCGATGATTCTACGTGGAGACGGATCAAAGCTTTCTCCGATACGCACGAAACTCCCTTTCTTGTTGTAGATCTCGCCACCATTGACCGACAATACGATGATATGTCACGGCATTTTCCATACGCGCGCACCTATTACGCAGTCAAAGCCAATCCGGCACCAGAAGTTCTGACACTGCTTAAAGACAAAGGTGCGTGTTTTGACATCGCATCAACGTACGAACTTGACAAGGTGCTCGCACTCGGCGTGACACCCGATCGAATCAGCTTCGGCAATACGATCAAGAAAGCCAAAGATATCCGTTTATTCTATCAAAAGGGTGTAAGGTTGTTCGCAACCGATTCCGAGGCAGATCTACGCAATATTGCGAAAGCCGCACCTGGTGCACGCATCTACACCCGTATCCTAACAGAAGGTACGTTGACCGCCGATTGGCCACTGTCGAGAAAATTCGGCTGCGAGAGTGACATGGCTATGGATTTATTGATCCTCGCTCGTGATCTTGGTCTCGTCCCATATGGTGTATCGTTTCACGTCGGTTCGCAACAACGTGAAATCGGCGCTTGGGACGCCGCGCTAGGTAAGGTTAAAGTGATCTTCAATCGCTTGTGGGAAGAGGATCGCATCAAACTGCAGATGATAAACATGGGCGGCGGATTTCCTGCCAATTATTTGCAACGCACGAACGAACTCTCGATCTACGCTGAGGAGATTGCGCGATTCTTGCACGAAGATTTTCTGGATGAAATGCCTGAGATCATTATCGAGCCAGGCCGCTCAATGATCTCGAATGCAGGCGTACTTGTTAGTGAAGTCGTACTAATCTCGCGCAAATCCCGCACGGCGCTGCATCGATGGGTTTACACCGACGTGGGCAAGTTTACTGGGTTGATCGAGACGCTTGATGAATCTATCAAGTATCCGATCTACACTGTCAAGAACGGCGAACTGGAGAACGCGATTATCGCTGGACCGACATGCGACAGCGCAGATATCATGTACGAGAACTATAAGTACGGGTTACCGCTGAATCTTGCAGCCGGCGATCGACTGTATTGGTTGTCGACTGGCGCCTACACAACGACATACAGCTCAGTGGAGTTCAACGGTTTTCCACCATTAAAGGATTATTACATCTAAACGGAAATGAATGTTTTCTGAATGATAGCAATTTCGCAGATTCTGTCGCATTAATCCCAATAACAACTATTTTGGATGAACAGATATGCCATTTCTATAAGCTAGTATGATGAATAAGTACTACAAGCTTCAACTTTCAGTCTGTGGTGCTGCCACCAAACTTGCTCAGCATCAAACTCAAGGGTAATCCTCCCCTATATTAAAGGTGCAATACAGTAGAATTTTCTATCCTAAACGGAGAGGAATTTTACTGATGAAGAAGCAGCGATTTACGGAAAGCAG
>NZ_PXXU01000026.1 GCF_003011925.2 Nitrosomonas supralitoralis
TTCACATAGAGCCGAAAAATTCAGCTGCGAAGTGTGGTCAGCAGCGCCACCAGTCCGGCAATGGCGGTAAAAGGCTCGGGATCCGTGTAGGCAGTAAAACGTGCCGCCAATCGTTCTCCGCGTTGGCTGGCGACGGCCAAATGTTCGCTGGTGGTTGCAAATGCTTTACCTGAACCTTTCTCGTAACCAGGGATATGTTGTTTCAGGCGGCGCATCACTTCGTCGCGGTATAGCGGAGCCTGAATGTCTTCGTAGTGGAGCAGCAGCCACAGCTCAAAACTGGGCACCGAGGCAACGGCCTGGAAAACGACCGGCTGCTTGGCGTCGTTCCTGAGCTTACCATCCAGCGACTCAGCCAGCCGCAGCGCGTCGAAATAGCTGTCATGATCGTCGCGGTCGAACGCGGCATAGACCTTCTCGAACGCACGCCGCTGGACATTTTTGTGACGGTCGCCGCTTTCAAACAATTGTTGGGCGTACTGCACCACCTGGATGGGCGCGGTACCTAACTCGCTGGGCCAGACCTCCACATTGGCGATATGCAGACGATAGGCCGCGCGGATTTCACGGAAGTAGTTCGGCTCAGTTTTGCTACCTTCGGAGACGATCAAAATGCGGTCGTAACTGGTACGCCGCCCCTGCTTGCGCTCGAGCTGCTTCTGTTGACGCTCCTTGGGGGAGTTGTCGCGGGCGATTAGTGCTTCAACCCCAGCGTGTGACTGAGAAATGGGATGCCGCCGTACCGCCCCATCAGGTAGCCGCGCTCCAGTGCCTCGTTCTTGCGCGGACTGAATTCGGAAAGACTGACCAATGTCGATGCCTGATCACGATCTTTTTCCACGAACCACACTTGATCGCGCCGAAACAGGTCGGGGGCGTCCAGCAGCGAGGTATCGTGGGTCGTAAAGATCAATTGCGCACCGCCAGTGTTGATCTCGGGCCAGTGGAATAACCGCACCAGCTCACGCACAAGCATGGTATGTAAACTGGTATCGAGTTCATCGATGACCAACGTCAGCCCTTTGCTTAGGACGTTCAGAACCGGGCCGGTAAGAAACAGCAGATTGCGCGTGCCACTGGACTCGTCCATCAAATCAAACACGGCTTTACCCTGTTCGGTAACGTGGTGGAAGCGCAGCTGGTGCTCTTCCAGCTCCTCTGGTCGCACTTCGGTTTTGCCGGCCACTAGGTCGAAGTGAACGGCCTGTCCGGGCACCTTGCGAGTTTCCACATCGATGTCGGAGATGCTGATGTCGGCGGCAGTGAGGAAGTTGCATATCTCCTTGCGGTCGTCAGCCTGCTTGAGCATCTGGATAGACACCTGCGGACTGAGTTGGGCTTGTTCGTTGAAGATGATCAGCCGATTCACGAACCAGTCGAACACCGGGCGCAAGGCTTCGCTATTGAGTTGCACCGCCATCGACAGGAACAGTGCATTCGGGCGGGTAGCGCCTTCCCATACATTTTTGGATCCCTTGAGGCCGGGACCGAAGTCGTAGACATCCTTACCGGTTTCGGCATCAAAGTGACGAACGAACCAACGCTGCGGTTTGAACGTCTTGTAGACCAGCAGGTGCTCGCTGACGATGCGCTGCGGAGTCATGGCAAAGCCATACTGGTAGCGCACACCATCCAGCAGGAAAGTGACTTCAAATTCGGTAGCTTGGCTGGCGGAGTCAGCATCTAGCCTAAAGGGTTGCACCGCAAAGGACTGACCGGGCTGGATCGCCGTCGCCGATTCGGTCACAACGCCGCGCATGTATTGCAGCGCCTTGATGAGGTTGGACTTGCCGCTGGCGTTGGCACCGTAGACCGCCGCACTGCGCAGCAGGGTGGGCGCGGCGCTGATGCCCGTGGCCAAGGTGTGGGTGTCCTGCAAGGTCTTGTCCTTGGACGCAACAAGACTAAACACCTGCTCATCGCGCAGACTGCGGAAGTTCTTGACGCGGAACTCGACCAGCATTGCATCACCTCGACAATTAAAAATATATCGAAATTATGCACTAAACGCGCAAAATATCAAGTTATTTTAACTTGCCGGCGCATTGTGAGATCGTTTGAGGCGGCATCGATCCGCTACACATACAGTAGCGCCCGAGCCATCCGGCATGTCGCGGAAAGGCGACACGGTCCTGAAGTATTTCGGCCAAATCATCTAATTCAGGGCCAATGCGGGCAGGATTTGCTATCCCGATCGGAGGACGGGCGCGGGTTCAATTCCCGATTCCGCCCTCGGGGGCAAATGGCCGAAAAGGTGGGCTTTCGGCCAAAAGTAGGGGCATCTGTTCGGGCTACGGTGCGGAATAGAACCGTTCTCTGTCCTGCTCCCTGACGATTTCATGCCAGCGCTTGGCTGGCTCTAAAGGTTTTGCCGGGCTCTCGGCTTCCTCTTCGACGGCGGGCAAAAAGTCGTTAGTGAAGCGGATATCAAGTGTTAGAATTCATCTCGATGACCAATTCATTTCGATAGGGGTGCAGTCGACGTGGTCATGGCCGATTGGTTTGGATGTTGGATTGAAGATGAACGGTTGGGGTAAATGGCAAATCGTTTCTTTACCCAAAACTAAACACATCTTTTAGCTCAGAATTACTTAGATTCCCTATCCATTTTTCTCCGCTACCAACAGTCATATCAGCCAGATTTCGCTTAGATTGAATCATTTCATTAATGCGTTCTTCGAATGTTGCTCGGGTAATCAAACGATGGACTTGTACGTTATGTTTCTGGCCAATGCGATAAGCCCGGTCGGTTGCTTGCGACTCAACAGCCGGATTCCACCACAAATCAAAGTGGATCACATTGGCGGCGGCTGTCAGGTTAAGGCCGGTACCGCCTGCTTTTAGCGAGAGCAGAAATATGCGTTCGGTGCGGTCATTCTGAAAACGTTCCACCATACTGTCGCGTGTTTTACGTGCAACACCGCCGTGCAGGAATTGCGGTTCACGCCCAAATCGTGTCTTGATCCATGCCGACAGCAACTCACCCGCTTCGCGGAATTGTGTAAACACCAGTACCTTCTCATGGGCAGTGAGCAAGGGTTCAAGCAAATCAAGAAACAATTCGGCTTTGCCTGACAAATTGGCGCCAGCATCTCCCTTTTTAAGATATTGCGCAGGATGATTACAGATTTGCTTCAAGGCCATGATCATTTGCAGCACCAACCCCTGGCGTTTGAATGTGTCGGATTCGCCACTGATCACCCGCAAGGCTTCACGCACAACGGATTCATACAATGCCGCTTGCTTTTTCGTCAGCTCGCAGTATTGATTCTGTTCAATCTTGTCGGGCAGATCGCTAATGATGCTTTTGTCCGACTTAAGCCGCCGCAGCAGAAATGGGCTAGTGATGCGCTTAAACCGATTTGCCACGTGCTGATCATGATGGCTTTGTATCGGCACCGCAAACTCTTTGGTAAAACTGGTGAGATTGCCCAGAAAACCACGATTGGCAAAATCCATGATGCTCCAGTATTCGGACAACCGGTTCTCAACGGGTGTGCCGGTCAAGGCAACGAAACTCACCGCTGGGATCGCCTTGACAGCTTTGGTCTGCTCAGTGGCCGGGTTTTTGATATTTTGTGCTTCATCCACGACGACGATACACCAAGACAATTTCTTGAGCTTGGCCAGATCAGACCGCACCAAGCCGTAGGTCGTCAGCAGTATATCCGTGCGTTCTTTTTCCAGCGCGCGTTCCGTGCCATGAAAAATTTCCACTGTCAGCGTCGGCGCAAAGCGTGCGATTTCTTTTGTCCAGTTGGTCAATAAGCTGGTCGGCACAATCACGAGCGCTTTAGCCTCTTCCAGCTTCCCTTCCTCTTTGAGTTTCAGCAGAGTAACGATCACCTGGAGGGTTTTGCCCAACCCCATGTCGTCGGCGATAACGCTACCAAACCCGATACGAATATTGCGATATAACCAGGCATAGCCGCGCTCCTGATAAGGACGCAGGATTGCATTGAGCGCACCGGGCAGCGGCACACTGCTTATTTCGGTAAGTTGACGAATAATGTCCCGCGCCTGAGCGTCCAGCATTATGGGTGAACCCAGATACTCTTCGGTCAAGGCACTACGCAGCAGCTCTGCCTGCGTAGTGCGCGGTGGTTTTTCCAGTTGCAGGCGCAGCCGTTCAATTTCGGCAGGATCCAGATAAACATATTCACCCCTGAAACGCACAATCCCGTGCGCAGTTTTCACCAGTTCTTCAAATTCCGTTTGCGTAAGCTGGTTATGCCCAATCGCCACAGTCCAGTCGAAACCAAAAATATCATTCGCATTGAGATAGCCGGAACTACTGGTATCCTTACCGGATAGTTTCATCGATAAACACGGCCGCAGCACGCGGTCCAGCGCTTTGGGCAGCAACGCGCGTATTCCCATTAGCCGGATAATAGGCAGCACATCAAATAAAAATGCCGGGAGTGCTTCAGCGCTCAGCGCTATCGGCGTTGTTGCACCCGTATTGATATAACCGTTAAAGTCCGGGAAGAATTCCGCCAGCAATGCCACCGTTCTCAATACACTATATCGATTCTCCTGCCATGCTGGATCGGTTAGCAGACTGACAAATGTGGCTGGTTCTTGCAGTAGGTCATTACGTGACGCCACGCCCAATGACAAGCTAAATCCAATATTTTCTTCCTCTAACCGCAACACCGGCACATGGGCCTGATAGCCAATATGAAAGCGTGCTAGCCATAATTGCATCCCGCTGCCCACTTCACCTTCTCCGGGTCCTTCAAACCGCGCGTGGCCGTGACCAAAAAACAGATCGATCAGTTTGTTACCATAGGGCTTCTCAGCACTGGCATCGCTCCAACGACGTATAAATTCGCTCAGAAATAAACTGCATAGCGCCACGGATTGGGCTTCTCCCGAGAGATTGACCACCTGCTTGTCACCGTGGAAAGCCAGCAATCCGGATGGCAGACGCGCTGCCAACTGACCGATCAACACGCTCACCGTCTCATCCAGCATTGCCGGTAACCAGCGCAGTCCCACGCCCAATTTATCTGCATTGAACACCTGCGGTAAGACTGCGCCCTTTGCCAGCAAATGCAAGCTAGTCATGCGTGCATGAAGCATAGCCGCAACTTCGGGTTGAAGGTCCGGCAAATCAGCTTCGGCAATCTGTTGCAGATCGGATACCCAATCTGACCAGCGCAATGACACCGTCAGTCCGGCAAGGGTAGGTTGATAGCTAGTATTGAGTGATATGTGCGGCTTATCCGCAGCGTTAATTACGGATTTCGCTTGATCCGTTTCCATGACAGTATTGAGTGCAAGCCGGGCCTGCTTGATCACTCGCTTCATCACTTTCTCATAAATGACACGAAAATCACCCTGCTGAAAGAAAGCAGGATTTGCAGGCAGTACACTCACTAGAGAAACCGCAAGATCAGGCAAAGTCGAGTAATCCAACACGCTGTAGTTCACTGCATCAGTAGCATCCTGCACCGTCACAGCATCTTGCTGTGATAGATTCAGCAAGTCGCTGGCTATCGGAAGCGCTGCCTTTGCTTCGCTTTCAATCGAAATATGGCGGGCTTTCAGTTCCTGGATGAGATCGACTCCCTTCAACGAAAACACCATAAAAGGGTTGCCATCAATTTCCCGGCTAATCAAATAAATCACCGCAGCCAGATGTTTGCACGGCACGGCCCAATCCGGACAGGAACACCCCATGGATAGATCCGACCAGCGTGCCGGAAAAATATCGATCTTTAGCACTCTAGCGCGTTCCAGAACAGCAGGATCCAGTTCACGGTTGAGCATTTTCGAGATAACCACCGGATCCAGCGCCAGAGCATCAAGTAAAACCTTGGCCTGTTGTTGCGACATAGCCGGAACCTCGATTTTTACAGTGTAAGGCTGCGGGCGCGAACCTTTGACCTTGGCATAAATGTTTCCCTGCTGTATCTCAATTTTCGTCACAGAACCTTTATTGGCATAACTGCGCCCTCGCGGTAACCGATTGTCATAGTCGATTTGAGAAAGCGAGTTAAGCCACTGTGCTCCCCACCAAGTTTGTCCGTAACCTTTATGTGCTGACATGATTCAATATTATAAAAAAATAAAGTAAGTCTAAAGGAATTCAACCTCAATATTTCGTGTGTATCAAGAATATAAGCAATTTTGGATTGTTCTGAGGCAAGTTTAGATATGTTATCAACATAAGGTTCACTGCTCTTACCAATTCTCCAATCAAACCGCATTGATAAGTCCGCGCGTAATATGTTGAATTAACGAGAAATAAAAATATCAACCTGCGGACTTCGACTATTGGGGTGGAGAGAAGAATTGGCCAAATAGAGAATAAGTTCGTAAGCGTCCAGCGCCACCATCTATCAATTATTTTTTCTCAGTATTTCAATAAATTCAGGTGGTAACGGTAGCAACTCGTCAATTCGACTGTTAGGCAGTTCCGCATCATCATACTGATCAAGCTCATTGAGTTTGACTAGAGCGCGTGCAAGCCAGGGTTCTCCACGAATCTGGCCGGGTCGCAAGGGGCGGAACAAATGAATGACTTCCGCAGCGGGTACGCGCACCGGAATCAGATTGTCGCCCACACTGCTCATGGGGGAGGCAAGCGCATCCAATGGATGGGAGCGATACATCCAGTAGGCTACACGCCGCCCAAAACTGTCGAATTCGATGCCGCAGCGGATCCTGTTGCCATTCTCGGCCACAGCGTTATAGGTGATTGGCACATGTTCAGGTTCCAGTACCTGTAGTTGCATCGGCACGATGAGATTATCGATTTGCTGACGGTAACGAATACGGATGAACGCTTCACCGCCTTCCAGCATTGCTCGGACACTCAGTGCCTGTAGGCCATAGAAGTCGGTGAGTCCTGCAGCATCAGCTTCCTCACACCAATCCCACCAGAGTGCATGAATCGCTTCACGAATCAGATTATCAGCGACCATCGATTGCGGCTTGATGCCCGTGCCGATGGCATTTGCAACAAAAACTTCCACTCCTGCAGCCGCCCAGGCATTGCGTCGGATAAGATCACGGCTTTTGGCGCGAAGATCATCCTGCGCATAGGCCAGGGTTGCTACTGCACCCAGATTACCCGGCATCCACGCCACAGAGCGACGACCAGAACCAACGCCATCATAGATGGGCGCACCTTTACTGCCGAACAGCTGACGTTTCAAGTTTGAGAAAAAACTCATTAAAACCCTTTGTCAGTGGTGATGCGAATCTGGCAAGCAGAGTTTGTGGTGCCCAATCCGCGCTTGACTTCGCGTATGGCGGCTTTCAAATCGTCTACTGAACGATATTCAACCGTCTTATCAGCAAAAGTGACGCGATGTTCACCGCGTGCCAGTGCTTTTTCCAGCGCGGTCAATTGATCCTGGGTGTAGGCCATTGGTTGGTCATCCATAGAATAAAATCATCTTGACTTTTATTGCTCTTGACGAAGTAAGGATAATTCCTTACTATCATCATTAATTACGTATAGGAGTCCACCATGCCCCGCATTCATGAAACTGCAACCATTACCTCTAAAGGACAAATCACACTGCCCAAGGCGATCCGCCAGGCATTGGGTGTCGATTCTGGTGGTAAAGTCGTGTTCGATTTCGACGGAAAAGCCATTACCGTTTCGCGCGCGGATACTGGGGAACATACCGATCCGGCCATTGCACAATTCCTGGCTTTACTCGAACATGATCTGGTCAAGGGCAAAAATATCACGGTGTTGCCGACTGCTCTGGCCGAGAGCCTGAAACAGGCGCTCAAACATCCGGTTGATCTGTCTGAAGACATCGAAGGCGACGTCAGTCTTTGATGCCCGGTCAGTGGTCATTGCTGTTCCATCACTGTTTACTGGAACAGTTGGAGCGCTTGAAGAGAGCTTCTGACAAGGCTCTCGCGGCTAGTCCAGACAAAGCGCGCGAGAATGCCAACGTCAAGCTTTATGCTGCGCTGGCTAAACTGATGTTGGAAATCATTCCCAGCGATCCTGGCCGGGATGAATACCGGCAGGGCAATACCATGGGGCCAGACTTTCGGCATTGGCGACGTGCCAAGATCGGCCGGCGGTTTCGTTTATTCTTTCGGTATGATTCGAGCACCAAGGTCATCGTCTACGCTTGGGTGAATGACGCGAACACGTTGCGCGCAAAAGGCAGTAAACATGACCCTTATGCAGTATTTCAAAAAATGCTCGACCGTGGTAATCCTCCAGATGACTGGGATTCGTTACTGCGTGAATCCAGTGAGCAGGCAATAAAGCAACCAGCCAAACCCCGCTAGGCATACTGTATTAGATCATCCAGCGACTACGAATCAACCGCCTGCCGCGCTGGTTTTCCCTAGAATCAACAACAGACTCACCGGATTGGATGAGGCTGTGATCATTGATATCCGGATTGACTGCTGCTTGCGATTCCTGCATTCCAAGCTGTTTTTCCAGCTCGCGCCAATGACGTTCTTCAAATCTGTCCAGACCTGCAAGACTCGCTGCTGCCCGTGCATAAACGTAACAATCCAGTGCTTCATTGCGCTCGCGCATCTTTTGCCATTCGCGGATGGCGTAACCTTTACGGTCGCGCCGGGTGACCAATTGCTCGGCACAGAGCTGCTGGATGAATTCAGCATCGATCCTGGGCAGATGCACGAAACCCGTGGGATACCGGATGGTGACTCCATCCTCCAGCACATCTGCGCTTTTTCTGAGATTATTGTAGAACTCTAGCTTTGCAATGCCACCTGCCACCGAAAAAACCTTGACACCCCGACGCAGTTTCTTGCCGCCGGTTGTGGCATCCACGGCAGTGGGTGTGCCAACCAAAGCGGCGCCACGAGCCACACCTTTGACTGCCATGATTCTGGAATCTTTAACCAAACGCACGAAAGCATAAGCTTCCTGAGTCGCAAATCCGGTATCGATGGCAAAACGCGCAAGCGGTAAAACTGCACCGGACTCGTGCGTCCAGGTTTCGGCAATCATTTCGGCAAGGCGTTTCCATACCGCATCGCGCGCAGTATCGCCCATCAGTACCCGGTGTTCGATCAGCCAGGATTCCTTGCCGCGCCCGAAGGCCCAGATTGAGGTCTCGATCCTATCTTTCTGTATGTCAGCACCACCTGTCAGTAAAAGACCACCGGCAGGTACGGTGCCGATTTTGTAATCTTCCCGACGCTCGATCAGACGTTGCCAGTCAGGGGCTTCGCCTTCCTCGACCCAGGTTTCACCCAATTCGGTGTTCTTGAAAGTCTTGATGGCGGAAGCCGATCCTGATTCCTTGTTCACGGCAGATTCCCACGCAGCAGCAATATCTCGCCAACTGCGCCAGCCAACGGGACTGTAGAGACTGGATAGATGAAATCCGGCAGTCTTGCTGGTAATTTCAGACATCGCCCGCCACTCACCATGCTCCAGCATCCAGGTTTTGTGCTGTTCATAGATGGCTTGGTCGCAGGATTCACAAATATAGGCTGCTGTTTCGGGTTGACCTTTCTCCCAACGCAATTGCTCGAAGCGCAACCACTGCCGATGTGAGCAATGTGGGCAGGGAACGAAGTAACGACGTTGATCACTCGCATCAAATTCCCGCTCGATACTGCTGGCTCCTGCTATCGTGGGTGTGGACACGATAAAAATCTTGCGGCGCGCAAAAGTTCGGGTGCGTGCCTCGGCCAGTGAAATCGCATCGCCTTCACCATCGACATCACTTGGGTAACCATCCACCTCATCCAGAAACAGGTAACGTACCGGCATGGAGCGCAAGCCCGCCGCACTGTTGGCACCAGTCATCACCAATACACCACCACGAAATTCCTTAGCCAGAATCGTATTACCAGCATCGCGGCTTCTGGCTGGTGCGATCAATTCTGCCAGCACAGGGGATTCCTCGATCAGCGGATCGATGCGCTGCTTGGAGTTGCGCTTCGCCATTTCCACCGTGGGCCACACGGCCATCATGGGACCGGGCGCATGGTGGATGATGTAGCCAATCCAGCAGCTGCCACATTCCGTGCCGCCCACCTGCGCGCCTTTCATGAACACCACCCGCTCGATAGGTGACATCGGCGACAAGCAATCCATGATTGCCTTCAAGTACGGTGTGCGGCTGGTGCGCCATCTGCCAGGTTCGGCGGAAGCCTTGCTGGATAACATCCGGTGACGATCGGCCCACTCGGATACGGTCAGCAATGGGTCTGGCATCAAACCTTCGCGCCAGGATCTTTCAATATCCAGTGCACCTTCGTAATCGAACTCCAGCATCAATCCACCCGTGGGTTTAAATCACCCAGTTCCTGCAAATGCTCACGTACGGCTGCCTCAAGCGCTACATGCAGCGTATGTGCATCGATATCGAGCTTTGCTGCCATTTGCGCTGAAATGCGCGTGGGCCAATTGAGCCAGGCATCGCGCTCGGATCTGGCCAGCTTGAAGACATGAGCAATGGCCTGTGGTCGATCGACGAGATCACCTTTGAGCTGCGCTAAGCGCACCTTGTTAGTCTGGGCTTTGACGACCTCATTGACCGTGCGGGCTTGTAATAGTGAAGTGCCGTTGGGTGACAATGTGGACTGAATTGGCTCAGTTGCTTGATTTTGCATAAAGGATCGCTTGCGAGGAGATGCTGTGTTTTGCTCCCATTCACGATCTGCCTGCTCAGGATCGATGGCGCCATCCGCTTCTTGCGTGATCCGGCCAGCTTCGATTGCCTTCATGACGGCAACATGGGAGACGCCGCGGTGGCGGGCATAGGCGCGAATCGATAGACCCATGATTGTTATCAATCTTTTGTTGAAATAAGTGTATGTTCTACTTGTCTTTGTGATTGAAAAGAGCGTTCATGTCACTGTCATCAACAAACATGCAGGAGAAAGAAATGAGCTACACCACCAACGGTTTTACGATCGATGAAGTCGGTTTTATCCAAATTGCGCTGACCAAGG
This sequence comes from Nitrosomonas supralitoralis, assembly GCF_003011925.2. Classification (GTDB taxonomy): domain Bacteria; phylum Pseudomonadota; class Gammaproteobacteria; order Burkholderiales; family Nitrosomonadaceae; genus Nitrosomonas; species Nitrosomonas supralitoralis. The sequence goes on from NZ_PXXU01000026.1 coordinate 10,927, forward strand.
TATTGGCAGCAGTCGCACGCGGCGAGTTGGATTTAAATCTTATAGCACGCGAAGAATTGGCCGCACGTGGTCTGGACAAAAACGGCGTTTGGGTTGGGTTTGACCAAGCTGCAAAGATTCACTACGTTTAAGGAGACATAGCATGCAACAACTTGTCACTATCCTGAACCAGATCGCACAACAACATCTAGACATCGACACTCTGGAAACGCGCCACAGGTGACAGCCTTGATTTCCATGACATCGCTGCGTGGTGCATCAAGGATGCCTTGCAAGCTGCCTTCAATGCCGGGCAACAAGCGACCAAAAACAATCACAAGCAATTTTAATCAAGAGAATCGCCATGACAATCAAAATCAGTCCCGCACAGCAACAAATTCTCAGCCATGCCGCAAAACATACCGACGGCAAATTGACCTGGTTTCCTGACACCATCAAGGGTGGAGCCAAAAAGAAAGTGATCGATAGCCTGTTCAGCCGGGGTTTGATCACCACCGACAAAACTGACTGGTTTATCACAACCCTGGGCTATGAAGCCATGGGGCTGCCGCACCGGGGTTTGATCAACCCTGCAGTGCTTGATGTAGTCACCGATTCTGCTAAAGTCGAACTAGTGAGTAAACCAAAAATTCGTTCACGGGAAAACAGCAAACAGGCACAAGTGATTGCCATGCTCAAGCGTCCAGAGGGCGCGACTATTCAGCAGATTTGCCAAGCAACGCAATGGCAATCACACACTGTTCGTGGTTCCATGGCTGGAGCACTCAAGAAAAAGCTTGGACTTGCCATTACATCGGAAAAACCCGAGGGTGGCGAGAGGGTGTATCACATCGGATAAGTTATCTATGCAGAGAGCGGCAAATACCGCTCTCTGTGGTTTTAAAGGGCTTAGTTCTTGGCAACTGCACTCTTGAAAGTTGCACCAGCAGAGAATTTCGGCACGGTTGTCGCAGCAATCGAAAGTTTCTCACCGGTCTTTGGATTCTTGCCTTCACGAGCAGCACGTTGGGCTGATTTGAACGATCCGAAACCAGGTAACGATACATCGTCACCGTTGGCAACGGATTCGACGATAGTGTCGAGCACAGCATTCAAGGCACGACCTGCATCAGCTTTGGTCAAATTTGTGCGGGTAGCAATCTGTTCAATCAGTTCGGTTTTGTTCATGCTGTGAATGCTCCTGTTGGTTGAGAAGCCCGCAGTATAACCGTTTAGACTTATTTGCATCATAAAACTGATGATAGAGAGTTCTTCTAAGCACCTTTATGGAGCTGTTTTAGCTAAAATTGTCCTTTGATTCGGAGATTGCTATGGCTGTAAACGTAAAACTGTCAGAGAACCTGGTCGCCCAAGCCAAGCGTTACGCGCAAACTCAGCATCGCTCGGTGCCAAAACAGATCGAATACTGGTCGCAGATTGGGAAGATTGCCGAGGAAAACCCGGATCTACCGTTTACCATGATTCGCGATATCTTGATCGCTGATCAAGAAGAGTCCACGGGTGAGTACCAGTTCGGTTGACGCAATTAGCTGAGCGGTTTTAACTCGTAACTGGTGCTGCGCCCACCTGCATCTGATTTCATCAGTACACCGCGATCCAACAGATCCGTGATGTCGCGCAGCGCAGAATCAGGTGAGCACTTGGCGATAGCGGCCCACTTGCTGCTGGTCAGCTTGGCGTCAAACCCATCCAACAGCCGATTGAGCAGTTTTATTTGCCGGTCATTGAACGGCGTGCCTGCCCAACACTGCCAGAACCTGGCTTTGGTCAGAACGACTGCGAGCGTGTCTTCTGCACACTGGATGGCACGTACTAGACAACCCAGAAACCATTCCAGCCAATCGGTGACATCCAGTGGGCCTTTTTGCGTGTGTTCGAGCATGTCGTAATAATCTTTGCGTTCTCGCTGTATCTGCGCGGATAGACTGTAGAATCTTTGCGCCGATTGTTCTGCGCGCGCCAGAGCCATGTCACCCACTGCACGCGCGATGCGTCCATTGCCATCGTCAAACGGGTGGATGGTCACAAACCACAGGTGGGCCAGGCCCGCCTTTACTACCGAATCAGATTCCTGGTGCGCATTGAACCAGAACAGGAAATCTGACATCTCTGCTTCTAGCCGCTGGGCGGGCGGCGCTTCAAAGTGCACCTTCTGGCGGCCAACTGGCCCGGATACGACTTGCATCGGGCCAAATGCGTCATCGCGCCCGCCTCCGGTGTGGATTTTGGTCAAGCCGCTGTAACCAGTGGGAAACAACGCCGCATGCCAGCCAAACAATCGGGTTGTAGTCAGAGGTTGGTCAAAGTGACCGGTCGCATCCAGCACCATGTCGACCACGCCATCGACATGCCGATCAGCAGGAGCCAGGGCGCCGATCTCGACGCCGAGACGGCGCGCGATGGAAGAACGCACCGTATCTGGATTCAGTCGCTCGCCTTCTATCTCGCTGGTCTTGAGCACATCTTCGGTCAACACCAGTAAAGTGGCCTGGTCGCGTAACCCGAGCCCCAGATCGCGCATTCGACCCTGCAAGTGACCTTGGGCGTGGTGGACCTGAGCCAATAAACCAGTCAGACGTTGCGCTTCATAGCGCCAGTGAGGCCAGTCAGGCTGTTGCCAGAGGTAAGTTCTATTTCCGCTATTCATGCGGAGATTATGAAGTATATTCTCCGCAAGGTCAAATTGTTCGCCGCAACTATTGCGGCAATTAAGCCATCCATTCACCGCAATGCACCAAGTTTACAAAGTTGCTACCAAATCTACCTTTGCGATTCACTGTGAGATTCCTAATGAGATAGCTGCATAAACAGTGCTGTGAGACAATTGAGTCTACTGATTTTTCAAAAGTTGTTTTTTATGCAGCGCTTAAAGATATGGGCGCGAGCCTTGAAGCGTGACGTAATGACGCTGTGGTTCGCGCTAAAACATCCTGACACTCCCTGGTATGCGAGAGCCTTTGCAGCAGTTATCACTGCATACGCACTCAGTCCTATTGACCTCATCCCTGACTTCATTCCTATTTTGGGTTATTTGGATGACTTGATCATCGTTCCCTTTGGGGTTTGGTTGCTGTTGAAGATCGTGCCCGAGCACGTGCTGACGGATAGCCGTGCTGAATCCGACCGGTGGCTCTTGGAACGAAAAGAAAAGCCGCAAAGCTATGTTGGTCTTGTCATCATTCTTGGACTATGGGGTGTAGCAGGTTGGGCGATGCTCCGCTGGTTTGTCCAATGAGTTTTGTCCTGGAACTATCTGATTGAAGGAAACGCCATCACTGGCGCGCTTTGCTTCCTGTCCCGTGTAATCCTGAAATCTTCGGCATATAACATCGCAATACTTTGGATCAAGTTCCATCAACCGCGCCTGACGCCCTGATTTCTCGGCAGCGATCAATGTCGTTCCTGAGCCACCGAACGGATCCAGAACGATGTCTCGACCCTTGCTGGAATTGACAATGGCGCGCTCCACCAATTCTACTGGCTTCATGGTGGGGTGCAGATCGTTCTTGGCGGGTTTGTTGATCTGCCACACATCGCCCTGATTGCGTGCGCCACACCAGAAATGGTCAGCGCCATCGCGCCAGCCATACAGAATCGGCTCATACTGGCGTTGGTAGTCGGCGCGCCCTAAAGTAAAAGTGTTCTTGGCCCAGATGATGAACGTCGACCACTTGCCACCAGCAGCACGAAACGCTGATTGCAACGTATCGAGTTCGGATGAACTCATGGCAATGTAAATCGCACCCTTGGTGACCGAGAGCATGTTGCTGCAAGCAGCTTCGAGAAATGGGCCAAACTCGCTGCCGAGATTGTCGTTCAAAATGGGGCGATTTTTGCCGCGCAATTTATCTTTCGCAGAGTTGGCGTAATTGACGCCATAGGGTGGATCGCAAAAAATCATATCTGCCAATTCGCTCCCCAGCAGTAATTTGTAATCTTCCGGCTGGGTTGCATCACCGCACAGCAGGCGGTGGTTGCCCAGCAACCATACATCGCCAGTGCGTGATACCGGATTCTCCGTCACTTCCGGCACTGCATCGTCATCGGTCAAGCCTGCAGGATTTTCTTCAAACAACAATTCGTCCAGTTCATCGCCGCCAAAACCAAGCAAATCCAAATCGAATTCGGATAATTTGAGATCGGCAAGTTCCAGAGCCAGCAATTCTTTGTCCCAACCAGCATTCTCAGCCAGACGGTTGTCGGCCAGAATGTAGGCACGCTTTTGAGTGGGGGAGAGGTGAGCCAGTTCGATCACCGGTACAGTGTCCAGTCCAATCTTGCGCGCAGCGAGCAATCTGCAGTGCCCCGCAATTAATCCGCGTTCTCCGTCTGCGAGGATCGGGTTGTTAAAGCCAAATTCCCGGATGCTGGCAGCAATTTGTGCAACCTGCTCATCAGAGTGCGTGCGCGCATTGTTGACGTACGGCACGAGCGATTCGATCGGCCGGTATTCGATGTGGAGGTTTTGCATGGGCAATAAAAAAAACCCGCAACAAAGGCGGGTTAGAATGAGATTAAAATTATAGAAGTAGTGGAGTGGTAACTGGTAACCCCGGTAACCTTGTTTTGTGGCCTGTCGCTAGCGCTATGCTGCGCTGCCGCCCCCCGCATCCAACTCTGCTTAGGAAGGACCCGTCAAATTTCCGCATTAACCCGCACTGGCTTACTAAAGCCACGCAAGTTGCGTGGTTTGACAGGTAGAATCGGTCTGGGTGGTATTCAGTGCGTTCTTGCTTCGACTATAGTGCAAATTCTAGCAGAAAATTCCTGAAATGCGACACCCCCTGTAAGCCTTCAAATTAGCGCTTCTCCGAAACATTCCGCAATCTCCATCAAACATTCTCAATTTTTATTAAAATTACTAACGCAAGCAGTCGCAGGCACTTCATTGAGATGATCAACCACGATCTGTAACGCCCTTTGCCAGCGTCGCTGAGCAGTCTTGGTGCAGCATCCAAAGCGTTTTGCAATCTTATGCCACTCATAGTGCTTGGCGCGCATCCAGACCAGATGCCGCTGTTCCTCTTCCAGCCACTGCACCCAATGCATGGTTTCATGCATACGGTCGATTGCGGCTGGGGTGGGTGGGAATCGATAGATGAACGGTTCGGCGCCAAGGTTCTCCCAGGACATACGCTGAATGTCCGGCCAGCAATTGAAGTAGCCCTGGACGCGTACCGGTGGAAGACGTTCTGCTGTTTGAGCTGCCTCTGAAAAGCGATCTGCAACGAGTTCAGCTGTCCATTTAACCATGGCTTGCTCCTTTCGTACCATAGAGACGCTCGCCTATGCGCCTGAGCAACTCTCGTTCCGTCCAGTCGAGGCGATCATCATCCGGCGACACGACCAAAATGTGCTGATCACGCCAGCCACTTTGTTTGATTACTTCCAGATCGGTCACTTGCGGTTGCAGACGGCCGAGTGGGCAGCGGTAGTGTTGTTGTGGAATTTTCATCTTGCACCTCCATGTTCCAGCGCCCAATGCAGCAGTGCCAGCGCATCGGCTTCATTGTCATCAACTGGGGCATAGCCACGAAATTGAACGGATGCGATCATCTCGTCCTTGCTTGCATTGCCTTTGCCAGTCGCGTGTTTCTTGATCGTGCCCACCGGCACACCCTGGTACGGGATGTTGTGATGCTCACACCACGCGGTGAGCGTGGCCAGGAAGCCGCCATAAGCGTGCGCTGCATCTACGCCCGCGTGCCGTCTAACTTCTTCCATGAATACGGTGTCGATGCCACCGGCACACTGCTTGACTTCGGTGAGCCAGCGCTTGAAACGCAGGTAGCGCATGCCACCTCCCTCAAAGCGTCCAGGTTTGAAAGATTCTGATCCACTAGCTATCGATCCATCCCGACTGAGCAATGCCCAACCGGTTTGAGTACCAAGGTCTAGTGTCATGATAGATACTCCGGAATGGTTGCCACTTTGCTTGAGCCAAGGCAGACCCCTTCGGTTCGGGGGAGAGAAAACGAAGTGTTTCTCTCCCCCCGAAGGGGGGAGGGAGTTCCCGACAACAAACACCAGGTTGCATATTGAGAAAAAACAATTACTTGCGTCAGTTGGCAAGTTGGCGGAGCTGCCAACTGAAATTGCAGTGCTAATCATACTTCCTCCTCATCGTGATAGAGCCAAATAGTGGGGGTTTCTACAGGTAATAGCGCACCCGTGGTGGGGCACTTATAGTGGGTAGGCAAAACCGGAATTACCGAAATGGGTATTTCGCCGGTGTCGGGATCTGGTTTACTCTCGATGCGCAGCACCATATCTTCAACACAAAGATAGCCAAGCTTGCTGCGAGATAATCGGGCCAGCCCATAATCCTCAGGATTGCGGAAAAACTTGACGTAGCCTTTTGTTGACAGCACTGACAGGCGCTCGCGTATTGTCCGTTCCGCGCCAAGCCCTCCCTTGCCCTCGAAGGCTTCAGCAAACTGGTTGGCGGTATAACATCGGCCTTGTGCCGCTTCATCGAACAAAATCTGCAAGATGACATCGCACTTGCGTCGTCGCTCGGCATCAAGGCGCTTTCCATAGTCCTGTTTAATCAACCGTTCATTGACAGTGACTTCTCGCCATTCACCCTTGATCTTGTCGATGTGCTTTTGTGGAATGGCCGCGCCATTTCTGAGTTCAAAGATCAACTCGCGCGTGGTGAGTGTTTCATCGGGGCGGAACAAAAGCATCCCGGTGCTGTAGTAACCACGCAGACTACCCGCGCCGGCCAAGGCTTGAAACGGATCTTCCTCAAACTGTTTTTTGCCCAGTTTCTTGGTGTGGTGCACTAACACGATGCCAGCATCAGGGTTTACTGCCTCACGAATCCGCTCCACCCGCTGCGACAGAAAGAACAACATGGCGTCGTTGTCGTTTTCTCCACCACCATCGCCACCGTCGAATACATTGCGAATTGGATCGATGGCGATGATGTCGGGTGCTTTTTCACCAAATGCTTGCCTTACGGCCGGGATGATCTGGGCGAGCCCTGCATCGTCCAGGATTAACCGCAGCTGCGGTGTGGCAATGAAATTCTCCCGGGCATCCGGTATCCGGCTCGCTGGCAGTTTGATGCCCTTCACCCGTTCTCGCAGGTAGTGGTACTGCACTTCGGCCTGTAGATAGAAGACTCGCAGCGGACGAGGTGGATGCATGCCAAGGAAAGTCGCACCAGCCGCCATGTGCGTCAGCCATGACAGCAAAAAATCGCTTTTGCCGACCTTTGGGGCGCCGCCGAACACCAGCATGCCACCCGGTGTGAGCACGCGCGGTGAAATCAGATCAGCAGGTAGTGGCGAATCATCATCCAGCAGCGCACCAAGGGTAAAGGTCGGTAGGATGGGTGGCGCAGCTTTGATCACCCGGCGTTCAGCGCTCGCGATGAACGCTGAGCAATCAAATCCTTCGACAATTGCGTCGGCGGCATCCCATTTGTCAGGTTTGTCCGATGGTGGCACCAGTATCGACACAGAAGCACACCCAGCTGCGACGCAAGCACGGGCGGCACTTTCGGCATAATCCCAGCCAGGCGCATCCCGATCCGGCCAGATCAATACGGATTTTCCAGCTAGTGGTGACCAATCGGTCTTATCCACGGGTGCCTTGGCTCCGTTCATCGCGGTGGTGGCCGCAAGGCCACAAGCGATCAGCGCATCAGCACACTTTTCACCCTCGACCAGCACCACCTCCCGCATCTTGGAAATTGTCGGCAGGTTATAGAGCGGCCTCGGGTCTGGTGCTCGCCACATTCTGGCGCGAACATCCCAAGGGCGAAATTCCTTGCCTGTCGGAGGATCGTAGCGGTATACACAGGCGATCAGTTCGCCATCGACAGTCAAATAGTCCCATTTGGCAGTGTAGGGGCCGAGTTCATCCATTGGCTGGTTTCGAACATCACGGCGCACGGAGTCTTGGATCGGAGGTGCCAAACCAAGCCACTGTCGAATATCGCTCGCAATGCGCGGAAAATCATCCCTGGCAGATAATCCCTGCGCTTGAGCCCACAGGTCGATGACATCGCCACCCTCGTCGGTAGAGAAATCTTTCCACAGTCCGCGCCGTGGCCCTTCAAGTTCGACCACCAGGCTCTTGCCCGCATTTCCATCGACGTCGCCGACGTAGAACTTGCCGCCCCGGATTTGGCCATGCGGGAAAAGGTAGTGGAGAACGGCTTCCAGCCGATCCAGCAATCCTGCACGTAGTGCCTCGGTATCGGAAACCAGTACATCGCGCTGCTCAGGCGCGTCATTGAAGTCGAGCCAGATGATGCTGTCCGTCATCATGCCAACCTCCAGCAGCGATCCTGCCATGAACAGAACTTGCACTCGTGATGTGATGCATCCATGAAACTGCGCGGCAGAAGTTCACCGGCTTCGGTGGCTTGGATGATTTTGACGGCACGATCCGACATCTTTTGAGCCAATCCTGCATCAAATGGCACCAGTTCGAACCAGATCTCTTGCGTATCTTTGTTGATGGCAGTAAAGAGCGCCGGATTGCGACTGATGCCTTCGATCTCACCTTCCATGTAAGCCTGATAGATTGCCATTTGTGCGGCGTAGATGGGTTTGGCGGTAGTCACACCTTTTTTGACGGTTTCGCGCCAGGATTTGTCGTTCATGGTTTTGCATTCGAACAGCATCGGCAAAGTCAGTCCAAGATCGATTGGTGCGGCTTTGATTATGCCGTCCACATGTCCCTGGATTCGGCCGTCAGCGACAGAAAAGCCAAATTGGCCACCTTTAGCCTTCTGGTTGTAGAGTTCGAAACCGGCCATACGTAACCACCGGATCACCAGATCTTCCAGCACATGGCCAACCGCAAATACGCGCAGGATACGACCGGATAAACTTCGGTCAGGGTCGACCGGTGCACCGGCATATTCATATTGCAAGGCACGATCGCAAGCCACACCCAGTCGCGAGGCGCCCAGGTATTGCCGTGGCTTTTGTTGACAACGTTCTGCATCCATTGCCTGATCGATCAGCGCGGTGATGCGCTCATACAATTTCATTTGGTGGTTGTAATCAAGCATCAGAACGGTACTCCTGTCGATGCGGTTTGAGTTTGCCGGGCAATCCGTTCCTCAAAGAAAGCACTTTCCTTTTCTGCAATACGCTCATGCTCATTAATCATGTGCTCCTGATAGGCAGTGACCACCACGTCGATCAACGTGAGTACTTCTTCCTGGCTGTAATCCGCCAGAGAACGTTCCATACTAATGGAGGCGACATACTCACCCAATGGGATCAAGCAGGAGCGCATTGCTTGACGTTCCAGATCACTCGGGTCGATCATGTGTACATCCGTTTTTTTCATGATTTTTGAGAATGAATTCAGGCAGCGCTTGGAACAGAACACCCATTTGTCCGAATAGCGACGCGGATTGGTGCGTGGCAGTCTCGCGTTGAACCAACCGAATCCCTTGGCTTGTCTTGAGCAGATGGCACATCTCACGCCGCCTCCTGGTAATTGTCATTAGCCGATGTGACCAATCGACGGATCTCTGAGCGATTGAACTGGAATGACAACAGCGCAGATGCTTGATAGCGAGTCAGGCCAAAATCGCATCGAAGTTCAGGCGGCAGATAAAGCATCTGCTTTTCTGTAGGAGGCTGACTAAGCCAACGCCGTGTTTTATGGGCTGAATCCGCAGATTCGTTTTCGTTGAGCCAGTCATCGGCGCGAGCCAGACAAACGGTGCGATCGCCTACTGCCAACAATCGAGTTTGCAGATTTTTTCCACCGCCAACTGCATGCCAGCGTCCATTCATAAGAAACACGCCGCCCCATGCGGTAAAACCATTTGCCATCAGCGCATCGTCGTAGCCGAATAAATCACACCAGAGAAAGTTCGATCGCTTGAGCAGATCGATCTCGGTCATGACAAAATCATCCAGTACACCGCTCGCGATTTCCTCCTGTGTCCACACGAAACCGCACAGGGGACATTCGCTGCAGGCAAGTGGGACGATGGCATGACAAGACGGACAATCCTTGGTGGGGGCCTCTCCATTGCATAGTTGGCCGTCCAGATTGACTTCCTGCTCAAGCGAACCATGCATCAGCGTGGCTGTGCCAAAATCGAGTACGATACAATCGGTCTTGGCTACATTTGGAAACTCGACAGGATCGACTGTACGCAGTCCACGCCCGATCATCTGTGTGAGTGTGGATTTATGGGAACTAGGTCGAAGCAGTACTACACATGAAGTCGGTGTAAAATCATAGCCTTCCGTCAGCACGGCCACGTTGACGACTACCTGCGCGCATCCAGATTCGTATTCGGATAGCCGGCTTTTGCGTTCACCAGAAGATAATTCACCATGGATCAGCACAGCCGTGATGCCAGCCTTCACGAATGCCTGACAGACGCTATCCGCATGCGCTACAGTAGAGCAGAAAACGATGGTTTGACGTCCGTGAGCTTTTTCACGCCAATGCTTGATGACCTGATCATTGATCAGTGTTTTGTTGAGAATCGATTCGACTTCATTCATATCGAAATCTGCGGCTGTGCGGCGCACACACGATAATTCATTCTGTGCGCCAACATCAATGACAAAGGTGCGTGGGGGCACCAGATGTCCGGATGCGATCAATTCGCCCAACATGATTTGGTCAGCCACATTGCTGAATACTTCTCGCAGCCCTTTTCCGTCACCGCGGGAGGGTGTCGCCGTGACTCCAAAAATATGCGCTTTTGGATTTCGGGTGAGCACCTGATCAATCACGCGTCGATAACCCGGTGCTGCTGCATGATGGGCTTCATCGACTACCAGCAAGTCGATTCCCGGTATCGAATCGAGATGATCGTCTCGCGATAGTGTTTGCACCATTGCAAAGGTGGCACGTCCAGACCAGGATTTCTCCTTGGCATCAAATATAGAAGTACTGATACCCGGATTGACCCGGCCGAACTTTACGTGATTCTGCTGGGTCAACTCGTCACGATGGGTCAGAATACAAGCTTTGGCGACTGGTTCGACTAACATGCTGCCTGCCACAGCTGACAGCATGATGGTTTTACCCGAGCCTGTTGGGCCGATGGATAGCGTGTTGCCATGCTGGTTAAGCGCTGCCAGTGAGCGCTCGACCAGAAGTGATTGGCGGGGACGAAGCATCATATTATGATCCTCCGTTACTGAGCCCAACTCGGGCGGCTTGGTGTCGGGGCGCGGCCTGTGGCTTGGGCGTAGCTGGATGTACTGGTCGCCGATGTCGTTGCTGCACCGCCTGGCGCACCCATGGTCGCCGCATAATCCTTATGATCTGGCGTTATCGCCGCCTTGATGACGCTTTTATCCTGGCCATTCTGATCCTTCTCCCAGTCGACCTTGCCCAGGAACTCGATGCCATCGAGATCGGCGAATCCACCAATGCGACGAGCATTCTGTGCGGCCGGACTGTTGTCGCCCGGGTGAATCCCTCTCGCAGAATTGAGGATTGCCTTGATGAACGTGCGACCCATGTTGGCCCATTCCGGCCCCTTCGGGCTGAAGAGGCCGATCAGCGACCACATTTTGCGGCGGGCATACTCACCTTCCATCACCACGAATTCACAATTCAAGTACACTGAACCGGTATTGTCGTTGCGCGTCGCGTAGCCACCGGTCCAGCCTTGTGTTACATCATCGAAACCGCCTGGGCGTATGGTCATGCGCACGCGCAGGAGAGTTCCCTTCGGAATTAGATCGAAAGAAGTTTGTTCTGATGCGGAATTGAAATCGAAGTAAGTCATAATCAGGACTCCTGAGTTGGAATAGGTTCTGGGGTAGCAATTGGGCTAGGGCGAGTAAAATCGAGTCGCTCAGGTGCAGCTCTGGCAGGGCCGGCGATTTTCTCCATAAGTCGCCCGAGATGTGGCTCCTCAAGAGAATCAAGGCGTCCGGAACGATCCTTGGCCGGATAACCCCAGGCGTTGAGCGTGTGGCAGACAAAGGCGCGATAACAGGCCCCATCATCAGATTTCAGTTCGGTGAGGGTGATCACCTCATCGACGATGCCCGGCAGTTCAAGACCAGTCTTGGAACCGTCGATCTGCAGTGAAAACACCCGGCGATTGAAGTCATCCAACCGCTCGTCGAGGATGCCGACGAACCACACATTCTTGCCGCGCGTGTGTTGCAGGTGGGTGAGCCAGGCGATCATTTCCTGACCCATCAGACCATAGGCGCCACGGGTATCTGGTTTGCCAGTTTTTTCGGAGTAGGCCTGCGGCTGGCCTTTGCACCATTGCAAGCACAGTCGACCGGCTACGGTGATCGAGTCGACGAATACGGTGTCGTACTTTTCCAGCATTGATGGATCGCCAAAACTACTGCACACCGCATCGAAGTGAGCTTGGCTGTAGGGTTGATCGTCGCGCAGGGCAGGGTTGGCACCACCGATGAATACCGCGAAATCTCGGCACTCCTGCCAGGTACGAGGCCGGATGGTGTCGCCAGTCCAGCCTTCTACGGCAAGATCACCTGCTTCGAGATCGAAAAAAAGTGTGCTGTTGGCATCCAGCGTCCACAGCTGCGATGTCTTGCCAATGCCGCTTGTGCCAACGAGAACACCTTTGACACCACGTTTTTCAGCCAATCGTTGGTCCGCACTAATGATGGGTAGGCTCATAGTCCCTCCGCTTTGGCGAAAATTTCTTCCATGCGCTGTGCCCCAAGTGCGCTGCGTTTACGCGCCAGATCGTAGAGTTCACGCAACGCATACAGGCGACGGTTCATTGGCCGGACTTCGTTTTCAAGCGCCAGGATGGCAAAGGCCAATTGGTCAAGCGTGGTATTTTCGATGTTCAGATCTTCACCTTCTATCTGAATGAGTTGTGGTATATTTTCCAGAGAAAAGGGATGTTGGTTTTTCAGTTTTTCAAGTAGTGTGCGATTTCTCTTAAACATGGTTTGTTTCCTTGAGTAATGTGAGGCGGAATCCGGGTTTGCCGGTTTTGAGGGTGCGTGCTGGCACAAATACGCTTTTCAATGAATCGGGCCAGGCGTTGAATTTAGCTTCAGAGATTCGATAGCTGATTTCGACGTACTCCGAGGGGTCGTCACCATTGGCGGCGATGCGTTTCGTGATGTCTGAAAGCATTGCCTGGTCCCACTCGACCTTCTTGGGCAGATCGGCTGTGATGCGCACATGGCCGTCATCGAAGTGCACGATACCGGTGTCCTTGTTTGAGGCCAGACGCAGTTGCTGTGCGCGATCAGAATACTTCAGGTTCAAGGCTTGATCGATATGCTCCACGAGAGCCTTGGCTGTAGCTAGAAGATCATTAGCATCATTCTTGATCTGGAACAGCGATTCGCTGGACTGTTCGGCGAGTACGCCAGCCGGGGTGGCAAGAATTTGTTCAAGGGCGAAGCTGCTCATACTGCGCCTCCCGCGTTGACACGCTCATTCGTGCTTTTGCGCAGGCTTTCAGCCTCAAAAGATTCAATATCTTCGAGTCGATAGAGCACGCGCCCCTGCAGTTTTAAAAAGACAGGCCCGATGCCTTCAGAACGCCAGCGTTCCAAGGTGGCTACGCTAATGTCCCACCGATCAGCTAGTTCACCTTGATTCAGGTGTTTGATTATTTGTTGCATTTGAGGATCTCCTTGATGGTTTCGATATCACCGGATTCGAGCACTTGATGGGTGTCGTCAACGGTTGAGGAAATATCTCAAATGCGATTCCCCAAACCATTCCCCAGATTCCCCAGAATCGTTCCCCAAAATAAAATAGCGCGGTCAAAAAACAAAAAACCCGGACTGGTTTAATCCAGAACCGGGTTTTTGGGATGTTAGAAGGGTTAGATCAACCAGTCACGGTCGTCATTTGGGATAATCAATGAGTAGCGGTCATCCTCTGGGAGAAATCTGATAAAAGTGCGATAAATGAGCTTTGTAGTTTCATCTTTATCGAATGCTTTGCTTGGGGAAAAGCGCTGGGATTCAGAACCACAAGCAGTCTTGATTGCCTCTTTGTCCATCTCATGGTCACGATCATCAATTAAAGCAGATAAAATGCGCTGCTGCATGGGCTCTAGGAGATACTCACGGCCGTCGATATAGACTTTTCCTTTGTTTCTTACATAACGTAATGTGGTACCCGGCGTTGCCTCATCCAATATTTGTGCACCGGGAGCGCTCTGTCGATCAGGATAAAACTCAAAAGATCTCGATCCAATCTGCCCGACCGTGAATAGCGGACGGACATCGAATTCAGTCAAGGCAGAGCCAACTGGTAGCGGCACTTCGCCGCTGGTCAGAATGAGGCAGGATTTCTGAGTTTTTTCGAGGATGATCTGATCGCGTAACCGATTCGCAATTTCAGGTCGATACAGGCAGCGAGCAAAATACCAGGTCAGCATCTTGCCACGTTTTTCCTCGGTGGTGCCCAGTCGCCAAACAAGATCAGGCTCGATTTGTTTCAGACCATTGATCGATAGGTTTAGTCCATTGAGCAGTAGATGTATGAATTTTTGCAATGGTACTTTGTGAGTTTCACGATGATATCGAGGTGCTTCGAAATCCTCACATTCCGGACATAGCAGCAAAATCTGGTCTGCTGATGTTTCTCGCACGACGCGTGCGGTTTCGATTCTGCATTCCGGACAAGTGATCCACTCATGTGGATTGCCGGACACGAGAATGCGTTCTTTGAGTAAAAGCTCAGCAGCACTTTTCTGCTCGCCTTCTCGTAACGCAGTTCCATTGATCTCAGCTTTATTGCGTTCAAGTAGTCGACAAAGCAGTGTCGTGGCATTGATTTGTTCTTGGCTCATCTTGTCTTGGCTCATTAACCTGGTCTTCCGCCTCAATCACATTCAAGGCGCGCAGTACCGCATGTGCAATGGGTTGATTGCGTGCAGACAGATTTTTGATGGTCGAGGAACCTGAAGAATAAAGATCAAAGCTGAAGTGCTGAGATTTATTTTCTGCAGTCGCAGCTAAGTACACGATGATGCTGGCTCCCTCCATATGGTATTCTGTCTCGAAAGCGTATTCGACCTTGAGAGACTGCAGCGCGATGCGAATTGCATCATCTTGATTCTTGTCAGCGGAGGCCTCGATCTGGAAGCTGATACCGGTGCTTCTTACTGGAGTAAAGCGCGCACGACGCAGCCGTACTTTTTCCACACCATAGACCGACCAATCTTCGAATGGCTCTATCATTCCATCACGCAATGCATTGAGTTGGTAACGTTTCTTCTCGATCTCTTCTGGGACGATTTGCCTATCAACCACATGTTTGCCGAATAGTTCGAGCACGGTGGTGTGATTCTTTGCACCTCCTTTGACGACGGTTTCGACAATACCTGAATGCTGGTGATAAACCAGAGCCGTTTCCAAGGCAATGCGGGTGGTGATGCGCTTGAACTGATTGTCAGCGAAGTGAGCCATGGCCGTCACCGGGCCTTCCACATAGATGGTGAGCTGGATGCTGCTATCCATGCCGCGTTCACTAAGCTCGATGTGAGTGCTTTCACCGGCTCCCTCTTTCTTGTAAAGCTTGGCTACTTCAAGGCAGAAGGATTCCAATTTTTCACGATCACGGCATGGACTGAGTCCTGCTTGTATGCGGTGCTTTTTCCAATACTTGCCATTGGCTTTCGCCTGAAAAGCGAGGTGTAATTCGGCATCACGGAAGACCTTGTCCCTGAACGTTAACATCCATATGGATTTCTCACGATCATCACGCGTGGCAAAGGCGTCTTCAACCATTGCATCACCCTGGCAGGCTAGTTGAAACTCTTTGATCGCAAGCTCATTTGACATCATGTAAGCGCGGCGCAGATCGTCATGCCACAGTGAGATATTGTGCTTGATTGCTTCGCGCTTACTTACTTCCAGCCTGGAACTTTGCAAAGAATTATCGAGAGCTTCAACTGCATCGATTACAATCGACGGTAGTGTATCCAGAGATTGTCCCCAATCGATATTCAGGCTGGCATTAAGCACATGCGCTTCAGTAAATTCGCGCAATGTCGGCATGGAAATGTGTCGCAGGAAATGCCCCGGGTTGAAGACTTTCATTTCTCTCCTTATGGATATTTGCGCACGAGGCCGACCACGATCCCAAATATTTCCAGTTTTCCTTGCGGTCGGATGATGAGATAGTGTGGATTAGCTGGAATGAGATGGAATCCCACTTTGTCATGTCCCAGTGTTTTAAGGGTGAATTCGTCATCAATGATAGCAACCACCAACTCACCTGGATCGGCATGTGAGCGCCGCTCGACAACGGCTAAATCACCGTTGTGTATACCCGCATTGATCATCGAATCGCCCTTGACCCGAACTAAAACGGTCTGCGATGGGTTTTTGATCAGGAAACGATCCAGTATTACTTTTTCACAAGGTTCATCCGCCACCGAGGCTGGAGTGCCTGCCGATACGGGGTGATTTGCGATGGCGCGCTCAAAAAAAAGGTCACTTGGAGCCCAATCACCATCGGGTGTGCGTTCCAACATGCCAGCAGCCTCTAGCCGTTCCAGCACTTTTTTGATGGCCGATTTGGAAGCAAACCCCAGTATTTCCATGAGACGAGAGTAAGAGGGGATGACCCTGTGCCCGGCGTAATAGGCTTGTAGCTTAGCCAGATATTCATGGTCTTTGGTGGGGCTGGGGTCATTTTTTTTCATGAGTGATATTGTAGAGAACGAATGTTCTTGAGTCAAAAATAATCTTCCACTACATGAATTTCATGTTGTTTATGCAATAGCCATCATCTATTCGCAAGTACCCGAAATTTCCTCATGGCGCAGCTTGATCTCTATACGGATAATTCCACCATCGAATAAGTTGGAAAATCGAGAAGTGATACCGATGATGGATGTGAACAAGACCCCACCCGAAAAAATGACCACGGAGCAGCGCAGACAGGAGATAGCGTCGTTACTGGCAAATGGACTGATCCGTTTGCGCAACGCATATTCTCTACCGTCACCGAAAGACTTGCCAGAGAGCGAGTTTGAGCTTGACTCTTCTGGCCATCGAAGCGTTCATTCCAACCCCGTCAACAAAACAAAAACGGAGTCAAAATGAACACACGCAACACCCAATATACTTTTCCACCATCGGTGGTCTCACAAATTGCCCAATTACCTGAATTACCGATGACCGAAATCAAGGTGCTTTGGAAACGATTATTCGGTACCGATACGCCAAATCACAACCGCCAGTTTCTGGAGCGCCGCCTTGCACACAAACTGCAACTCATAGAATTCCGCAAAACCGATCGTAATCTGCTAGAAAGTAACGAGCGGCGTATCAAAACATTGATTGAAAAAGGCAAGCTGCGCAGTCGTGAAAAGGATTATCGCCCCTTGGCAGGTAGCGTATTGATCCGGGACTATCAGGATGTCGAGCATCGTGTTGTGGTGGAAGCAAACGGCCAATATGAATATGAAAGTAGGCGTTATGCGAGTCTGTCCGCAATTGCGCGCGAGATTACCGGCACGCGCTGGTCTGGACCGCTTTTCTTTGGGTTGAAAGCGCCAGTGAAAACCAAAGTTAAGAAAGGAGCAAAGCGATGAGCGAAGGCTTGAAGAATCGCATGCGCTGTGCTGTTTATACGCGAAAATCCACCGATGAAGGATTGGACCAAGAATACAATTCCATCGATGCACAACGGGATGCGGGTCATGCATTTATTGCCAGTCAGCGTGCCGAAGGTTGGGTGGCGGTGGCTGACGATTATGATGATCCGGCGTTTTCCGGCGGAAATATGGAGCGACCGGGGCTTAAGCGACTAATGACCGACATTGAGACCGGCAAGATCGACGTGATCGTAATCTACAAGATCGATCGTTTGACCCGCAGTCTTGCTGACTTCTCCAAAATGGTCGAAGTGTTTGAGCACCACAATGTGTCGTTCGTATCGGTCACGCAGCAATTTAATACGACTACCAGTATGGGGCGGCTGATGCTCAACATTCTGCTATCTTTCGCCCAGTTCGAGCGCGAAGTCACTGGGGAGCGCATCCGTGACAAAATCACTGCCAGCAAGAAGAAAGGGCTATGGATGGGTGGTATTCCGCCGCTGGGCTATGATGTTGATAACCGGAGACTGGTGCCCAATGCCAAGGAAGCCAAGATTGTCCAACATATCTTTCAGCGCTTTGTCGAATTGGGCTCCGGCACTATGCTGGTCAAGGAACTGAAACTAGATGGTGTGACTTCCAAATCCTGGGTCACGCAGGGTGGCAAAGTCCGTGAAGGCAAGCCCATCGACAAGAGTTTGATCTACAAACTTCTCAACAATCGCACCTATCTTGGTGAACTACGCCACAAAGAGCAGTGGTATCCGGCTGAGCATGTGCCTATCATTGATCCTGAGTTGTGGAACAAGGTACAGGGAATCCTGGCTAGCAACGGACGGGTGCGTGGCAATGCCACTCGGGCAACGGTACCGTACCTGCTCAAGGGCATCGTATTTGGAAACGATGGACGTGCGCTGTCACCCTGGTTCACCACCAAGAAGAATGGGCGCCGCTATAGATACTACATTCCGCAGCGCGATGCCAAGGAACACGCGGGAGCATCGGGGTTGCCACGTTTGCCAGCCGCAGAACTGGAATCGGCCGTGCTCGAACAGTTGCGGACTATCCTGCGTTCTCCGGATTTGCTCAAAGAAATGCTTCCATGTGCGCTCGAATTGGATCCTGGATTGGATGAAGCCAAGATCACTGTAGCCATGACGCGGCTGGATGTGATTTGGGATCAGCTGTTTCCGGCGGAACAGAGTCGGATCGTCAGACTGCTGGTGGAGAAAGTGATCGTGTCAGTGAGCGATCTCGAAGTAAGGCTGCGCGCCAACGGAATCAAAAGTCTAGCGCTGGAACTGCGCCCGGAACAAGATAAACAGAAGGAAGAGGCGCTGGTATGAGTGGGACTCGCATTCACAGAACGGGTACACCAAATGTCATTCCATCTAGTGACGGTAAGCTGACTCTGTCTATTCCACTTCAGATCAAACGCCGCAGCGGGAGAAAATTGGTTACGTTACCGAATGGAGAGATCGCCAAACCCAGGCCTTGGGATGTAGCCGCTACACCTTTGCAACTGGCATTGGCTAGAGGGCATCGTTGGCTAGCCATGCTGGAATCGGGTGAGGCCAAATCCCTTAAAGAGATTGCTGCTCGCGAGAGCGTTGATAACAGTTATGTAAGCCGGATGGTCAATTTGACCACGCTTGCACCTGAAATTGTTGCTGCCATTCTGGATGATACTTTGCCCGATCACATTATCTTGTTCGATCTGGCGGTTGATCCGCCGGCGTTGTGGGAGGAGCAGAGAGAGAGGATCAAGAGTGCTTCATCTACGTGAATTCTTGCGATTTCCCTGAGTAATAACCGAAATTGGCAGCGAAGCAGCTTCTCTTTTTACTAGACTTGCGAAACGGTTTGCCTGATTCCCGACAACTTTCAATAAACGGCTTGGTGAATCTTTACCAAAGCGTTCAATATTTTTCATGCCATCTGCAATACTGTAAGCACCAGAAGGAATAAAACCGAGGCTCAAGTAATTTGTAAGCACAAATCTGGTTCTATCTTTGAATTCTGCCAAGACTGTTTCTCGGCCATACATTTTGCCCTCTTCCATGAGCTTGAAGCTATCGATGACAAAGTCCTTATAAGGCCCAAAGATGTGGGAAAGGTCAGCTGTGCGCACAGCTTTAGCTGTGTTACCAAGTTCTTCATCTATATCTTCTGGCAACTGTTCACCCATCTTTGTAAACATTATGCATGTTTGAACACCTCGGATATACGATTCTTCAAGCCCGTAATTTTGCAAGAGAATATCCATTATATGGGTTGAATACCCCTCTTTACTACCATGCTTTTTCCAGATATCTGGCGTTATGAGGTCATGTGGGAAACCGGCGTCATGGCCCATGTAAGCAACCTTGGCGATGAAGGAGTTAATTGGGTTGCCTTTTGCCTTTTCTTGCTCGCAAAGATTGTCGATGATGCCAAGACCATGCTCAATATGTTCATCCCAATTGTGATAGGGTAAACGCGGTTCATAAAAGGGCTTTAAATCACTCGAGAGTCGCTCCAGAAACCCAGCTTCATCTTGAACTTCTTCGTTTGACATGACAAATTCCATAGGATTTGATTATATTCTCGCGTAGTCTCATAATAAAAAGTAATACCGAATGTTAAAAACGTGCTATTTGCCTCATTACCGAGATAATCCTGAAAATAAAAAAGATGTTACGTTAATTTAGCATCATCTGCGGTTTCAGATTAAATGAATTCAACATTTCGTAGAGAGTTCGCAGTTTTGACTTGGTATCATCCGTCACATTCTCGCAGTCAATGACTCGCTTATAAGGCGTTTAGCGTGGTACAGCTTGTGATAGCGAGTCCCCATGCACTCCTATAATGTATCGAGCAGAAATGATTTGAGTCCGAGTATCCTTGGCCTGGTAATCAATATCGGCGCGGTGATTGCGCAGCTATAGCAGGAGGGCTACCGGTACGAGGTGAAGATGTCGCGCGGTTTCCACCCTTCGTTCATGCGCGGCACATGAATTAGTTAGGACGCTACGCTTTCGCAGTTCCTGAAGCAGTTACTCGAGACGAGCTATAGGCATTGCGCAATCTCAACGATGCAGATTAACCGGGTTTTGCGTTCCATTGCGCCCTAAATCCCATGAACAAGATAGGCTGGCAGAATGTTTCAACATCCGTTACAGTAACAAATCCTGTAATATCTATCCTATCCTTACTAAAGAATTTGCTGCACGTATGCAAAATCATCTGGAGAGTAATGTCATACGGCGCGTGATGGTAGGTAGCGACCGCTCCGAAACCGCCGACCAGGCCGTCCACTGGGTCGCCGGGTTCGCCGACCGCTACGATGCAGAGCTGTTCGTGGTACAGGTGGTGGTGCCGCAGTATCCGTCCGCCACAGAATTCGGCGAAGCCGAACAAACGCGCGCTGCGGCTGACAACAATGAACTGGCGCACTTCGCGCGGCAGGTCGCCGGGGACCGCGGTCATGCCCGGGTCGTCATTGATGCTGATCCGGCATTGGCGATCGTCCGCGCAGCTGAGCAGGAGGCAGTCGATGTACTGGTGGTCGGCAATTTTGGCATGGCGGGTCGAAAAGAGTTTTTGCTCGGTAACATACCGAATCGCATCAGTCACAGTGCCCACTGCACCGTGATTATTGTAAACACCGCGCACTCTACCGGTGAGCATGCATCGGACTCGGTGCGAGCTCATCTATCTAATGACACCTCACCTTTTGAGCCTCCACTGGTAGCGCGTGCTACGCATATCGCAGCCGTGATGGCGAAACATGGCCTCACAGAGCTGTTCGGCCAATCCAACGAACCGGATATGTCCATCCGCCATCAGCGGGCCAAACGCTTACGTGCCGCCTTGGAAGAGCTGGGCCCGATATTCTCGAAACTCGGGCAAGTGTTGTCAACCCGCCCCGATCTCCTTCCAGTCGAATACATTGAGGAGCTTGCCCTGTTGCAATCCCGCGTGCCGCCAATGACTGAGAGCGAGGTCGTCCGGGTTTCTGAACAGGAATTGGGAGTCCCGTGGGAGGATGTATTCAAGTCGATCGACCCGAAGCCCCTCGCCGCCGGAACAATCGCTCAGGTCCATCGTGCGACACTCGAAAGTGGTGATCGGGTCGTAGTCAAGGTCCAGCGACCCACTGCTCGTGCTGATATCGAACAGGACCTCGCCCTGCTCGAGGTGTTTGCGGAGAAAGTCGGAAAGCGTCCTGCGCTCAATCAGGTGATCGATATGGAGGCCGTGTTCAAACACCTCTCCACCTCGCTCCATCGTGAACTCGACTTCCGTCAGGAGGCCGACAACATCGGGCGGATGCAGGCGGTGCTCGCAGACTATGATCGCCTTGCCGTACCCAGAGTACACCGGGATCTGTCCACGTCCAGATTATTGGTGATGGAAGAGATTCAGGGCATACCGATCAAGCAGGCGCCGGCTGGTCCAGAGCGCATCCAGGCCGCTCGCCAACTGTTGGAGAGCTACTACAAACAGATCATCGTCGATGGCTTTTTCCATGCCGATCCCCACCCAGGCAATCTGATGTGGTGGAAGGACTGCATCTATTTTCTCGATTTCGGAATGGTCGGCGCGGTAGGAGCCGACCTCCGCGAGCATCTCTTGTTAATGTTGATGGCTCTGTGGCAGGAAGATGCCGGGTTTCTCACCGATGTCACATTGATGATGACGAGCGCAGTCAATAGCAGCGATCTCGATGTGGCCAGATTCCAGAGCGAGATCGGGGAAGTGATGGCAAAATATCGCACAGCCTCGCTTGCCGAGATGCAGATCGGGCCGCTTCTGCAAGAAATGAGCGCGGTCTCGTTACGGCACGGGGTACCGCTACCGGCTTCGCTCACGCTCGCCATCAAGGCACTAGCGCAGGTACAGCTGGCGACTGCCGAGCTCGATCCAGCACTCGATCCTTACGATGTAGCAGGCAAGTACTTGATACGCTTGATGGTCAAACGCATGGGTACCGCGCTCAATCCAAAGACATTCTTGTATCAATCGCAGAAGTTGAAAGTACGGGTCCTGCGCGTGGTCGAGGCGGTCGAAAACCTCGTCGGTGTCCGCCCTGGCGGTCCAAAGCTTGTGGTGAACTTCCGGGCCAATTCGCTGGAGGATATAGTGCGTCACACGGGACGACGGCTGACGCTCGGCCTGATCGCTGCGGCGAGTGTCCTGACCAGCGGACTCACGGCCACGTCGACGGTTGTTGCCGAATGGGTACCGATAACATTCGGGGTCGTCGCAGGTCTGCTGACCCTTGGCTTGGTTATCGATCTGCTGCGAGGGCGTTGAAGATAAAAATGGTTTACGATGCAGGGTTGTTCGGCGCCGAAGATTTCGTGCCACTGCGCTTGATCGAACGCAACACAGCTTTCTCGATCAGGTAGGCAATGACCACCATTGCCATACCTACCAGTCGGCGTTCCATTTTTCGAGTGAAAGACTTTTTAGAGATCGTATTCGTGGAAGCGTTGTTCATCATAGGTCTATTATCGATTAAAGGATTACGATCCGCAACGAGTAACTTCTTACGCTCAACGCAGTTAATCCTACCCATGCCGGGCCGGAATATCCACCATCGACGTTGTCCATGATGAATGATCGTATATCGACATGGTTGGATAACCTTGGTCTCAGTATATATCGCGAGTCGTTTCAGCACAATGCGATCACTTGGGATGTCCTCCCCGAGCTGAATGAGGGCGATCTGGAGGCGATGGGTGTCTTACTGGGACATCGGAAAAAACTCTTGCGCGCGATCGCTCAATTGCCACAGAGCGATGAAGTTATGGGCCCGGGGTCTATACCCGTTGGCGTCATTCCGGAAGAACAGCCATTCCCTCCCGAACGAGATCAAGCAGAACGTCGCCACTTGACGGTGATGTTTTGTGATCTTGTGGATTCGACAACACTATCTCGCCGTTTGGACCCTGAAGACCTCCAGGAGGTGATCCGGCAGTTTTTAGACGCCTGTAGCCAAGCGATTGGTCGGCTCAATGGCTATATCGCAAAATACATGGGGGATGGGATGTTGGTCTATTTTGGGTACCCCCATGCACACGAAAACGATGCCGAACGAGCGGTACATGCCGGACTGGCTATTCTAGACACAGTGAGGTCGCTTAATCTAGACAATTCCCATCCACAGTTTAGTATGGCTGCACGAATCGGGATCGCTACTGGTCAAGTCGTAGTCGGCGAACTAATGGGGCAGGACACTGCCAAAGAACGGTCAGTGTTCGGTGAAACTCCGAATCTCGCCGCCCGCCTCCAAACACTGGCTAAACCCGATCAATTGATCATTGATCAGGTGACGAAACGGCTTGTCGGAAATGAATTCGAGTTCTTGGATCTTGGCGTTTTTTTGCTGAAAGGGTTCGACACACCTATCCAAGCTTGGCAGATTCTGAGTATCAGGCCGTCGGCCAGCCGGTTTGAGTCCTATCGATCCAGCCAATTAACAAATTTCGTCGGCAGAGAACAGGAAATCTCACTCTTGTTGGGTCGCTGGCGCGAAGCCGTCGGCGGCGAAGGACAGGTCGTGCTCCTATGCGGTGAGGCCGGGATCGGAAAATCGAGAATCGCCCGTAGTTTGTGTGACCGCCTCGCCGAGGAGAGGTACCAGACGATTCAATTTCAATGCTCACCGTACCATACCAATACGGCGCTCTATCCGGCGATCACTTGTCTGCGGCAGGCAGCGGGACTGGCCAGTCAGGACAGCGCCCAGGCGCAACGGGAGAAGCTCGATGTTCTGGCTCGCGAAAGCGGCATCGAGAACCAGGATACGGTGTCATTACTGGCGGATCTGCTCGCGATCCGCGGAGGTCACTGGGACCCACTGATCAATGTGTTATCCGAAAAACGCAAAGACATGACGCTGGAAGCACTCGTGCAATATCTACAAGGGCTGGCCGATCACGGCCCCGTGTTGTTCATTGTGGAAGATGCCCATTGGCTTGATCCAACAACGCTGGAACTCATGACGCGAATCATTGGCCGCATCCGGCAGATGCGCGTGTTGTTGTTGATGACATTTCGCCCCGACTTCAAGCCGGTGTGGGCGGAATATAGTCACGTGACGTCCCTGACGCTCAGTCGGTTGCCACGCCGGCATAGCGCTGAACTCGTTGCGACGATGACAGGAGGAAAAGTGCTTCCGCTTGAGGTGCAGCAGGCGATTCTGGCTAAGGCCGATGGCATACCCCTCTACATCGAAACGTTGACGGAAAATGTGCTTGGATCCGGGCTACTGACTGAGGGAAACGATTCATTTACCTTGAAGGGCCCCCTAAAGGGATTGCCCATTCCGGACAGTCTGCAAGCGTTGCTCATGGAACGGGTGGACCGGTTGGGGTCGGCCAAAGAAATTGTCCAAACCGGTGCAGCAATAGGGCGTGAATTCACCTACGAGCTGTTACAGGCCACGGTCGAAGTGCCGGACAGCCAGTTAAAGAATGCCCTCGACCTGATCGTCGCGTCTGGGCTCATTTTCCAAGAGGGCGAGATACCCCTTGCGACATACCACTTTAAGCATGCGCTCGTCCAAGACGCGGCCTACAGCACCCTACCCAAGAAACCCCGGCGAGTACTCCATGCTCGCATTGCCAAAACACTGGAGAGCCGATTCCCCGAGTGGGTAAACATGGAACCGGAACTCCTGGCTTATCACTATGAACAGGCAGGTTTGACTGGTCCGACAGTTGATTATTGGCATCGTGCGGCTCGTCGCGATGCGGAACGATCAGCCAATATCGAAGCGCTCAATCATTTTAATCGGGCGCTGGATTTGCTCAAGGAACTGCCGCAAGGCCCGGAGCGGAATGCCTTGGAGTTGGAGCTCCTACTTGCACGCGGAGTCCCATTGCTGTCCGTCAAAGGCTATGCATCCGACGAAATGGAACACAATTATCGAAGAGCGAAGGATTTGTTACAGGAGCACAGCAGTTCCGTGCATCAGTTTCTAGCCATTCGGGGATTATGGGCATTCCATCTGGTCAGAGGGAACCTCGCCAATGCGCGCGGCCTGGCCGAAAATCTGCACGCGCTGGCTCACCGCGAGCAAAGCTCGGATCTACTGATTGAAGCTCACCATGCTTTGGGTGTGACCTGTTTCTTTCTTGGCCGGTTTGACGAAGCCAGAACCCATCTGTTCGCCGCAAAATCCCTTGATGATCCGAATCGACAGCGTTCACAGGTCTTCTTCTACGGCAAGGATCCCGTAACAACCGCGAGGAGTTTCCTGGCCAGGACATTCTGGATATTAGGTGAAATTGAGCACGTTGAACCGCTGGCGCTGGAGGCCATTGGTTTGGCGAGGGAGTTGGAACACCCATTCACTATGGTTTTTGCCTTAACGTCCCTCTCGTGGATCTACTCCACTCTACGCAACGCGAAGAAAACGCGGGAGCTTGCCGATGAAGCTATTGCGCTTTCCACACAATACTCCTTTGAATTGGGATTGGCGTGGGCGACATCCTTTCAAGGCTGGGCGTTGGCTGAAAATGGACAAGAGGAAGGTCTTGCCAAGTTAATTAACGGGCTTTCCGCCACCTGGGCCACAGGTGCAAGTACCAACAACACATTTACATTGGCGTTGTTGGCGGAAATCTATTTACGTAGAAATAGAATTGATGAAGGCTTGGCCGCCATTGAGGAAGCGCTGAAGCTTGCTGTCACTGGGGGAGAAGTGTTTTGGCACGCGGAGCTGCTTCGACTGAAAGGCGAACTGCTGCTCGGACAATCCATCCTCTCAACCCAGGCAGCAGAAGAGTGTTTTTGTGAAGCCCTGAAGATTGCGCAGGATCAGCATGCAACAATGCTTGAACTTCGAGCCGCTACGAGCCTGGCTAAGCTTTGGAGAAAACTCAATAAATTGGATGATGCCAAACGCATCTTAAATGCTGTGTACTCCAGATTCAACGAACGCGTCGACAACCTCGACTTGATTGAAGCGAAAACAGTCCTGGAACAGCTTAGTGATACGTAGAACTTAAAATCTGAAATAGCATGCCCCGTAGAACATCCTTACCACAAAATTAAATCGTAAAATTGATAAATTTAATTAATACCGGACAGTTCTATTTGTTGCTACCATAATAATTGACTGCCCGGTTTGTCTTAATTCAACACACCATAAAATATAGTCATCGCCTGAGATCCCAAGCGCAACTACGATATTAATGTTGTCAGATTATCCGCAGTCAGATTTCACGTCCGAATAGCCCTCCAATGATTTTTCTGTCGATATGCTTATTAAGGTAGGCTGCCCCAAACCCCCCGAAGAGTTCCTTCTTCGTAACATCGAGTTCTGATTCTTTGGCCGCCAGTATTTCACGGGTAGAAGGACGCTCGCACATAGCATCGTAAAACATCTGTAATGCAGGATCGTCTCGAAAAAGATGCATCTCGGGTATTTCAAAGAGCTCGGAAAACATTTTGCTAAGCTCGAGCGTGTAGAACAACTGGAAATCTGGCAGAAAGGGCTCTTTGCCTAGCAAGAATGGCTCCATTCTCGAGCCGTTAACTAGTCGAGGTAGCCACATTTTGCTTAACAAGACCGAACAAAGATGATAGTGATGTGCTTCTTTTTCAATTTTGAGTTTCCATGCTTTTGGAAAATATGCGCTGACAACAAACCAGTTGAAGAATGGACCTGCAATGGAAAAAGTAATGAAGTCATTCTTGGCATCGACCTGTGCGCAGAGCATCGGGTCATCACTAGGATAAAACTTTTGCGCTTCCGGGTAGATCTTCGCGAGATAGCGACAGATTGCGTGACTCTCTGCAATATCAACACCATTGACATCCCTTAGAGTGGGAATTTTCCCAAGAGGGTTTCGTTCCAGGTGCTCTGGCGTGAGTGTGCCCCCCTGAAACGGAGACACCCGTTCATAGCGATAAGGCAGACCGGTTTCCGAGAGCATGTGTGCGACCTGACTCATATAAGGTGAGAGCCAAAATCCGTACAGCGTGCGCTCGACGTTTAATTGTGTGGACATGGTAAAACTCCTTCTGCATTGCGGATTAATGTTAAGAGGTGCCTTATTAGAGGCATAGTACTGATGTGCCGTCGGCAGTAGTACCAAGGGCATTCGCTTCATTATCCATAAATATCAAATGAGGATAAGTCTCGTTACATCATTTGATATTGCATATACTTCATCTGTCAGGGAAAAGTTTGAGATCCGTTTCAGAACAGTGCTTTTCTAAGCAGATCCAGCAGGCCAAACTTATACATTGCTGATTCGTGCGATGACGGCATGTTGGAAGCACGAATATCTGCTTTCGGATAATTGCTGCAACTTTCGATACTTTGTTGCCATTTCAGCACTCCTTTTGGTTAACTCACTACCACTTCTTTCTGTAGGGAACCGCTTGCTAGCGCAATTAGCAAATATTGTTTGCGATTAACAAGTGGTTAGAGTATAGACCTGGAAGCGGACAGGTGGTAGTCTGCTGATTCAGTTATCAGAGTTCTATTTTTGAAACGATAGGTAACTCCTATGCAAGACCTGAATGATCTCTACTACTACGTCCAAGCCGTGGATCATGGCGGCTTTGCTCCGGCTGGCCGGGTCCTGAGCATGCCGAAATCGAAGCTTAGCCGCCGCATCGCCAAGCTGGAGGAACGCTTGGGTGTGCGCCTGATCCAGCGCTCGACACGTCACTTTGCAGTTACCGATGCCGGCGAGGCTTATTACACGCATTGCAAGGCGATGCTGGTGGAAGCTGAGAGAGCCCAGGAAGCAATAGACACGTTAACAGCCGAACCCCGGGGTGTAATCCGGATGACATGCCCCATACCGCTGGTGAATGCTTATGTGGGAGTGATGCTGGCCGGTTTCATGGTGCGCTATCCGCACGTCACGGTGCAGATGGAGGCGACCAACCGACGTGTCGATCTGGTCAATGAGTCGGTCGACGTCGCCCTTCGTGTACGGCCACCGCCTCTGCAGGATAGCAACTTGGTTATGCGTGTTCTGGCTGATCGAGGCCAATGTCTGGTAGCCAGTCCAGCCCTTGTCGACCGGCTCGGCTTTCCTGCTGCACCAGCTGCTTTGAGCACCTGGCCGAGCCTGGGTCTAGGGATCCTGCAACAAATCCACGCCTGGGCGCTGCATGGGCCAGATGGCGCGCACGTAACACTTCATCACACGCCACGCTTCGTGACGACGGACATGATTGCGCTGAGAGATGCCGCAGTGGCCGGTGTGGGCGTAGTGCAGCTACCGATAGTCATAGCACGAGATCAACTGGCGGCTGGCTCACTCGTCAGGCTTGTGCCGGACTGGGCGCCGCGCCGGGAAATCATTCATGCGGTGTTTCCGTCCCGGCGCGGTCTTCTGCCATCCGTACGAGCATTGATCGATTTTCTCACACAACGTTTCGAGATGCTGCACGAGGACTAGGGCCTGTTAACACTACTAGAACAGAACCTGCGCAACGGATCCATTTCTGCTACTGCACTCTTCATCGTTTCAAAAACAGAACTCTGATAACTAATTTAGCAGACTACACGTTATCCGTTCTCAGGCCTATACTTTGACTACTTGTTTATCGCAAGCACTATCGGAGGATAAATGTCAAAGCAATTATCTTGTAGCGAACGCACAACAACCGCGACAACTATCGACGAATCTCTTCGGCCGTTATTAATTCATGGCTTGAAAGGCATCGAAAAAGAGAGCCTCCGAATTAACCGGGAGGGATCAATATCATTGTTACCTCATCCAGCTCAGCTTGGAGCCGCGTTGACTCATCCGAATATCACAACTGATTATTCTGAAGCCTTACTTGAGTTGATCACGCCAGCATTATCGGATGGAACGGAAGTGCTGAATTCCTTGGCGGACTTGCATAAATATGTCTGCGCAAATATCAATGACGAATTATTGCTGGCGACCAGTATGCCTGTCGGCGATTTACGGAACCCGGCCATTCCCATCGCCGAATATGGTTCCTCCAATGTCGGGAGGATGAAGCACATCTACAGGCAGGGCTTAAGCTATCGCTATGGCCGCTGCATGCAAGTCATCGCCGGGATCCATTTCAACTACTCGCTTCCTGAGGTATTCTGGCCGCAATACCAGCATTCCATGAAAAATATCGGCGATCTGCGATCCTTCACGACGCAGGCTTATATGGGAATGATTAGAAACCTGCAGCGCTATGGCTGGCTTATCCTATATTTATTCGGCTCGTCTCCGGCGGTCGCCAAAAGCTTCATCGATAGCCGTCAGTCTGCGCATTTCCGCACCTTGGAGAAGTTCGATGAAACTTCCTATTACAAGCCTTACGCGACCTCTTTGAGAATGAGCCAGATCGGCTATTTTAATCCCGTTCAATCTACGTTTCATATTTCCTTTAACAGTATTGAGGAATATATCCGCGATTTGAGCAGAGCGACAACGATCTCTTATCTCGAATATGAAAGGATCGGAACAAAGGCAGGCAACCGGTACCGGCAATTAAATACCCATTTCCTGCAAATCGAGAACGAGTATTACACTTCGGTGCGGCCGAAACAGCCGGCGCGATCCGGCGAGAGGCCGCTGCAGGCGCTGGAAAGCCGGGGGATTCAATATGTTGAAATACGCTCCGTGGATGTGGATATGTTTGAACCTACGGGCATTGCGATCGAAACCACGCGTTTTCTTGAGGCACTGAGTCTTTTGTGTTTGTTTCAGCCCAATTCGGGGCATGACTTGAAGCAGCATGACGAGATCAGCAATAACGCATTGTTGGTGGCTAATCGCGGCCGGGACCCAAGGCTTAAGCTGCTGGACAACAGGCGTGAAGTCCCGCTACGGCAGTGGGCGCTGATGCTGTGTGAGCAGATGCAGGAGATCTGCGAGATCCTGGATAACGGCAATGCCGATATCCCCTACACCTGCGCATTGCACCAGCAGATCGAAAAAATTCGCCATCCCGAGTTGACGGCTTCAGCAAGGATGCTAACGGCCATGCGCGCGCAAAAGATGTCGATTACCGAGCTGGTATTGCAGAAGTCCCATGAATACACCCGTTATTTCAGGAATGCCGCGCTGGATGCAACGATAAAGAGGAATTTTGATCTCCAGGTCAAAGCATCGCTGGCGCAACAGAAACAGCTCGAGGCCACGGATGAGATCCCTTTCGATCAATACCTGAGCAACTATTTCTCGCAAAACACCTCAGCCCGGCTACTCGACGAATTTCGTGAACCCATGCAAACAACGCAGGCGCCGGCAAGGAATGGCCATGTTGAGGCCCATTCCCGGTAACGGATGATCACTCTGTACAATGAAACTCACCTTCGTTCTCGACCAGCGGGATTCCATCAGAACTGATAAGAATCCGAGCGTTGCTATGATGCGCTGAGCGGCAGCATGCGTGGCAGATGCGTCCAAATGCTGTATAGCCGGGCGATACGCAATTGTCATTTCTTCACCTAAAAAGGAGCTTTCTCCATGACGCCGGCAATCGAAATCAAGCAGGTGCACAAGCGTTTCGGCACATTGCATGCCTTATGCGGCGTTGATCTCGAAATCAACGCCGGCGAATTCTTTGCTTTGCTTGGTCCCAATGGAGCGGGAAAGACGACGCTGATCAATATCATCGCAGGTCTTGCCCTTGCCAGCAGCGGCAGTGTCAGGGTAATGGGTCACGATGTCCTCACCGGGTATCGTGAAGCACGTCGCATGCTGGGCGTGGTGCCGCAGGAACTGGTATTCGATCCGTTCTTTACCGTTCGGGAAACACTTGTGTTTCAATCCGGTTATTACGGTTTGAAGAAGAATAACAACTGGATAGACGAGATAATCCATCATCTCGACCTTGCCGATAAGGCGGATACCAACATGCGTTTGCTGTCCGGCGGTATGAAGCGGCGCGTACTGGTAGCGCAGGCATTGGTCCACAAGCCTCCGGTAATCGTTTTGGATGAACCCACCGCAGGCGTAGATGTGGAATTGCGCCAGGCCCTTTGGCGTTTCATCAAGCAATTAAACCGCAACGGTCATACCATTGTACTCACTACGCATTATCTCGAAGAAGCAGAGGCTTTATGCAACCGCGTGGCAATGCTCAAAAATGGCAGTATCGTTGTGCTTGATAGCGTCAGAAATCTCATCAGCAACATTTCAGGACACCGGATACGCCTGCGGCTATCTCCCGATACGCTGCCGACAGCGTTACAGCTACTGACAATCAGCCACGACCAAGGCTACTACGTTCTGGCAATCGAGGAATACTCTCAGCTTGGAAATGTGATTACAGCATTACACGCGGCCCAGATCCAAATTCTGGATATGCAGATATTGCAACCTGATCTGGAAGAAGTGTTCGTAAAACTCATGCACGGAACAGAGAATTTGGAATCTGCATCGGTATGAATGGATTTCTTACATTGCTCTACAAGGAACTGCTGCGATTCTGGAAAGTCGGTCTCCAGACCGTATTTGCACCCATGCTGTCCACCTTGCTATATCTGTTGATTTTTTCTCACGCGCTGGAAGAAAGAGTGCAGGTTTATCCCGGTGTAACCTACACGGTTTTTCTGATCCCCGGATTGGTCATAATGGCTATGTTGCAGAATGCTTTCGCTAACTCTTCATCAAGCCTGATTCAATCGACGGTCTCGGGTAATCACATCTTCATGCTGTTATCGCCGCTTTCTTACCAGGAAATATTCACTGCTTATGTACTGGCATCGGTAGTTCGTGGTCTGATGGTAGGACTGGGTATCTACTTGGTGACGCTGGCGTTTTTTGAACTTCCCCTGTACTCGTTCGCATGGGTATTCACATTTGCCTTGATAGGCGCTGCGTTGCTAGGTGCCTTAGGCATCATTGCGGGTATTTGGGCGGAAAAATTTGAACAGCTTGCTGCGTTGCAAAACTTTATCGTCCTGCCATTGACATTTTTATCGGGGGTATTCTATACGATCCCCTCGTTGCCTCCATTCTGGCGAGGATTATCGTATATGAATCCGTTTTTCTACATGGTAGACGGGTTTCGCTACGGCTTCTTTCGCGTCTCGGATGTTTCACCTTACCTCAGCCTTGGGATTCTGGTGGCATGGTTCCTAGTGGTATCGTGGTGCACATTGCGAATGCTAAAAACAGGGTATAAAATCCGAAAATAATCCGTAGTGGTTTATCCACGAAATTGCCAATACGCAAGTTTTCAATAACTATGAATAAATATTGATTACTTTTTTATCAATTTTCTCACGCTGCTACCTTTGTTCCCATTCACCTGCTGCAACGCTGTAGCGGAACGTAACATATTCTCCGGAAGAAAGCGTAATGAATGTCTGGCCATCAATAAGTAAGCCACCCAATGGCAGAATCTTCGTATTTACGCCTGCTCTTGTCAAAGTTCCTGCTTGAGATTTAATGGAATGCGTTTGTCCATCAACTGGAGATGTGAGAGATCAAGGCGATGGGAAAGCAGACGAAAATCTTCCAGAGGAAATAGACTACGTTCGGCAATTAAAGGTAAGCCTTTAAACCCACCACCTACTCACACTCTTTCATTAATGTTTCAATAACCTCTGGCGCAAACGGCAACAGTTCGTCGATGCGGCTGTTAGGCCAGGTGGGGAGTTTTTCGAGGGTTTCGGTTAGCCATTTTGCGGGGTCGAGGCCGTTGAGTTTTGCGGTGGTGAGCAGGGATTGGATGGCGGCGGCGCGTTGGCCAGCGCGTTCAGATCCGGTGAAGAGCCAGTTCTTTCTGCCGATGGCAATTGCGCGGAAGTAGTTTTCGATCGGGTTGTTGTCGATAGGGTGAGAGCCGCTGTTGGCGTAGCAGATGAGACTTAGCCAACGTTTCAAGGTGTAGTCGATCGCTTTGGCGGTGCTGCTGCCGTCAGCGGTTTGCTGGCGAATGTGCAATAACCAGCCATGTAGCGATTGCAGCGCCGGGATGCTTTTTTCTGTGCGTAGTTGTTGTCGCGCTTCAACGGTGAGTTGGTCGCCTTCTGCTTCGATGGCGTAGAGTATGCCGATGCGTTGCAACGCTTCAAGTGCGATTTCGCTGCTGTTGGCTGTGTGCAAGTCGAAGAATTTACGACGCGCATGCATCCAGCAGCCCAGTTCGGTGCGATCATCGATGGCAAATAACGGTTTGTAGCCGCTATAGTCATCGACGACCAGGTGGCCATGCCAATTGCGCAGGAAATTAAGTGCGTGCTTGCCGCTGCGACTGGTTTGGTAGTCGAACACGATGATGCGCGGCCCCAACTAGAAATCGTTACTGCGGTACGCCCATAAGTAGGCGCGTTTGGTTTTGCCGTTGCCCGGATCGAGCTGCGCCACCGGCGTTTCAACAGCATGCAACGTGCGGCCTTGCAGTAGATGCCAAGTCAATCGATCAACCAGCGGCTGCAGTGCCGCACCGACACAACCAACCCATTCGGCCAAGGTGGAGATCGGTAATGTCACGCCATCGCGCGCCGCGATTTGCGCGATGCGATAGAGCGGTAGATGATCAAGGTATTTGGAAACAGCGATCCACGACAAGAGGCCAGTTGCTGTCATGCCGCCATCGATGATTGTGGGTGGCACCGGTTCTGCGACGATGGTTTCGCAGCACCGGCAGGCGTATTGCGGACGGATGTGGAGGTGCACGAAGAATTTGGCGAATTCGACGTCGAGCTGTTCGGTGACATCTTCGCTGATTTTGGTCAGCACACTGCCGCATTGTTGACATTGGCAAGATGCCGGTTCATGACGATGCTCGATACGCGGTAAATGATCCGGCAGTGGCTGGCGTCCGGCACGAACGCGCTTTGGTTTTTTTGGTTGAGGCAGCGGCAGTTGCTCAATTTCCGCTTGAATTGTCGCTACGTCGAACAGACTTAACTGGATCTCTGACATCGCTTCGCTCTTCGAGCCGTAGCGCATGCGGCGTAAGTGCGCCAATTCGTATACCAAAGCTTGATTCTTCTCTTCCAGTTGTTTATTCAGCTATATTTCTTGACGCAAATTGTTGCGCTCAAACGACGCCAATCCACCCCCATGATCAACCACTCCCATTGAGCCTGCGTCATGGTGATGCCCCCTTCCTCGGAGCGCTGCCAAACAAACCGCTCCTGATGCAGTCGCCGCTGACACAACCACACGCCGGCGCTATCCCACAGCAGCACCTTGATGCGATTGCCCGCACGATTGCAAAACACAAACGCTGATCCAGAACAAGACGATTGTTGCAGTCGCTGCTTCACCAACAACGACAACCCATCAATGCCGCAATGCATATCCACCGGCTCAACCATCAACCAGGTACGCCCAGGGTTTACGATCAACCCAGACATTTGAGTAAGTCCCCCAACAAATATGGCGCTACCGTCGGCGGCAACTCCAATACATGATCACCCTGGCCACGCCACCGTAACACATCCATCGGCTTGATCGTTACCGGAATCATAGATGCGGATCGGCTACATTGCACACCCCTGTATGCACGCACTCAACTAACAAACGTTTTGACATTCAAACCATGTACCTGGCAATACGCACGTTGCGTCATGCCGCTAGACTGCTATGCCTCAATATGTTCTCGCCTCGTTTCTGCTGTTGACATCGCTACTCCTGATTAAAATTCGCAGGATAATGGTGATGGCGAGGAGTGGTAAGATGGTGGGAGCGGAGGCATACTTTGGATGTAATACGTGCACGCATCATTGAGGCACAAAAGACTAATGATGCGTAGTTTTTCATATTCTTTTTATTCTCTCCGCCTAGATGCTGTTTCCTTCCCCTACCAATGCTGCAAATAAACCGCTTGATTAGTCCGCGCGTAATTCCTTGATTTATACCGTCTAAATAATACGAACTTGCGGACTTCACACTTGCATGACGGGTAGGGGTGGAGAGAATAATGGCACAAAGAGAGAAAAAGTGAGCAGATTTTTCGGGGTTTATGCAACCTCAAAGTCCGCAAGAATCCGCATGAGCCCCCGCAAACACGCGAAAGTAGGCGAAAAAAAACCAACCGGATGAAGGGTTGGTCTTTGGTGTTGGGACGGCGTCTATTGAATAACTAGCCAAAACCGTTATGAATGCTGTATATAGTAATATATCGCATTCGTGTTACTGTAAAAGTTACTGCATTTCAGATTGAGTAGACGATTCTGAGTTGGTTAGCATTACCCGCACATTACAGGGTAAATTGGTATAGGCTAAGGTAAAATAATTGAATGTGGTTAATCCTGGAGCGCGGCCAAGGTCTTTAGTGTCCACTGCACACTTTTAAAGGATACCCCGGTGCCGGGGGCGCCCCCTTGTAGAGTTTAGGGACTCCTACACATACCTATATACTCAAATTTATACATTCGATTATCAATTTTTTATAATATGCAACAGATGAGAACACATATTACTTTAATATAAACAGAAAATAAAATCGAGGTTGGGCTTTTATTAAAGATTTGGATTAGTATGGTACTATATAGATATTCATAAGTGGTTGAATAGATGAGTATGTGAATTACCGAGTGCCAAAATTATTCGATAAACCTAATTAAGGAAATATTTTTGAACATAGATAGATGGTTTTTTGCAATACTTGGAATTTTGTCCTTGATCGCTGGAGGCATTATGCTAGATGATGGTGATGCCAGCGGGGGATGGTCAGCAATTCTCTTCGGAGGAGCGATTCTTACACATCTAGCACTTTCAAAAAAAATTTAAACTCTAACTTATAGCTCAGCCTGATGCAATGTAATGCAAAAATCCAATACTCTAAGGGTCAACGATGTCCTCGTGAAGCCATACCGGGAAAATCAAAGTGTAAAAGTCACGGTAATGGTGGCCCACGCACAATCGATGGGCGCAAGGCTATAGCGAGAGCCCGCTCTAAAGGAATGAACGATTCTCTAGCGGAACGTATAGCACACCGGAAAGCATCATTTGAGCTTTACATGCTAGCTAAGTTAGCAGGAGTTGCTTGGACTGGAAGACCACCTAAGAAAATTTAGGGCTGAATGCAAAAATTTCTACGTTTCGCATAAAATATTGTTACGAGCAATTTACTGCGAACATTTGAGTCTTGTTTTAAATTGTGGCCCACTTCTACAGAACAGGTATCACGTTCAATTTGCCTTCATTTGTGGCATATTTTTTATCTCATTGATTAATAGCATAAACATTTTTAAGCTCCTGATTCAACTGCACAGATAGCACAGATGGTGCACAGCTACACGTGTGCGCTTCTAGCCCTCTACTGGTGTGCGTTTCAGCGAACTGCACACCATGCACAGATAAAACGCGGAAAGTTTACGGGGGCTTTTATATGCATGTATTCCCTTTCCTATTTCTACTATACCTACTATCTCTTCTATATATTTTA
>NZ_PXXU01000027.1 GCF_003011925.2 Nitrosomonas supralitoralis
GTTGAACGGTAACGATACCCTGGACGGTCAGGGCGGTAACGACACAATGGTGGGTGGCAGAGGCAATGATCTGTATATTGTAGATTCGGTCTCCGATACCGTTACAGAACAGGCCAGTCAAGGCATCGATACAGTTCAGAGTTCAGTGACATTCTCGCTCAGTTCTTCAATTAATGTGGAGCGCCTGACCCTGACCGGAGCCAACGCAATCGACGGTACCGGCAATAACCGACTCAATACGCTCATCGGCAACGATGAAGACAATACGCTGACCGGGCTGAACGGGAACGATACGCTCGATGGGCAGGGCGGTAACGATACAATGGTGGGTGGCAGAGGTAATGATCTGTATATTGTAGATTCGGTCTCCGATACCGTTACAGAACAGGCAGGTCAAGGCATCGATACAGTTCAGAGTTCAGTGACATTCTCGCTCAGTTCTTCAATTAATGTGGAACGCCTGACCCTGACCGGAACCAACGCAATCGACGGTATCGGCAATAACCGATCCAATACGCTTATCGGCAACGATGGAGACAATACCCTGACCGGACTGAGTGGTAAAGATACGCTCGACGGTCAGGGCGGTAACGATACATTGGTTGGGGGTATGGGTAGCGATATTTATATTGTTGACAGCGTGACCGATACAATTATCGAATTATCAGCTCAGGGTGCTGACACGGTTCGCAGCAGCGTGACCTTTACGCTGGGTCTGACATCGAATCTTGAGCATCTCACTCTGACCGGCTCGGACGATATTAATGGCACAGGTAATAATAGGCGCAATATCGTCACTGGTAATGATGGAGACAATACATTAACAGGAAACGGTGGTCCTGACACGCTCAGTGGCGGTCTTGGCAACGATACCTTGATCGGTGGTGGGGCAAAAGATACCTTAACCGGTGGCGGCGGAAACGACACCTTCCTGTATCAAGCACCAGTCTTTCACTCCAATGGCGGATCGCGCGATACGATTATGGATTTTGTGAGTGGCGTAGACACCATTGATCTCAGCGCGATTGATGCCAATAGAACTGTGGGTGGTAATAATGCCTTTGTCTTTATCGGTGCAACAGCATTCAGCAGCGCCGGTCAGGTGCGTTACGTTCCCGCAACGGGTTTGTTGGAAGCTAACGTGAATGCAGGTCTGGCTGCAGATTTCCAGATTTCATTACTGGGAGTGCCAACACTCGTTGCAACTGATATCGTGTTGTAAAGAGTAGTAAGCAAGAAATGACACTCATAACTAACTGCTTAGTTTAATGAGTGCCATCATTAGCTCTCTATCGTCCAAAGTTTCATAAAATAGAGGAGATAGAATCCGGTCGCAAGTAAACGAATTTTAACTCGGAGGTAAGCTCGCGAGATTCATACTATACGATTTAAATAGTTTGTTCAGGATTAGAAACCTATGCCGACATAATCTCCCACCGTCATGCGGCCATATTTTGCACCATCCAGAGAGCCAAGGGTCAATATAGGTAATGGACTCAGAGGGCGGACTGATGACATGTATTGCTAAACCGACAGGAATAATCCAAGGTCTTATTTTATAGGCCGCAAAATGCTTGAATTTAATCTTAGGCGATGCGTTCAGGGTGAATTGATTAATAACTCTGTCACACCCTGAGGATTGTTAGCGTCGCCCGCCATTTACGTAGATGCATTTGCCAGCACATTACCCTGAACGCCATGGCCATATCTGCAGATATTCAAACATCAGCTCCGCATGGATTTCGGTTTCGGGTATACAACCCCAGGTATCTTTGGTCAATTGAAAATCAAACCCTGCGCCGGTATACCAAGCAGGCCGGCATGCTTGTTTCTGTGCGCCAATCGGTGCGACACGTCTTTCGATTGATACGCCATTACGATGCTCATCACTTCTGCCATAGCTGCCGCGAAAAAACAACATGATATTTTATTACTCATGCCCTCTTCTCTAGCCTTTTCTCTGGTGGCTCTGGCTTCCTCAATCTGTTCAATTTTCTGCGTGGTTCCAGCCGATTCTACCCTTACTCTATTCAATTCAAATTGCATTTCTTGCGTCCGGGCCGACTCCGTTTTAATCCTGTTCAATCCATTCTGAATTTCTTGTAGTGTGTGTTTCAACTGTTTAATGCGTTGAGCTGCTGCATCCTAGGCATACGCCTGTGATACGGCCGTACCAGTTAAACATGCGCAAATAATAAGTTTAAAAACGCAGTTTCTCTTGAATGAGTAGTTCATATATATTCCCTTGTCGTTTAATTGACGTGCATTCATGAAAGAACTCGGGGAATGCGACAGAAAATCAATAAATTAACATAACAGTCAGCAAAATATTGTTGATTGGCGAGAACGGAACAATGTATTCGAAGCCAGAAAAAGTGATGGAAGAGCCCTGCTCCAATCGTGGCGGCATAAACTGTGAGGGTTTAGGGGTTTCTTCCCAGAGTACAGGCAGGAAACCTGTCGGGCTGTTGTTTCTTTGGGCCGGCGCTAAATAGGCATTGAATAACTTGAATATGTTCTCGGTTTGATAAGCTCAATCAGAACGAAATCAAATTTCCTTGTTCTTCATGAGCTTATCGATATACTCGAGCTAGCAAATCACTTAACTCATTACACTGACATCATCCCAGCTGATTTGATCAGACGCGACGCCAACCAGCGTGACTGATGCGGTAGAACCAAAATCCACTATGAAATCTTGACCATCATCACTACGATGGATATCCGTGACGAAGCCTTGCAAATGTTCTTTTGAAATAAGGCCCAGACCGGTATCAAATATAATGAAGTCATGTTCGCCTGAATTAAAGTCTGCAATGCGTAAATGCGCAGCTTCGCGGATCACGAAATCATCCGCGCCCTGCCCGCCATGGCAATCTTCACCACCACGTACTCCAATATGGTCGTCACCGTCAGTTGGAGCATAGACGAGTCTGTCTTCAAACTTAAACGGACCGGCTCCCGGTGAATCAGGAGTCCATTGTTCTGAAATTCTAAAATAGGTACCATCACCATCTGCATCTGCGTAAACAGTGATTTCTGAGCCAAGGCCAAGTTTATGTTCGGTTCTGACCACCTCGCCATTATCGTTGACTACATAGGTCTCCGTGCCGTCATCATCGATGGGTTTTAGTTCGGGTACACCATCTTTAATTTCAAATACTTCGACTACCTCATTACTTTCATTTATTGTAAATTGAAAGCCTTTGTGGTTTCCACTGCTTGGTGAATCGTCATTTGAATTGTTATGTCCTGAGCTCATTTTATTTCTCCTCATATCATCAATGAAATTAATGCTACATTTGGTTACAGAAATTATGCCTGCATTTAATAAGACTATTTACAGACCTGAAAAATCCGTCGTAGCCTATTTAATTGGATTCAATTGTGCTGCAGTGAGCTGGCTCGACCAAGAAGCCGGCAGATTCTGAACCCAACCGTTATACACTAGCGGAATCGGCAGTATGCCTTGCCCACCCATGCCTGGATTAGCTGATACGGTGTCATCGTGCTGAGTTGTGCTCGCAGAAAACAATCCTACTGTACCCGCAATTTTTGCATCGGATGGATCGCCATCATTGTTTGGATCAGGATCCACGATCAACAATCTGTTAGAAAATTTGCTGGATACATACGCGTAATAACCACCACCTTGTTTCGCACCGTATTGCACCCCGTGACAACCGGGATCGCATGGTAGCATCGCTACCAACTCATCCGTGATTGTATTGACAATGGTTATCGTCCCGGTGAGCGTATTGGCAGTGACCATATTCTTACCATCCGGGGACACCGGGGTTTGGATTGGTAGCGCGCCCACAGGACCGGTAATGGTTCCTGCAACCGGATCATAATTTTCAATCAGGTTGATGTGTTTGGTTACCGTGTGGGTATCCATATTCACAACCGCGAGAGTGCTATCGAGAAAGTTAGCCGCGTAATATTTGGTGGCATCCGGCATCATGCCCGTTGCTATAGGGTGGCCGAAAGGACTGCCCACTGGGACAATGGCCTCAATCGCATTGGTATGAAAATTGTACTGTGTGGAATCACCCGAAAAGACATTGGGTGTTACCATGGTTTTGCCGTCATGGCTCATCCAG
The DNA here is from genome assembly GCF_003011925.2 of Nitrosomonas supralitoralis. Lineage (GTDB taxonomy): Bacteria > Pseudomonadota > Gammaproteobacteria > Burkholderiales > Nitrosomonadaceae > Nitrosomonas > Nitrosomonas supralitoralis. The sequence continues at coordinate 4,104 of NZ_PXXU01000027.1, forward strand.
TGTGCGTGCGGGTTGCCGCGTCCAATATCCACTCTTCGCAACACTCCGTCTGCCAAGGGCGCTAATTCCATTACAGAATCAGTCCGCGTGTCTCCATTATTCGTAACGTGAAGACGATCAGAGTCAGTCAGTGTCATCACATGTGCAGGTGATTCACCCACGGATACATTGCGTATCAGCGCACCCGTTAAACGATCAAATACAGTCAGTTTACTGTCAAACCATTGGGTAGCGTAAATTACAGTCTGATCTTTATCGGTCCACATATTGTGTGGATTGTTCATCTCAATGGAAGGTAATGCTACTTTCCGGGTCACCTGCCAGGAAGAACCATCTATCGCTGATATCGTACCCGGTTTTTCTTTACTCTGAGTGTTTTCAAATTGCGTGGCAACCCATATTTCACCGACAGCAGAGGTTTTAGGGTTTTCAAGTGCGACTAATGGAATGTCATTGCCATAACGTGCATTAAGAACTGCTGGCAGATTGACAACACCGATATCTACGCGCACATCAACATCCGGATAGGTAATATGCCATGGCTGATTACTTGCATAGTTCTGCCAGTTAGCAGGGTTGGTAGCAATAAAGAAAGTGCGTAAGAGTCGTGTCGCCAGATCGCTGCTGGTTGGAACGGTGATTCCGTTGATCAGGCTGATTGATGTGCCCAGATCCAGTCCGCTGGTTTTAGGATCATCAACAATCACTGCGCCAAACATGTAGGGATGGATACTGCAGGTAAAAACATACAAACCCGGTGTTGTCAGTATTACATCATCTCCGCCTTTTCTGGGCTCCGTATTGAAGGGCATGTTGGCGGCACCGGTTGGGAAAATTAAACTGGTTCGGGTATGCACCGTATTGGAATTACCGGAAAACTTAACCCGCACGCCGGGTGTAGCAATGGCAATTGAGCGATTCCCTGCAACAGACGTTCCGGTGTCAAACCATCGTCCGGGGTTATCCGTAAGTTCAAATTTGATTTCGTTATCACGTGCAGAGACACTGCCTACTGATAACATCAGCAGCACAGTGGAACAAATCCCCAATTGTACTGCGTGCTTTAAAAAAGTTTTCGTAAACATCGAATATTCTCCTCGGAGCAATTAACAATAATGGTTTTTTATATTATTTTTTCACTCAGTTTGGCCTTTGGCGGGCGTCATTGAATTTTACTGCTTTACATTATTTAACGTTGCGGCCTCCTTGTGCACGGTCATTTTTCATAATAATTTCAGATTCGCCTGACTTCGCGATCATCGGCATTTTGCCCAACGCGAGCGGTGATTGAAGCAGCATCCTTATTGTTTTCTGAATGCGCAGTTCTGTTAGAATCATTGATACTGCGGTCATACCGAATCTGGTCGAGCTGATGGTTCATTTTATTCGAGGATTCAAGATAGTCTTCAGCTGTTTTTTCCGCAGAGAAAGACGTAAATGCAGACCCCATGCTAAACATTAGAATAGTGATAATTGAGAGTCTTTTCATGATATTTCTCCTTAATTTGGATTGATGCACCATCAGTAAGCCTCCTAATGCACGTGTGAATTATCCTCGCACAAAACCAACTATACGTGGGATTTTTTCCCATGTCAATATATTGTGTGATTATTTCCCACGATATGCTACAATGGCTTGTATTCATTAACTTTCTGACTAATTTATTCGTGGATAGGCTTTATGCCCAGTATTCAAACACCTAATTCAACGCTCCCGCCCGTGCTCATCACTGCACTCCGGCGCGTACTTCGCCCAATAATCAAGTTAATGCTTGCTAATGGAATTACTTATCCTTCTTTGTTGGAATTACTGAAGGAGTTATTTGTCGAGATTGCAGATAAAGATTTTAAGATTGATGGAAAATCTTCGACAGACAGCCACTTAAGTCTACTGACAGGTGTTCATCGTAAAGATATCAAGAGATTGCGACATGAAAATCATTCCGATGCCGAAACAATTCCGCAAGCAATTTCGCTGGGCGCTCGACTGGTGAGTCTTTGGACCAGTGACACACGCTATCTAGATGAAAACAATCAACCTAAACCGTTACCTAGATTTATCAAAGAAGGCGGTGAAATTTCTTTTGAAAAACTCGTTGCTAATGTGAGTTGTGATATTCGCTCGCGGGTTGTATTGGATGAGTGGCTGAGACTAGGCGTGGCGCATTTTGATGATCAGAAACGAGTATGCCTTAATACTTCGGCATTTGTTCCGGCAAACGGTTTTGATGAGAAAGTATATTACTTTGGCCACAACTTACATGATCATGCCGCCGCTGCAACTAACAATTTATTAGGAGAAAAGCAGCCTTTCATTGAACGAAGTGTTTCTTATGATGAATTGACCTTTGACTCGGTGCAGAAGTTGGCCGAGAAATCTAAACATCTTGGGATGGAGTCATTGCTTGCCATAAATAAAGATGCGATGGAATATGAAAAAAATGATGCATCTGGAAGCGAGTCGCGTTATCGTATGACATTCGGTATTTATTTTTACAGTGAACCGGCAGAATTGGAGGAATTGCCAAAGAAAGATAACGATTTGACACACAACTAACCATTCAAGATATTTTTTAAGCGAAATGACAAAAAATTCATTGGTCGCCCTATGCCGTTACGGTGCTTACATATTGGGTGTTATCGCTCTGATGTTTCTCTATTCTGCCAGCCTGCTCGCTAAAAACAATTGCGATGTCAGAGCTTCGCTGATCAATCCTTTACTACAACCTCAATCTGGAATCGGTGGCACAGGCGTGCACGATGGAGGAATGGGTGGTACCGGCATTTCAAAAGGCGGCATTGGTGGAACTGGTGCGCCATTAGCTGAATCAGGTATGGGTGGCACAGGTGTGGTCGATGGAGGAATGGGTGGTACTGGTGCTCCGGAAGGCGGCATTGGAGGAACTGGATATGTCGCTCACGATGGGGGCCTCGGTGGAACGGGAATTATCGGTATCATCACCGGATTTGCGAGTATTTGTGTCAATGGCATCGAGGTTCACTATGATAGCAACACTCCCGTTTTCATTGACGGCAGACCTGCTACAGTACGTGATCTTACAGTAGGTCAGGTAATTGCGGCACGTGCGCAGGACACTGGTCACGAACTTATGGCTCGAAACATTGCGGTAGTGCATGCAGCTATTGGGCCGATCAGTAGTTTTAATTCTGAAACCGGAGAAATGCGTGTATTAGACCAGACTGTGCATATTGGAACATCTACCGATCAGAACTATGTTTCAAACATGAAAGAAGGCGATTGGGTGCAAGTCAGTGGTCACAGGCTATCCAATGGTACGATTGTAGCATCGCGAATTGAAACTACGCCGTTGCATGCACAAGCCCAAATAAATGGTCAGGTTACCCAAATTGATCGACAAGGTTTTGTCGTTAATGGCACGCGCGTTCAACATGATGCTAAATCATTGCCAACGGATATTTCTCAAGGTATGGAAATTGAGGTTAGGGGACAATGGGATGGCACCCATCTACACGCACAGCAAATACAGGTTGAACCAATGCTTCGGAGTATTGGCAATGTAGAACATCTTGTGATCGAGGGGTATATCCATGCCCTGGGTGGTAAAGAATTAAACGTAAGTAACCGGATAATTACCATTGAACCTAATACGCATTTAACGGGAACTGCGAAAGATGATCTCAAGTTGGATCAACGTGTGCTGATCAGTGGAAAGCTTGGTGCAGATCAGCGGATTACTTCCGAACGCATTGAAGTGAGAAACATACTGCCCATTCAGATACAGGAAGGAAACGATAGGGCTTTTATTGATAACAGCGGCAAAGGTAGAAATAATACGAACAATGAATCGGAAGTCAAACCTTCCCAGAATGGTAAGAATAGTCATGGTCACGGCAGTGGCCATGACGGCATCAAGCAGAATCCTAGCGATTTAAATAGAGGACGTGACCGTGACCCAGGCAATAATCAGTCGCCCGGCAAGGATTCACGTACCGAGCATTCGCCCCTTATTGGAGGCGAGAGAAGAATTGATCATTCTGGCTCTGCAGGACGGGATCATATAGAAAAATCATCCGATATGCGCGATACGAATGCATCAGATAATAAGCTTATAAGGCTTGAGAATCCGAGAGATTCCGTCTCAGATGTGCGGGACAGGGCAAGTGATCATAAAGATGGTGTGCGTGATACTGATCACTCAGACAGACTGCGTGATCATGCGGAACGTTATGACAAGCACTTAATCATAGACAGGCACGAAAGACCGGACGGATTAGATTTTGACTCGAGGGATCGGATCGGCGACCATAGAGAAAGCATACGGGATATTGATATTCCAGATCGCGCTGGTGACCATAGAGAAGGCATACGACACATTGATGTTCCAGATAGAATTCGCCATTAGCTTCTCAAATTTTTAGAAATCAAAAAAACTAAGTATGGCAATAATTTATTGCCCAGCTGTAAAATTTATCCTACATAAGGAAAAAGAAGAATAATCCGTGAGCTCCGAACATAAAACAAGATGTGTCCGCACAGGGAATCAGCATTAACTAAAAAGGACATGAGCCGTAATTTATTAATTCGCACAATTGAATCAGATGATTGCGCTGAATTTAGTTAATACAAAAAAGGCTCTCATGTATCCATTTTTTTCTTTCAAACAAAAAAGCTTAGCGCTGTTGCTGCTAACGCTTGTCATCAATTCTCCCGATGTCCTTGCCAATAGATTAAGCTTCAGTACCACAACTGATTTCACCACAGGCAAATACGGCGGGACTAGTTCAACGGATATCTGGTATGTACCTTTCACAGCTCGCTACGACAATGGTCGAGCATCTTTCAGGGTGATTGTTCCTTATCTCAATATCACCGGACCAGGCAATGTACTCGGTCCGGGGATTGGAGGTATTGTTGACGGTGGAGGCCCCATTGTCGGAGGAGGTTTTGGTGGCGGTAGTCCAGGGAGTTCTAGCGTCATAGTTGTTTGCGATGAAAATACGCAAAATTGCTCAGGTGTTAATCCAGGACGCGAAGGAAGTAATTCAGGTTCAGAAGGCGGAAGGGGAAGTGGCGGCGGCGGTGACAACAGAGGGAGTGGTGGTGGTGGCGGTGGCGACAACAGCGGGAGCGGTGGTGGCGGTGGCGACAACAGCGGGAGCGGTGGTGGCGGTGGCGACAACAGCGGGAGCGGTGGTGGCGGTGGTGACAACAGCGGGAGCGGTGGTGGTGACAACAGCGGAAGTAGCGGTGGTGGTGGCGGTGACAACAGCGGAAGTGGCGGTGGTGGTGGCAACAACAGCGGAAGTGGCGGCGGTGATGACAACAGCGGGAGTGGCGGTGGCGGAACTGGCGCTGACAGCTTAAGCGATGTGATAAATTCATTGAGATTGAGTAAAACTAGCGCTGCTGGTTTTACAGGCGGCATTCCATTGGGTGGGTCATCGCTGAGCAGTACAACCAAATCTGGGTTGGGGGATATCGTAGCCGCATTCAGTTATAATTTGATTGATCATGCGCCTACAGGCATTGCCTTTGATATTACAACCCGTATAAAAATACCGACTGCCAGTGCTAAGCAGAATATGGGAAGTGGTCAAGTCGATTATGCTATTCAAGGTGATTTGTTTAAAACAGTTTCCAAGTTCACACTAAGCGCAACTTTCGGCTACAGAATATTGGGCAACCCGTCAGGGATTATTTTTCATAATGTGCTCTATGGTGCCGCAGGTGCTGGATATCAATTGTCCCCCAGTATCGCTATAGGGACAAATTACACAATGGGACAATCGCCTGTGCGCTTGGAAGACAGTAGAGACCTCACTTTATATCTTTCGCAGCGAATTACAAATAGTTTCAGACTGAATGCCTACGGGATAAGAGGTTTTTCCGATCGCAGTCCTGGTTGGGGAGGTGGTATCAATATGCGTTATATCTTTTAGAAATTAGGTGCTTGCCAAGTTATCGATATCGAAACTCGATGCCAATGACAATCCTCAATGATTTATTTTCACAAGTATTGTCATTTTTTCATTTATATTTTTGCCAGCAAACATAGATGATCGCGAGCAACATGAACAGCAGTCATTGCAGTAATCTGACTAGGGCTCAATGCAAGCGTGACTTCTAAATATCCATTTCGATCAGCATACCTCAATGTGTCTAGCCATAAAGTCGCCGTTCCAAGGGTGAATCCCAGTTTGCATTGAATATCAGTGATCAATAATCCATCTATTTGATCCTATAGTAGTAGAATGCTCTCATATCGCTTACAATATTCCTTTGTCTATAATCAAAACATTAAAATCCCGTGATAATATGATGCGGGTTACAACAGATTCAGGTATTGTCAATTAATTAACATATGCGACAATTGATCTTTGCAGGCAGATCCGATTATCCTCAGATGCAGATGCAAATATAAAATTAAGCTGTGTTTTAAAAACGCTATGCAACCGACAGTTTATTGCAAGCAAGTTAGTATGATGATGTTGATCGCTGTCTTGATCAGCGGTTGCGCTTCAATGTTCTCCGGTCATCCGTCGCGCCCCTCAGGGGTTTCTATTCAGCGTGCGCCCAATCTTGCTGCGCCGTACAACAAGCCATATAAAGTACGCGGAATCACCTATTATCCGATGCGATCAGCAGTTGGATATCGAGAAGTTGGCCATGCATCCTGGTATGGTACAGAATCGGGCAATCGCACGGCAATGGGAACACGCTTTGTTCCGCATGGTCTGACTGCTGCTCACAAAACACTGCCCCTGCCATCTAGAGTCAGAGTTACTAATCTGAAGAACGGTCGTCATGTTGATGTACTAGTTAATGATAGAGGACCTTTTAAGAAAGGCAGAGTCATTGATCTATCACATGGTGCAGCAAAGAAAATTGGCTTGCATGGGGTAGATAAAGTAAAAATCGAGCATCTCAACGACAATATCAGCAAGAAGTAGGTAATAACCCGAAATTATTCCGATCCGGTGGCTTAATCGCCTCTTTGCAAACGCGCGCATCAATCTAAATCTGATATATCATTACCTTTACATGAAGAGGTAGAATCTTAGAGAATGATCGGATACTGTCAACCAAGACTATTTTGAAAGACAGCAAGAAATGACCACACGAAACATCTCGACTGACCGTGCAATCGCCATGCTGTCTGTGATTAAAGGATTTCAATCTCTTTCGCCGCGAGATATTGAAATAATTGCAGCTGTTTGTCACTGGCACCGCTATGAAGCGGGAAATGAAATTGTGCGTTATCACGATCAGACCAACAGCGCATTTTTTATTGTACAGGGTGAAATTCGAGTAATGTTTCACAGCTTATCGGGGCAGGAAGTTATCTTGTGCGATTTGCCAACGGGTGAAATGTTTGGTGAATTGACAGCAATAGATGGCCATCCCCGTTCGGCTACTGCAATTGCCAAGAGTAGTGTATTGCTGGCATCAATGACTGCACCGGAATTCCAGAATCTGGTTTATAGCAATCGTCAACTCGCGGAAATCATTCTAAAACGCCTAACCGGGCAGGTGCGACGCCTGACCGAGCGTGTTTATGATTATAGTACGCTAGCGGTACGTAATCGTATTCAGGTAGAATTGTTACGCTTGGCGAGGAATCACATGATATCCGCAAATGCCGCGGTTATTTCTCCGGCACCCACCCAAACTGAAATCGCCAATCTGGTTAGCACACACCGTGAAGCCGTTTCGCGCGAACTGAATATATTGATCAGAAGTAAATTGATATTGCGCCAAGGTCATAATTTGCATGTGCTGGACATTGCAAAGCTAACTGAAATGGTCAACGAGGCGCGTGGCAGCTTTTGACGGAAACTCTTGCAGCAATAGATCCTAATCACAATTTCAGATTATTTTGTTAAGCTGCTTGTAAATGTGGCAAACTTCATAGTCAAACTTATTACAGGTATTATCATTTGTGTCTCCCTATGAACTTTTCATTGGTTTGCGCTATACGCGTGCCAAAAAACGCAATCATTTCATTTCGTTTATATCTTTAATCTCCCTAATGGGCATAACACTTGGGATGACAGCATTAATTACTGTGATGTCAGTGATGAACGGTTTCCAAAAAGAAGTGCGTACTCGAATTTTGGGTGTTGCCTCGCACGTTCAGATTGGTAGCATTCACGGTAATTTGAGCCATTGGCAGCAAACAGCAGAAGAAGCAGCCAAGCATCCAGCGGTAGAAGCCGCCGCACCCTATGTCAGTGCGCAAGGTATGCTGTCACACAATCAAGTTGTACAGGGCGTCCTGGTGCGCGGCATCTTGCCTGCAATGGAAGATCAAGTGGCCGATTTCTCGAAAACAATGATAAGTGGCGATTTAAATCATCTGGTACCAGGAGAATTTGGTATCGTGATCGGTATGGAATTGGCTCGTGCGATGGGTACCTTCCTCGGTGATAAAATTGTTCTGATCTCACCCCAAGGACAAGTTACACCTGCAGGCATTCTACCGCGTTTGAAACAATTTACTGTCGTTGGAATCTTCGAAGTAGGACATTTTGAATATGATTCCGGATTGGTTCTAATTCATATGTTTGACGCACAAAAATTGTATCGTATGGAGAACGACGATGTTTCGGGTGTACGCTTGAAACTGAAGGATTTGTTTCAAGCGCCCAAAGTGGTGCAAGAGTTGCCTGCAATGTTGACGATTGACAGTTATATCAGCGACTGGACCAGACAGCACGCTAACTATTTTCGTGCGATTCAAATCGAAAAACGCATGCTGTCCTTAATTCTGGCCCTAATTATTGCAGTTGCAGCATTCAATATTGTTTCCACACTGGTAATGGCTGTGACTGACAAAGAATCTGACATCGCAATTTTACGCACACTCGGCGCAAGCCCACGCAGTATTATGAAGATATTCATCGTCCAAGGAACGTTTATTGGGGTCTTTGGCACTATCCTCGGCGTAGCCGGCGGTATGCTGTTAGCTTATAATGTAGGGGAAGTGGTAGCATTTATTGAAGGTTTGTTTAATATTCAATTCCTTTCGCGGGAGATTTACTACATCAGTAAGATCCCAACCGATCCGCAGATGACGGATATCACAACCGTTGCCGTAACTTCCTTTGTTCTCAGTTTGCTGGCAACGATTTACCCCAGCTATCGTGCATCCAAAGTGAACCCGGCGGAGGCATTGCGCTATGAATGATGTGGTTCTTTCCTGCCGTAATCTGATCAAGCAGTTTTCGCAAGGAGAATTAGCCGTTCCGGTATTAAAGGGTATTAATCTGGATCTGGTCAAAGGAGAAATGCTGGCGATTGTCGGCGCGTCAGGTTCGGGCAAAAGCACTTTACTGCATGTGCTTGGCGGGTTGGATGCACCGACTAGCGGGAGCATTCGGATTCTCGGGCAAGATATCGCCCATATCACCGAAGAAGAACGTTGCCGGTTACGCAACGGTTCGCTTGGTTTTATATATCAATTTCATCATTTACTGATGGAATTCAGCGCATTGGAGAATGTAGCCATGCCGCTGCTGATTCGCCGTTTGCCGAATCGAGAGGCCTATGATCGCGCAGCCGAAATGTTACGGCTGGTTGGTTTGAGCCATCGCTTAACACATACCCCGGGCGAATTATCTGGCGGCGAGCGCCAGCGCGCAGCTGTTGCGCGTGCCTTGGTTACACAACCTGCCTGCATTCTGGCTGATGAGCCGACAGGAAATCTTGACCGGAAAACGGCTGAGCATGTATTTGATTTGATGCTGGAGTTGAATCGTAAGATTAATGCCAGTCTGATCATAGTTACACATGACACAAGTTTGGCTAATCGCGCACAGCGTATCCAGCAACTAATAGATGGAGTTTTATGCGATGTGCCGAATGCATAATGTTTATCTAAGCGAATCTATGTTTTCTGATCCTTTTTTATAACTGACTTATGCGTACTTTATTCACGTATATCATGGTCTTTCCCCGCCGCAGTACGTTTGTTCTGTTCGCATTATTGATTGCGGGTATCGCTGAAGGATTGAGTCTGACTGCATTACTACCGCTGCTATCAATTGCTGTTGGCGATTCAAGCGGATCAGGTGATTCCGGCATCGGTAAATTTATAGAAAACACACTGCAAGACATCGGTATTGAACCAACATTGGATACGATCTTGATCATTATCGTCGGCGGCATGTTTTTTAAGGGATTGGTGCTGTTGCTGGCGAATCGCCAGGTAGGCTACACCGTTGCGCATGTCGCTACAGCATTACGACTGGATTTGATTGAAGCTTTGCTAGCTAGTCGCTGGTCGTATTATTTACGGCAGCCTGTCGGAGCACTTGCAAACTCGGTTGCAACTGAAGCCTACCGTGCTGCTAATGGTTTTGAGCACAGTGTGAACGTGTTGGCGTTAGCCATTCAAGTGCTGGTATATTCAATTGTGGCACTATTCATCTCATGGGAAGCGACGCTGGCTTCGCTAGTGATCGGTTTTTTTTTACTGATTGCGTTGAATCGCTTAGTCAGTGCAACCCGTCGTGCAGGCACAAAACAAACTCATTTGTTGCGCAACCTACTTACTTATTTATCTGATGTGCTCGGCTCTGTGAAATCGCTAAAAGCTATGGCGCGAGATAATGTGGCCGATGCCATTTTGCATGAACAGACGCAGCATCTGGAAAAAGCAACGCGCCGGGAGGTAATGAACCGAGCAGCTCTGACTGCATTGCAAGAGCCCATACTTGCTGCGCTGACCGCAGCCGGTTTGTACTTTGCGTTAGTGGTGTGGGAATTATCGCTACCAGAAGTGATGTTGATGGTATTTTTGCTAACCCGTATTCTGGGACTGTTAAACAAGGCACAGCGCAGACATCAGCAGCTTGCTGCACAAGAAAGTGCATATTGGGCATTGCGCAAAGCTGCCGAAGAGGCACGCGCAGCGGCGGAAAGATCGACCGGAACAAAACAACCAACACTGCAGGAGGGCATTGTCTTGCAGCATGTAAGATTTAGCTATGGACAGAAAACCATTTTCAATGATTTGAATATCGAAATTCCGGTCAATTCATTTACAGCTGTGATGGGCCCATCCGGTGCTGGCAAAAGTACCTTGCTGGATTTGTTATGTGGATTGACCGAACCACAGTCCGGTGAGGTCCGGATTGACAACACATCCTTACACGATATTAATCTGCGTCAATGGCGCCACATGATCGGCTATGTCTCACAAGACACGGTTTTATTGCACGATACTGTCATGAATAACATACTGGTTGGAGAACCCACCTTAACAGTCGATGACGCAGAGCGGGCGCTGCGTCAGGCCGGAGCCTGGGATTTTGTAAGCGCTTTGCCGGAAGGGTTGCAAACGGTTGTGGGTGAACGCGGCGGCTTACTTTCAGGGGGACAACGGCAACGTGTCGCGATTGCGCGAGCATTGGCTCATAGTCCGTCTTTCTTGATTCTCGATGAACCTACCAGCGCATTAGATCCCGAAAGCGAACGTGCTATCTGCGAAACGTTACAAGACCTGGCCAAGAATCTAACCATTATTGCTGTTTCACATCAACCAGCGGTCATAAACGCAGCAGATCGTGTTTTTATACTTTCGAATGGAGTCGCAGAACCTTTATCGCAAGAATCTCAGAGTCATTAGCGCGCAGAGCAATAAGTCGATCTGAGAGGGTTTTCTAGACGAAAAACCCGAACTCAGGTGATTGATTATTTCTGTCTCCATTGTCCGTTGATTTGAATCCAGGTTCCGGGCGGAACTTTCTGGATAATTTCTTCAGCATATACTTTGCCTACCTGGTTAATATCAACGCCCTGTGCAGCTGCTTTTTCCTGATAGATTGCTTTGCGTTTAGCGTTAATTGTATTGACTTCAGCCTGAGCACTTGGCTCTCTGGCGACGACATAGCCAGTAACGCTTTCACCAATTGCACCGGAGGCGCGCAAACTTTCCAGACTCTCGGCCCATGATGGTATTGCATAAAGTGCAAACGTCAGAAAAACAGCTCCAAAAAATCTGGGTAGAGGGTTCTTAGTAATCATCTTTAGAATACGCTGCATAATGTTTTCCTTGTCTCGTGAACTATTAGAAGATGTCAGGATTGGCGACGATATCTTTTTTGGCTTCTTCTTCTAGTTTTACCCGAATATCAGCGTCAAGCTTAATATTGAGATTTATTGTAATTGGTTCCTTGGGTGATTCCACTTTAACCGTGGGCGCACACGATGCGATTGCCACGCAATAAAAAATTAAGATTGCTTTGATAAGTAGAGCGTTTGATACTCGATCAATTTTACACATGATAGCACTCCTTTTTTCTGGTAAATTTCCGAGCTTCATTTAAGCTGAAAATCTGGTAATGAGCATTACAGTGCCCTGTATCTACAATCTAGCGCAACCAAACTTAATGGAGTCTGAATGAGCCGCGCAGAATTTCATGGGATAAATTGTAACCGTAATTAATTTCTTCCAAGATTTTGTCTATATCAGTTTCAAGCCTAATATTCAAACGAAAATCCTGTCCCTCTTTGACCATAGGATTATTCCCCAATAAAGAAAGTTTGGCTACCAAATTATGTGTAACCGATTTATCGAGATTCAATGATAGTTCAGTGTAATGAAAATCCTGCATAGCTTGCAGCAATAAATTCATCTCTTCTCCGGCGGAAGCAAGCCATTGTGAAGCTTTTGCGGATTGGAAATGCAGGGTTCCTGGCGCCTTGGCAGTAAGCTGGCCGTTCTTTATCGTTAATTGATTACTTTCTACTGACAGCGGGATCTGACCATCAAGATGACCGCTTCCAGTAAGTCCCTCGACTTTGATTAGGTTAAAGAATGACTCCAAGTCGATATTACTAATGCCTATCAGCATGTCGGAACGTTTAGCTACAGGATCAATGATGACGGGCGCAACCGATACCAGCCCATTCATCAAGGAGAATTGTACTTTTTCAAGTGCGACCTGAGGGGGAATCGTATCCAGGATTTGAAAGGAAACCAATAAATTTTCCAGCGGAATTCCGTAATCAATCTGCCGGGCCGTGATTTTTTGCCCGGGAGAACTGCTGAGAGATATCAAATTATTCAAACTCAGCGCGATATTCAGATCCATTATTTTTGTTTTTTCCCGTGCAAACGAAATATTGCGCATCTCAAATGAGCCCTGGCTGCTGCGTATGCCTTCTGTGGACCATTTTAATTGGGCCATTGCACTAGCCTGACCGCTAACATTATCTAACTGTGCCAGCAATGGGAAGAGAGTACTGGGTTGCAAACCGCCTGCAAAGAAATTTAACGGAATTATCTCCGCTTTGAGCGCTCCATTACCGCTATTCAGCGCATGCGTGCCTTTAATTTTTAGAAACTGTAAACCTGGAATACCACCTGTAATTCTTAGTGCATACTCTGCTGATTCCCCCTGTTTGGCTCTATTTCTGATGTCACCAGTGATGGATAGAGCTGCAAACAGAGGCTCAGGCACCTGATGTCGCAGTTGGCCTACGGCAAAAACAGCGGCATTACCAATTTCACTATCATTCAAGTGTAAAGTGGCTGAAATATCCTTCAACTGTATCTGAGAGTTTGGCAGATTAAAGGAGGTATCACTAATAGTCACCTGTCCTTGATAATTTCCGTCCGCATCAATTTCTCCCGTTGCCGTTATTTTTCCCGGATGAAGGTTAATTTCAATTTCAGGAGATTCCTTGCGCTTAACCAGCAGAGTAAGGTCGGCAGGCATCACCGTGATATCGTTTTTAAGTACCAGACCTTGTGGGCTTTTTATTAGCTCCAGATCAGCTTGAGGAATAGTAAAGGCTGGAGAGGTGCGGAAACGTAAGGGATATTGGGTACTGATCTTTCCCAGCGAGACCTTTCCATGACTTCGCAATCCGATGTGCCAGTTATCCGAATTGAACTTAACCTGCATCGGTAAGTTTACGGATAACTGCTTTATTTTTACAGGTCCAGCAATCATTTTTACTCCATCAATGCCAAGATCAATCTCCCCTTCCCAGTAATTCGATAACTCGCGAATGACTCCTTTAAAGCTAATGTGATCAATGGCTGCATCTCGCAGTGCCAATGCATCCGGCTTCTCACCAATCAGCTCAGGCACTGGTTTTGCTGATGTTTTTCTTGGAAGTTTAATACCTGATAGCGCGAATTCAGTCTGGACATGTTGCAATTGCAATGCTGCAAGTGCAAAAGCGGTTTGACCTGAGAAGCTCGAAATTTTGGCCTCAGGGAGGCTCAGCATGCCATTCGTAACAGTAAGTGTGCCTTGTATTTTCCCCTGCGCATCCAGGGTTGCAGTCAATCCGGTCTTAGCCCGACCCAATGAACTGGAGATCATGGTATTGAGCTGTATCAACTGAGTACCCGGTAGGTCTTGCGCGATGCTGCCCGACAAGACAATTGTCACACTACCCGCAGCCAATTGGAGTTGAATCGCTGAATCTTTCAGTTCGAGTAGAGGCAACCACGGTATGTTGAAGTCTTTTCCAGGTGACGCAGTCACGAGTTGCATGGAATTCAAAGCAGAGCGTTCTCCAGCCAAATCGAGTGCCACTTGCAAGCCGCTGATTTCAACCGAAACAGGTTTTCCAGCGAGCAGATCACTCATTTGCCAGGTCACCAGAACTTTGCTCACATGCAATTCGTCATTTTTACCCGCCTTTAGATCCCTCAGGTGGAAGGAGTTGAGCGAAATGTCGAGAAACGAAATAGACTGTAACGGAAGATCTTGTTTACTTAACTGATCATTGATAAGCATTTCCAATAAGGAATTGCGGAAAGCATAAAGACCCACCCCAGCAAATATGATGAGACTCAAGAGAACCAGCAATCCTGTTTTTAATTGCTTTGCCATTGGAGCAATCGATAGTCTTTATATTGGCTCATTCTATTTCTTAATTGGTATTATGAAGTTAAAATAAACTAAAACATAACCACTCAGATCTTTCAAAGTAGAGGTTATCACGCCAGCATTTAAAACGAAATTCAGTTTTTCTCGAGCACAAATAAAAAACACTTTTGAGCCTAACAACCTCACTTGTTAGTTTTCCTTATATTTCAGGTTTGCGTAGCAGTAAAATAATTAAGATTAGTCATGCGATTCGACTATTAGTAAATACCGCCATTAGCATTCAAGAGGAGGTCTCTCATGTCTCTAATAATTGTGATATTTGGAGCCTCAGGATCTGGAAAGTCAACTCTCATGGAGTTGTTGATGCGATCTGGTGTGCAATATTCGTTGCATTTCAAAGGAACCGATCGTCCTCCTCGTCAGTTCGACGGTATCGAAATACGCTGTGTCGATCGTATCGAATGTTCAGAATATGACTACATTTATCAGTCATATGGCTTCCACTATGGGATTCAGCGATCCCAGATAGATTCAGCCATTAGAGAAAATCGTCATCATTTCATTATCTGCAACAACGTGGTAGTAATTCGAGCGCTCAAGCATGACTATCCGAATCGTGTTCGCGTGATCTTCCTTGACTTCGATGCCTCCAGTGAAACACTGCATGCGATACAGACAGCTCGAAAAATACCTGACAACGAAATTAAGCTGCGATTGTTAAAAACAGAAGCTCTCTACAAGACTTTTTTACAAGAGCGGGAGCTTTTCGACGATGTTCTCTTCAATTGCTATGGCGATAAACCGGAGAAGTTACAGTTCAAGATCGAACAAATTATTGGACATCTTGATGTCCCAACTACGTCACGCTCACCCTATGCGCTAAAGCGACTCGACCAGCTCGCCAAAGAAATTGACACTCGATTGTCGACGTATATAGAGCTTACTCAAAAAGTATAAATATCTTATTTAATTATATAATTTTGGTAAAATAATGCACGTGAATATGTGAATTAACCCCAATAGCCGTGCACTATGTTTTGTTATATCAGTCAAAAACACCTGCCACTCGAAGGATTTGATACACCGCCGGGCATGATACTTGATTCCAATAAACTCTGGGTAAAACTGACAGATTGCCTACGTGGGATGAGATGTCCGCGAGTTACTATAAGACGGTATGCTCAAGATTAGGTCGCCCAGAAATCTGATCAAGCAACCCTGTCATCCGGCCAGATGACCATAATCCTGAATGAAATTGCCACCGTGATCATTAAAGAAATAGCAGACTCTGACGGAAGATTTATGAAGTGAAGGAATCTGAGTTGGGATAATAGGCATTCATTCCTTTCTAATAATCAAAGATCAGGATTTAGTCGCCTTTTAGGTACATATAGCTGTGCCATTGCATCTTCAATTGCTTTTCCCGGCAATAACTGATGAATACTGTTCCGATAGAAATTTCAAACATAGCAGCACCTCATTAAATACTGGTCTCTCAATGCAGCTCAGAACATACTACACGCACACTCAACCACCCGCCACAGTCATACGATCAATTAGGATAGAGCCGCACTGTTTTGATCCGCGCACGATCACGTCGCCTCCAATTGCCAGAATTCCCTGAAACATGCCTTTCAAATTACCCGCAATGGTGATTTCCTCGACCGGATGGCTGATTACACCGTTCTCAACCCAGAATCCGGATGCCCCGCGTGAGTAATCTCCGGTAACTGCATTGATGCCATGTCCGAGTAATTCCGTAACCAGTAAGCCGGTGCCCATTTTTTGCAGCAAAGCATCAAAACTTAAGGCAGTATCGTCTTGCATGATCAGGTTATGTGTGCCTCCTGCATTGCCGGTTGTGCGCATACCCAGTTTACGCGCGGAATAGCTGCCCAGAAAATAGCCTTGCACCACGCCATTTTCCACTACATTACGCTCAACCGTGGCAACGCCGTCATCGTCGAATGCGCTGCTAGCCAGACCTTTGTGCAAATGTGGCAATTCAAGAATCTGAATATTGGGCGCAAAAACCTGTTGACCGATACTGTTCAGCAGGAAAGATGATTGACGGTACAAATTACCCCCACTCACCGCAGAAGCAAAATGCCCGATCAAACTGGAAGCGATCGGTGCCTCAAACAGCACTGGTACTTCACAGGTATTGATCTTGCTTGCTCCCAAGCGTGCAACGCTGCGCTTGCCTGTTTTCTGTCCGATATTTTTTACGGCTTCCAGATCCATGGCGTCGCGCGCGATGCTATACCAGTAATCGCGCTGCTTGCTGTCACCTTGCTCGGCGATCATGGCGCAACTGATGCTATGACGCGAAAGCGGATATCCGCCCACGAAACCCAGGCTATTGGCATAGATGAATTGCGATTCACTGACCGAAATCGTCGCACCTTCTGAATTGGTAATGCGTTTATCCACTGCATACGCCGCTTGCTCGCAGGTTTGCGCCAGCTCAATAGCTTCTTCAACCGAGATTTGCCACGGAAAATACAAATCTAAGTTCGGATAGTCTCTTGCCAGTAATTCTGCTTCCGCCAGTCCTGCACAATCGTCATTCGCAGTATAACGCGCGATCGACAGCGCGGCTGCGACCGTATCACTGATGGCTTGCGGCGAAAAATCGGAAGTACTGGCATGGCCACGTTTCTGTCCAATATAGACGGTCACGGACAATCCTTTATCGCGATTGTATTCAATCGTTTCCACCGCGCTCTGGCGCACTGTGACGGTTTGGCCGAAACCATCGGAGACATTGGTTTCGCAGGCAGTGGCACCGCCTTTTTTCGCATGTGCCAGAATATCCTGGCTAATTTGCTGTAGGGTGCTGATAGGATATGAGAATCTGGTTTCGGAAATGGTTAAATTATTCATGACTTGCACTATGGAAAAAATATTAGCGAATTTCAAATGAGATAAAGCGCTATGATAACAGCTTATTGATACCGCATTACACAGGTTGCCGTGCAAAAAGAACTGGAAAACGAGATCGAACAAGATACCGCGCCAAGCAAAACGAAGCGCAAGAAAGATATGCATGCATTGCAGGAAATCGGCGAGCAACTGATAGAACTCGACTCCAAAAAGCTGGATGAATTTGATTTGCCGGAAATTCTGAGCGAAGCGATTAAGCAAGCCAAGGCTATACACAAACACGGTGCACGCCGGCGCCAGCTGCAATATATTGGCCGCTTGATGCGCGAAGTGAACGCACTGCCGATCCAGGAAAAGCTCGACTCCTGGCGTCAAGTATCGGTACACCAAACTGCCCGGTTGCACCAGATGGAACGCTGGCGCGAACGACTTCTGAGCGATGAACACGCCCTCACTGAATTTGCCCAGAAATATCCGGCTGCAGACTTACAGCGTCTGAGATTGTTGATACGTAATGCGCACAAGGAAAAAACTGCTGAAAAGCCACCCAAAAGTTTTCGTTTATTGTTTCAGGAATTGCAAGGGATCATTACTGATGTTTGATTAGCTATGTAGCAAGCCGTTGAAAAACTATCTGTGCTGCGGCTACGGGGCTAAAAACAGACTCAAAATGCTCATTTATTAAGTATAAACTACACTTTTTCGCCTGTTTTTGCATTGTATCAGCTGCCTCGAGAACGTTTTTCAAAAGCCTGCCAGGTAGCGTTATGGGAGAAATTGTTAGTTTATTGAGCTTCCTTTCAGAAATTCTTTTTTTTGAGCGCCTTAAGAGGTGATAAATGGCTATTCTAGAATTTAAAGGCTTGATAACCATTCTCGGCGTTCTGATCGCTGCAACCTCGCTCGTGTTCACCGCTATTAACACGCGCATCAACATGAGAACGAATCGTGCACGTTTCTGGCTGGATTTGCGCGACCGGTTCGAGCGGCATGATGAGGTGCATCACCAGTTACGGCCGGGTGGAGCATGGACTGGCGGAAAAGGTCCGGAAACTTCGGAGGAATGGGCCAGCCTGGAAGCATATATGGGGCTGTTTGAACACTGCGAAGTGATGCTGGCGCAGCATCTGATCGATGAAGCCACTTTTCGCGATATCTATGCCTACCGCTTGCGCAATATCGTGGCTAACGTCATCGTTCGACGCGAGAAACTGCAACGGTTGGCATCTGGTTGGATGCGATTCCTGTCGCTGCTAAAGCGTATGGATATTGAATTTACAACGTGATGCGAAGCACTGCCGAGTTCATTAGGCAGAGTTATATCACACAAAAATAATAGAAGGTTGTGTCGAAGAACTTTTAGCCTATTCGCATTATAGTGAATGATAGTAATCCCTAATTTTTAGACACATGAGTTTACGCCTCAAGATCAAAAAATCTTGATAGTCGTCTGCATCCATTGCCATTAATTCTGTCGGAACGCAATTCATCTTTAAGTTGTTTAAAAGATCTTGTTCTGTTGATAAACCAGTAACTTGTTTATGATTCTCCTGCATTTGATTTCTTATCAATTCAAAGTAATCTTTGGGTGGCTTATTGCCAACCTTGATGTTTATTTCTGATTGCATATAGACATAGTTAGCAATTTGGTTATATCTGCTTCGGTCAAGCCCATTTTTCTTCAGGTAGCCTTTCGGAAATAAATGATGGATACCTCCACGTAGTGAAATCAAATCACTTACTAGAATGTCTCTTGATAAAAACCCCTTGTCATGAGCCTTTACTTGTGAGGCAAGAAACACATGAAAATATGGACTACTTGCAACGGATGTATCCAAACTTTGAGGAAGCGAAGCATTCCAATAAGCTTCTGAAAGGCTATGTAGTGATGTAGACAAATAAAAAGATATCTGAGATAAAGCAAAATAATCGTTAAAGAAAACTCTGGAATACCGCGACAAGATTGTATTTATCATATCAATCAATAAACCCATCGCCCGATTAAATGTCCATACGGAGGCAACAGCCGCAACCGTGGATCATCTATCGGTCCACCGACAGTAAAGTGATACAGCGATTGCCAAGCATGACTGGATAAGCCCAGCATTTCATGTAGAGCATCGTCGAAATAGCAGCCGATGCCAGTACCGCGTAGTCCTACGGCTTCAGCTTCCAGGTACAGCACTTGCCCCAGCAGGCCTGCTTCGTAGAACAGTTCGCGATAATGCCAGGCACCTTCGTTCAATGCGACCCCGAATTCGGCCAGCATGCCGAGCGAAAAGCAGCTATCGGCGGCGATATTTTGATGGCAACTGATCTGACGCGCCACATCCCGGGCATCGGCGGCAAATAATCGATACAAGCCAAGATGCTCGGGTGCATCGGGTACGGTAGTCCATTCAGCGTCCGCACGGATTGCCTGCTGTAATTTGGATTTGACGGATGGGTCTCGCACCAGTAGGTAGACGCCGGGTGTTATCCCATTGATGCGATGCACGAACAGCACCGGATGAATACACGCTGGGCGCTGCCAGGATTTCCAGGGTGGTAGCTCGGAACGGGGTAGCAGCGCATCGAGCAATGCAAACCAGCATTCAATCGTGATACTGGTCACTCTATCAAAATCAACCGCACTGCGGCGTTGACGGATTAGCGCGCTTGCGTCTTGCGGGCAATCAATCCCTGCTAGCGGCGGCCATGATATTGACTGAATCAACCCTGCAGCAGGTGGAGAAGGACGCTCTGTTGCATGATGCACGGCATTGATTCCGGTCCAAGGAACATACTGGGCACTTAAGCGATTGGCTTGCCCGGTAAAATGCAAACCGTTGGTGAGAGCCACTGCAGCCTGTAGTGAATCCAAATATTTTGGAGGATTGGCGCAACCGACCCATAGCGCGACATCGACTGCCTCGGTTTCTTGTTCGGCAAAATCACTACTGCGCGCAACTCCCGTTAGCGCAGCAAGTAAGGTATCGCCCCAGCTTTCCAGCAACTGCGCATGCCAGCCCAGCGCAGCGGCGGCATAACTGACTGCCGCAATGGCATGACCGCAATCGTGTTGACAGTAGCGGAAGGCACGCAGACCGTATTTCCAGGCTTCACGCCAGTAAATCGAGGTGAGGATCAGCACGAAGCCACCCGTTAGCTCGCTTCCCCAAGTGGCATTAGCCTCGGCGCGGTGTTCCAGGGTGTGATCGTGACTTACGTAATGGTACACGCCGGTGCGAAGGCCGTCGCATGTGGGAGTGAGTACATAGCATTCTGTAGGATGCAGATTGCCACTGGAAGGATTGCAGCGTAACGCCCAGCGCGATTCCCCATGTTCTTTCCATGCCGATAAACCAAAACTTAGCTCCAGCAGCGTCGCCAATCCGGTCAGATTCATTGCTGCCGGTGTTCCCCGCTGGCCGCAGCGGACCTCTGCAAACGAAATTTGTAACGGGCTTCTGCGTAACGGTAATTCACAAATGGATGTGCCTGGGTAGCGACGAAACGGATCCGGTTGATTGGCCCAGTCCAAGCCACCGGGACCTGGCGCGTAACGATCCAAGCGGTGTTTACTGGCTTCGTGGTAGTCGAGAACTACTGACAATGTGTTCTTATTCATAAATGCTTAACAAAATTAATTTGCATCGCAGACTCCTGCTTCGAATGTATCAACATTAAATCCAGCAGAGGTGGCTCCAAACAATGTAAATGGCGAATCACACGATTAAATCACAATTCATTCTATATTTCTTTTCCTTGCAAAACACGTATATGCGCTGCCACACAGCGAGCCAATGAATGCAACTCATACCCCCCTTCCAGGACGGACACAACACGACCTTGCGAGTATTGATCCGCAATCGATACGATCTGCTGCGTGATCCAGACATAATCATCGTCGCTCAGATACACTTGCGACATGTCATCATCCCGATGCGCATCAAATCCGGCGGAAACAAAAATCATTTCAGGCTTGAATCGATTCAGTGCTGGGAGCCAACTATCTTTCACCGCCTGGCGGAAAACTGCACCATCGGCATCACGTCGCAGTGGCGCATTGATCATTCGATCACTGCCACTATTAGCACCGCTGTACGGATAAAAAGGGTGCTGAAAAGTAGAGCACAGCATGACGTGCGGATTATCATGAAAAATTTCTTCGCTGCCGTTGCCGTGATGCACGTCAAAATCCAGAATTGCAACGCGTTGCAAATGATGATGTTCGATCGCATGCGCCACCCCCACTGCAACATTATTGAACAAGCAGAAACCCATGGCGCGATCGGACTCTGCGTGATGACCGGGTGGACGAATGGCGCAAAATGCATTATTAACTGTTTCCGCCAGAACCAGATTAGTCGCCAGTACAGCCGATCCGGCTGCGCGCAATGCAGCATTGAGCGTAAAGGGATTCATCGCAGTATCCGCATCCAGAGCAATCAATCCAGCGGTTGGAGCAGCTTGCCGGATGCTTTCGATATAACCCGGCGTATGCACGCGCACCAATTGGTCCATTGTTGCCAACGGCGCATCATAGCATTGCAATTGCGACAGCAGGCCAGTGGTCAGCAGTTCATTCTCGATCGTAATCAATCGCTGCGGGCATTCCGGATGCCCCATGCCCATGTCATGTTTGAGACAATCCGGATGGTAGATATAAGCAGTTTGCACGTTATTTCCTCCTTCGCTGCAATCTAAGATTGCAGCATCATTATGCTTCTCAAGGCAGTTGGCACCAAAAACTAAAGTTTATACAATCAACCGGCTATACCATGATAAATTATCAGCATTGAAAAAGCTGTTACGTTTAATTGCATGTTTTCGTCATATGGGGAGTTACGGATGAACGAGTTTACTAACACGATGTTAAAATTTGTTTCGATTGAAATGCTGATAGCAAGAGGGTGGCTGGAAATAGTGCAAATTTTAATGCCGATTTTCACCTTAGTATTAGTATTTCTTGGATTGAGTTTTTATATCCAACACAAATGGCGGAAAACCATAGCTTCTGTAATATGTGCCACCCTGGCCTTGGTTTATTTGCCCTATGAATTCTACCGACAGTCTTTGATATTAACCCGAGCGGATGCCAATATCAGTCAGATTCAAGGCAATTTGCAGAACTTATTGGATTCCGCCAACTTAACGCATATGAAAAGCATTGCGGATAAAGAAGCAACTGCAAGTATTTTAGATGAAATGATTCATGGTCTAAATGAGCAAAAGAAAAAGGAGCTGGTACTGATTTCCTGGTTGGTTGCGGAAAATGAAAAAAACGCGCTCGAGCAAATTGACGGCAAGCAAAAGTTGCTTGCGGATGATCTCAAATCCAGCTTAACCGATGCTAAAACCGAAATCATCGACTCGCGCCCGCCGGTGGAGAAAATTTCGGATACGATTGTGAAAAAACTGGACGAGGATGTCAAAGTCCTGGTTGAAAGGAAAATGGAAGGATTCAAGGACGAAATTGACGGTTCATTGGAGGGCTTTAAAGACGCTATCAATACTTTTGTTCAGGATGAACTTAATAATTACCAAACAAAATTAGCGAGCATCACGCAGCAAAATGTGGATGAATTAAGAAACTATTCCACTCGAGCCAACCACGCGTTTGCAGCGCAAGCCAAAAAAATCAATCAAGAATCCCTGCTTAGGCTGGATGCCACCAAAGAAAAAATAGAAAGCCTGAGTGCCGCATCGACTAGCGGTTTAAAGAATGTTGCCACACAAGTAAAGCAGCTTTCAGTCTCATTAGACACTGCACAAAAAAAGAATGATATCCTGTTTGAATATAATGAATGCATGAGAACTACCGGTGTATTGGATTTGGGTGGCAAGAGTGAACAGTGCAAGGCTAAATATCAAGAGGATATGAGCAACCAGAATTGAGCGGAATGACACAAAGTGTAACGCTGAATTTTTGAGAAATCGGCAGTAACTATTCAGTTAGCGTGATGGTAATTAGGATGTCACGCCAACTGAATCGTAAAGGTTGAACTGGGGCCAATCAATTCTGGGAATGAACGAATATCACATAATATGCATAATGCGCACTCTGCTGCAGTCGTTTTGGTGGACTGTCACATCTGCGATTGCAGGTAGTTCTGTAATCCTATTTTTTCTATCAAACCCAATTGCTTTTCCAGCCAATATGCGTGGTCTTCCTCTGTTTCCGCCAACAGGGAAACGAGAATCTCCCGAGTCTGATAATCCTGCTCCTGCTCACAAGCAACAATAGCGTTTCGCAATGAAGTCATCACATCACGCTCCAAATCCAAATCGTTTTTCAGCATTTCCGGAACGTTACTACCAATCCTCAACGGGCTACGATTGCCAACAGAAGGTATACCCTCGAGAAACAGAATCCGTTTGATCAGATGATCTGCATGCTGCTTTTCATCATCCATTTCATGATCAATCCGCTCATAAAGCTTGTTGAATCCCCAATCCTCATACATCCGTGAATGCGTGAAATATTGATCCATCGCCGTCAGTTCACCCGCCAGGAGTTTATTCAGGATATCGATAATTTTAGTATTGCCTTTCATAAGAATTCTCCTTTCATAATGTATCAGATTGCAGGCAGACCATACCCTCACCCTTTCAAGCAAAATACATTATAGCAGCACACATCAGAAATACAACAGCAAATCATTGATAATAAATGATAATAATTCTTAATGCCGTTCTCATTCTAGCTTATTTTGCGTACTTTGATTGGCTTTGACTCATTGATGCAAAGAATTACGAATTAGTTCGCTTCAGGTGTGATGCTGAGATTCCTCATGTCATCCCAACTTGCTGAGTTAAATCGAAGTGCATGGATTAAGTAAGTTCGAAATATAATTTTATCCAAGCAAAAATGATAATGACCGGTAGCAATCCGGAATTTGCTCGCCCCATCCATCTCGCCAAGCCTGCCGCACCGAAATCTTTTCCAATATCTTCCGCAGCTTTAATTAAAGGGCGGCGAATCTCGTGCATGTGCATATAAGCGCCGACAATGCCAATAAATGCCAGCAGACCAGCCATGGCGCCAAGCAACGGAATTGTGTTAAGTAGAACCGAGCGGATATGCGCATCTGCGCTGGTATTTGATATGATTGCCAACGAGGCAAACAAGAACCCCTGAAAAGTCAGCATCCAATGAATCCGGTTATAAATCATCAACTCTTCATGTCTGATTCGCTTCCGGATTGATTGCGCCTCAGTGTCGCTAAATTGACACATAAAATATCTCCTTTTCATTCCTAACATAACGCTAAAATCAATTTGCGTCGCAACATAACTCAACGGCCAACTCAGTGCGTCAAGACCTTATCATTAATACATTTTCTAACTTAACACAGATTAAAAAATATTGAGTGCAAATGCCAGTTACAAGGCCTGTCACGGCTTGCGCTAACAAGAACAAGGGTCAAGCATAGTCTTTGAGTTGTTTACGAGCCGCCTGATAATCTAAGTAAACGCCCCCCACCAGCTTCCAAAATCTCGCTGAGTGATTCATCTCAATCAAATGTGACAACTCATGCACCACGACATAATCAACCAAATGCAACGGCATTTGAATCAAACGCCAATTCAGGTGTATGAGACCACGGCTGTTGCAGCTGCCCCATCGGGTTTTGGCTCGTGACAAACGGAATGGCGGGACAGAAATATTCAAAGCTTGCGCATAGATTACGATACGCTGCTTAAAGCAGATAATCGCTTGCTGACTGTACCAGGCCATGACAAATTTCTCGATTTGATGAGGATCGAGTTGCGGCATGGATTGCTCAGCAATTGTCATATTTGCAGTTTCATTGGAGAAATGTCGTGCCATCTCAATTTCACCCGATGAATTCAACGCGATACGCCACGGCTCACCAAGTAATGGGTAGATCGCATCTCGCGTCCATGATATTGCCAGGCTCTTTTTGTTTTCCCATTGTTCCAGCTTTTTCGTGATCCAATCTGCTTTTTCCTTAAGAATGATTTCGACATGAGGAAGTACGGTTTGCAGCGGCACACTGACACACAAACCCTGATGATCAATTTTTAAACCAATGGATTTGCGCTTACAGCGCTTTATGGAATAAGTTATTTCCCGACCATTTAAAATGGTTTGCGTAAGCACTTTTATGATTTTCGCTGATTTCTCTGGTTGATACGCAGCATTTCGAACTCAATCCAGGCTTCCACTTTAGCATTCAATTCCCCTGGCTCCATCCCGGTAGGGTCGATCGGCTCACCAATACTGACAGTGATGGTGCCGGGGTACTTAATGAAAGAATTTCTTCCCCAGAATTCGCCGGCATTGTGTGCGACTGGTACCACGGGCGTATTTGTATGCGTCGCCAGCCATGCTCCGCCGATACGGTATTTGCCGCGTTGGCCGGGTGGAATGCGCGTACCTTCTGGGAATATCACAATCCAGAATCCTTGTTTTAGCCGGTCTTTGCCTTGTTCGACAATCTGTTCCAATGCTTTCTTCTTGGCGCTCCGGTCGATCGCAATCGGACTGGTCATCGCCAAGCCCCAACCGAAGAACGGGATGCGCAGTAACTCTTTTTTCAGCACCCATACCTGGGGCGGGAAAATTTTCTGGAAAGCTAATGTCTCCCACGCCGATTGGTGTTTGGAAAGCACGATACTCGGAGAGTTCGGGATATTTTCCTTGCCAATGATTTGATAGCGGATGCCGCACAAGTTACGCAGCAAGAACAACATAATAAAGGTCCAACTGGAAGTAACGCGATACCGATTATGCGGTGATAACGGAAAGCAGGCCAATGTCAGCAAAGCATATGGCGGTGTAATGATGATTTGCAGCAACATATACAGTGCTGAACGAAGAACAGGCAGTATCATGTATTTTCAATCAGTGCATGAGCCACCGCCGCCAGATTCTCAAAAATCTGTGTATTGACGGGAATCTCATTATTAGTGCGTGTAACTTGCCCATTGCCGGTCAACACCAGCATAGGCATTGCACCAACGGCCGCAGCAGCTTGCAAATCCTTTAATGAATCACCGACAACCGGAATATTTCTTAAATTGACACCATAACGTTGCATGATTTCATCAAACAAGCCGGTCGCCGGTTTGCGGCAGATGCATTTGTCTCCATCCGCATGCGGACAAAAGAAGATCGCATCAATGCGTCCGCCCACCTGATGTATTGCTTTGTACATTTTGTCATTAATGGCGTTGTAAGTCGTCATATCGATTAAGCCTCGTCCAATGCCCGATTGATTGGTGGCGATGACCACGCGATAGCCGGAGTGCGTCAACCGAGCGATCGCTTCCAGGCTACCTGGGATAGGAATCCATTCCTCCGGCGTTTTGATAAAAGTATCACTGCATTGATTTATCACACCGGTTTGGTCGAGAATGATCAGTTTCATGTTAGGTCGCCAATTTTGAAAGATCGGCTACACGATTCATCGTTTGCTGAAGTTGTTTCAATAACGCGAGTCGATTATTGCGCAGTGACTTATCTTCAACATTCACCATCACATGATCAAAAAACGTATCAACGGGTAGCTTGAGCTTAGCAAGAGCTTGCAGCGAAGCAATATAATTACCTGTTGCAAAAGCTTTTTCTGTTTCCGGCAATAAGGTTGTCAATGTTTGGTAAAGCACCTGTTCGGCCTCTTCCTGTAATAGCTTGGTGCTCACCTCCTCGTGGATGCTACCTTCCGATTTCTTGAGGATATTGCTCACCCGCTTGTTGGCAGCCGCCAGGCTGATGGCTTCGGGCAATGCTGCAAAAGCGCGCACTGCAGCAAGCCGTTTGGGAATATCGCTTAACTGTTGCGGATTCAAACTGAGCACAGCGTCGACTTCCTGAGCGGTGTAGCCTTGTTCGCGTAAATTGCCAGCGAGTCGTTCATAAATGAAAGCCAGCAATTGTTCATGCGATTCTCTTGGAATACGCCGATGAGCAACTCCTACGAACTCTATTTTTTCTCCAGATCTTCTTCTGTTTTCAATATTATCGTCTGTCCATTGGTTCCTGATATTTTGATTATCAATAACACCAGCAACCTCTCCAATCAAAGCATTCAACTCAAATGGCAAGTCTTTTTCAATTAGTATACGAATAACACTCAAAGCATGGCGACGCAATGCAAACGGGTCCTTATCGCCAGTCGGAATCTCTCCAATGCCAAACATATTCATCAGTGTTTCCAGCTTATCTGCCAGCGCCACACAAATACCAACCTGATTTCGTGGCAATGCATCACCGGAAAAACGCGGCCTGTAATGATCCTCGATAGCAAATGCAACCTCGCCGTCCAATCCTTCATGTTGCGCATAATAACGCCCCATGATGCCTTGCAACTCCGGAAACTCACCGACCATGCCGGTGAGCAAATCCGCTTTGGCTAGTGTAGCGGCTTCGTAGGCTTGATTAGCCAATGCGTCACCGCCTAATTGCTCGCCAATCAATTTTGCGATGGCTCGGACATAATGTATGCGCAGCCCTTGAGTACCTAATTTATGGTGGTAAATCACTTTATCCAATTCTGGCACGCGCGATGCCAGCGTTTTTTTTCGATCTTGATCAAAGAAAAACTTGGCATCGGCTAAACGTGAGCGGATCACGCGTTCATTTCCAGCGATCACTTGCGCAGGATTGGTAGGGCGGATGTTGGAAACCAACAGGAACTTGTTGGCCAGTTTTCCCTGCGCATCCAACAACGGAAAATATTTCTGATTTGCTTTCATGGTCAGAATCAAACATTCCTGCGGCACTTGCAGAAATTCCACATCGAATTTGCCAACCAGCACATTAGGATGCTCGACCAATGCGGTCACTTCGTCCAGCAAAGCATCATCGTCTATCAGAGTAAGCTGTTCCTGTGCGATCGCTGAAGTAAACTGACGCGTAATTTCAGTGCGGCGTTCGGCAAAGCTGGCAATCACCGCTCCTTCGGTACTTAGTTGCTGCGCATAGCTATCGGCATTGTGCAATACGATGGGATTGACTTTCGCTTCAAAACGGTGCCCCTGTGTTTCGCGTCCGGCTTGCAGACCCAGAATATTGATGGAAACAATATCGGCCCCGTGCAATGCGACCAGTGCATGCACGGGGCGCACAAAGTTGACGCTTTGCCAACCATCAGCGAGCTGATACGCCATTACTTTTGGAATCGGTAATTTGGCAATCACTTCTTGTAACGCTTTCTGCAAACCCTCGGTCAATGGAATGCCTGTGGCAATGCTATCCCAAAACAGTGTTTCTGTTTTACCGTCCAGCGCGTGCTTGAGTTGTGGCACCACTGAAGCATTCACACCAAGGCTCCCCAACTTTTTCAATAAGGGCGGTGTTGCCTGACCTTGCGCATCCAGGCCGACGGCTACCGGCATTAGTTTTTGAGTAACCGCTTTATCGGCAGCTTGCGCAGCGACGTTGCTGATATGCACTGCCAATCTCCTCGGAGTTGCATAGGTGGTGACAACCGCATCTTGATTCATCAAACCTTGCGTCTTGAGGCTGGCAGCCAATAATTGCGCAAAACTGTCGCCAAGCTGCTTTAGCGATTTAGGCGGCAGTTCTTCCACCAATAGTTCAACGAGCAGGTTCTGAGTCATCATGCAGATTTCGCTATATCCAACATTTGCGCAACCCATTCGCGCGGTGCCATCGGGAAAGGAGGATTCAGGCTTGCACGGCTATCATAATACGTCTTGGCGACCTGCCGCGACAGATTACGGATACGCCCGATATATGCGGCGCGCTCGGTGATTGAAATAGCACCGCGCGCATCAAGCAAATTGAACGTATGTGCGGCTTTCAGCACTTGTTCATAAGCCGGCAAAGCCAATTGCTTTTCGATCAGGTAATTGGCTTGCGCTTCGTGCTTGTCGAACACCAGAAACAGAAACTCGACGTTACTCTGTTCAAAATTATAAATTGATTGCTCCACTTCGTTTTGATGATACACATCATGGTAAGTTAAGCCTTTGGTCCAGGTCAGATCAAACACACTTTCCACGCCTTGTAAGTACATGGCCAAGCGCTCTAATCCATAGGTGATTTCGCCCGTAGCCGGTTTGCAATCAATACCACCGACCTGCTGGAAATAGGTAAATTGTGTCACTTCCATGCCATTGAGCCAAACTTCCCAACCTAAACCCCAGGCACCCAGCGTGGGGTTTTCCCAATCATCTTCAACCAGACGCACGTCGTTTTGCGTCAAATCAAATCCCAGTTCGCGTAACGAGCCGAAATATAAATCCAGAATATTCCTCGGTGCCGGTTTGAGCACCACCTGAAATTGATAATAATGTTGCAAACGATTCGGATTGTCGCCATAGCGCCCATCTTTGGGTCGACGCGCTGGCTGCACGTATGCCGCTTTCCAAGGCTCAGGGCCGATGGCGCGCAGAAAAGTAGCGGTATGGCTGGTTCCGGCGCCGACCTCCATATCATAGGGCTGCAAGATCGCACATCCCTGCTTATCCCAATACCGTTGCAAGGTCAGGATGATTTCCTGGAAAGTAAGTGTTGACATGAAGAATCTGGTTTAGACCGCTCTCAAATGAAGTAATGTGGATTTTACCGGGTTTTTCGTGCGGTGCGAAAGGCGGATAGCAATCCAAAGCATATTAGCAAACCGGCGAGCCCAAGTGCCGGATAATTTCCCATCCGTACATAGGGCGTAACCCCGGTAAAACCTTGCGCCAATCCGTGCAACGCTGCGGTAGTAAAAATTTCAATGGTTTGCAATACTCTGCCGCGCTCGTCGATGATTGCGGTTACGCCAGTGTTAGTGGCTCGCAGCATGTAGCGTCCGGTTTCCAGTGCGCGCATTTGCGAGATCTGCAAATGCTGCTGCGGTCCGATCGAACGTCCGAACCAGGCATCATTGCTGACATTAACCAGCATCGTAGCTTGTGGTAACTGATTAATAATCTCTTCGCCAAACACATCTTCATAGCAGATATTAATCGCTACGCTCTGACCTGCCAGATTCATTGGCTGTTGATCCAAGCTACCGCGCGAAAAATCCGATAACGGAATTTGCAATACATCGATAACCCAACCGAATATCGGCTTTAGCGGAATAAATTCACCGAAAGGCACCAGGTGATGTTTGCGGTAACTTTGTTCTGGTGCGGAACCAAAGCTGAACATGGTGTTGTAATATTCACTACTATTTTGGGCGCCACGTTCGGCCAGCCCGATCAACACATCACCATTATTATTTCTGGCATGCTCCGCCAGATGCGATAGATAGGATTTCGGTACTACATCGCTGAACAAGGGGATAGAAATTTCTGGTGTTACAATCAGTCGACTGTCGCTTTCAAGAATCAGCCGGGCATATGTTTCCATAGTATTTTCCAAATGATCTTCACGCCACTTCATATCCTGGGCGATATTGCCTTGCAGCAAGCTGACTGTAACCGGTTCACCTTGCGGCTTTACCCAATTAATCGCCTGCAAACCATATCCGCCAAACCAAATCAGCATTAAAGGCAACCCGTAACGCCATTGTCTACCACCTTTATCAATCCAGAAAAAGAGCAAAGCTGCGCTGAATACCACGACTATTGAAATACCATATACACCGATGACCGGTGCAAAGCCCGCTAAGGGACTGAAGGGTGCCTGTGAATAACCCATCAACAACCATGGAAATCCGGTAAACAAGGTACCACGCAGCCACTCAAACAGCATCCACAGCGCAGCAGCAAGTGCTGCCCAGAGATATGATGAAGTCAGACGCAGCTTAGTCAACAGCCACATACTTAAAGCAGGAAAGAGCGACAAATAGGCACAGAGTATAATCAACGCGACAACCGCGACGGGCATCGGCATTGCACCAAAATCGTGCAAACTGACATAGATCCATGTGACTCCGGCGCTGAACAATCCCATCCCAAAAAAGAATCCCAAAGTTGCGTTTCTGATCGGAGATAAGCTGCTGCGACAATAACCGAACAATACGGCAAGAGTAACAATCGGAACCGGAAAGAGATAAAAAGGTGCAAAACCAAGAACTGTCAGTACACCCAACAAATAAGCAATAATTAATTTAACGTAAGAGTTATTCAAGAGAATCAAAATTGGAATTATCGATAGATAAAATTTATGTAGCAGTATGCTTGAATTTTAGCGCAGTCGGTACAATTATGAACTTTCATGTTTTAATGTCATTCTCAGCATTTCCTAATCATAAATTAATCGACATCCCTTTGCGTACAAATTCTTATTTTTCATGATGACATTCGACTCTACTTATGCTAAATAATTATTTATTCACTTTATTGCAAGTAAAAAAGTAGAATATGCGCATTATGCTAAGAATGATCGAACAATGAATCCGAAGCACTGCTGAAGAAAAAGTAAAAAGAACCAAGGTTCCTAGGTCTCATTATGGACCATAAAAATGAACAGGCTGTACGATTTATCTTATTTTTGAAAATCAATCGGATTTCTCATGAAATTTAAACTTCTATGTGTATTATTGCTATCTGGACTGACTGCCTGTGCGCAGATACCTGCAAACAAGGAAATAGAAAATGCAGGAGAGTCCAATGAGCAAGAAGACATCAGTGAGCTTAATTTACCCAAGCAAGAACTGACAGCACCTATTTTATTTGATTTTTTAATCGGTGAAACCGCTTTACAGCGCGGCAATCTGGATATTTCAGTAAACCGATACCTCAAGCTGGCCAGAACCACACGTGACCCCAGAATCGCTAAACGGGCAACCGAAATTTCTCTGCACGCTGGAAACTCTTTTGCTGCTGAACAAGCAGCAGCCATGTGGATTGAACTTGAACCCGATTCAGTGGATGCTCGCCAAACCATTGCAGCGCTGTTGGTCAATCTTGGCAAGCTGGATGCCGCACGACCTCATCTGGAAAAATTACTGGCTTCGGAAAAAGAAGGATTAGGCAACGCATTTATGCAGCTTAACCAATTGTTGTCACGGAACCCGGATAAAACAGCAACGTTACTATTGATACAACAATTGTCTCAGCCTTACAAAGATCTTCCTGAGGTCCATTTTGCCATTTCTCAGGCAGCATGGTATGCCAATCAGCATCAATTGGCATCCGATGAAATGGAACGCGCGCTTGCGTTGCGCCCGGATTGGGAAATCGCCGCAATTCATAACGGACGAATATTGCAGCGCATCTCAATTAACGATGCGAGTGATTTCTATCGCGATTATCTAAAGAAATACCCAACGAGTAATGAAGTACGGATCGCATATACTCGTGCATTAATAAACGGCAACGAAATTGATTTGGCACGAGAACAATTACAATGGTTAATGGACAAGAATTCAGACGATGCCGAAATTATGCTGGCTGTCGGCCTTCTAGCTACAGAAATGGGCGATTTTGATGTGACCGAAACAAGCTTCAACAAAGCTTTAAGTCTAGGATACAAAGATACCAATGCTGTGTATTTTCACTTAGGCCAGATTTATGAGGAAACAAAACGTCCTGAAATGGCGATGGAATCCTATCAGATGGTAAAAAGCGGGGGACGCTATTTGCCTGCACAAATACGCTACGCAGACCTATTGGCAGTTAAGGGTTATCTGAAAGAGGCGCGCGAGCATTTACAAAAGCTTCCGGCTGCCAATGATCAGCAAGCTGCCCATTTAATTCTGGCAGAAGCGCAAATTCTACGTAGATCAAAAGCACATCAAGAAGTATTTGATCTGCTTGACGCGAGTCTGAAGAAGCTACCTGATTATCCTGAGCTACTCTATGATCGTGCGCTGGCCGCTGAGAAAATCGGCAAATTTAACATTCTCGAACAGGATCTACGTAAACTGATACAACTTAAGCCTGATAATGCTCATGCATACAACGCATTGGGCTACAGTCTTGCCGAACGCGGCATTCAATTGCCTGAGGCACTCCAACTGATAAGAAAAGCGGTTGAGCTTTCACCGGAGGATCCGTATATCATGGATAGTCTGGGTTGGGTGTACTACCGCATGGGCAACCTAGCAGAGGGGCTAAATTACTTGAACTTAGCTTTTGCTGCTCGTCCGGATGCAGAAATTGCAGCACACTTGGGTGAAGTACTTTGGGTGCACGGTGCTAAGGATGATGCCAAAAATATTTGGCGATCCGCTTTAGAAAAAGAACCTGACAATGAAGTTCTGCTTGAAACATTACAGCGTCTTACAAAAAAGAAAATCGTTGATTAAACCTACATACAGATAGAACCTGAAACCAACCGCATGATGCAAAAGATATTCTTGCATAATTAATGAATCCAATGGGAATCCCATACTGCTACAATGTATTCTAATAAATGTTAAACACTCCTCCAAAGCTTGAATTTAAAAGCAGCACTTTTTTTGCACCTATACTTATTCTTTATACGAATGACATGGTTGCGATAGAGCAAGCGCTGCACGATAAAATTAGTCTGGCACCGGATTTTTTTAAAGATTCTCCTTTGATTATCGATTTACGTGAGGTGAATAAATTAAATCTGGATTTGGATTTTGTTGAGCTCATGCAGTTATTGCGCAGGATTGGTTTTTTTCCTGTTGGAATTCGTGGAGGCAATGAGCAGCAAAACAAGCAAGCCCGTGCTCTGTCGCTTCCAATAGACACAGTGCGTGAGTTAGGTAACTCAATTGTTATTGGAGAAGTGCAAAAACCTGAAAATACCCAGCAGCCTCCCGCGCAACCGGAAGTAATCGCTGTCAAAGAACCCGTGCAACCAGCTGCAATTCCACCGATATCTGCGGCAACAATTTTAGTTACTCAGCCAATTCGCTCCGGGCAGCGTATCTACGCATCCGGAGACCTGATCATCTTATCTCAGGTCAGTGCAGGCGCCGAAATTATGGCCGAAGGTAACATACACGTCTATAATACTCTGCGTGGTCGCGCTCTGGCCGGTGTACATGGCAACACAGCTGCCAGAATATTTTGCTTCGATTTGCAGGCAGAGCTTATCTCTATCGCGGGAGATTATAAAACCAGTGAAGATTTGAATAAGCAAACATACAATCATCCGGTACAAATATATTTACAGAATCATGCATTGATCATAAAAGAGATTGCTTAAAACTAATAGCAAAGGAGACTCAATTGGCAAGAATTATAGTCGTGACGTCGGGCAAAGGTGGCGTTGGTAAAACAACAACAAGCGCAGCAATTGCCATGGGACTGGCGAAAAAGGGCCACAAAACAGCGGTGATTGATTTTGACGTGGGCTTGCGGAACCTGGATTTGATTCTCGGCTGCGAGCGTCGGGTTGTTTATGATTTTATTAATGTTATCAATGGAGAAGCAAGCCTCAATCAAGCACTTATTCGCGACAAGAACTGCAATCTACTCTATATCCTGCCAGCTTCGCAAACGCGCGATAAGGACGCGCTGACACATGAAGGCGTAGGTAAGGTATTAGATGAATTATCCAAGGATTTCGGATACATTGTTTGCGATTCGCCTGCGGGTATCGAAAAAGGCGCCAATTTAGCGCTTTATTTTGCCGACGATGCTTTTGTCGTTACCAATCCGGAAATTTCTTCGGTCAGAGATTCGGATCGCATGTTGGGTATCTTGTCGAGCAAATCACGGCGCGCTGAAAGAAATGAAGAGCCTATCAAGGAATATTTATTGTTGACCCGATATGATGCCGACAGAGTAAAATTAGGTGAAATGCTGAGCCTTGAGGATGTGCAAGAAATCTTATCCTTGGAATTGTTAGGCATTATACCTGAATCAAAATCTGTCTTATCCGCATCAAATGCTGGTATACCGGTGATTCTGGATGAAAAAAGTGAAGCAGGCCAGGCTTATGCCGATGTCGTTGCGCGGTATTTAGGAGAGAAACTACCACATCGATTTATAGATGGTAAGAAGGGGTTTCTCAGGAGGCTTTTCGGGGGAAGAAAATGAGCTTACTGGACTATTTCAGATCATCAAAACCTAAGACCGCTTCGCTTGCCAAAGAAAGGTTACAAATTCTTGTTGCGCATGAACGCACTTATCGCAATCAACCCTCTTATTTACCGCAATTACAAAAAGAGCTCTTAGAAGTTATCCGTAAGTACGTTAATGTGGATCAAGATGCCATATCAGTTAATTTTGAACAAGACGAAAACCAAGAAACACTGGAACTCAATATCGTTCTGCCCGATTATCACCCAACCAATAAGACCATAAATAATTAGAATCTTTTATACACTCCTTGCGCATTGGTAATTAATGAATTGAAATCAATTAATCTTGGTATTGAATTTAGAGATTCTAAATTACCAGTGAATGGGATCAAAGCTCATCAAATGAATGTTATTCTGGGATTTTTGATAGGCTGCATCATTTTGCTATCTTCAGGTTGTAGAACACTACCGAGTCAGCCTCCCTCTGATGCGGTTGCAACGACTATTTTTACCGAACCTCTCCTTGCTAGTGCTCAGACTATTCCTGCCAATGATTTTAATATTCTAGGCAGAATCTCCATTCAAGATAAAAATCAAAGTTTCTCCGGCAGCTTTCGCTGGCAGCATATGGCAGCCAGCGATGAGATTCTGCTATTCACTCCTTTAGGTCAAGCAGTCGCAGAAATTACGAAAGATCTCGAAGGGGTGCGCTTAATCACCTCAAAGCTAGAGGCGTTTTATGCACCAGATGCCGAGAGTCTAACCGAAGAAATTCTGGGGTGGCGTTTACCACTGAATGGTTTACAATACTGGATACAGGGCACACATTTACCATTAACCGCAGCAGAAAAGGATCTGGATAGAAAAGATCAAATTATCAATATTCGTCAAGACGGCTGGCATATTCATTATGCCAGTTTTACGTCCTCGCAGTTAAATTCTCTTGCTCTTCCCAGAATAATCAATTTGTTCTATGACAACTTAAGAATCAGATTGGTAATAGATAACTGGAAGGTTGAATAGTTTTTTCCATATAATTCATAACCACTTTTTTCTCATACCTTTATTCATGTTTACATTTTCTGCTCCTGCCAAGCTGAATCTTTTTTTACATGTGATTGGCCGCAGAGAGGATGGATACCATTTACTGCAAACAGTTTTTCGTTTTATCGATTATTCGGATCAGTTAAGTTTTAGACTGCGGACAGATGGCATAATCAAGCTGCACAATCCCATTGCTGGTGTACCAGAAGAAAAAGATCTATGTGTTCGCGCAGCTATATTGCTAAAACAGGCAACAGGAACACAACAGGGTGTTGATATATTTTTGCAAAAACAAATCCCCATGGGAGGCGGTTTGGGTGGCGGTAGCTCGGATGCAGCTACTACACTGCTGGCACTGAATTATTTATGGAAGGTTAATTTGAGCAAACAACACTTGCTCAAATTAGGGCTTCAGCTAGGTGCTGATATTCCGATCTTTATTTTTGGAGAAAATGCTTTCGCCGAAGGAATCGGTGAAAAATTAACCAGCATTAAATTGCCACCTGCCTGGTATGTAGTTCTAGTACCGCCAGTGCAAGTATCAACTGCCGAGATTTTCGCGAGCAAAGATTTGACACGCAACACGATTCCGATCAAAATACCGCCCTTTTCTGTCTGGCAAGGCCATAATGATTTGGAATTGCCTGTTTGCCGATCATACTCGGAAGTTGCACAAAGTTTAGAGTGGCTAAAGCGGCAGGAAAATACTACAATAACGGCGATGAGTGGGTCAGGTGCTTGCGTTTTTGCTGAATTTGCATCTGAAGCAGCAGCTCAGGCTGTTTTTGAACACATTCCTGATAGTATGGCAGGCTTTATGGCAAGAGGCTTGGATTATCATCCGATGCAGCAGATAGTGAAATAAAAATATAGGGGAGTCGCCAAGTGGTAAGGCACCGGATTTTGATTCCGGCATTCGTAGGTTCGATCCCTACCTCCCCTGCCAGTTTATATGGATTTCACTGAATCTCTTAATGAATAAGTGAATGAACTATTGGTTAAACTTGACAGCAAATTGCTGAAAGTAACTCGTTTAACTAAACAAATCAGTGCTCCTTTTTCCAGCTAATTAGCTCAAAGAACGAAGAAAAAACATGTCTTATGACAGTTTGATGGTTTTCACCGGTACAGCCCACCCCAAATTGGCCCAAGATGTTGTCAGGCATCTCAACATCCATCTTGGACGCGCAACTGTAGGGCGTTTTAGTGATGGCGAGATCATGGTGGAAATCCTTGAGAATGTACGTGGAAAAGATGTTTTTGTGCTGCAATCCACCTGCGCACCGACTAATGATAACCTGATGGAAATACTAGTCATGGTCGATGCCTTGAAACGTGCATCTGCTGGTCGTATTACTGCTGCGATGCCGTATTTCGGTTATGCGCGGCAAGACAGAAGGCCTCGTTCAGTGCGCGTACCGATCACTGCTAAAGTAGTAGCAAATATGCTGACTACTGTTGGCATTGACCGATTGCTGACTATGGATTTGCATTCTGATCAAATTCAAGGATTTTTTGATATTCCTGTTGACAATATTTATGGCATGCCAATTTTGCTGGGAGATATCTGGAAACATAATTATCAGAATCTGATCGTGGTATCACCGGATGTTGGTGGAGTGGTACGCGCCCGGCATCTGGCCAAGCGTCTGGAATGTGACTTGGCCATTATCGACAAGCGACGTCCCAAACCCAATGAGGCTAAGGTGATGAATATCATCGGCGAAGTCAAGGATCGTACCTGTGTCATAATTGATGACCTGGTAGATACAGCAAATACTCTTTGCGAAGCAGCAAAAGCATTAAAAGAGCATGGCGCACGAACAGTGTTAGCCTATTCGACGCATGCCGTTCTGTCAGGCAATGCGGTGGAGCGTATCCAGAATTCAGCTTTGGATAAGCTAGTGGTCACGGACACAATACCGCTGCGCAGCGATGCAATCGCTTGTGATCGAATTTGTCAGCTAAGCATTGCCAATCTGTTGGCGGAAACTATGTTACGCATCAGTAATGAAAGCTCATTAAGCTCCTTATTTATGGAATAAATTGAGTCATTTTTAAACCGGTTTGTTTGGTCGCGAACAAACCATCAACATGGAGTAGTCAAGATGAAAATAGAAATCAGTGCCGATAAGCGCACTTTGCAGGGAAAGGGTGCGAGCCGCCGCCTGCGTGGTTCTGGCAAGGTGCCAGCAATCATTTATGGTGGTGACCAAGCATCGCAATCAATTGAGATGGATCATAATGATTTGTTTCACAAGCTCAGACTGGAAGCATTTCATGCATCCATTCTCACATTAAGTGTTGCAGGAAAAAAAGAACCTGTGTTATTGCGCGATGTACAAATGCACCCTTTCAAGAAACAAGTGCTGCATGTGGATTTTCAAAGAATCGACAAGAATAAGAAAATACATATGAAAGTTCCATTGCACTTTATCAATGCCGAAATTTCGCCAGGTGTTAAAACTTCCGGTGGGATTGTTTCTCACATCTTGACTGAAGTAGACATCAGCTGCCTACCAAGTGATTTGCCAGAATTTATATCAGTTGATTTGGCGGAACTCACTGCGGGACATACATTGCATCTGAGTGACCTGGTATTGCCTAAAGATGTCGAGACAGTTGCTTTGGTAAAAGGCGATGATTTACCAGTAGCAACGATTGTAATCCCAAGATCGGTGCTCTCTGAAGAAGCTTCCAGTGAGGAAGCAAGCGCCGAAAAAGAATAGCCTAAGTAAGAAAAAACACTTAGGCTGCTTTGGAAATTTAACCAATCTGCCGGGATTGAGCTTTTTACCGGCAGATTTTTCGTTTCTAAATCCATATTCCAATAATCCAAAAAATTCACACTGCACTTTGACATCATTTCATGAAACTTATTGTTGGATTGGGTAACCCTGGCAGAGAATATGCAGGAACACGCCATAATGCCGGTTTTGAGTGGGTGGATCGATTATCTCAGATGCTGCACGCACCACTGAAGCCGGAAGCTCGGTTTCATGGCTTGTGCACACAGATTCACCAAGAAGATATTGATTTATGGCTACTGGAACCGCAAACCTATATGAATAGAAGCGGGCAATCTGTAGCTGCATTGTGTCAGTTTTATAAAATCCAGACGGATGAAATGATCGTGATCCATGATGAGCTGGACCTATCTCCCGGTATCGCCAAACTAAAAAAAGGCGGCGGCATGGGCGGGCATAACGGTCTCAAGGATATTGCAGTAAAATTAGGCACTCAGGATTTCTGGCGACTGCGCATTGGCATTGGTCATCCGGGTGATCGCGATGCAGTCGTGAGTTATGTATTAAGCCAGCCGAGAAAGGAAGAGGCACCGCTGATCAATGAAGCTATCGCAAGAAGCCTGGAAGTCTGGCCGCTTATCGCACAAGGCGACTGCGAAGCTGCAATGATGAAATTACACACAAAAGTATAACCATACCGTAGTAGTTTCACACAATCGTTTTTTAATCCATTTTAATGAGAACCAGGTCATGAGTCTTAAATGCGGAATCGTGGGTCTTCCCAATGTCGGTAAATCTACCTTGTTCAATGCCTTGACCAAGGCGGGTATTGCCGCAGAAAACTATCCTTTCTGCACCATTGACCCCAACGTCGGCATTGTCGAAGTACCAGACCCACGATTGCAGAAACTAAACGAAATTGTCAAACCGCAGAAAGTGCAACCGGCCATTGTCGAATTCGTGGATATTGCCGGATTGGTTGCCGGCGCATCCAAAGGAGAAGGGCTGGGTAACAAGTTCTTGGCCAATATCCGCGAAACCGATGGCATCGTCAATATGGTGCGCTGTTTCACCGATGATAATGTAGTGCATGTTACAGGCAAGGTCGATCCTATCTCGGATATTGAGGTTATTCAAACCGAGCTAGCGCTGGCCGATCTGGCCACAATCGAAAAAGCACTGTTACGCGAAGCCAAGATCGCTAAATCAGGCAACAAAGATGCAATCAAATTATGCGCTTTATTGGAGCAGACACAATTACATCTGAACCAGGGTAAACCCGCCAGAACACTAGATTTGGATAAAGAACAAAAGCTCTTGCTGCAGCCGCTTTGTTTGTTGACCGCGAAACCGGCCATTTACGTAGCAAATGTGAATGATCACGGCTTTGTTAATAATCCGCTGTTAAGCCGTGTGGAAGAATGCGCGGCTACAGAAGGTGCACCGGTCGTAGCGATATGCGCAGCGCTTGAAGCAGAAATCGCGGAATTGCCCGATGAAGACAAGAAAATCTTCTTGGCGGATCTTAACCTGGAAGAACCGGGGCTCAACCGCCTAGTACGCGCTGGCTACGAATTGCTCGGATTGCAGACTTATTTTACTGCGGGCGTCAAGGAAGTCAGAGCATGGACCATCCACAAAGGCGATACGGCACCACAAGCAGCTGGAGTCATCCACACCGATTTTGAAAAAGGATTCATTCGTGCCGAAGTAACCAGTTATGAAGATTTTATTACTTATAAAGGGGAACAGGGTGCCAAAGAAGCGGGTAAGATGCGCCTCGAAGGCAAGGAATATATCGTCAAGGACGGCGATGTGATGCATTTCCGCTTTAATGTCTGATTGACATGTCGCAAAAACATTAAATTTGCGACATATTTGATTGACCTGTCGCTGCGGACGACATAAACTGACGACGTGTCGCAAAAATGTGAAAATTAAATCATGACTGCTTGGCGTCCGGATCAACCTTACAACAACCTTCCGCCGTTGCCGCCCGCAGCCGATCTGGAAACACGTACGGTACTAAAGCCGTGTATCGCCGCCCGTGCCGCATTGGCAGAACTCAAGCAAGCTGCTGAACTTATTCCCAACCAGGGTGTTCTGATCAATGCTCTACCGCTGCTCGAAGCCCAAGCCAGCTCGGAAATCGAGAACATCGTCACGACGACGTACCGATTGTTTCAGTTCCAAAATACCAAAGAACACGCCGACCCAGCCACGCGCGAAGCCCTGCGTTATAGCAGTGCACTGCTGGAAGGATTTCGAGCACTAAAGCAACATCCGCTGAATACCCGCACGGCGGAACAAGTATGCACCCGCATCAAGGGCATGGACATGCAGGTGCGGCGGGTTTCTGGAACAGCACTGGCCAACCAGGCGACCGCTGAAGTAATTTATACACCG
The DNA here is from genome assembly GCF_003011925.2 of Nitrosomonas supralitoralis. GTDB lineage: Bacteria > Pseudomonadota > Gammaproteobacteria > Burkholderiales > Nitrosomonadaceae > Nitrosomonas > Nitrosomonas supralitoralis. The sequence continues at coordinate 45,883 of NZ_PXXU01000027.1, forward strand.
CCCGTCGGGGAAAACCTACTGCGATCCAAATTAGCCAACTGGGAGCGTTACTTGCATGAGGCGCACGATGTCGACCCGCTGATCCGCATGGCAGCCGGGCATTACCAATTCGAAGCGATTCACCCGTTCACCGATGGCAATGGCCGCACCGGGCGTGTGCTGAATAGCCTATTTCTAATCCAGGAAGATTTATTGACACTGCCGATTCTTTACCTCAGCCGCTACATCATCAGGAACAAAACCGAGTATTACCGCCTGCTGCTCGATGTCACACGCAACCAGGCATGGGAACCGTGGATTGTCTACTTGCTGCACGGCATCGAAGACACGGCGTGCTGGACTACCGCTAAGATCGCCGCGATCCGTACCCTCTCAGGCTTGACAATTGATTATGTGAAACAGAAAGCGCCGAAAATCTACAGCCGAGAACTGGTGGATTTGATTTTTGATCTGCCCTATTGCCGGATTCAGAACCTGGTTGAAAAAAACATCGCCGGACGCCAAGCCGCTTCGCGCTATCTCAAACAGCTTGTGGAAATCGGCGTGCTGGAAGAGCGAACCGTCGGACGCGAAAAGTTGTTCATTCATCCCAAACTGATGCATTTACTGACGCGTGATGAAAACACCGTGACGGCCTATCCATAATGCGAATGCGTGATATGTTTGCGCTAAAAAACTACTCGAAATAGCTTCCATTCAATCAATATCAGATTGAATAAGTACGGTTCGGCGGACTCGCTGGCGCATCCTGGGTAAGACCATATTGCAGATTTAACCATTTCAGTCACTAAATTCAATACAAGCCGCTAAGAACCGCCGATCCAAGACCGAATCCATCCGTCCAACGCATCAATGCGCACAAATTGTGAAGGTACTTCGTATGGTGAATTTCTCATCCACCAGTAGATGTCCCGACTTACATATACCTCAGTAAATGAAGGTGGCTCAGCACACCTTGGCGCAGGCCAATCTACAAGTACTCGCAATTGATCGGTGCGTGAAACAAGAAATGCGCGGCGCGCCTCAATCTTGGCAAATTGTCCCCTGTCTATTAGACGACAATTAATCTGTCCGGTC
>NZ_PXXU01000028.1 GCF_003011925.2 Nitrosomonas supralitoralis
GAGGTATTACACCAGCGATGGGGCTGGCAGAAGATTTTAAACTAAAACCCTCTACTGTAAGCTCCCATTAAAAATGGGGGGATTACTGATGTACATGAAAGCACAAAGGCGACAGGAATATCTCGAGCGCATTCCGCTTGGAGGAAAGTATGGATATCGACTTAAAAATATTCGGGCCAAGTGCGCTGATACGTCTGCCACATTGATTAATAGCATCTTCCCGGTTATGAGTCTGCTTATTCTGGTGTAGGTTTTTATTTGCCTGAAAAATCTTGCTGCCAAAATAACTTTTTGATTGCCCAAAAAGAGTATACCCAGAGAAGTTCCGTTTGCGCGTGCCTGCCGATTCATCTCAAACCATAATTTCTACTAGGCAACGCATAGCTGATCGCTGTATTTATGAGTAAGCTCTATTTAATAACCCATCCAGTCTCAAGCAAAATGTTAAAAATGATTTGACTAAATCGCTTGGAGAATACATCCGCAATTCCCTCGCGAGGAGTAAAATCTGTTAGTGTTTCTGCTTTAATAATTTCTCGAGCAACATAATCCGCATTGCCCATCGCATCAGCAAGTCCCAAATCAATGCTTTTTTGACCAGTCCAAACGAAGCCACTAAATATCTCTGGATCATTCTTCAACCGATCTCCTCTTCCCTGCTTAACTACCTGAATAAATTGTTCATGTACTTCGCGTAATAACTTGGTAGCATGCTCTTTTTGAACTGGATCCAACGGAGAAAAAGGATCTAGGAATGTTTTATTTTCGCCCGCAGTTAATAAGCGTCTTTCAATGCCTAATTTCTCCAAGGTTCCAGTAAAACCAAAACTATCCATTAATACACCAATGGATCCAATCAGACTTGCCTTATCTACAAATATTTTATCTGCAGCTGCAGCAATATAATACCCACCTGAAGCACACATATCTCCAACTACAGCATAAAGCGGAATATCTGGATATTTAGCACGCAAACGGCGTATCTCATCATTAATATATCCTGATTGCACTGGGCTTCCGCCAGGGCTATTTATCCTTAAAATAACACCTCTTGTATTTTTATCTTGAAACGCGGACCGAAGACTACTATTTATCTTATCAGCGCTGTTCATGCCATCAGCAGTTATCGTACCGCGCAAATCTATCAATGCAGTATGCTTGTCAGTAAGTCTAACCTTTCCGTCGTCTAGCCAGCCTAACGCAAAAAATAATAAAATAAAAAGATACAGAAACGTAATTAGTTTAAAAAAGATTCCCCATCTTCTCGCGCGACGTTGCTCATTTAAAGATGCTAAAACAAGATCTTCTAATAAATTTCTTTCCCAGTTATCTTTCTTAAGATCAGAATCATTCATAATCATTTTCCCGTAAAAAAAGAAGTAGCAACTTAACACAAAGAATAATTAAGCCATGCGCGTAGAAAGTAAAAGTAAAATTAATCTTATAAAAGTTGCAATTCAAACTTGAGTACACTCTACTAAAAAAATTAATTTTAAACAATTTAAAATAAAAAACCCATCACTATAATTAGTGATGGGTTTTTTGATGAGTGCCTGGCGGTAACCTACTTTCACATGCGATTACACACTATCATCGGCGCAGCTTCGTTTCACGGTTCTGTTCGGGATGGGAAGAAGTGGGTCCAAAGTGCTATGGCCGCCAAGCGTAACTTATAAATCAAACAATTTGCAGCTATCATTTGATTTCAGAAAAAGTAAATTGGGTTAGAATAATCAATAAAATATGTATAACTTATCAAATTATTATAGTTATAGGATCAAGCCTCACGGTCAATTAGTATCGGTTAGCTTAACATATTACTATGCTTACACACCCGACCTATCAACGTCGTAGTCTTCGACGAACCTTTAGGAGGGTTAAACCCTCGGGAAATCTCATCTTGAGGAGAGTTTCCCGCTTAGATGCTTTCAGCGGTTATCTCTTCCGCACATAGCTACCCGGCGATACGACTGGCGTCATAACCGGTACACCAGAGGTGCGTCCACTCCGGTCCTCTCGTACTAGGAGCAGGTCCTCTCAAATTTCCAACGCCCACGGCAGATAGGGACCAAACTGTCTCACGACGTTTTAAACCCAGCTCACGTACCACTTTAAATGGCGAACAGCCATACCCTTGGGACCGGCTACAGCCCCAGGATGTGATGAGCCGACATCGAGGTGCCAAACTCCCCCGTCGATATGAACTCTTGGGAGGAATCAGCCTGTTATCCCCGGCGTACCTTTTATCCGTTGAGCGATGGCCCTTCCATACAGAACCACCGGATCACTATGACCTGCTTTCGCACCTGCTCGACTTGTCAGTCTCGCAGTTAAGCACGCTTTTGCCATTGCACTATCAGCACGATTTCCGACCGTACTTAGCGTACCTTCGTACTCCTCCGTTACAATTTGGGAGGAGACCGCCCCAGTCAAACTGCCCACCATACACGGTCCCCAATCCAGATAATGGATCTAGGTTAGAACCTCAACAACATCAGGGTGGTATTTCAAGGTTGACTCCATGAATTCTAGCGAATCCACTTCAAAGTCTCCCACCTATCCTACACAAATGTTATCAAAGTCCAATGTAAAGCTACAGTAAAGGTGCACGGGGTCTTTCCGTCTAGCCGCGGGGAGATTGCATCTTCACAAACATTTCAACTTCGCTGAGTCTCAGGAGGAGACAGTGTGGCCATCGTTACGCCATTCGTGCAGGTCGGAACTTACCCGACAAGGAATTTCGCTACCTTAGGACCGTTATAGTTACGGCCGCCGTTTACCGGGGCTTCAATCAAGAGCTTGCACCCCATCATTTAACCTTCCGGCACCGGGCAGGCGTCACACTCTATACGTCCACTTACGTGTTTGCAGAGTGCTATGTTTTTATTAAACAGTCGCAGCCACCAGTTTATTGCAACCTTATTCTGCTTCATGCGAAAAGCATTACACATACTTAAGGCACACCTTCTCCCGAAGTTACGGTGTCATTTTGCCGAGTTCCTTCTCCTGAGTTCTCTCAAGCGCCTTAGAATTCTCATCCTACCCACCTGTGTCGGTTTGCGGTACGGTCCTCGTCCAACTGAAGCTTAGTGGCTTTTCCTGGAAGCATGGTATCACTCACTTGGCACTCCGAAGAGTGTTTCGTTATCGCGTCTCAATTTAATCGCCCGGATTTGCCAAAGCAATATATCTACACGCTTGAACCGGGACATCCAACACCCGGCTGAGCTAACCTTCTCCGTCCCCACATCGCATTGGACAAAGGTACTGGAATATTAACCAGTTTCCCATCAGCTACGCATTTCTGCCTCACCTTAGGGGCCGACTTACCCTGCGTCGATTAACGTTGCACAGGAAACCTTGGGTTTTCGGCGAGGAAGCTTTTCACTTCCTTTATCGCTACTCATGTCAGCATTCGCACTTCCGATACCTCCAGCAGCCTTTACAAGCCACCTTCACAGGCCTACGGAACGCTCTCCTACCATTTACATAAATGTAAATCCCTAGCTTCGGTGCACAGTTTGAGCCCCGTTACATCTTCCGCGCAGGACGACTCGATCAGTGAGCTATTACGCTTTCTTTAAAGGATGGCTGCTTCTAAGCCAACCTCCTGACTGTTTATGCCTTCCCACTTCGTTTCCCACTTAACTGTGTCTTTGGGACCTTAGCTGAGGGTCTGGGTTGTTTCCCTTTTGACACCGGACGTTAGCACCCGATGTCTGACTCCCATGCTTGCACTCTTTGGTATTCGGAGTTTGCAATGGTTTGGTAAGTCTCAATGACCCCCTAGCCATAACAGTGCTCTACCCCCAAAGGTGATACATGAGGCACTACCTAAATAGTTTTCGGAGAGAACCAGCTATTTCCAGATTTGTTTAGCCTTTCACCCCTACCCACAGCTCATCCCCTAATTTTTCAACATTAGTGGGTTCGGACCTCCACGAAGTGTTACCTTCGCTTCATCCTGGCCATGAGTAGATCATCTGGTTTCGGGTCTACACCCAGCAACTATTCGCCCTATTAAGACTCGCTTTCGCTACGCTTCCCCTACGCGGTTAAGCTTGCTACTGAATGTAAGTCGCTGACCCATTATACAAAAGGTACGCAGTCACTCTTACGAGCTCCTACTGTTTGTATGCATGCGGTTTCAGGATCTATTTCACTCCCCTTCCGGGGTTCTTTTCGCCTTTCCCTCACGGTACTGGTTCACTATCGGTCGATTACGAGTATTTAGCCTTGGAGGATGGTCCCCCCATCTTCAAACAGGATTTCACGTGTCCCGCCCTACTTGTCTCAATCTTAGTTCCACATTTAAATTTTCACCTACAGGGCTATCACCTGCTATGGCTTAACTTTCCAGAAAATTCGATTAATTTAAATGCTAAATATTGAAGGCTGATCCCATTTCGCTCGCCACTACTTTGGGAATCTCGGTTGATTTCTTTTCCTCTGGATACTTAGATGTTTCAGTTCTCCAGGTTCGCTCTACCCACCCTATGTATTCAGGTGGGAGTAACCCTTGCGGGTTGGGTTTCCCCATTCGGATATCTTCGGATCAAAGTTTGCTTGCCAACTCCCCGAAGCTTTTCGCAGGCTTCCACGTCCTTCATCGCCTGTAATCGCCAAGGCATCCACCACATGCACTTATTTGCTTGATCCTATAACTTTAATAACTTGATATTATAAAAATTATAGCTATTGTTGATTTTTACTTCACACAATAATTTTAAAAATACAATCTAACCCTATATTATATTGGTATAAAGAATTAAAAATAGCACATTCTTTTACACCAATTAAATATTTTACTTTTCCATTTTTTTAAAGAACAAAATTTCTTTGACATGCATAGGCATTACTAAGTCAAACAACCACAAGGATTCACTCCATCATTATCGTATAAATAATCATGGTGGAGGTGAACGGGATCGAACCGATGACCCCCTGCTTGCAAAGCAGGTGCTCTCCCAGCTGAGCTACACCCCCTTTAACTTGTTGGTGGGTCTGGGTGGACTTGAACCACCGACCCCACGCTTATCAAGCGTGTGCTCTAACCAACTGAGCTACAGACCCCAAATCGAGTCTAAGCATCATCTATCTACCAGAACAATCCATTTTCACAAAACAGATCTCCGACTCTTAGCTCTGCCTATTAACAATCGATAGGTGTGGATACTTAAATAAAGCTCTCTTGAAAGGAGGTGATCCAGCCGCAGGTTCCCCTACGGCTACCTTGTTACGACTTCACCCCAGTCATGAATCTCACCGTGGCAAGCGCCCTCCTTGCGGTTAGACTACCTGCTTCTGGTGAAACCCACTCCCATGGTGTGACGGGCGGTGTGTACAAGACCCGGGAACGTATTCACCGCGACATGCTGATCCGCGATTACTAGCGATTCCGACTTCACGGAGTCGAGTTGCAGACTCCGATCCGGACTACGACGCGCTTTGTGAGATTAGCTCCCCCTCGCGGGTTGGCAACCCTCTGTACGCGCCATTGTATTACGTGTGAAGCCCTACCCATAAGGGCCATGAGGACTTGACGTCATCCCCACCTTCCTCCGGTTTATCACCGGCAGTCTCATTAAAGTGCCCAACTTAATGATGGCAATTAATGACAAGGGTTGCGCTCGTTGCGGGACTTAACCCAACATCTCACGACACGAGCTGACGACAGCCATGCAGCACCTGTGTTCAAATTCTCTTTCGAGCACACACTCATCTCTGAATGCTTTTTGACATGTCAAGGGTAGGTAAGGTTTTTCGCGTTGCATCGAATTAATCCACATAATCCACCGCTTGTGCGGGTCCCCGTCAATTCCTTTGAGTTTTAATCTTGCGACCGTACTCCCCAGGCGGTCAACTTCACGCGTTAGCTTCGTTACCAAGTCTAATAAGACCCAACAACTAGTTGACATAGTTTAGGGCGTGGACTACCAGGGTATCTAATCCTGTTTGCTCCCCACGCTTTCGTGCCTGAGCGTCAGTGTTAACCCAGGGGGCTGCCTTCGCCATCGATGTTCTTCCATATCTCTACGCATTTCACTGCTACACATGGAATTCCACCCCCCTCTGCTACACTCTAGTCTCACAGTTTCAAACGCAATTCCCAGGTTAAGCCCGGGGATTTCACATCTGACTTACAAGACCGCCTGCGCACCCTTTACGCCCAGTAATTCCGATTAACGCTCGCACCCTACGTATTACCGCGGCTGCTGGCACGTAGTTAGCCGGTGCTTCTTCTGTCGATACCGTCATGGATTGTGGATATTAGCCACAACCTTTTCTTTTCGACTGAAAGAGCTTTACAACCCGAAGGCCTTCTTCACTCACGCGGCATTGCTGGATCAGGCTTGCGCCCATTGTCCAAAATTCCCCACTGCTGCCTCCCGTAGGAGTCTGGGCCGTGTCTCAGTCCCAGTGTGGCTGGTCGTCCTCTCAGACCAACTACTGATCGATGCCTTGGTGAGCCATTACCTCACCAACTAGCTAATCAGACATCGGCCGCTCCAAAAGCATGAGGTCTTGCGATCCCCCACTTTCTTCCTCAGATATTATGCGGTATTAGCACATCTTTCGATGCGTTATCCCCCACTTAAGGACACGTTCCGATGTATTACTCACCCGTCCGCCACTCGCCACCAGGTGCAAGCACCCGTGCTGCCGTTCGACTTGCATGTGTAAAGCATGCCGCCAGCGTTCAATCTGAGCCAGGATCAAACTCTTAAGTTCAATTCTGTTTACTCTCTCGCCTGACGTTTTGATAATTGAAATAATTTGATTATCCAATACCTATAACTGCTTGCGAATACTATTTTTTAGAATTAATTAGCTCATCATTTTGAGCTAATTAACTCATCACTTTATTAAGTATCCACACCTATCGATTGTATTTTTTTAAAGAGCGTTGCTACTTGTTATTTCTTGCTAAGCAGCAGAGAAACGGAATTATACAGACCCTACTTTTCTGGTCAAGGCTTTTCTTTGCTTATTTGCAAGATTCTAGTCTTTAAAATTTATTCATACAAAAATATCCTTACAATACAATCATTCACCCATTAACAATTAATTTAACTATAGTAGCCTTTGATCTTATCTATCAGTTATCCGATTTGACGAACTAAACATCAGAGCAAAAGAAGCTTGGATACAAGGCTTCCGTTACGGCAAAAAATGAGATCCTTTAATTGCATGTGACTTGCATGAGCGACCAGCAGGCAATATTAAATCGGCGATGTGTAGCGGCCCGACCGAACCTGTTGTGAGTAGCAGACTTTATCTTTGTCGCAACTTGGACAGGGTTTGTTTATGTGGCTTTTATTACAGATTATTTTTGCACGTTGTATTGTTGGTTGGCGATCCAGCCGATCATTGCGCATCTATAGGGAGCTCAATACATTGGAACAAGCTTTGTGGGCACGACGGGAAACAAAAGTATTAATTCAGCACAGCGATCATGACAGTCAGTATCTGTCGATTCGTTATACAGAGCTCCTGGCAGAAGCCAATATCAATTTCGATACCTCTGTTGGCAGTGTTGGCAATTCTTACGACACTGCTCTGTTCGAAACAATTATTGGATTATTCAAAATAGAAGTCATATGGCATCACGGTGCTTGGCGCCATATTGATGAAGTGGAATTTGCCACCCCGGAGTCGGTTGATGCAGTCTCTGACTCAAACAAAAAAGTCTCCGGAAAAATCGGGGCGATTCAAACCGAGCAATCCCACTTTTGACAGGACCAACTGTCAGATCAAATCTGAACTACTATAATTTAACTTATTTGACACCCTGCTTGAGGCTTGCTTCTATAAAATTGCTCAAATCCCCATCCAGCACACTTTGTGTATTTCCAATTTCTATATTCGTACGCAAATCCTTTATTCTTGACTGATCCAACACATAGGACCGAATTTGATGTCCCCAGCCGATATCCGTTTTAGTATCTTCTATAGTTTGCTTCGCTTCATTGCGCTTACGTAACTCTGCCTCAAATAACCTCGACTTCAACATCGCAATTGCGTCCGCCTTGTTCCTGTGCTGTGAGCGACCACTTTGGCATTGCACAACTATTCCAGTAGGGTTATGCGTAATCCGAATAGCAGAATCTGTTTTATTAATGTGTTGCCCTCCCGCCCCAGATGCTCTGAATGTATCTATCCTTAAATCCGCCGGATTGATCTCAATTTCTATACTGTCATCCACTTCTGGATAAACGAAAACGCTTGCAAAAGAAGTATGGCGACGGTTACCAGAGTCAAATGGCGATTTTCTAACCAATCGATGCACACCGGTTTCTGTTCGCAAGAAGCCATATGCATATTCCCCAGAAACTTTTAAAGTAGCACTTTTAATACCAGCTATGTCACCTGGCGATTCTTCCAAAATTTCGACAGCCAGGCCTTGCCTTTCACAATAACGCAGATACATACGCTCAAGCATGGCAGCCCAATCTTGCGCTTCAGTACCTCCAGAACCTGACTGTATATCCACAAAGCAATTATTCGGATCCATTGGGCCAGAAAACATACGACGAAATTCCAAATTTGCCACGACTTTTTCAATATTTTCGGCATCAATAGCAATACTCACGAGTGCAGCCTCATCTGCTTCATCCTTAGCTATCTGGAATAACTCCTTAGCATCACGAAGTTGGTTTTCCATAGACACTAACGTATCAACAGTTCCTTCCAGCAATTTCTTCTCACGACCTATTTCTTGAGTACGTCCGCTGTCGTTCCAAACTGTCGCATCTTCAAGCAATCGTATTAATTCATTTAATCGAATCTGTTTGGAATCAAAGTCAAAGAAACCTCCGCAACTCATGGGCTCGATTATCGAGATCCTGGAGGCGATTTAAAATTGCATTAATGTGTTCTGCTTCCATAAAATTTCACCTAAAGTTAAATATAGCAATTATAACCACTACTGCACAAAAAGCTTGTCCACCTTCGTTAAATCCTATTACTTCACAATAAGAATTTTATATTTAATTAATGAAATACATGTATCAACAATCTCAGACAAAAGATAAGTAAGAATTTATAATTGCTCATTATTACTGTAATAATTCTATCAACCTTGGGGCACTAATCAGTTCTCTTAAATAAAAATTATAATGTCAAACTTTTTTGCTTTAATTCCAGCTGCGGGTTCAGGATCTCGCATGAATAGCGAGGTTCCAAAGCAATATCTAGCTTTAAATAATAAGCCCATGATTTATCATTCAATCAACATGCTATATCATAATCAGCTTATCAAAAGTATATTTATTGTTCTTGCATCGGATGATTGCGATTGGATCAAATATGACTGGTCTGAGTTTTCCAGCAAATTAATTGTACTCACCTGCGGTGGTGCAACACGAGCGGATAGTGTGCTAAATGGCCTCACTACAGCAAAGCTGAAAGGCTTGATTGATACCAGTGATTGGATTTTGGTACATGACGCTGCCAGACCTTGCTTAACTTCAACTCTACTGGAGAAATTAATTAATGAATTAACTCAAGATGAAGTTGGTGGATTATTAGCAGTGCCTGTTTCTGATACCCTAAAACGCAGCAATCTCAAAAGTCGTGTGATGCAAACCGAATCTAGAGAAAATATATGGCAAGCACAAACGCCACAGATGTTTCGCTATGAATTGCTCACTAAAGCACTGCAGAATGCTGAGAAGCTTCATATTACTGATGATGCAAGTGCAATCGAAGCATTAGGATTTTTTCCTAAACTTATACTGAGTGATACTTACAATTTTAAGGTCACTTATCCTAAAGACTTGGCATTAGCAGAATTAATTATTCAACAAAGGATCAATACGTGAGTACGATGAGGATAGGTCAGGGTTTTGATGTACACCAACTGGTAGAAGGTCGCCCTTTGATTATTGGTGGAGTAACAATTCCTCACGAAAAGGGGTTACTTGGTCACTCAGATGCGGATGTATTACTACATGCCATTTGCGATGCCCTTCTTGGTGCAGCAGCATTGGGAGATATAGGAAAACATTTTTCTGATTCTGATCCTCGTTATAAGAATATCGATAGCCGTGTGTTATTACGCAACGTGAACAGATTATTGCAAAACTCTCAATATAAAATCATTAATATTGATGCAACTATTATTGCTCAAGCTCCTAAAATGGCACCGCATATCTCTACCATGATTAGCAACATTGCACAGGATCTCAAAACCCAGGCCGGCAATATCAACATTAAGGCTAAAACTGCTGAGCATTTAGGTGCAATTGGCCGTGGCGAAGGCATTGCGGCCGAAGTCGTATGCTTGATTGATCAAACGGAAAACAATTTTGATTAAGAGCAACGTAATTAAAAGAAAAGCGATTCGAGTATTTTTTGCGATATTGCCTTATTGGCAGGTACAAAAGCAATTGATGCGAAATATTGAAATACTTGAACCTATTTGTAGGGGTCGTAAAATTAAAATGCAGCATCTCCATCTCACATTGTTATTCTTGGGAGATGTCCCCACTAACCAGATCCATGCACTACGGCAAATCGCGAAAACTATATCAGCAGATAAATTTGAGTTTAAATTGGACACAATCGGCTATTGGCGACACAATCATATTATTTACATCCAAGCAAGAAATTTTCCCACAGAACTTTTTTCGCTAGCTGATTCTTTAAAAATTGCGCTATCAAAAGATGGGTTCGTATTTGATAATCGCGCCTACAAGCCACACATCACTCTATTCCGCAAAGCCTTCCAATTTGTCAATACTGACTTGATTAAGCCTATCCAGTGGTATGTCGATCAATGGTTCCTCATACAATCGAAACCAACAAACAACGGAGTCGAATATATTCCACTCGGTCATTGGAATCTAAATTAAGCTGATTTCTTAAATAAATAAAAAATTCCATAATTTCTACTCATAACTAAATCAATTTGTTCTGAAGCCTAAGTCCTACTATCATGAAAATTCTCGCTTTAGAAACCTCAACCGAATTTTGTTCCGTTGCACTTCTATTGGAAGAGGCAATAATCGAAAAAGAAGTTCATGCAGGACAACGCCATTCAGAAATTCTTTTACTTATGATTCAGGAAATATTGGTAGAAGCAAAATTGACATTGCAGCAAATCGATAGCATAGCTTTTGGCGCTGGCCCGGGTTCTTTTACCGGTTTACGTATTGCGTGTGGAATTGCACAGGGATTGGCCTATGCCGCCGGAATCTCTATCATAAGAATCAGCACCCTGGAGGCCGTGGCGCAAAAAATAGACAAACAGAAAGTTATTGTGGCGCTGGATGCTCGTATGGGTGAAATATATCATGCAGCTTATCAGAAAGTGACAAACCAGGGCTGGGAAATTATTAGTTCACCCATTCTTTGTTTACCGCAACAAGCACCCGTTTTATCTGATACTAATTGGCATGGCTCCGGTAGCGGGTTTGATGTTTATCGCAAAGAACTATCGTTACGTTATCGTAAAAATCTTCAAAGAATTCACTCTGATATTCATCCGCATGCTAAAGAAATAGCGCAACTCGCACTACTCCACTCAAGCACCGATCCAACTAATGCAACACCGATATACTTACGAAACAAGGTAGCGTTAAAAGAAAATGAACGACAGTTATGACATCACTACGAGCTGCTGATATCAGAAAAATGGATCTTTTGGACATAGATCGCATTATTCTCATTGAGCGAGAAATATTTCTTTTTCCCTGGTCACCAGGAAATTTTGCCGATTCCATCAAAGCAGGATATGTTTGCCATGTGCTCGAACAGGATGATACTCTCAAGGGGTATGGGATAATGATGATGAGTCCCGAAGAATCTCACATACTGACACTTGGCATTGCTGCTGATTGGCAAAAAAAAGGCTTGGGTAAAAAATTACTTAAGTATTTTATTGAATACTCTAGAGAGCAAAAAGTAAAATCGATATTTCTTGATGTACGAGAATCCAATCATGGTGCTGCACAATTATACAAACGAATGGGCTTTCAGCATATTGCCACACGAAAAGGTTATTACCCGGCAATGTGTGGTCGTGAAGATGCACTTGTTATGGAATTAACACTATGAATACCCGACGCAGACAAATACTTAATGAATTAAATCTATTACCAGCGTGGTATTTTAGATCAGGCATCTCAAACCGTAAACAGCCATCTCATCTGAAATCTTCTCCAAGTAAAGAGCTTACATCTTCATTTACACCTACAAAAACACTCGAGCAATCCAAAGAAATGGATCAGATGAATTTGGATCAGCTGAAATTAACAGTAGCGCATTGCACTGCTTGCCCTTTGAGCTTGACTCGCACTCATACTGTATTTGGTACCGGTGACAAAAACGCAACCTGGTTATTTGTTGGCGAAGGTCCTGGTGCTCGAGAAGATGAAACAGGTGAACCTTTTGTAGGACAAGCTGGAAAACTGCTTGACCAAATGTTGTCAGCAATTAAGTTAAGCCGAGAGCATCAGGTTTTTATTACTAATATCGTAAAATGCCGTCCACCTAATAATAGAAACCCTACCGCATACGAAGCCAAGCAGTGTGAACCTTTCCTGACTAGGCAAATTGCATTAATCAAACCAAAACTTATTATTGCATTAGGTAAAGTAGCCGCACAAAATCTTCTTAAGTGTGACAGCAGCATTTCCAGTTTACGTGGAAAAGCACATGATTATTCAGGAACACCGTTGATTGTTACCTATCATCCTGCCTATTTATTACGCTTTCTTCCGGATAAGGCCAAAGCTTGGAAAGATTTGTGTCTCGCCCAATCAATCATGAAATCCTTGACCTAAAACCTACTTGATTCAAATGCTCAATCAACTAAACAATTAATAAAATAATTTAACGCCCCTTCCTTGAGCCGATCAAATGCAATGAATCCCCCTTACTCTGATTTAGCAGGTGCCATTTTCTAACCAAAGTCATCATGACAGATACAAATAATCCAAAAACGACAATGACAATATAGATATGTACCTCCAGTAAAATTAATAAAGCATAAAGTGACAACATCACTAGGATACTCAAATTCTCATTAAAATTCTGTACTGCAATGGAGTGCCCGGCCCCCATCAAAATATGTCCTCGATGTTGTAATAAAGCATTCATCGGTACTACAAAAAATCCTGCCAGTCCGCCAATCAACATCAACAAAATAATAGCTATCCATAAATCTTTCACCAAAACCATAACCATCACAACCATACCCATTGCAATGCCCAATGGAATGACTGCTACTGATTGACGTAAAGAAATCCAACGAGCTGCCATGATAGCGCCTACTGCGATACCTAAAGCTACCACACCTTGCAGTTGAGCCGCCTGGTTAAGCGGGTAATCCATTGCCACTTCGGCCCATTTCAAAACAATAAACTGTAGCGTGGCACCTGCTCCCCAAAACAAAGTGGTTACAGCGAGAGAAATCTGTCCGAGTTTGTCTGTCCATAACAATCTAACGCAGTGACTAAATTCATGAATCAGAAAGAAAGGATTTCTCTTGGGAATACGATGATCAACGCCTGTATTAGGGATATACAAATTGAATAGTGCCGCGATCGAATAAATGATAGCTATTAGAAAAATCCCACTTTCCAATGCATTGTCTACTCCTGTATCTATAAAAGGGAAATCAAGTTGCAACAAAACATCCGCAACCGAAGGAGTAATCAATATACCGCCTAATACAGTCCCCAATACGATAGAAGCTACCGTTAATCCCTCAATCCATCCGTTTGCAATCACCAGTTTTTCCGGTGGCAATAATTCTGTCAATATGCCATATTTAGCAGGCGAGTAAGCGGCGGCACCCAATCCCACAACTGCGTACGCAGCCAACGCAAAATATTGATGCGTAGCAACAAATAATAACCCGCAACCTGTAATTTTGATGGTATTGCTAATAAACATGACTCGCCCTTTTGGCATAGAATCAGCAAATGCGCCAACAAATGGAGCAAGAATGACATAGAACAATACAAAAACAAACTTCAACATAGGTGTTAGGTAAGCAGGAGCATGCAAATCAATGAGCAAAGCAATCGCCACAACGAGCAACGCATTATCTGCAAGTGAAGAAAAGAATTGCGCTGCCATAATAGTATAAAACCCGCGTTTCAAACTTATTTCCTATTATTTTGGTTATTCGCCAAGTAACTGATAATTGAACTCTTTCTTTAAAAGCCTACTTAAAGAAAAAGCTTTGACTCATTCTTTACCAATAATTTCAATCTAACATACGAGATTAGCATATTATGCAGGGTACCGAAGCATCAACGCTTGAAAGTATATTCGATGCACTGGATAGAATCTTAACAATAATATTTTTTATCATAAAATTTAATGTCACGCCCAATTCAAGCAATCATTAACCATTCCGCTTTAACACATAATCTGACCATAGTCCGTCAATACGCACCTGATGCGCGTATTCTGGCAGTTCTCAAAGCAGATGCGTACGGCCATGGACTACTTAATACCGCTAACGCTCTTAAAAATGTCGATGGATTTGCACTACTGGAATTAGATGCCGCTATATCTCTACGCACCACAGGTTATCAACAGCCAATTTTACTCTTGGAAGGCTTCTTTTCTACAAACGAATTAGCTTTATTTGAACAGTATCAATTGAGTTCCGTCATTCATCATACTGAGCAAGTAGCCATGTTATCTAAATACAAGCAACATAGAATGGGTGTATTCATAAAGGTAAATACCGGCATGAATCGATTGGGATTTTCTCCCAAACAATTGCCACAGATCATTGAGGAATTGATAAATAATCAACACATAAAAGATATTACGCTCATGACACATTTTGCCAGCGCCGATGATCCTTCTGAAAAAGCAAGCGTTTCTCGTCAGCTTCAATGTTTCGAAACAATCACAAAAAAATATAATTATCCATGCTCACTTTCTAACTCAGCCGCCATAATCAATTACCCTGAAACCCATGGCAACTGGGTACGTCCTGGGATCATGCTATATGGCGCCTCACCTTTCTCCGATAAAACTGCAGCAGATCTCAACCTTCAACCGGTCATGACGCTATCAAGTAAGATTATTGCAATACATGATTTGAAAGTTGGAGACAAAGTTGGTTATCACGGTCTTTTCGAGGCTGAATATCCAATGCGCATTGGCATTGCGGCGTGTGGTTATGCCGATGGCTATCCGCGTCATGCACCCACTGATACTCCTGTATTGATTAATAATCAGCGTAGCCGATTACTAGGTCGAGTATCCATGGATATGCTGGCAATAGATCTAACCGGAATTAAAAATGCAAAACCAGGAGACTCAGTTGTTCTTTGGGGTGAAGGCATACCTGTCGATGAAATAGCTAAGTACGCTGGAACTTCCAGTTATGAGCTACTTTGTGGACTCGCTGCACGGGTAGATAGGAAATTTCTTAAATCGTTTTAATTGCCGATCTACCCGACATTGGAAGGAAATTATTCTACTTTTGCTTTGCTGCGTAATTCTTGCACTACTGTAGCAAATTCGCGCTGCAGAACACGCTGTTGTATGTTTTGCTTTACTTCTTCAAATGGAGGAACTTCCATTGGACGTATATCCATCAATTGAATTACGTGCCAGCCAAATGAAGTTTGTACTGGCTGCTCGGTCAATCCACCCTTTGATAATTTTACCAGTGCTTCAGAGAATGGTCTGACATAAGCAGCAGGTGGGCTCCAGTTTAATTCTCCGCCATTTTCCTTACTTCCATCATCGATAGATTTTTCTTCAGCAATCTTGGCAAAATTACCGCCTTTCTTAAGATTAGCAATAATATCCCGCGCTTCGCCTTCGTTTTCTACAAGAATATGGCGAGCTTTATATTCTTTATCACCCATCTGCACTCTTAGAACATCGTATTCCTTACGTAAAGTATCATCGCTGACATGATTATTTTTTATATAATCGGCCTGAAATGCTCTAACCAAAACTGCCTGGCGTGCTATTTCAAGTTGCGCGATAGTCTCTGGATCCTGATCAAGGCGCTTTTTAACCGCTTCTTGTGCGAGAATCTCTTCTGCAATTAGATTCTCACGTAAAGCCTTCCTCATTTCTGGACCATCTTGCTGCCCCTGCGCCACATTCGCCTTCACCATCAATTCCAAGCGAGATTGTGGAATTGCCACACCATTCACTTTAGCCACAACTCCTGATGACTGGGCCTGAACGGATAACGCTACCAAGCTCCATACACTAACTATCATTACTTGTGAGAATTTCTTCAAACGCATGGAATTTCCTTTTTTATGATTGGGATAAAATTTAAATTCATCAGAATATATCATCAATATAAAGTATACGCTTATACTTCTTAGCCGTGAACTCCAGACACCATTTTTTCTAATGAAATTACTTGATATTACAGAGAAAAGCCCCATTAGTGTTTATTCAGGGAAAACCTTTTTAAAAGGTTTAACTGTTATTCTTTGGTATACGCCTGCATTAACATAAGGATCCTCATTAGCCCAAACCCGAGCTGCTTCCAGAGATTCAAACTCCGCCACTATCAAACTGCCCGAGAAACCATGTGGACCGGGATCTTGATTATCAATAGCAGGGTATGGTCCCGCTAAAATTAATCTACCAGCTTCTTGCAATGTCTTAATTCTCCTTAAATGTTCTGACCTAACTGACATCCTTTTTTCTAAGCTATTTGGCATATCCTCTGCATTTATCGCATATAGCATCATTGTTCCTTTCCAGGCTTATTGTCAATTTTTTCACTCAGATTGTCTTGTTCATATGCAGCCAAAATTTTTTCAGGGGCTTGCTCCAAATATTTCCCCAATATCATAACTTGCAATATTATAAATACAAGCATTATTCCTGTAGCACCAAATAATTTAAACGTAACCCACGTATCTACCGAAAAGCTAAAAGCAACATAGAGATTAATAACTCCCATGAATAGAAAAAAAACTACCCAACTCAAATTGAGTTTATTCCATATTGCTGCAGGCAAGCTCATTTGTTTCTCAAGCATTATTTCGACTAAATTCCTTCTCAAAACTAAGCTCGATACAAGCAAAACAGATGCGATTAACCAATACAGCACTGTCGGTTTCCATTTAATAAACATCTCATCCTGAACTAACAATGTAGCACCACCAAAAATTACAATAATCGCCAGATTTATCCACATCAGCTTTTCTATTTGATGCTGTCGAAACCAAAGCCAGCCTATTTGTGCAATAGTCGCTGCTATCGCTACAGCAGTTGCAATAAAAATATCATAAAACTTAAAAGTTAAAAAAAATAATATTACTGGAAACAGATCAAAGCAAAACTTCATTGCGGTAAGCATTCCATATTTATTCTATTATCAGTCATAAAATCACTAAAAGTTGAAATTGTCGCTTATTATCACTTTAGTATTGCAGGTAACTGAGTTGTTAAGGCGTTTCTTTCCTTGATTGCTGCACCCAACAATGCATATCCCAGCATATTTCCTGCGTTATCTTGATAAATTGCTTTAATACCATCATTCTCTGTTTCAACATTCCATTCACCTTTGATACTAAAATCTGGCGGCGAAACTACGGTTGGACATGATGGAGTCTTTACTATAACCGGCATTGCTGGATAATGAATCTGAGTAGGATTACCCATAAGTGTTGCAGCTAAAGCCCGTGCGGCATGCGAAATAGGCATTACAAATGGCAGCACTTTTCCTTCAACTTCAGCACAATCACCTAAAGCATAAATATCGGCACAATGAGTTCGTAGCAATCGGTTAACAACGATGCCTCGATTAACTTGAATACCTGCTGCGGCAGCAAGTTGCGTGCGCGGATTCAATCCAACCGCTGACAATACAATATCAGATTCGATTGATTCGCCATTGGTTAACGTCAGGCAAAATCTCTCTTGTATTTGATCAACCGACTGGGTCGTTGTATTTAAGTGAAAAACGACACCAGCCGCCGCCAATTTCTTCTGTATAAATGCTCCTCCCACTGGTGGCAGGAGACGTCCGAGCGGTTGCGCACTCATGTCAACCACATCGACTTGATAGCCATTCGCCACCAAATCATTGGCAAATTCGCAACCAATTAAACCTGCTCCTATAATACAGACTCTTCTTCGCCCAATTAGCACATCACGAAATTTCTTATAATCATCAAGATCATTTACAGTTAATATCGCTGCTGTACCATTTCCTGATAATGGTAGCCGCACTTGATCTGCACCCA
Organism: Nitrosomonas supralitoralis; assembly: GCF_003011925.2. Classification (GTDB taxonomy): domain Bacteria; phylum Pseudomonadota; class Gammaproteobacteria; order Burkholderiales; family Nitrosomonadaceae; genus Nitrosomonas; species Nitrosomonas supralitoralis. The sequence goes on from NZ_PXXU01000028.1 coordinate 18,204, forward strand.
GCGCTAAAACCAACTGTCCGTATACTATCCGTTCGCCATTCGACAAAGTTAGCGCATGATCTTCTTGATCTATCAAGGTAACCCGGCAAAAAGGACGGATGGAAATTTTCAACTGCTCTGCCATTTGAACAGCATCGCCATTTAAAATAGACTCAGGAGTCTTGCCGTATGATATAGCATTCGATAACATAGGTTTGGAATAGAAACCGCCATGATCGGCTGATAACATTTCAATGGGTAACTCTGTATCCAGCTTGCGTATTTCGCGTGCTACTGCATAGCCGGCCAAACCACTACCCACAATCACCACCGATTTTCCCATTGACTCATATCTCCATTATTTCAAAATACATCTGATCATTCCAAACTCAGAACAAATCACTTATTAGAATATCTTCCCATCTAATGTCCAGTTTAACTCCCTGTGTTGTATTAGTATGTGATCATCGTGAAGGAGGCCACAAAATCGCAGCGCTATTGTTTTCTTCCTTCAATTTTTCAAGATTAAAAAAAGCACATTGATAAGGAAAGTATTCCAGATTCAATGTGCTTTTTTAATATTATGGCGAGTTGTCAATAAACAATGATAAACTAATCAATTAGATATTTATCAGTCAAATTCAATACCAAGTTGGTACACTAATTAATGTTATTTTAGCAATCTCCATCATTCAAAATACAATGTCAATAAAACCAATCCACTTATAGCTACTTTCTTATTCTACTTCACTACTGTTAGTTACTAAGCTTGTGCGTCTTTGCAGATATGCATCGCGCATGAATTCATATTTATCCAACGCAGCTTCTTCCAGCGTTTTCTCTACATCCAATAACTGCGCACGTGTATTTACAGCCCTCGCTCCTGCTACCGGGAGACGTAAAGCCGTTGAATTAATATAACTCACATTATGCAGAAAAACCGATGTTACACCTTGCGTAACAGGATCCACAAAAAAACTGTCAACAGCAATGCCAAAAGTATCTCGCAGGGAACTCGGTCCAAGAAAAGGCAATACCACATAAGGTCCACTACCAATTCCATAATGCCCTAAAGTTTGACCAAAATCTTCATTTCTCTTGCTAAGATTAACATCACTAGCTGCACTTATATCGCTCGCAATATCGATCAAGCCAAAAACACCAAAAGTGGTGTTGATAAGTAATCGTGCACTAGTGGCAAGCGCACTCTCATAATTTAATTGAAGAATAGAGTTGGTTATCACCACCACATCGTTAAGGTTTGAAAAAAAGTTCCCTACCATCATTTCAAGAGGATCAGGCATAACCTTCTTATAACCTCTAGCAACTGGTTCGAATACATTGTTATCGACCATTTCATTAAAATTAAAAACAGCACGATTCATCGGTTCAAGAGGATCGTAAGGACCGTTCTCGTTATTCAATTTCGTGGAAGCACAGCCGGTTAAAAATAAACCAGCCAATAAAGTAGCTACAACTTTGGAATGAAAAGTATTCATCATGTTCTTATTTTAGTAAAAAATTTTATGGATATTGCCACATTTATAGAATAGGTTCAATACACACAGATTCGAAGTGACATGTTGGTTCATATCAACTAGGAACGAATATTACTTCTCAAAACATTTAAAAATTAATAAACCTTAATAAATCAGCTATCAATCTTCAGATATACGACAGATTAATCAGCGCATTTAACAAAATTTATTTGATAAAACTCTATGCATAAATTTTATGATTACACCACTCCCATTCCATTGTGACGCAACAACGCATCCAATTCAGGTTCTCGTCCCCGGAAGGCTATAAATGACTCTAATGCTGGGCGACTACCTCCCACCGCAAGAATCTCTTCAAGAAAATGCGATCCTGTCACTGCATTAACTACTCCATTCGATGCAACCTCTTCAAACACACTATAAGCATCTGCCGAAAGAACTTCTGCCCATTTATAACTGTAATAACCGGCCGCATATCCACCTGCAAAAATATGCGCAAAGCTATTCGGGAAACGGTTAAAATCTGGAGGAATGATTACTGCTACTTCACTTCTAATATGATCCAGTAACTGAAGCACTGTCTTGTCACCATCCGGGTTATAATCAAAATGCATATGCATATCAAATAAAGCAAATTCAATTTGCCGTAACATTTGCAACCCACTCTGGAAATTTTTTGCCTTAAGCATCTTATCGAATAAAGAACGGGGCAAGGATTCTCCTGTTTCAATGTGGTGTGTCATACCGTTTACCACATCCCACTCCCAACAAAAATTTTCCATAAACTGGCTTGGCAATTCTACAGCATCCCATTCGACACCATTAATACCTGACACGCCTAAATCTTCTACTTTTGTCAGCAGATGATGCAAACCATGACCAAATTCATGAAATAACACAATTACTTCATTGTGTGTGAATAATGCGGGGCGCAACTGATTGTTAATTGTCACAGGTGATGAAAAATTGCACGTAAGGTATGCAACTGGGATTTGTATCTGACGTTTCCCTGTTTGCTGATCATCAATTAGCCGTCGGGTAATAGCTTCGTCCATCCAAGCACCACCACGTTTGGTAGTTCGTGCATAAAGATCCAGGTAAAATTGGCCGATCAACTGACCAGAGGCATCAAGAATATCAAAAAACTTAACATCGGGATGCCAGCACTGTACTGCGCGCGAAGTCAATGCAGGAAGAATATGAATGGCATACAGTTTTTCCACCAGCCTAAACATACCAGCCAGCACTTTATCTTCCGGAAAATACTGCTTAATCTCTTGATCGGAAAAAGCATAACGCTCTTCCCGTAACTTCTCACTGACATAAGCCAGATCCCATGCCTCAAGTTTTCGCAGATTTAATTTTTCGGTCGCAAATTGCTCAAGTGCATGCAGATCCCTTTCGGCATACAACCTTGCTTTATTCGCCAATTCTCTAAGAAAATCGAGAACCTGTTGCGGAGAAGCTGCCATTTTTGTTGCCAAAGAAACTTCAGCGTAATTCTCATAACCCAACATTTTTGCCTCTTCCTGACGGAGCTTCAATATCTTGTTAATGAGCGGCATATTATCCTTATCCGATCCAGCTTGACTATCAAATTCACTGGCTCGCGTAGCATTAGCACGATACATCTTCTCCCGCAAATTTCGATCATCGGCATATTGCAGTACAGGAAGATACGAAGGCATATGCAACGTGAATTTCCAACCTACTTTTGAATCTGACGCAGCCAATTCCTTGGCTGTTTGTAGCACATCATCTGGAATACCTGCTACAGTTTCAGCATCTTCAATCAATAATTCAAAAGCATTCGTTGCATCCAGCAAATTATCATTGAATTTTGAAGATAACTTTGATAATTCATTCTGAATCTGCAAAAATCGTTGTTTCTTGTCCGAAGGCAATTCCGCGCCACCTAATCGAAAATCTCTCAATTCATTCTCAATGATCCTCTTCCGTGCCGAAGTCAAAAGATTAAACTCCGAACTTGCACGTAATTGTTTAAATTTCTCAAATAGCAATACATCCTGAGATAACTCAGCATAAAACTGAGTGATCAGAGGTAAGTTGGCATTGTAGATTTCCCGCAACTGTGAAGTATTCATCACTGCATTTAAGTGCGACACCTGGCCCCAAGCACGCGACAAGCGTTCACTCGCATCCACCATTGGTTGTACAAAATTCTGCCATGTAGGTGCTTGAGCATCGGCTCGCACTTTTTCAATCACTGCACGATTCTCTTCTAACAGTGTTTCGATGGCTGGAGCAATATGCTCATTCTTTATTTCTTTAAAACGAGGTAGTCCAGAAATATCAAGCAATGGATTTGTCATGTCTCTTCAAATAATCGTAGAAAATTTAGTCGTGTTTAGTTCTGATCAGCATAAATACTGTATCGGCTGATTCAATTCTCATAAACAATATGGCCATTTACCAATGTATATTTAATACTACCAGGTAGTTCCATACCCATAAAAGGCGTATTCTTCCCTTGGCTTAGAATGGCTGAGAATGTCACTTTCCAGTAACGTTCGGGATCAAAAATACAGATATCCGCTGCACTTCCGACAGACAAATGCCCAGCATCAATACCCAATATACTTGCCGGATCAGAAGTAATCTTTGCCAAAATTTTTGGCAAAGACAAGCGCATCTCTGTTCCCCATTTTAATGTTAAAGGTAATAATAGCTCTACACCCGTAGCTCCGATCTCAGATTGACCAAATGGCAGCAGTTTGGCGTCTTCATCTACTGGCGCATGATCGGAACAAATGGCATCAATCGTACCATTCAATAGGCCCTGCCGCAACGCGTCCCGATCATCAAAGCCACGCAGAGGTGGCATTAAATGACAGTTGGAATCAAAGTAACCAATATCCATATCTGACAAATGCAAATGATTAATGGTTACATCACAAGTTATCGGCAAACCCTGTTGTTTGGCTGCGCGAATCATCATCAACCCTTCTGCGCTAGAAATTCGACACAGATGTACTTTAACCCCCGTTTCTTTAGCTAATAATATAATGTTGGAAATCGCAATAGTTTCCGCACAAACTGGAATTGTGAGCAGCCCCAGACGGGTTGCAACTTCCCCATCGTGCGCGACCCCATCACCAGTCAAGCTGATTTCTTGTGGACGTAACCAAACGCTAAAATCAAATGTAGAAGCATATCGCATGGCCTGCATGAGCACCCGTAGGTTTGATAACAATCCATCCGGTTGACCAAAAACGACACATCCAGCATCGTTCAATTCAGCCATTTCGGTCAAACGCTCACCTTTCAATCCCTGAGTAAGTGCACCAATAGGGTACACATGCGCTTGATTAAGGTTCTTAGCGCGATGTTTCAGCATCTCGACTAAACCTGGCTCATCTAGAGGTGGATCTGTATCCGGTGGACATGCAATGCTGGTTACTCCGCCAGCAACCGTTGCCTTCATTTCAGATTCCAGCGTTGCTTTATATTCCAATCCCGGTTCACGTAAGCGCACAGATAAATCAACCAGACCTGGACATACAATTAACGATTGCGCATCTATAATACGGCTGGCTTGAAATTCAGCAGGAGCTTTACCTATTCCGACAATTTTTCCTTTAGCAATAAAAACATCTTGAACGGCATCAACACCGCTTCTTGGATCAATGAAACGCCCATTTTTTATATGAATTTTCATGACAACAATCTCTAAGCCTGATTGCCTGTCAAGATTGACATCACAGCCATGCGCACTGCGATGCCAAATGTTACCTGAGGCAAAATCACCGATTGCTTACCATCCGCAACCGCTGAATCAATCTCCACACCACGATTCATCGGCCCAGGATGCATCACTATCGCATCGCGCCGGGCAAGGGAAAGCTTCTCCGCAGTCAACCCATAATATTTAAAATATTCTTCCGCGCTAGGCAAGTTTGCACCTTTCATTCGCTCATTCTGCAAACGCAACATCATCAATACATCAACATCTTTAAGTCCTTTTGCCATATCGTGATAAACATGCACACCGAGGCGCTCCACCATCTTGGGTAGCAAAGTTTTTGGTGCAATGACGCGAACTTCTGGCACACCTAATGTCGTTAAGGCATGAATCTGAGAACGTGCAACTCGGGAATGCAAAATATCACCGATAATGGCAACACGTAAGTTATGAAAATCATGTTTATAACGCCGTATCGTAAACATATCTAACAAAGCTTGCGTAGGGTGCGCATGGCTCCCATCCCCTGCATTGATCACATGAATACCAGATCGAACATGCTTTGCAATCAAGTGAGCAGCACCACTCTGCGCATGTCGCACAACAAACATATCTGCATTCATCGCAGAAAGATTGTCAACGGTATCCAGCAGCGCCTCACCCTTGGATTGTGCAGAAACAGCAATATTTAAATTGATGACATCAGCTGACAGGCGTTTGGCAGCAATTTCAAATGTTGTTCGAGTGCGTGTACTCGATTCAAAGAAAAGATTGAAAATCGACTTACCACGTAATAATGGAATTTTCTTGACATCCCGTTCAGTAACTCCCACGAAAGATTCCGCAGAATCCAGAATATGCAGCAGCATAGACAACGGCAAACCTTCCGTTGTCAACAAATGCTGTAGCGCCCCATTTTCATTCAGTTGCGGATTTCTATTGATCATTCCGTAGAATTCTTAACATATAAATTTAAACTTAACTTCCCGCTTTCTCCCAGTTTCACTGCCAGCATTTTTTCATCGGGCAGCTCAAGTTCTATGCCAATATACTTGGCGGCGATCGGCAATTCCCGGCCACCACGATCAACTAAAGTGGCCAGGACAATCGACGCCGGCCGACCATAATCAAACAACTCGTTGATCGCTGCGCGAACAGTGCGCCCCGTGTTCAGCACATCATCCACTAATAGAATATGCGCCCCCTCCACTTCAAAAGGGATTTCTGTCGGCTTAATTTGTGTATGTAAGCCTATTTTATCGAAATCATCTCGATAAAAAGCCACGCTCAATATCCCGAGCGGTTTTGTGATTGCCAACTCCTGGTGCAAACGTTCCGCTAACCACACTCCGCCTGTACGAATACCGACGAGGGCGTAATCCTTATTAGCATCAGCTTGTATTTTTCTTGCAAGGCTATTAAAAACTTTTTCAGCGTCAGGTAATTGCATGCTGTTCGTCAAAGAATGATTGAAGTATTTGTTGTGCGGCTATTTGATCTAATACTGATTTTTGTTCTCTTCCAGAGACACCAGCTTCACGTAAAATAACGCTCGCTGTTTGGCTAGTATAACGCTCATCTTGCATTACGACTTGGATGTTAAAGCGTCCTGCCAAGCGCCGTGCAAAACGATGACTTAATTGAGTCAATTCATGCGCAGTTCCATCACTGTGTAATGGCAAACCCACCACTAACAATATCGGCCGCCAAGCATCGATTAATTGAGCAATCATTACAAAACGTTTATTAGTCACTGCGCTATCAATTGTCAGAAGTGGATGCGCTATACCCAATGCGGTATTGCCAATAGCCACTCCTATTCTCTTTTTTCCAAAATCAAAGGCCAAAACAGATCCCTCAGAAAATTGCCCTATCGAATCACTTATCTGTTGCTTTTTCGAAAGATTCACAGCCATTCGTTTTAATGTCTAAGCATGCCCGACTTCATTAGACAGGTTTGCATAATCATTAATCCCCAGTAATTGCATTGCGGCAGGAAGTCTTTCTTCAGAGGGAAGTTCAAATATTACATCTGCTGTAGCCGGCACAGTCAACCACGCATTTTGAGCCAACTCATGTTCAATCTGACCCGCGGCCCACCCAGCATACCCCATGGCAATTAGAACTTGATTAGGTCCTTCAGCATTTGCTATGGCCTTTAAGATATCCATCGACGTGGTTAAACCAATCTCTTGATTAACACTCAATGTTGATTGCCAATTACCTACAGGGCGATGCAAAACAAATCCGCAATCCAATTGCACAGGCCCGCCAAATAACACCGGAGTCGACTCAGCAAGAGAATCTGCTGCAGAAATACTTAACTGCCTAAGAAGACTGAACAATGTCATATCTGTTGGTCGATTAATGACAATTCCCAACGCTCCTTGCTCACTATGCTCGCAAACATATGTCAACGTTTTAGAAAATATTGAATCCACCATTGCTGGCATAGCAATTAAGAAATGATGCGTTAAATTAACATTTTTCATAGTGGAAACTTTAGTTGCTCAACTCGTTATGACTCTGATTTCTTACTTGTCGTATAAAAATTATTGAAAAACTTTCCGCTTAAATCCAGTATGCTGTTTGAGTCATTACTTTTGACCCTAGCTTCATTGTAAACTTTACCGGTAGAGGCAGCTCTACTCCCCCATGCGACAATGCCATTGTTGCATGACTGGTTTCATCAATTTTCATTTGTGTCACAATAGCACGACTTCTTTCGTCATTATCGGGCAATCGCTGCAAATGCCTGGATAAATGCTCTCCCACTTGTTGCTCTGTTTCAGCAAGAAACCCAAGATTCCATTTATCTCCCAGCATTCCCGCGAACATTCCTATAGCAAAAGAACCCCCATACCAAAGAGGATTAAGTACGCTTTTGCGGCCACCCAGTTCAGCAATACGACGCTCTGTCCATGCCAAATGTTCTGTTTCTTCACGAGCGGCCTGCATTAGCGTTTGCTGCACCGCCTCATTACGCGCAGTTAATCCTTGTCCTTGATACAAGGCTTGCGCGCACACTTCGCCCACATGATTCACACGCATCAATGCACTCGACAATCTTTTCTCAACGTCAGTCAATGCTGCCTCAGGCAACTCCCCACCTGGAACCGGGCGTACAGTCTGTGCTGGCGCTAGCAAAGTACGTAAAGCACTATCAAAACCAATAATAAGCTTATCAATATTAATCATTATTTCACATCTCAATTAAAAACCATGACCATAAGCATCATACTAAGATTCCCATACAAATCATAATTCCAATCTATCTGAATATATTAGATCTGTTTTCATTTTAATTCCAAACCCATTTGTCTTGCCAGCAATGTGACCGGATGAATCACTTCTATTTGCATCCCTTCTTCATACATTCTATTAGAAAAATGCATAGCGCAACCAATATTTGAGGTAACCAGAAATTTGACCCCACTTGCTTTAAGCGCCAATATCTTGTCATTCAGCAGCAAATTAGCAATATCAGGCTGATCCAGGAAATACGTTCCCGCAGCACCGCAGCATTGGTTATTACCGGGCAATGGCACTGCTTGCACCCCTGGGATAAGTTCTATGAGTCTATAACTATAAGCTTGACCGCGTAATACATTGCGCTGACTGCATGGCTCATGCACTAGAATTCTTTCCGACAATGCCGCTAGTTTTATATCTTCCCATTTCCCATTGGCGATCAAAAATTGGCTAACGTCTGCAACCTGCGTTCGATCATCAGTCACTCCGAATTCAAGCAATTGCACGCCACATCCTGACGCTGTGCTGATAATCGTATCAATATTACATCTCGAAAAAGCAGATTTATTCTGACGCGACAGTGCCGCAGCATCCTTTATCGCCCCATCATGCTGGTATATAGCACCACAACATGCCTGGCCCGATGGAATATGTACCGTATATCCCAAGCGATTCAACACATAAATACTTGAATTTAATGTTGCAACATCTGTTAACCGCGCAACACAACCCAAGAACAATCCAACTTCGCCACGCTTTTTGCCTACTGCAGGATAAATTTCTTTCCAAAAATTACTCTCGCCATCTTTTCCATCAATTAATTCCACATAAGGAAATTTAATCCGCGGAAGCTGCGCGACAAACCTCAGAACTTCATTTTCACCTAAATAGGTTGACTTCTTCATCCAGCGCAACCAACCTTTTTTTTGCACAAAATTAAATAGTCCACGCATTTGATCCAGTCGCGCTGGTTGAGCAAGTAAATATCTTTTTAACAAACTTAGCACAAAAAACTTTCGCGGTAATTCAGCGGGTTTTGGTAGTTCAGCAATCAATGCACGTGTGTTATCAATCAAGTCTCCATAAGCCACATTATTAGGACAAACGACTTCGCAAGCCCTGCAAGTTAAACAACGATCCATATGCTGGATGAGCCGCGCATTCAATGGTATTCGCCCATTAACAAACCCATTCATCAAATTAATACGTCCTCGCGGAGAGTCCGCTTCGGACTTCAACAGGCGATAAGTGGGACAATGCGGCAAACACAAACCACATGAAACGCATTGATTCGATTCATGGTTAATAAAATCCTTCGAAGATATTGAATGCAAATTCAATTTATCAACCCCCAAGATTCGGTTCTAACAATACCACTCTTTTCTAATATCAGAAGTCATCAGTTTCAACAAATATGATTATATTATCACTTGTCACGTTCATTAAATTTAATGTAAAATCAAAAGTTATCTGAATACTCAGGCACCGTGTTATTACAAAGTTAACATTAATTAGTTTAGTTATAATTATTAAAGGCATAGGCAGACATACAAATATGGTCATTATAAGATTAGCGAGAGGGGGTGCGAAAAAACGCCCCTTTTTTAACATGGTTGTAGCAAATTCCCTTGATGCACGCGATGGTCGATTCATAGAACGCGTCGGTTTTTACAATCCGAGGGCAACAGGTGGTGAAGAAGCGCTGAGAGTTCAATTGGAGCGCGTTTCTTATTGGCAATCCGAAGGCGCTCAATTGTCATCAACTGTAGCTCGGTTAATCAAACAATTTGTATCTCAAAAAGAAATATCAGCAAACAATTAAAGTAGCCAAACCACAATTGCACGTATGATAATAATGGGTCATATCCTTGGTCCATTTGGGATTTATGGCTGGATTAAAATTAATCCCTATACAGAACAGCTAGATGGATTAATGAAATATTCGCATTGGTGGCTAGGCAACGAAGATACTGAATGGAAAAAAGTGCAAGTAGTTAATTGCCGTATATACGGTACCACCTTATTAGCTAAATTAAAAGAATACGCTGACCGCACGCAAGCCTCTAGACTCAAAGGAATACAAATAGCAATCCCACGTGATTGGTTACCCGAGTTACCAGAGGACGGGGGGAATGGTTATTATTGGGCTGATTTAATCAACGCTAAGGTGATTAATTTAAAAGGAGATGATCTAGGTACAGTTGTTGGTTTATTCGAAACAGGTGCAAACGATGTTTTGCGAATAATAAGAACGGATAGCGAGAAAAAAGAAATACTCATACCTTGCATTTCGCAGTATGTCGTGAAAGTCGATTTGAAACATGCCCAGATCATAGTTGACTGGGATTGGGATTATTAAGGTACCAGCCATGTCTTTTGAGTGCGATGTCATCACATTGTTTCCAGAAATGTTCGATGCCATTACACAATATGGCATAACAGGCAAAGCAAATAGAAACCGTATTTTCAATCTTAATACATGGAATCCGCGCAACTTTGCCAACGACCATTATCGTACAGTGGATGACAACTCGTATGGTGGTGGTCCAGGAATGGTCATGATGGCTCAACCCTTGGATGACGCCATCAATCAGGCGAGGGCAAGACAAACTGGTGCAGGCATTAATAAACCGACAGTTGTTTACCTAACACCCCAAGGGAATCGGCTTGATCATGAAATAGCCACACAACTGAGCAAGCTGCCGGGATTAATATTGCTCTGTGGACGCTATGAGGGTATCGATGAACGTTTAATTAATCGCCAAGTAGATGTAGAAATTTCTATTGGTGATTATGTTGTTTCTGGCGGAGAATTAGCCGCAATGGTACTAATAGATTGTATTGTAAGACAAATTCCTGGGGCATTAGGTGATCCGGAATCAGCTAACCAAGATTCATTTGTTGATGGTTTGTTGGATTACCCGCATTATACCCGCCCAGAAATTTACAAAGACAGTCATGTACCCGAAATACTGATGTCAGGAAATCATGCGCATATTCGTCGCTGGCGCTTGCAACAAGCACTTGGCAGAACATGGTTAAAAAGACCCGATTTATTTAATTTAAAATTTGCTCATGGCATGACATTAGAAGAAGAAAAGCTTTTAGAAGAATTTAAACAATCCTGCAAATCCAGGTAGATTCGGCCAATAGGAGAATGATATGAACTTGATTGAACAATTAGAAGCAGAAGAAATAAAACGTATGAACAAAAATGTGCCCGACTTCTCTCCTGGAGATACCATTATTGTCAACGTCAATGTTGTTGAAGGAGACCGTAAACGTGCACAGGCCTATGAAGGTGTTGTAATAGCCAAACGAAATCGCGGGCTAAATTCAGCGTTCACTGTTCGTAAAATTTCAAGCGGTGAAGGCGTAGAACGAACCTTTCAAACCTATTCCCCACTGATAGCAAGCATTGAAATTAAACGCCGAGGTGCAGTTTGCCGCGCAAAACTTTATTACCTCAGGGATCGCTCTGGAAAATCAGCTCGTATTCGTGAGAAGCTCCCTGCCCGTATTGGCAGCAACAAAAAAATAACACAACCAGAACAATCAGAGCAAGAATCGATTACCACAGAATAATCTGAGATAAGATAAGATAATGCAATTTTAGCGATCAATCAGAAATCGAACCGTAATATGTACATTAAGCTATATCAATATATCGGGATAGAAATTCTAAGATAAGATTCAAATCCTATATTTATTTAAGAAAATCTATAACAGCCTCTGGCGGGCGGCATAGCTTTGCTTTGTCGCCGCGCATAACAATTGGACGTTGTATCAAATCTGGATTTTCCACCATCGCTTTGATAATTTCATCATCTGATGATGCGCTTAAGTACTGCGCAGCAGGTTCATGTTGGCGGAGGATATCACGTACTGGTAAATTAAGTTTTTTGATCAACTCCCGCAACTCATCTACCGTTATCGGCGTTTTATAATAATCAATCGATTCAAATTCTTCACCACTTTCATTAAGTAAAGATATTGTCTCCCTGCATTTACTACAAGTAGGTTTTTGATAAACAACTATCTTATCGGTCATACCATTTCCATTGCTACAACTGGGCAACAAAAGACATAATTTTCAAATACAGCATCTCTTTGTTTCATTTCACGCCGCACTCAGCTGAAATTGCTTTATGGGCAGCAGTTGAACCACTAAGTCCAAATGTATCCGTTGTTTCCGTTCCACGTGCTGATGCCCCCTTAACGATCAATGAATTTCCACGCTTGATAGCATCCGTGATTTTATTGTCGGTCGCTTCGTCTGGAGCCCAAGCAGAATCATCCTGAGTAAAAAGCCGGAAATTCTGATTATTTACAGCAACTGTTACTTCCCTCCCGGATTTATATGGGTAACCAGCAATATAGCTAAAAACATTTTTACTTTTCTCGGCAGGACGATGCGTAATCAGAGCAAAAACATCACCTCGCTTGGTGTAATTTCCCTCCGATTTTTTGGGCTGGCTCACCATATAGCAAACTTTGCTATTGTTCTCCATAAACGTATAGGCTGTCCAATCTCCATGTTGCCCAATGAGCTTCGGCTCAGCGGCTTGAACTGAATTACATAAGGTAATAATCATACCCATAATTACCAATTTGCTAAATTTCTGCTTCATTTTGAGAACCTTGAAAATTATATTCATTACGATTTTGATTAATCAAGGTCTAGATATGAAACATTTCAACACTAGACCCCTCATCATCAGAAAAATTCTTAGCACCCTTCCATCTTGTAAATATAAAACCCATTTTTATTGATCTCATCAATAACATTATCGGGTGCACTTTGGCTATGGCAAAAACTACATTCCCGACTGGTAACAACTGCGTTTTCCTCACCAATCGATGCTAGCCATTGTTTTGCATATTCAACAGCTTTCTGATCATCCTTCACCGCCGTAAATACATCAAAGTGCATCGTATGACCATCGTTCGCCTTAACATAAGTATCATAAACATGAATTTGCATATTAATTTCCTTAAAAAAACAGATATTCTAAAGCCCTAAGGATGCAGCAACTATAAGCCCTACTCCTCACTACCCACATAATAACTATACCAATTTATCGACTAAACTGCCATGAGAAATGCACAACGATTCAATTCTGACAGGATTCGTTACATGCAGCAAAAGCACATTATTTCTTTCTCGCGACAAGTACTCCGTCTCGAATTGGATTAATGAACACATCAAAATCCGGATCATCAAAAATCATCTGATTATGCTCGACAATCGCTGCTGTCGACTCGACAACCGTATCTTGACGAGCTTTCATCGCTACACGCCCATGCCACAAGACATTATCAGCGATATAAAGCCCGCCTGAACGAATTCGATGCTTGGCCATTTGCCAAACTTCCGGATAGTCTCCTTTATCTACATCGTTATAGCAAATATCAAATAAACCACCAGTCTGCACAAAAACATCTTGTGCCAGACCCACGTGAAATTCTATACGCTGCCATAAACCCACAGCAGAAAGATATTCTTTTGCACGAGCATGATTAGTTGCATCAGAATCACTGCAAACAATCTGTCCATTGCTCCCCACAGCCTTTGCGAACCAGTAGGCCGAATAGCCATAACCACTGCCAAATTCAAATATTCGTTTAGCCTTAACCATGCGCGCCTGAGTTTTAAGAAAAACACCGACCAGACGGTTCACAATCGGAAAATTTCTTAGACGCGCAAACTCTTCCATTTCCAAAAGAACAGGTTGATCAGTGCGTATTACCAAATTACGCATATATGCTTCAATAGCAGGATTAACCGGAATTAACTCGCCTGCATCATCCATCTCTGTCGCTTGGAAATCGCTCATACTCTTTCTCCCTGACAATAATAGCCAGCTAAGCTGTAATCAGTCACTTTTTCGCAGTCATTAATACAAACTCATCAACGGAGTCTTTAACAGACCGTTGAAAAACGTTTTCGAGGCAGCTGATACAAGGCAAAAACCAGCGAAAATGCGCAGTTTATGCTTAATAAATGAGCATTTTTAGCCTGTTTTTAACACCGCAGTAGCAACTGCAGATAGTTTTTCAGCGAGTCTGTTAATAAAGCGCCCGCCGCAAGCAACAGGGTATTAACCTCGCCTTTCAATTTACTGGTTTTCAACCAGCTCTCGCCCCAAAGAGCGGGGAATTAAGCCCGCACAGATTAAATCTCTTGCTCACGTTTGCGCCAGCCTATAGCTATTGTAGTAATTATCAACAACAGAATCGGTGTTCTGCTAAAAATGACAAAAGTATCTGCAAGTCCAGCCAAAATGATAAAACTTATTAAACCACTACCCAGTAAATTTAAATGACTTTTATTGAACGCCTGATACCAACTCCATAATAGAAATCCCAATGCCAGTACTCCTGAAATACCAATATGCATACCGATTTCGATCCAATCATTATGGTAGTGCACAGTTTCCTGAAATTTTGGTAAATCCTTATATAAGCCATTTTTGTATGTACTAATGGTTTTATCAAAATATTTCTCGGGCATACCGGTTCCGAAGCCTAATAAAGGACGTGCTGCAATCCCATGCAAACCAACATCCCACATTGCAAGACGATAACCTAAACTGGAACTGTAATTTCCTTGCTGCATTAATTCGATGTCAATTTTTATCTGATTCAACCTAGCCTGAAATGCAGGACTATTATAAGCAAAAGCAACCGAAACAATCAGCACACAAGCCAAAATGCTAAAAAATTTTTTCATTTCAATTTTGAAACGCAAAAACGCTGTCAGCAGTATGCTTATTAGTGTTGCCAGTAGAAAAGTTCTTCCATTCTGATGAAATTGAATGAAAAGTAAAGTTAAAGTGGCAAGCACAAAAAATATCTGCACCTTGGTCGATGGGCTCATGCAGGCAATTCCACTTGTTATAATTGCGCCGACTCCAAGCATTGCCGAAAAACTTAAATAAGACATTCCCAACAATGGAACTCCTTGAACATCAATGGCAAGCCACTGATAAACGCCCACAGCCAGAACGCACAAATAGCTAGCAATCAAACCATACAACGCCCACGGCAGGCGTTCTTTATTCATAAGAGAGTAAAAGGGAATAAAAATTAGAAGCGTAAAATATTTTAGCCATTTCATCCGCCCATCTTGCGGCGATTCACTCCATAACAATCCGAGCAGCAATAATGTACACAAAAGCAGGATTGCTTGCGTCAGCGGTACTTTAATCTCTTGATTCAGGCGATATACACCACCATCCATAAACCATGCAACAATCAGCAGCGGAAAAGAAACAAACATTAGCTCCCCACGCCAGAATCCTGCACCAAAAAAGATGAGCGCAAACCGAATAAACCATTCTTGCCTTGTAATACTCGTTTGCATACAACCGATTAGAGAATGTTAGAACGATGTCGCTTCCCATGCACGCACTTCTAGGCGACGCATCAGGACAAACAGCTTCAATAAAGCACGAACCCAAGCGGGAGCAGCTGGCAACAACCACACCTCAGTGAGACGCTTATCCTCTCGAGACCAACCACGTAACATTAGCTCCAAAAGCACACGCAGATCAATTTCGCTGTTGCGCATTTGCAGACAGGATAGCACCGGTAATCGTGTCGGAGTTAGCCAATGGAGTCGCCCACCTTGTCGCATTACTTGCTCAAGCGAATTCACCAATTTAAGGGGCAAATCATCCAGAGTGCAAGCTCCCGAAACGACTAAAACATTTTGTCGCGCAAGAGGATAACGCGAAAGATACAACGCGCGATTGCGCTTAACTAATTCCTGATAAGCTTTCCCGCGCCCAAATGACGCACCAGTTTCATGACGAATAATTGCATCTGGATGTACTCCCATGCGCCATCCCTGGTTTGTCAATCGACGACCCAGATCAGTGTCTTCGTAATAGCCTCGGCCAAATTGCGGATCGAATCCACCCATCGCCTGAAAAACAGTGCGACGAATCAGAAAAGCATAGCCTCTAAATCGATAGGTAGTGACATAACCGCCCGATTGGCACAGATAGCGATTTGCTTTTGCGTTTAGCATATCCCCTTCAGTTGGATTAATGACAACCAATTTAGGGTCAGCAGCCATTGCTGTGCAGAGCAACGGTAAGAAATTTCCCAATACTTCGATATCGGAATTGAGCACCAGAACCCAATCGGCATCAGAACGTGCAATGGCATCATTCACTGACCTTCCATATCCTTGGTTATTTGGCGCATGATAAACATTAACTTGTGGATACAACAGACCTTCCAGCATCGCTCGGGTTTCCGATCCCGACGCATCATCTTGAATATAAATCATTCGAATAGACGAACCTAGATGCATAACCACAGAATCAATACACCGCTTGCTCAGTTCCGGTGCATTATAGACAGGAATCACTACATCAATCGCGGGAGCCATGAAGGTACTCATCATCGCAGAAAAAATAGCCAATCAAACTCTGCTAAAAATCAAATAGGCTTCACCCCAGTTCCTGGATGGCCTTTGAGTCACCTCGAGACCGGCCTGTTTCATAATCACAATGGCCCTCTCTTGTTCAACT
The DNA here is from genome assembly GCF_003011925.2 of Nitrosomonas supralitoralis. Classification (GTDB taxonomy): domain Bacteria; phylum Pseudomonadota; class Gammaproteobacteria; order Burkholderiales; family Nitrosomonadaceae; genus Nitrosomonas; species Nitrosomonas supralitoralis. Next base: position 35,180 of record NZ_PXXU01000028.1, read on the forward strand.
TTGGATCCTAGTTCAACAATCACAGATCTCAATGCGGGATTCGCCAAAATGGCGGATGCGCCTTCCAGAATGGAGATTTCTATACCATCGACATCGATCTTCATATAATTAGGGCATGGGAATCCCCATTGCCCGCATAAATCGTCCAATGTCACACCAAACATCCCTTGAATATGCGTTGCTGGCATTTTCATGTTTTCCAGATCTTCATGCCCAAATTGCGATCGATTCCCTCCTGGAATGAATTTAGGAATATACAACTTGGAAAATTCACTACGACCTGATACCGCAACACAGTAAGATAAAATATGATTCCCTAGATTATTCAGGTAAATATTTTTGTTGAGCGCATAGTAGTTATTGCTTTGCGGCTCAAAAGCAAATACTTGCACGGTATTACCGTATTTTTTTGCAGGATATAATGAATATTGACCAATGTTAGCGCCAATATCGAAATAGCATGACCCCGGTTCAAAGCTATCCAGCCAATCCAGGGTATCAGGTTCTTTCTTCGAATACGTTTTGGCTCGATTCAGTGTTCGCAAATGATCAACAGAAATTATAATCTGTTGATTCCGCACTCGCACATTGGTACAACCACCCTTCAGTTTATAGGCTGCCACGATTAGTTCATTGAATATGTCTTTCGCTCCCATCTCATCCTCTCATGAACTTATCGATCAATCTTGATTACTGCATGGCAGCCTGGGGTCTCGCCTCAGCTCGACAATTGCTCAAGCAAGGACACATATCGAGGTAACACGTTGGCGTCCGGATAATCCAGCATTTCTTTCAAAAAACGTTGCCGATGCTCTTCCACATAGAAAGAATCAAACCCGTTAGCAAGAAAATAATCAATTTTCTCGTACACATCATCGCGACATTTCAATTCCGTCTCCGGCATGTAATAGGCCACAGCCGAGCGGGCTGCAATCAAATAATCAGCGGCCAGAACCGGTTTCTTTGCCCTAATCGCCTCAAATACCACGGAAGTGGCCAAATCAATGATGACATCAGCCCAGTTCATCAAATGAACCGAATGCGCCCCATCCCCTGCAACACTGACATTCGCTAATTTCTTGATCGAACTGTCTTTGGTCAGTGACTGCTTCCATCCGCTACGCGTATGCGGTTTGATGATTAATTCAACAGCGGGAAATTCAGCCAGCATATGCACCACCTCGCCCACCTCTTCCCAGAATGTTGTAAAGTTGGCTTTCCGCAAGAACATGACTATCTTTAGCTTATCATCAGATCCGGTAAGTGGAGAAGGCGGCATCAATCCTGCCAATACCTTTAGCCATGCCTCGCAATAACGAGGTGAACCCAGCACGGCAAGTTGACTGTCTGTCATAAACGGACGGAAACGGATAGCGCATAGCTCATTGGGCACAACCACCTTGTCGAATATCGTGGCTGCAGAAAATGTCGCATCCGGTTCAGCCCTGCGCTCGCCACGACGAATCAATTGGCTGGCATGCGGGCTATCGCCATGCGGCAACGACACAGTTCCCAGCCCTCGCTCTTTTGCCATAGCAATAACCACTTCAACCCATTCCACGCATATTACCGAATTACGTTCGATCCAATCAAAAGCTACTACGCCCTTACCTGCGTTTCCAAAACAGCGATCCAGCAACAGTTTAGCGGTATGTTGCCATAATGGATTGCGTTTTTTTTCATCAAACCGATCTGCCAATTTCTCCGCCAACCGACCAATCAGTTTGATGCGCCTAACATTGCGTGTCAGGATCAGCATCTGCAAACGCCATTTGCAATAATCCGTCCACGAAAACAGTTCATTCATATGTGCCAAGCGCACACCTTGCAATTGACTTAAATACTTGACACGAAAATCACGTCGGAACTGCGTGGATCCAATCAAAACCACATCGCACTGATGTCCTGATCCAATCCATTGATAAACAACCGGAGTAACATGATCGATATCGTTATAGTGTCGAAGAAAGAAAAGCGCTCTCATAACCGCGATGAAAAAATCTTCAGAACAAAGTGTTTTTTTAACATTTTTCCTGTTTAAACAAATGATTCTATGAAGCGCGACATTTTACTCTCGCAACTATCCAATTACCAGTAACATATCCTCACCTGTGAAAAATCCACAACAAGTGAGAAAGTATTTTAATTTTCGAATAAGTATTGCTCAGGAAATAAGAAAAACCGGATAATCAACACATCACCATTGACCATACATTTTTAACTCCTATCGAACACACAAAAATTTCATGAAAACAATTGCAGTCATACCCGCCCGCATAGGGTCATCGCGCTTTCCTGGCAAACCAATCGCACAAATCCTTGGTCGTCCGATGATTGAACATATCTATAAGCGTGTAGCCATGAGTAAATCAGTCGACGCTACATACATTGCAACCTGTGACGAAGAAATTCGCCAAGTAGCAGAAGGCTTTGGTGCTCCCGTCATCATGACATCAGATATTCATGAACGCGCCAGTGATCGTGTCGCTGAAGCAGTTACCTATCTGGATGCGGATCTGATCGTTATGGTGCAAGGCGACGAACCGATGACGCACCCGGACATGATCGACAGTGCGGTCGCTCCCTTTAAGCATGATCCGGAATTGGGGTGTGTCAACCTGGTGCGAAAAATCGATCACGAAGCGGATTATCACGATTTCAACACCATAAAAGTTGTTATGAACCAACAAGGCGATGCGCTTTACATGTCGCGCCGCCCGATCCCGTCAATCGCCAAAACCGGCTTTGCCGATACCATTGCATGGAAACAGGTTTGCATTATCCCCTTTCGTCGCGCCACTTTATTTCAATACACTCACCTGACACCAACCCCATTGGAACAACTGGAGTCCGTCGACATGCTGCGGCTGATGGAGCATGGCATGCAGGTTAAAATGGTACCGACCGAATTTAACACCCAAGCGGTCGATACCATGGCAGATCTGCTGCGTGTTGAAAAACTGATGGAAGCAGATCCGCTGCTCGCCCGCTATTAGGAATCACTATGTCATTAAAAGCAAAATTGAATCGCTCTGAATTGACTATCGGCTCCTGGGTCACCCTGGGGCATCCGTCGATTGCCGAAATCATGGCAGCCGCCGGCTTTGACTGGCTTGTACTGGACATGGAACATAGCGTGCTGGAACTCAATGAAGTGCAATCGATTATCCAGGTACTGGATGGTAAGCAATGTCCGGCCATCGTGCGCCTGACGTCTAACCACCCCGATCAAATCAAACGCGTTATGGATGCCGGCGCCACTGGCGTCATGGTCCCAATGATCAAGTCTGCCGCGGATGCCAGAGCCGCCGTAGATAGTGTATATTATCCACCGCGCGGACAACGCGGTGTCGGCCTGGCACGCGCGCAGGGTTATGGCAACAGTTTTCAGGCATACCGCCAATGGTTGGAAGATAATGCTGTAATCGTCGTAATGATCGAGCATGTCGATGCTGTCAGAGCCATTGACAACATTCTAGAAGTCCCCGGCATCGACGCTTATATCATTGGCCCGTATGATTTATCGGGCTCCATGGGACGTCCCGGAGATCTCGATCACACCGATGTACAGGAAGCCATTGCGCAAGTGCTGGAAGCAGGCCATCGCGCCAACAAGCCTGGCGGCATCCATGTCATCGAACCTGATCCGCAGGCGCTGCAACAACGCATTCAAGCAGGTTTTAATTTTCTCGGATATGGATTGGATATCCGCATTCTGGATTCGATTTGCCGCACCCATTTACAAAACATTCGCGCAACATTAAAAACATCATGAATACTTTGCTGATTTCCACTTCTTCGTTCGATATCGATAATAACCCTCCACTGCAGCAATTATTGCAAAAAGGGCTGCGCATCATCACCAATCCGCACCGCCGCAAACTGACCGAGGACGAGATTATCGAATTACTGAAAGATGGTTCGATTGGTATAATCGCAGGTATCGAGCCGCTAACAGAGCGGGTACTTCAATCCGCTCCCAACCTGAAAGTTATATCACGCTGCGGCGCCGGCCTGGATAGCGTCGATCTGACTGCAGCCAGGAATCACGGCATCGCTGTCCTGAATACGCCGGAGGCGCCTGCGCAAGCGGTTGCCGAACTGACGCTGGGATTCGTTTTATGCCTGTTACGCGAAATCAGCACAATAGATCAGGCGGTGCGCAAAGGCGAATGGCCACGCACGCAAGGTCGCCTACTGGCGGCGCAGACCGTCGGCATCATTGGACTAGGGCATATTGGTCGCCGGGTTGCACGCTTGTGTCAAGCGTTTGAAGCTACGGTTATCGCACACGATCCACATGCCGATCAAGTACCTGAAGGCGTCACATTGTTGCCACTGGAGCAGCTGATGACAAGCGCCGACATTATCACCCTACACCTGCCTTACTCGCCCTCCACGCATCATCTGCTGAATGCCCAGACGTTTGCAGCGATGAAACCGAATACCATTATCATCAATGCAGCGCGCGGCGGATTGGTCGACGAAAAAGCATTGGCGGACGCACTCAAATCCGGCAAAGTCAGTGCTGCCGCACTGGATGTTTTTGAGCATGAACCTTATCAAGGGTCATTACTTGAATTGAATAACGTCATCGTGACGTCACATATCGGATCCTTGGCTCGAGAATCGCGCCAACGGATGGAAATCGAAGCGGCGGAGAATTTACTACAGGGCCTGATCAAAGCAGGCGCAATCCAATGACAGCGATTTCAACTGAAAAAGTAATCGTGTTCGGCGCCAGCGGTTTTTTAGGCAGTCACGTCGCCGACGCATTATCCACCGCAGGTTATCAAGTACGACTCTTCGACCGCAATCCTTCGCCATTTCTTAGAAGCAATCAGGAAATGATCATTGGCGACATCATGGATCTCGATCAAGTGATCGAAGCGGCCAAGGAAACATCGATCGTCTATAACTTCGCCGCAATTGCTGACATCGATGAAGCGCATGACAAACCCATTCCCACCGCAACCATTAACGTACTGGGCAACATGCATGCGCTCGAAGCCGCCCGCATCGCCGGCGCGCGCCGTTTTGTGTTTGCCAGCAGCGTCTATGTCTATTCCGAATCCGGATCTTTTTATCGTGCCAGCAAACAGGCCGCAGAGCGTTTCACCGAAACCTATCACGAACGCTATGGCCTGGATTACAACATCCTGCGTTACGGCTCGCTGTATGGCCGGCGCGCCGACAAACGCAACGGCATCTATCGTATGCTGCATGAGGCAGTCGAACAGCACTCAATTACCTACAAAGGCAGTGGTGAAGCAATGCGCGAGTACATCCATGTCGAAGATGCCGCACGCATGAGCGTGCAAATACTCGCACCGGAATTTGCCAACCGGCACTTGATTCTGACCGGCCAGGAAAAATTGCGTATCAGAGACGTGATGACGATGATTTCGGAAATGATGCCGTGGCCAGTGGAATTGCATTTCGACGAAGCCAATACCGTGCATCACTATAAAATCACACCATATGCTTTCCAGCCAAGAATTGGCCGTAAATTGGTATTGAATGAACATGTTGACCTAGGGCAAGGCATGCTCGACTGCCTGCGCGAAATTCACCAGGATTTGCATCATGGTGATGAAAACGACGATGCCACTCCATCCACCTCGGATAACCGTGCATAGCCATGAAAAATTTTGACTGGCAGGCAATCATTTTCGATTTCGATGGTGTCGTGGTGGAATCCGGAAAAATCAAAACGCAGGCATTCGCAGAGTTGTATCGTCCGCACGGTGCGGACATTGTCGAGAAAGTGGTGCAATTCCACAACCAAAACGGTGGCATGTCGCGCTACCACAAGTTTCGTCACTTCCAGCAACATTACCTCAACAAACCGCCATTGTCTGAAGCGGAAGAAAAAAAACTGGACCTCCTTTTTTCAGAATTGGTGGTCGAGGCAGTCATCGCGGCTGAACCGGTACCCGGCGCCATCGAATTGATCCGTCACCAAGCCGAGAAAATCCCGCTCTTTGTCGCCTCCGGAACACCGGATTCCGAACTCAAAATCATCGTCGAACGCCGTGGACTTACGCCCTACTTCAAGGCAGTGAGTGGTGCTCCAGCGTTGAAAAAAACCATCATCGCAGAAATTTTATCCGCCTATGGACTCAAACCCGAGTCAGTGCTGATGATCGGCGATGCGATTGCAGACTTGGAAGGGGCACAAGCCAACAACACTGCATTCCTGGGCCGCGTTTATCCTGGCGATCCAAATCCTTTCCCGGCGCATATCGAAATCGTTTCCGATTTACGTGGATTAATCACTTAGAGTTACCCATGAAAATGCAAAGACATACCTACCCGGATATCGAATCGTTAAGCCAAGGCTTTGCTGATTTTTCTGAAAGCGTGTTAAAAAACATATTGGCACGAAAACCACAAGCCACTCTGGTCGTTCCCGGCGGCAACACGCCGCGTCATTACCTGCCCGCATTGGCAAAATGTCAGCTGCCCTGGGATCGGATCACCGTCACGCTGTCTGATGAACGCTGGGTGGATGTTCACGATGAACAATCGAATGAGCATCTGGTAAAAAAATATTTGATGGCACAACTTCCGGAAAGCGCGCGCTTTGTCGGACTCAAAACCCAACACGACAGCCCTTTTGACGCTGTCAACGCAATCCATCAACACTTGGATAGTTTGCCACTGCCCTTGAGCCTAACGGTATTAGGCCTGGGAGAAGATGGACATATTGCTTCGCTGTTTCCCGGCATGAATACTGATTTACTTTCTACGCATCACTGTGTAGCCACTGCGCCGCCGATTGCGCCATCGCTGCGGGTTAGTCTTTCGTTGAATTTTCTGGTGAAGAGTGAACATATTGCGTTAGTGGTTACTGGTAAGAATAAGCGCCGGTTGCTGGATCAATTGAGTGAGAATCCTGATTTGAAATTGCCGATTGTTTGGTTATTGCAACGTACCCAATTGCCGATTATGGTTTTTGAAATGAATGAAAGTTAACTTGAAATTAAGAAAGTGACTGTTTTATGACTTCATTAATGTATGCTTTGATAAAATAAATACATACAATTTCATTATAAATTATATAGATATACGCACCACTCCAACCAGCTTCATTTCTGATGCTATAGATTACTTTATTTAGATTACAAAATTTTAGTTCAGTTACTCTATCAGTTTTTTGTGATTACAAAACCAGCATTGAAACTTGCAGTGAGAAAGCGTGCGCCAAGCAAAATTTCCTTGAGTGGTGATGCTGCTAGAAACAATGACTTCTTATCTGTATACCTCGTTTACGAAAATGAGGAATGGGGCTTGCTTGTAGAGGATATCTCCCAAGAAGGTATTGTCGGAAAATCTCCACTAAGGTTTCTTCTGAGTAAGCTACTTTTCACAAACAAATTTTTCGTTGCAAAAGACAAATTAGAGCAATTCATATTTAACCGAAAGACCCTTGTTCGACATCATTGAATCGATATTCCGAGAAATATTGTGGAGCAATATTTAAGCAGTAGAGATACAAATATTAAATTTCATCCAATTTCGTATTTAAATACGATATATGGATACCGTTGGATTTCTCACCCTGAAAAAGATCGAATCCTTAAATACTATACGCTCATGTTCAATTCACTTGTTAAATCTGATGAGCTAACCAAAAGCACAGAACTTTCATACACAGTAAACGCAGCAGCTCTAAACACTTTGGCGGCTTTTGAAGAAGAAGAAGAACAAAAACACCGTGATGCCATCGGTCAGCAAAAAAAGATTATTTGGCTAACATTTGCATTGGTTTTTGTTGGTTTTGTACAAGCCTATATAAATTATATCGGAGAATGTTAGAAATTCCGATACAACTACACAGCAAGACGTAACGATGACACTTTCACATTCAGTATCTGTAAAGCATCGCTATGATGGAACAATTGAATTTGGCAGATGACGGAAACTCCACCAGGGCTGAACATTGGCGAGATGCCACCAGTACGGCCAGTCATCCGTTTCCCACGCAAAATAACCACGGAATATCCAACTAACCAGAAATCATGAATGTTCCCTAGTGCGAACGGGAGTTCATCCCATACGCGACTAGGCAACATATAATGCAGTATCACTCACGCCGACAAATCAGCTCAAATTTTCGGCAAAGTATATTGACACCACAATCAAAGCTACTATCACACCGAATATGATTGCAACATTGACGCTCATATTTCTAATTGTTTCAGAATCTTTTGGCTGTTCTATAGTATTCATATCTTTGTTCACTCCTAGTTGTTATGAAAGCATATGAATTGTGAACCGAATTGGGGTTAGCTATTTTGATCTGGATCAACAAAATGCTAATTTGCAGGTTTCAGTGATTCCAGCGTAATCACACCGGGGAGCTAACCGATTGCCAAAAGCGCTTGGGCACTTTGGCGTATACTTCGAGAAATATAAATTGCTATGTTTTTAAAGGTGTGGCAGGAAAAAAGTGAAAAAGAATGCAGAACAGTTAAAAAAACAGATACCTTCATCAATTAT
>NZ_PXXU01000029.1 GCF_003011925.2 Nitrosomonas supralitoralis
TAAATTAATTCGACGTTGACGGTTATGTGCAGCAATCTGTAGGCACCTCACAAATACAGACTTGAATAGGATCTATGCATGAGAAATCTGTTTTAAATTGTTATAGATCCTTTATACAAAAAGATTGTCAAATTTTTTATGTTGCTGTCGGACTGATTCAACGATACCTTAACTAACTAGAAAGGAGAAACAATGACTACCCTCGTCACTCAACTAGCTCCCGATTTTACTAAGCCTGCTGTTCTACCAGATGGTAGCTTTGATGACAATTTTAATTTACATGCGCATATTCGAGACAAATATGCAGTGTTGTTTTTTTACCCCCTGGACTTCACTTTCGTCTGTCCATCGGAAATCATCGCACATTCTCATCGTGCCAAAGATTTTCAAAAACGTAATGTTGAAGTTATCGGCGTATCTGTAGATTCTCATTTCACACATTATGCTTGGCGTAATACGCCAATAACTCAAGGTGGCATCGGTCCGATTGATATTACATTGGTATCGGATCTGGGCGGCGAAGTGATGAATGCTTATGGGGTAAATCACCCAAATCATGTTGCCTTGAGAGGTTCGTTCTTGATCGACAGGAAAGGTATGGTGCGTCATCAAGTGGTTAATGATCTGCCCCTTGGGCGTGATGTCGATGAAATGTTACGGATGGTTGATGCGCTGCAGTTCTTTGAAGAAAACGGCGAGCTATGTCCGGCGGGCTGGAAAAGCGGCGAGCCCGGCATGAAAGCAAGTCCTGAAGGGGTGGCGGAGTATCTCAGCAGTCACGCAGAAAAGTTGTAGATGCAAAACAATTACTTCATGGATGCCTATCAACAAAGCAAAAGGAGAAAATCATGGACTTGGATAAAAGTAAAGCAGTTGTATTGCTGAATCAAATCATGGAGCTTGAGCTTGCCGGCGTGGTTCGTTATACACACTACGCCTTGATGGTGTACGGTTATAGTCGCATTCCTATTGTCGAATGGTTGAACCAGCAAGCCGAGGAAGGATATTGCATGCTCGCAGAGCAGGGGAACTGGTTACACTGCTGAAAGGACATCCATCGCTTGCCATTGGTCCTTTACTTGAAACGCATCAGCATGATGACAACTCGGTCTGCGCGGTTCCTGTTGGCGATATTCTTCGAGAATCCCTTGCCCATGAAAACGAAGCATTAAAAGCCTATTATCAATTATTGGAATTGGCCCCAGGGAAATCGGTAGTATTGGAAGAATATGCACGCGGTTTGATAATGGAAGAGGAACTGCATGCCGATGTAATCAGAAAGATGCTGAAACAGCCCTGCACAACGGGAAAATAGCGCACGATTCAAAAGTTTTCTCGTTACACCAATTATCCTAACGGATTTGATCTGGAATGCGCTTAATGTTATCAAGCCACACTGTGGCTTCACTGTCGCTTGGTGCGCGATAATCTCCGCGCGGTGAAAGTGAGCCACCAGAGCCCACTTTGGGTGAGTTAGAAATACAGCTACGTTTGAATTGACTGATCTGGAAAAATCGGTAGACAAAAACTTGCAGCCAGTGCTTGATTTCACCAATTGTATATTGGTGTCTCCTGCTTTCTATGATGTTGGGCCAGCAACCTTGCATCCGATCATGCCAGCTGCAATAGGCAAGAAAAGCTATTTTAGTCGGTAAGTAGCCAAATCGAGTTGTGTAATACAAATTAAAGTCCTGTAATTCATAAGGACCGATAATTGCCTCTGTTCGTTGAGCAGGGTAATTACTGTCCATTTTTCCGGGAATCAACTCGGGGCTGATTTCCGTATTTAGGATTGCATAAAGCACACTCCTTGCATCTTGACAGAGCTGCTGTGTATCAGCTACCCAGCGAATGAGAAATTGGATCAGTGTTTTTGGTATACTGGCATTGATGGCATAGTGTGACATATGATCTCCAACGCCATAGGTACACCAGCCCAAAGCTAATTCGCTTAGGTCACCGGTGCCCAGCACCAAGGCATTATGATAGTTCGCGAAGCGGAAAAGATGATTGGTCCGTTCACCTGCCTGTACATTCTCAAATGTAACGTCATAAACCGCCTTGCCATGAATGAATGGGTGGTTGAGATCTCGAAGCATTTGTTCACAGCTTGGTCGGATATCAACTTCATGTGCAGCACATCCTATGACTTGCATCAGAACTCTGGCGTTGGCCAAAGTATAATCGCTGGTGGCAAACCCTGGCATAGTATAAGCAAGAATTTGCTTGCGTGGCAGCTGAAGCACATCCATCGCCCGAGCAGCCACGATCAGCGCGTGAGTCGAATCCAATCCTCCTGAAATACCGATAACGATCTTTTTGATGTTTGCATGTTTGAGGCGCTTGACTAAGCCCTGGGTCTGAATTTTCAAGATTTCGTCGCAATGAATATCACGTAAAGCAGGATCAGAGGGAACATAAGGAAAGCGATCATATTGTCGCTGACAGAGTATTCGTTCAGTATTAGGGAAGTTGATATCGAAGGGAATTTCACGAAATTGACGTATTTCTTCCTGGAAGTGCTGCACACTCTGACTAAAGCTATTTTGTCGCATACGTTCCTGGGTCAAGCGATCCAGATCAAGATCAGCAAATAATAACTGCGAACCATAAGGAAATCGAGTGGATTCTGATACTAACGTACCATTCTCATAGATCATGGCATGTCCATCCCAGGCAAGATCGGTAGTCGATTCACCGGTGCCGGCAGCAGTATAGAGATAAGCTGCAAGACAGCGTGCTGATTGATTGGCTATCAAGCTATGGCGGTATTCATGTTTTCCAATCGTGATATTAGAAGCGGAAAGATTCAGAAGTAGCGTAGCACCAGCCAGGGCACCATGACATGATGGCGGTATGGGCACCCAAAGATCCTCGCAGATTTCTACAAAGAAACTGAATTGCGGCTTGTTTTGTGCTCGAAACAATAACTTTCCGCCAAATGGAATTCCACTTTGACCACATAATGTGATGCTGCTTTTATTGGCTACAACGGCTGGCGAAAACTGCCGCAACTCGTAGTATTCCCGATAATTAGGCAAATAAGTTTTTGGAACGACACCGATAATACGTCCATGATAGACAATTGCGGCACAATTAAATAGCAAGTGATCAACTTGTACAGGTAAGCCTACAACTATAATAAGATCAAGTCGCGCTGAAGCTGTGAGCACCTTCTCGAGAGCATCGATAGCACTTTCGAGAAGTGCCTGCTGATGGAATAAATCTTCACATGAGTATGCAGTTAATCCCAATTCCGGAAAAAGAACAAGGCTCGCACGTTTTTCAACCGCTTGCTTCATCAGCGAAATGGTTGTAGAAACATTAAATTCAGGATCAGCGACACGAATGTCGGGCACGCCCACGGCAACACGAACAAAACCGTGGTTGTATAAATTGAAGAATTCAGTGTCGGTTTGCATCGCCAATGTCCCGTAGAGAAAAATTCGAGAGGGATTGTCCACTGACTCAGCTTCGTCAGAAACAGTTACTTTAATTCATCAATGGCATTTCTGACAAAATCCCTTGTATAGTAATCGTTATCAACTATTTCATCGTTCCAGACAATGATGTCGAAATCAATCATTCTTGGACCATATTTTGGCAGAGTACGATCTCGGCCAATTCCATCTTCCAATCCTTTCAGGTAATGGATTAATTCTTCCATAGACATGGTTGTACGGATTTTAACAGCGCCATTCATAAAATCATCCTGTTCGATGATGCCTAATGGTTTGATTTTTGTCCATGACGATGTTTTCATTACTTCAACTTTCTGTGCCAACATCGTTAATGAAGTCTTGATATTGTTTTCAGGATTGATATTGGACCCTATGCCGATGATGCATTCATTCTCGTTCATTCCTTGAAGCCTCCAGTTCAATCGAAACCGATGCGGCAAAGCGTAGCGCATGGGGCTTGTCCACTTCCACTCTGGCTAAACGAACCTTTTTGTTCTTCATGATTTCATCAAGCACGGATTGGGTCAATGTTTCAAGCATTTTAAAATTTTTCTCTTCTATAAGAGCAATGATGTTTTTGGTAATAACTTTGTAATCATAGGATCCATCAATGTCGTCATTTTTTATTGCATGACTCAAGTCAACATCTATGATCATATTTATGAGTACATCCTGTAGTTTATTGATTTCTTCCTCTTTAAAACCAATATACGTTCTGAGCAACAGATCTTTAATTCGGATTATGGCCATCGCTATAAGCAATCAGGGTATTCAACATTGATTTTCGTGATTAAAAGTATATTTAATAAAATAAGCACTGACTTCTTTTTACTATAATTTGGAGAATTCAACAACGACAATATTTGCCACGGGAATAACCTCAAATATTTGGACAATATGGCAAATATCGATAAAAATATGGAACGAACATCTAATATTTCAAACGGCTTCTGAATGTCGAACTTAGGACCCTTATCACGTATCTGATTGTCAGATGTCTCTGCTTTGAAAGTTAACGGGACAGTAGTGACAGCATACCCTTCTTCTATCAAATCACCCGGATGATCGCTAATGGTCAGGTCAATTTTGATCTTAGAATAACGATCAGGAAAACACGGAAGTGCCGGAGCGACATGACGCGTTCCGAAAGAGCTCGATACACTCACTTTGAGGGTGCCGCGCGGCTCAGCATGAAGGCTGTTGACTACTCGTTCGGCATATTCAGCTTCTTCCAAGATGCAAGTTGCGTGTTCTTAAAGCGCGACACTTGTCTCAGTCAAACTAAGATGACGAGTACTGCGTAGAAATATCACGTACTGAGATCCTTCTCAAGCTTGGCTATGGCCTTACTCACCGCTGCACGAGAGATGTCCATACACCGCGCCGCTTCCGAGAAACTTCCTGCTTCGACAACACGGGCAAAGATTATTAAAAAATTGAAATCTTGCATAAGGCAATTGTATCTTTATTAGATACAATGTGTATCATTTTTATGTACTTCTGTTCGTTATTGTGAATCTGTAACATTGATCTCAAGGTTAGATATTTAAGTTTCACCCACGTGATTATCATGGTTGTTATTGTAATTAAGTGAAAAATATATGTCTATCCTTAATGAATGCGCTCACGATCATTTAAAATGATGTGCTTTCGGTTGTTATGTTTATAATTTTATTGTCAACCTGAAAGAGCGTATTGTAAATGGGGCTATTTTGTCAGTCATTCACGCACTCGCATGACTAGCAAAGCTAGCCAATCAATATACTAAAAGGAGTAAAACCAATGGAAACTAAAGAATTAATCAAAGCACCTCAGTTAGTTGTGGTTTATGCAATTGCTATTCTTTATACGATCACTTTCAGTTTAGCGGCGGTTGTGACGCATCCTACCGATAAAGCAGGGGTGAATCCAATAAATATAGAACAGATTGCTAAGATAGAAACTAAGCATCTCAAAGTGGTGGGTAGTAGTAGTTCGGGTTAAATTTCATATGAATAGTGCCCCCGTGTTTATAATCAAGAGTAAATTGTGGTGGGAGAATAAAGGAGCCTCAGCGGGGGCATTTGAATAGAAATATGAGGTTTTTACAACCACGAATAATTTGCCAATGTAGAAAAAATAGCGAATGGTGGATACTGCTTTCTTGTTACCATTTTTTCCTCCAGTTAAGACTATTTTCTCTTAACTGGGTTGTCCGAGTCTATTAGACCATGTCACTTCTGCTTGGCTCAAAAATACGCTCATAAAACTACCCACCTGCCTAATAGGCGAATTGACGAGTTACTACCGTTGTCACCTGATTACATTGAATTGCTAAAGCAAAATAATTGATAGAGATAGGATAGATATGGCGGCGTTGGACGCTTACATTATTCCTGACAGCTTGCCTGAAATAATTGTTGTTCGATACTTTTTCAGCGTGGCTAACTAAATCTCAATCTATTTGAAAAACGTGACCTGATGGCTTGATTGTGAGGGGAACAGCCTATCCTTAATCAAGTATCGGATAGTCAGATGTCTCTGCTTTGAAAGTTAACTAGGCAGAAGTGATTTCAGATTCGTGTGTGGATGCGTATGGTAAGGTATTGTCGCGCAAACTTTCGCGGCGGCGTGAGATAACGAAGTTTTCCTCCAGTCCGAAGAAACCTTACCTAATTAGAATAAAAGCATACAGTAGTTCAACATCATTAAAAAATAAATCTGCGAGAATTTGGGCATATCGTCAGGCTCATGTCTCCCCTCTTTCTGAAAATCGGTCAACCACAAAGATTAAGTTACGCTATAACTATTATCTATCTTCAAACAAAAGCAGCTTAACGCTTTAGCTTATCATGCGTTAACGCGGCGAATACAAAAGATTAACAGCACATTCTCGTACCGGAAAATATTCCATTACTAATTGAATAGCAATATATTGCGATACTGTGTCATTCCGGTGTACTGTATATATAACGCTCAAGTTGATGTATTATAAACTGATGTTCTGATATCGTATCCTTAACCAGATCGCCAATGGATATTAATCCTATCACACGGTCATCCTCTAAAACGGGCAAATGACGAACCCGCATCTCGGTGACCAATGCCATACAGTCCTCATTCGTATAATCCGGACTGACATACGCCACTTGGCGAGTCATAAGTTCATTGACACGCACATCCCTCAGAGGTTTGTCCAGTAGATATGATTTTCGGGAAAAATCTCTTTCAGTCAAGATACCCACCAGTTTGCTATCCTCCATTACCAACAATGCACCAATGTTGTTGGCGGACATCTGCTGCATCGCATCGATGAGGGAAGCTTCAGGAGAGACAATTTTAACATCATGTCCTTTTTCTTCCAGTAACTGTCTTACGGTTTTCATGGCAACACCTCCTTTTTCCTGCAAATCAATCTGGTTTCTTTCATTCATACTGATTGACAATTCTAGCATAGCATCCAGTTTCAGCGAACTCATCGCCTATAAGGAATGACAACAATTCTTTCACTTGACAAGCGATTAAACTTGCCGTAGCTTTTCTATGAAATAGTTTTTCCTGAACGTTGTCGCATCTTCAACTGCTCCGGTGCTTCTGACTGCAGAAATTAACAGACATGAACGAAGCAGCTGCAGACAAGTCCGAAAACTGTTCATAAAGTCATAGGGGATGCCACAATGCAAAACCTGCCACCGACTACCGTCATTGGTCTTTTTGCGCTGCTTGTATTATTCGCGCTGTCAAGTTTGTTATGGCTTTCTCACTGGTTGGGAGGTTACCGTTCACAATGGGACAAGGAACAACCTTATGAATGCGGCATACCCCCAACGGGTGATGCACGTGCCCGTATGCCAGTACGTTTCTATATAGTCGCCGTCTCGTTCCTGATATTCGATATTGAAGCAGCCTTCCTGTTTATCTGGGCTGTAACATACTGGGAACTGGGCGTACAAGGCGTAATTGGCGCGTGTGTATTTATTATCATTCTGCTGTTCGGTTTAATTTATGAATGGCGCAAAGGAGGTTTGGAATGGACTCCGGACAAAACAACCAAGGGCCTTTGACAGCCATCTTCGGCAAACTGGAAGAAGCAGTTTCTTGGGGACGAAAGTATTCCTTATGGCCGTTCAATTTCGGCCTTTCATGCTGTTTTGTCGAGATGATGGCAGCATTCACGCCACGTCACGACATAGCCCGTTTCGGCGCCGAAGTAATGCGTGGTTCACCACGGCAGGCCGACCTTTTAATTGTTTCGGGAACGGTGTTCATCAAAATGGCGCCCATGATCCTGCGACTCTATCATCAGATGCTCGAACCCAAATGGGTTATTTCCATGGGATCATGCGCCAATTCTGGCGGCATGTACGATATCTACAGCGTTGTTCAGGGAATAGACAAGATTCTGCCGGTGGATGTTTATGTGCCGGGCTGCCCTCCACGACCTGAAGCATTATTACAGGGATTAGTCTTATTGCAGGAATCAATTGGCAATGAACGCCGACCGTTTGGTCTGAGAATCGAGGAATAATTGATGACTGATGGAGAAATGGCGCTTATCTCGCAACTAGAATCGCGCTTTAATGCGGTTTCCAGCGAATTGCCCTGTGACGGCATTAACACCTTGTCAGTGCTGCCGGAACGCATTACCGAGACGCTCCAATTTCTCAAGCATGAAGCAACTCCCCACTTTGAGATGCTTTTTGATTTGTCTGCAATAGACGAAACAAAAAGAAGTGGCGGCTTGACCGTATTCTATCAATTGTTATCCCTATCCGGAAATGCTGATTTACGCATAAAAGTCAATCTGCCTGCAGAAGACCCAGTATTGCCCAGCATCTGTACTGTCTGGAGTGCCGCCAACTGGTATGAACGTGAACTCTATGACATGTTCGGGATCCACGTTAACGATCACCCCAATCTGCAACGGATTCTAATGCCAGAATATTGGGAAGGCCATCCTCTGCGTAAAGAACATCCTAATCGTGCCACAGAAATGCCACCCTACCAGCTGCCCGAGGCACGTTATCGTGAGATTATGGAAAGTTATCGCGCCGAGGATTATCACGAACCGGCAAATAGTACTGAAGAAATGACTCTCAATATCGGCCCCACGCATCCCGGCACGCATGGTTTGCTACGTCTGATCGTGCGGTTGGAAGGCGAAGAGATCCGCGATGTACGTCCTGACATTGGATTTCATCACCGTGGGGCCGAAAAAATGGCCGAGCGCCAGACCTATCACAGCTACATTCCTTATACTGACCGCATAGATTATCTATCCGGTGTACAAAATGAACTACCCTACCTACTGGCAGTAGAGCAACTTGCGGGCATCACGGTTCCGAAACGCGCGCAGGTAATCCGTGTGCTGCTTTGTGAATTATTTCGTATTTCCAGCCATCTGGTCTGGTTGGCCAGTTATTCTCATGATTTGGGTGCATTGGCACCTCCATTCTATGCGTTCCGAGATCGTGAGTATCTGTTCGATGTGATCGAATTGATTACGGGGGGACGTATGCATCCGGCTTTCTTTCGCATTGGCGGCGTGGCAATGGATTTGCCCAACGGCTGGTACGAAGCATTGCAGGAATTTCTGGAACGCATGCCTGCTGCGATAGATGAATACCAGGCACTACTCACGAGCAACCCCATAATGCGTCTTCGTACTCGCGGCATTGGCATTCTGACCACTGCGCAAGCGATTGACTGGGGATTCAGCGGGCCTAATCTTCGGGCCTGTGGATTGGCATGGGATTTACGCAAACGTCGCCCCTACAGCGGTTACGAGCAATATGATTTCGAAGTGCCTACCGCTACTGAAGGCGATTCCCTGGCCCGCACCGAAGTACGTCTGGAAGAAATCCGTCAAAGCCTTCACATCGTTGAACAAGCCATGCAAAACATGCCTGACGGTCCGGTTCTTTCCGACCAGGCACGTTATGCCTTTGCACGCAAGGAGGCAACGTTGCAAGATATTGAAACACTAATTCACCATTTCATTACTGTGGGGCGAGGAATGACCTTTCCAGCCGGAGAAAGCCTATGTATGACCGAAGCTCCCAAGGGGATGAACGGCTATTTTGTCGTCAGCGACGGCACGGAATGTCCATACCGACTGCGCATTCGCACACCTTCATTCCCGCACATGCAGGCTCTTGCATCACTTGCAACAGGACATCTCCTGGCAGATCTGATTGCTATACTCGGGTCTATCGACTATGTCCTGGCCGACATTGATCGCTAGAGGAATTACAAACATGAATAACAGCTTGAAAGAATTGCAAGAAAATCTGCTCCACCTGCCACCCACCGACCCGAAGCGGCGGGCGGCGGCAATACCGGCAATGCAGGCACTGCAGGCCGAATTGGGTTGCCTCGACGATGCAGCAATTGAAAGAATCGCACAAATTACCGGTCTGTCCACAACCGAAGCAGAGGAATTGGCTACATTCTACAGCCTAATTTATCGTCGCCCTGTAGGTCGTCACATTGTTCGGATCTGTGACAGCGTCTGCTGCAGTATGCGTGGGGCAGATCAGTTACTGATAGCAGCCGAAAAATATATCCGTACGCCTTTAGGTACGGTTACTCCGAATGGAGCCCTTACTGTCTTACCCGGCATTTGTCTGGGTCTATGCGACAAGGCACCCGCGGCACTTGTTGACGGAGAAGCGCTGGGACCATTAAACAATGTGTCCTTGGAAGCCCTTTTGCAACGCATACTGCAAGAGAATTAGCGCGCCATGGAAGCGTTACTGACTCGTTATCTTGATCCAGTCGCGCCGCTGAACTTGGTCGCTTATCAGGCGACAGGCGGCTATCGCGGTCTGACTGCAGCTTTTGATCTCAAACCTGAGAAAATTATTGACATCGTTGAAGCCGCTAATCTGCGCGGTCGCGGTGGAGCAGGTTTTCCGTGCGGCCTGAAGTGGCGTCTGCGAGGTGCAGATGCACCATCGCCGCGCTATCTGATCTGCAATCTGGATGAATCCGAGCCTGGCACTTTCAAAGACCGTTATTTGCTGTATGGCAGTCCTCATCAGATCATTGAAGCAATCATTGTTTCCGCTTTTGCGCTGCAGGTCGAACGTGCTTTTATATTTGTCAGGGGCGAGTACGCCAAAGGCGGGAATGCTTTGAATCAAGCTATTCAGGAAGCAGAAACAGCCGGATTGTTGGGAACAAATATCGGGGGTAGCGGCTTTAATCTGCAGATCGAAGCGCATCTGAGCGGCGGACGCTATATCTGTGGTGAAGAAACCGCACAGATTAACGCCATCGAAGGCAGGCGCCCAAACCCACGCCCCAAGATACCGCGACCCAGCACGCATGGGCTATGGGGTCAGCCCACTACATCAAATAACGTCGAAACACTGATTAATGTGCCGCACATTCTGCTCAATGGCGCGGACTGGTTTCGTGACCTTGGTGTCAATGGCGGTTGCGGTTCTAAATTATTTTGTGTCAGCGGCAAAGTGCAGCACCCAGGCTTGTTTGAACTGCCTTGCGGCACGCCAGCACGAGAACTAATCTTCGAATATGCTGGCGGCCTTGATGAAGGCAGAACATTGCTCGGTTTCCTGCCGGGTGGTGCTTCGACAGCCTTTTTATTGCCTGAACATCTTGATGTACCAATGGATTTTGATCCTATGGCAGAAGCAGGATCACGGCTTGGCACAGGTAGTATCATTGTTCTGGATGACGCCACTTGCCCGGTTAAAGTCACGCTGAATCTGATGCGCTTCTTTGCGCGCGAATCATGTGGTTTCTGCACACCCTGCCGTGACGGATTGCCTTATCTGGTGCAGATTCTGACTTCCATCAGTTCCGGCGAAGGTCAGGCTGATGATCTGGAGCTTCTGGATGAACTGTCCACCACCATTGCCTCACAATCTTTTTGCGCCTTTGCGCCAGGCGCCGTGATGCCGCTTGTCAGCAGTCTCAAATGCTTTCACGAACATTACGAACACCATGTCACAGCAGGTCATTGCCGGTTTGACAAAACCGTTAAGGATAAGACTTAGCCATGGGCACGTTTCTGATTGATGGCCATGTTATTCCGTTCAAACCCGGGGATAACATTCTTCGTGCAGCCTTGGAAGCTAATATTCAAATCCCTCATTTCTGTTACCATGCTGCGCTGGGTAGTCTCGGCGCCTGCCGGCTCTGCGCTGTGGAAATCAACTCCAAAGATTCCGGCAAAGCTCCACGAGTAGCAATGGCTTGCCTAGAACCCTCCGAAGACGGTCTTGAAGTCTCTGTTTCTGCCATTGCAGCGCAGCAGATAAGGCAGCATGTGATCGAATTTTTGATGATTAATCATCCTCATGACTGCCCAATCTGTGACGAAGGTGGAGAATGTCATTTGCAGGATATGACTGTCGCCTGTGGTCCACCCTATCGTCGCTACCGCGGCCGCAAACGTACTTTCTTGAATCAGGATTTAGGCCCCTTGATTCATCATGAGATGAATCGTTGCATTACCTGCTATCGCTGCACCCGTTTTTACCAGGACTACGCACTAGGGAATGATCTCGGCGCAATGCGCCTGCGCAATGAAGTTTATTTTGGTCGCTTTCAGGATGGCCCACTGGAGAATCCATTCGCTGGCAATTTAGTTGAGGTTTGCCCGACCGGGGTCTTTACCGATGCCATATTCCGACAACGCTTTGCTCGGGTCTGGGACTTGAAAACCGCACCTTCCATCTGTCCACATTGCAGCGTCGGCTGCAATACCCTGCCCGGCGCAAGAGATGGGACATTGCGCCGCGTGCGCAATCGTGCGCATCCTGAACTCAATCGGTGGTTTATCTGTGATCGTGGCCGTTACGGACATCAATACAGCGAACACAGCACCCGGCCGCTAGCACCGCGTGTTTCAGGTGCAGATACTAGTTATCATGATGCGCTTACCGCCGCTGCATTACAGATCAAATTGGCTCAAAATCGCATCGGAGGATTCGGATCGGCACGAGAGGATATGGAAGGTAACGCAATGCTGCAGGCCTTGCTGAACAAACTGGGCGGTGTCTTTACCGCATTCTGTGATCCCGAACTAGAAACAGCAACAATCGCAGCCGTCAGTGCACTTCAAAACATAGGTAACGCACCGTCTCTTGCGGATATAGAACAAATAGACGCAGCATTAATCATTGGCGATCTAACCGCCCACGCGCCTATGATCGATCTGGCTCTGCGCCAGGCTTACCGTAAAGGCGCCAAACTAGCATTACTTCACAGCAGTCCCACGCTGCTGGCGCAATTCGCAACTACCGCAATATCCGTATCACCACGGGAGGTGTACACCAGATTATCGCGGTTGTGTGAACTGGTAAATATTGAATCTATAGCAAATGATATGACTGAAGCACCAATGGCAGATATCGTAGCTTCCCTGATGGGAGCCCGGAACTCACTATTGATCGGTGCTATCGAAACTTTGACTGCCTATGAAGTATTTGCACTTGAGAAACTGGCCACTACACTTGGATCAGACACCAGGCTCGCATACGCATTTCCTGGAGCAAATGCCTACGGAGCTGCTTTACTCTCATCTGCAGGCAATGCATCGACAATGCTTGAAGCAGTTGAAAATGGGAAGATCCGGATCCTGATTGTTGCTGGCAATGATCCACTCGGAGACTCACGCTTTGGTTCGCGCTGGCGAGCAGCCTGCCACAACCTAAGCGCTCTTATCGTTCTCGATTGCATTTCGACCGTTACTGCAAAGGCTGCAGATATTCTGTTTCCAGTTGCTGCCTGGACAGAGCGTAGCGGCACCTTCATCAATTATGAAGGTCGCTCTCAAGGCTTTTCGTCCGTCTTTCACCGCTCGGAATACCTTCCCAGTGTAGCTGAAGTAATTACAAATCTGGGGCAGTATCTCGGCCGCTCCCTACCGGATGCCGAATCTGTACTATGTGATATCTTTTCCGACTTTCAAACACCCAAACCCGGCACAACGGGATCACTGATAACCGTTCCCGCCTTGACCATGCCTATCACTGCATCCATACATTCAATTCAAAAATCCTGCAATAGTACGTGGCAAGCCGCTTTAGCAAGCTGGTATGGTGATGAAGCACTTGCCAGCTTTGCATCGGGTCTAATGGCACTCACACCTGAAACTGTCGCGCTGATCGAACCGACATCAGCCGTTAATGCAGGCCTGGAGAATGGTTCACAAGTAAAGCTTCATGGCCCTGCCGGCTCAATGGTTCTACCTGTACGGCTTAATCAGGGTGTGGCAACCGGCACAATTGCCATTGCACGCAACGTGCTCGTTCAATTAGGTGTCGGACACGGCGACTCTCTTGAACTGGAGCAGGTTTTATGAACTTCACCCAATGGCTGCTCACGCTTTCCGCCCTAGGATTAGTGCTGTTGGGATTGTTGTTTATTGCTGCTCTGATGGTATATGGTGAGCGCCGGATACTCGCCCTGCTGCAAGATCGCCTCGGCCCCAATCGCGCTGGTCCTTTTGGCTTGCTGCAACCCGTTGCCGACTTTCTCAAACTGTTAACCAAAGAGCATTTCGTACCACCTTTTGCCGATCGGAACATCTATCTTATAGCCCCAATTATCGTACCTTTCACCGCACTGCTTAGCTTTGTTGTCGTACCAGTGAACGAGGATTGGTGGTTGGCGGATCTCAATATTGCACTGTTATTTGTACTGGCGCTCTCCTCTCTGCGGGTTTACGGCATCATGCTCGGTGGATGGGCATCCAACAGCAAGTATCCACTGTTCGGCGGCCTACGCTCCGCCGCACAAATGATCAGTTATGAACTACCTATGGGACTTGCTCTCATGGGTGTCGTTATATTAAGCGGATCCTTCAGTCTGGTGGATATCGTCGCGGCCCAGACAATGCCGTTCATTATTTTACAACCCATTGGATTCATTATTTTTCTTGTATGTGGCATTGCCGAGACTAATCGTTTGCCATTCGATCTTCCTGAAGCAGAAAACGAACTGGCATCCGGCTACAACACCGAATATGGCGACATCAAATTCGCTTTCTATTATCTGGGTGAGTATATTGGCGTACTGCTCATTGCGGCGTTGATAACTATTTTGTTTCTAGGCGGCTGGCATGGTCCTTGGTTACCCGGGATCTTCTGGTTTATGTTAAAGACACTGGCATTAATTTTCCTATTTTTCTGGTTACGCACCAGCCTGCCCCGACTGCGTTACGATCAACTCATGAACTGTGGCTGGAAGTTACTATTGCCGGCAGCCTTGATTAATCTTTTGGTCACAGCCTTATTGGGACTGTTCTGGATGGAAGGTTAATAATCATGAAAAAAGAACCGACAAACAATTATGTATTAACACTGATTCACGGGCTGGGACGCTCACTATGGGCTGTTCTGCGCCATGCCTTTGTAAAGCGTGAGACAGTATCTTATCCCGACATCAAGCGAACATTGCCTTCACGTTGGCGTGGACGCATTGTGCTTACACGTGACCCTGACGGCGAGGAACGATGTGTAGCCTGTTACTTATGCTCGGCTGTCTGTCCGGTAGATTGCATCCATCTCCAGTCCCGTCAGAATGACGATGGCCGCCGCTACCCGGAAACCTTTTCTATTGATTTCAGCCGCTGTATTTTTTGCGGTTTTTGCGAAGAGGCCTGTCCAACACTGGCGATTCAGCTTACACCGGATTTTGAAATGTGTGAGCGACATCATGAAAGCTTGGTTTACGAGAAAAACCAATTGCTGATTGACGGTCAGGGAAAACATCCCGGCTATAATTTTTATCGACATGCTGGCGTGGCAATATCCGGTAAAGCCATCGGCGAAGCCGAAAGTGACACGCCGCCTGTAGATCGAGATAATAATTTGCCATGACAAAGGAATAATTGACTTGCAGTACCGGATGGTACAAGCAAGTAACTCCGAACTGAACGGAATAAGTAGAAATCATGACAGCAACCATTAATCTAATGAGAGTAAGCTTATGTATGAAATTATTTTTTATCTCACTGCCGCCATCGCGGTACTTGCTGCCGGCGCGATATTGAAAGTACATCATCCAGTACATGCCGCGCTTTATCTCGTCATCTCTTTACTGGCATTGGCACTGATATTTTTTCTCCTCGGCGCACCACTACTGGCGGTACTCCAAGTCATGATTTACGCAGGTGCAATCATGGTGTTGTTTCTTTTTCTGATTATGGTGATGAACCTGCGTTCCGAACGAAACCAGTCACTGCCTCTACCCACTGGCTGGAAAGGACCTGCATTCCTGGCACTGATTCTATGGCTGGAACTTCTGCTATTACTCAACAAATATTCGTCAGAAGGAACAAAGGAAATTATAGTAATCGAACCCAAAACAGTAGGGCACGCATTGTTCGGCCCATACCTATTGTTAGTAGAAGCCGCCGCTGTTCTATTACTGGCAACAATTGTTGCCGCTCTTTATCTTAGCCGCAAAGGGCGTTCATGATTCCGCTTACTCATAGTCTTATTATTGCAGCGCTGTTGTTCACCCTGGGGCTCCTGATCATACTGTTGCGACGCGAACTGCTCTTCATATTGATGGGATTGGAAGTCATGTTCAACGGAGCGGCTTTGACAGCTATAGCGGCTGGCCAATACTGGAACAATGCTGATGGCCAGGTATTGACCATATTCCTGATGGTAGTAACTGCTGCTGAGTTGGCCGTAGCGCTGATTCTGGTATGGCTGGCCTATGAACACTTCAAAGTAACACAAGTAGATATGCTTACCCAACTCAAGGATGATACTCAAGGTGAACCGCCATGAATCAGTTTCTGTGGTTGATTCCTGGCGCACCCCTGCTGAGCGCTTTGATAATTGCCTTGTTGGGAGGGCTACTGCAACGAAGGCATCTCGCCATCTTGGCGACTTGTGCCGCAGCCATTGCTTTTCTTGTAGTACTGCTGACATGGCTGACCGGTGCCGCTACCAGCCAGCCATTACAACAAACGCTTTACACCTGGATAGCGGTGGGTAACTGGAGACCAACGATAGGATTTATCCTGGATCGTCTTGCTCTGGTAATGGTGAGTGTGGTTAGCGGTGTCGGCTTACTGATTCATATTTACTCGATAACTTTTATGTCCGAAGACAGCGATCAACGCCGCTACTATTTTTTCCTCAACTTGTTTCTCGCAGGCATGCTCATTCTAGTACTGGCCGATAATCTGCTGCTTCTCTATCTTGGATGGGAACTGGTCGGACTCTGCTCTTTTGCCCTGATCGGCTTCTGGTATCGGGAACCAATGCGGGCCAGCGCAGGACGCAAAGCATTCATCACCACTCGTATTGGCGACATGTCACTGGCAATCGGCATCTTCCTTTTGTACAATCAGTTTAATGATCTGTCACTGTCATATCTGCTCGAAAATGCCACTGCGCAGTGGGAAACAAGTTCACAACTGGCCACACTCACAGCACTCCTGATACTTGGCGGAGCTATCGGCAAATCGGCGCAGTTACCACTTCAGGTCTGGTTACCGGACGCCATGGCTGGTCCCAGTCCGGTTTCTGCATTGATTCACGCCGCCACCATGGTCACAGCCGGAGTCTATTTAATTGCCCGCACTTATCCTTTATTCGAACTTGCGCCTCATGTTCAGTGGTCAGTGGCAGCCATTGGTACGTTAACTATTGTCTATGGAGCCAGCGCTGCTCTGGCGCAAAACGATTTCAAACGGGTATTGGCATACTCCACTATCAGTCAGGTCGGTTATATGTTTCTAGCGCTGGGTTGTGGCGCCTATGCACTGGCACTGTTCCATCTGGTTACACATGCCTTTTTTAAATCATTGTTATTCTTGGTCGCTGGAACAGTGATTCACACCAACGGAAATGAACACAATATTCATAATCTGGGCAAACTTGGTAATCACCCACCGCTGGTTCACTGGACTTTTCTGATTGGCGCTGCTTCGTTAGCAGGATTCCCCTTAATTACCGCTGGTTTTTATAGTAAAGAAGCCATTCTTACCGCTTCATGGTCGGCACCTGCAGGTCCTTTATTATGGACTTTTGCAGCTTTTGGCGTGCTGTTGACTTCAGTTTATATCTTTCGTGTTTATTTTCTTGTTTTCCAGGGTTCCCGATCCAGCGCTTCAAAGCCATCAATTTCCAGCTCAATGACATGGCCATTGCTTATCTTAGCCCTGCTCAGCCTTATTGGCGGACTTGTTGAGTTTCCAGTAGGTTGGCCGGCTTCTCACCAGTGGAGCGCATGGTTGGAAGATGAATTCAGGTTAGCAGTGCATCCTCCGCTTGGAATTGCTTACAGCCTGCAATTCATCACCAGTCTGCTGTCATTAATCGGAATCGGACTGGCCCTTGTGCTAGTGCGCCGTGAACAGGCGGGTCATTCCCTGACCAAAATAATTTTTTTACGTACCGGTTGGGGTTTCGATGCTCTATACCAAACCATGTTGATACATCCATATTTCAGCTTGGCCCGCTTCTTAAAAGCCACAGATGCCCTTTTAGTTGAGGGAATACTGCATAAAATGACACAGGCATGCCTGAGCCTTGCCTCTGCCTGCCGCAGTAGTGTAGAACACGGTGTTCTGGATAAGAGCATCAATGGGCTATTAGCAGGATTCCGATTCGGATATGCGCGGCTCAGCGCCACACAAAACGGCTTGTTAAGTCGCTATGCTCTGATGATCAGCACTGGAGCCGTCTTCTTGTTGAGCTATTGGTTATGGTGAGAATACTATGTATTGGTTAAGTGTTTTAATATTTCTGCCTTTGTCAGGAGCGCTCATAATTGCGCTAACAGGCCGCTTTTCTGTAATCTGTGTTCGCTGGCTCGCACTGGCCATTACGGTTACCGAACTATTGATTGCACTGAGTCTTTGGTGGATCGCAGACTCTGATTCAAATGGCTACATGCACATAGTCCAGGTCCCTTGGATTCCGATAATGGGCATTCAGTTTCTGCTTGGCATGGATGGCCTCAGCCTGTTACTGGTACTACTAACCGCTCTACTTGTTCCGATAGCGATACTTGTGTCATGGAACTCAATTCGCCATAACTGGTCTACTTTCGCCGCACTACTACTCGCCACCCAGGCCGGCATCATGGGCGTCTTTTTGGCATTAGACCTAATATTGTTCTATGTATTCTGGGAGCTCATGCTGGTGCCGATGTATTTTCTGATCGGATTATGGGGCCATGAACGACGACTTTACGCTGCTTACAAATTCTTTCTTTTTACGGTTACCGGATCTCTGCTGATGCTGGTGGCTATTCTGGGATTGTATTTTATTCACGGCGAACAAACCGGTATTTACACATTCAATTACTTTGAACTACTGCACACCAACCTATCTGGCAATACCGAAATGTGGTTAATGCTGGGATTTTTCGTAGCATTCGCTGTTAAGATTCCACTTTTCCCCATCCACAGTTGGCTTCCTGATGCCCATACAGAAGCTCCAACAGCAGGCAGCATCATTCTCGCTGGCCTGTTACTGAAAACAGGTGCCTATGGCCTGTTACGTTTCTGTTTGCCTCTTTTCCCGGGAGCCTCTGTAGATTTTGCGCCATTTGCTATGGGCCTGGGTGTTATTGGCATTCTCTACGGCGCCTTACTTGCCCTGGTACAAGAAGATATGAAACGGCTGATCGCCTACTCTTCTATCAGTCACCTCGGTTTTGTCGTATTTGGCATCTATGCCTGGAATCAGGAAGGCTTGCATGGAGCAATGCTTCTGATGCTTGCTCACGGCGTAACAACAAGCGCATTGTTTGCCATTGTCGGCATGCTGGAAGAACGAATCGGTACCCGCTCATTGCCCCGCATGGGGGGGCTGCTATCACCCATGCCACGCCTAGGCGCCATGCTGCTGCTCTTTACACTCTCAGCCATGGGCATGCCAGGATTGGCCAATTTTGTCGGCGAATTTCTGGTTCTTGCCGGTGTATATCAGGTCTCAGCTGGACTTGCCATAGCGGGTGCCATAGGTATTGTTGCAAGCGCTATTTATCTGCTATGGATGTACCAGCGCGCCATGCTGGGTGAAGTAAGCAGCGACCACGTATGGTCCGACCTTGACCACCGAGAAACTCTGATACTGGGATTACTGGCAATCACTGTGCTTTGGCTGGGACTATACCCAGCTCCTTTCCTGGATTATCTGCAAATTCCGGCAACCGTTATTATCGAATCGAATACTGCAACATTGGCAGGAACAGAAGATGCATTCCGCAGATCTGATTAGCCTGGCGCCTTTCATTGTACTCATATTGGGTGGGCTGACGGTACTGGTTCTAGGCGTCTGGCCGCAGCATGTCTCTACACGAACCTTGGCAACCGTTTCGTCAATGTTTCTATTGCTCGGGACTGCGACCACTGTGCTCTGGGAAACACCGCACATAGTGAACGACATGCTAATCATCGACAATTTAGGACGGCTATTTTCTCAGTTTTTTATGTTAGGCGCTATAGCCATCATAATTCTATCTTTTAATTATGCACCCACCAAGAATGAAGTACGAGAAGAGTATTTGAGTCTGATCCTATTTGCAACTTTGGGAATGACTTTGCTCGTGACCTCACATAACCTTGTTACGGCATTTATTGGACTCGAAATCCTGGCTGTGCCACTTTTCGCATTCGTCGCTTGGAAGCCTATGAGAAATGGTGCAATTGAGGGTGGCGTAAAATATGCCATACTCGCTGGTTTTGCAGCTGCTTTTTTTCTATATGGAATCACTTTAGCTTATGCCAGTACCGGCACACTGAATCTGACAGCGCTGAGTTCGATAACAACCGACAATTATTTACTTATAGTCGCTGTAACCCTGATACTGGTTGGCGTAGGATTCAAACTGGCGCTGGTGCCTTTTCATATGTGGGCACCTGATATTTATCAGGCTGCACCCGCTCCGATAACGGCACTATTCGCTAGCATTGCAAAGGCAGCAGTACTGGTGTTTTTGATCCGGTTATTGTGCCTGCAACTACAGTATATCTGGGAAGCTTTACTTCCATTATTAGGGATTCTTGCCATAATTACTATGGTAGCTGGTAATTTATTAGCACTGTATCAGCAGAATTTGAAAAGACTACTAGCCTATTCGTCCATCGCCCATCTGGGCTATATTCTGGTCGCGCTGGCGGCAGGGAATTCCCTGGGCCGTGACGCTGCCATATACTATGCTCTAACCTACGCACTGATGAATCTGGGTGTATTCGCTGTTGTGGCTGCATTTACTCGCCCCGAGCAGGATCGCCAGAATCTGGAAGAATATCGTGGACTAGGACGACGTTACCCTGCACTGGGAATAGCCATATGGATATATTTTCTGGCTCTCGCAGGCCTTCCTCCAACGGCAGGATTTGTTGCCAAATTACTCGCCTTTGGTGCCGCCATCAAGGCCGGTCATATGATACTTGCGATCATAGCGGTGATCAACACGGCACTTGCTTTTTATTATTACTTACGCATTTTAATCGTATTTTATGGGGAAGAGTCTACCAAACAGAATGACGTGCACATTTCCCAAGGAACAATATCCATCGTGATTATTACCAGTTTACTTATCATCGGATTGGGTGTTTTTCCCGAGTGGATACTGGACTTTATTAAGACTCTTTGACTGAGTTGTGCTTCGATTATTTCTGCCACAGCAAATTAATCGACAAAACAATAACCATAAAACAAATAATCCAAAAAACAATAGGCGCCGCGCCTCCCTTGAATTTAAGGCCTCCTATTTCAAATTCAATCGGTCCTGTCGATATTCGCAAAATCAGCGTGACAAAAAGCGCGCCTAAACCGGCCATAGGCAATCCAATTAATACCGGGAATTGCTCTTTAACCATGTTTTTCCAATAATCCCCTGGTGTATTATGAAAATTGGTCAGCTGATACAGCATGAATGTTCCAAAACAGGTCAAAATGATTACCACAACCCAACTGATAATGGCTCGCAATCGTACACTGTGTGATTCATCCGTGGTAACTTCGAAGGTTTTTTGTTCTTCGCTCATATATTTATCCAGATTTTATCTTTTTTAGCCAAACTGTAATTTTATATGATCATAGCGAAATACCTGATTTGATTCCATCGAATACAGATGTCGCAGTTCAAATCAAATAGTTATCCGTTTTAGATAGACAGGTGCCTGTCAGTTTAGATTGGAGCTAAATTCGTTAAAAAACTATCTGCGTTGCTGCTATGGCGTTAAAAGCAGGTTCAGAATGTTCATTTGTTAAGCACAAACTACGCTTTTTGCCTGTTTTTGCCTTGTATCAACTGCCTCGAAAACGTTTTTCAACAAACTGTTAGCTAATGCCGTTTCGTCAAGCAGCAATTTTTACTTGAAAGAAATGCACTTAAAACATAATCTTCTTGATGAGTCCTGATTGTTCTAATACTTAACCATATGTTCAGTCCATTTTGTAACTTCATGACTACTTACAATTCTATTCTGATTTCAGGATGGCTGAGGAGGCACTTTTATCCACTCACCGGAACATTGCTTTACATAAGGATAATATCCTTCCGGATTGCGACAATAGTACCAATAATTATTTCTTTGCACAGTGGTTGGCCGTGGCGCAGGATTTTGTTGAATATACGTCGGTCGCTGCATGATTGGAGCAGTGACAACACCTACAGGATAACCGCCTAAAGGATAGTAGCTTTGAAAGCGACGATAAGGACCAAATGCATAATTATTATAAAAACCGACTCCTCCCCAGTTACTATAGAAGCCAAAACTGTTAAAAGGTGCAAAACCAGCATAACCAAATCCCCAACCGGGCCCCCAACCCCATACTGGACCGAATCCCCAACCCAACCCCAGGCCCAGACCAAGTCCTAAACCAAACCCATCTAAATGATGATGATGATGTCCGTGATGATTTTGATGATGATTAGAATTATTATAGTTTGCAGTATTTTGATCCATATGCACGTTGTGTGGAGGATTAACGTTCTGCGTGTTTGAACCATCCTGAACTGTTCCATCGACTTGAGCTGCCTGGTCGGTACCCGTTGAATCTGTATTCTCAGAAACGTGGTTATCTTGAGTCTCGATATTTTGTGCCGCGGGACTGTCTTGAACTATTTCCTTATCCTGAGCCGATAAATCTGCTTCAACGGATTGATTGCCCGGCGTTGCTAAATCCTGCTGAGCTGATTCTTGTGTGTTCAGGTTAGAGACATCAGAATTAATTTCATTGTTTGCGTTCTGATCAGCAGCATCAGCTTGAGAAACGTCATTACCTTGAATGGATGACCCAATTTCGCTTGATTCGCTACTGGGAGTTGCCAAGTTTTCCTGGAAAGATTCTGGTGCAATCTCTGTACCTTGTGCGGCGTCCATATTTAAGTCAGCGTCATTGTTATCTCCACGATTATCCGATTGGTTAAATTCACCGGCTTGATTAAAGTCATTTTCCGAATTTAAATCATCAGCAAAGTCGACGCTTTCTTGCTGATCCGATGTGTTATCTGGATAAAACGCATCGCCTTGTTCAAAGCCGCTGTGATCATAGTGATCTTCGAAACCACTATTCTGGTCATAATAACCCCCAGTATCAGAACCAACCTCATCATAATTATTGTCATACCCACCGCTATCGTAACTATCGTATCCACCTCCATCAAAACCACCGTCATCGTAACCACCGTCGAAGCCTCCCCCATCAAAGCCGCCATCAAATCCACCTCCGTCAAAATCACCGCCATCGAAGCCCCCCCCATCTTCTGCTCCTACGGGGCTTACTGAAAAAACACTGCATAGCACAACTGCTATACATGCCATTTCAAATTTTTTCATATAATCCTCCGCTCATTGATCTCACATCTATTAATATATTAAGTGCGAGCGTCTGAACAGACACTGAATAAAAAGAGAGATCTTTTGCTATGGTGATTCATAATTCCAGAGTTAACAATATAATCAGTAAGTTCAAAATAAATGACATGAATTAACGCACATTATTTTTGTTATATTTTGAAATAGAATCATTTTTGGTGATTAGGTTATACTTCTAATCTTGATATTCTAAATCATTCTGATAAGGACATGCCGATGAAGATTCATGAGTACCAAGCAAAAGAAATTTTACGCAAATATCATGTGGTTACACCAAAAGGTGTTCCTTGTTTCAGTGTTAACGAAGCGGTGCAAGCAGCACAACAATTGGGCGGCGATGTATGGGTAGTAAAGGCACAGATTTATGCCGGTGGTCGTGGCAAGGGTGGTGGCGTAAAAGTAGCCAAGTCATTGGATGAGGTACGACAGCATGCAAGCGAAATTTTGAATATGCACTTGGTAACTCATCAGACTGGTCCAGAGGGGCAGATGGTGCATCGACTTTTTATCGAACAAGGAATCCAGATTGAGAAAGAATTCTATGTTGGCATGGTGGTTGACCGCAGCCATCAGCGCGTCTGTTTGATGGCGAGTTCGGAAGGTGGCATGGAAATCGAGAAAGTCGCGACTGAAACACCAGAAAAAATATATAAAGTGCTTATAGATCCAATCGAAGGTTTAAGCCAGCAACAAGCGGAACAAGTCGCACAAAAAATCGGCATTCCAAAACAAAGCCTGCCAGGAGCTGTTACTTTGCTGCAAGGATTATATCAAGCATTTGACGAGACTGATTCATCATTAGTGGAAATCAACCCATTGGCATTGACTTCAGAGCAACAAGTAATGGCTCTCGACGCCAAAATGAATTTTGATGAAAACGCGCTATTTCGTCATCCAGAGATCGTTGAACTACGGGATCTGGATGAGGAAGACCCAGTGGAAATTGAAGCATCGAAGCACGAACTGTCCTATATTCCTTTAGACGGTAATATAGGCTGCCTGGTGAATGGTGCAGGCTTGGCAATGGCGACCATGGATATTATCAAATTGTATGGCGGCAATCCCGCCAATTTTCTTGATGTTGGTGGTGGGGCGACGGCAGATAAGGTGACTGAAGCGTTTAAATTAATGTTGCGCAATCCAAATCTACAAGGAATTCTGGTTAATATTTTCGGTGGCATAATGAAATGTGATGTGATTGCGCAAGGTTTAGTAGCAGCCGCTCGCGATGTGCATCTTGCAGTTCCTTTAGTGGTGCGGCTGGAAGGTACCAATGTCGATCTTGGAAAGAAAATTCTGGCGGATTCGGGTTTAAAAATCATTTCCGCGGATAACATGGCTGATGCGGCACAAAAAGCGGTTCAAGCAGCCAACTAAGTCAACTCGTTAATCTCAATATTAGCCATATAAGGAATCCATTTGCCATGTCCATCCTGATCAATCGCAATAGCCGCGTGATGACACAAGGCATGACCGGTAAAACCGGCCAGTTTCATACTCGCATGTGCCGCGACTACGCGAACGGCAAAGCGTGCTTCGTTGCGGGTGTGAATCCACGTAAACCCGGCGAAAATTTTGAAGGTATTCCGGTCTACGCATCGGTTAAAGAAGCCAAGCAACAAACTGGTGCCAATGTTTCAGTGCTTTATGTACCTCCAGCATTTGCCGCTGCAGCAATAGATGAAGCAGTTGAAGCTGAATTGGATCTGGTCATTTGTATCACCGAAGGTATTCCCGTTCGCGACATGATTCGTACTCGCTACAAAATGCAAAACAAGAAAACCCGACTCATTGGCCCGAATTGTCCGGGAATAATTACGCCTGATGAGATTAAAATCGGGATTATGCCGGGATATATCCATAAAAAAGGCCGCATCGGAGTGGTTTCTCGTTCTGGCACACTGACTTATGAAGCAGTAGCGCAATTGATGGAGCTTGGATTGGGGCAATCAACCTGTATCGGTATTGGCGGTGATCCGGTGAATGGGTTAAAACACTTAGATGTGATGAAACTGTTCAATGATGATGACGAGACTGATGCAGTGTTGATGGTAGGTGAAATCGGCGGCACGGATGAAGAGGATTGCGCCCACTGGGTGAGAGATCATATGCGCAAGCCCGTGGTAGGATTTATTGCTGGTGTGACGGCACCACCCGGTAAGCGCATGGGTCACGCCGGTGCGATTATTTCCGGTGGTAAGGGAACGGCGCAGGAGAAGATCGAAGTGATGGAATCGTGTGGAATCAGAGTTACACATAACCCGGCTGAGATGGGCAAATTATTGAAATCTGTTTTGTAGTTTTTGGGTAATAATTGAAGGTATTTATTATGCAATATCGTTTATCATTTTTTATCATTTTGATCGCGCTGATTGTTTCTGCCTGTAGCGGGATTTCCACCAAGCAACCGTTACCGACCAGAAAACCTGAGCGGCCGGCAGGCCCTTTACCCGAGAGCGCTAAACCCAAATACAACTTGACTGGTTATCCGCTGAGTACTCAGCAGGGTTACATAGATGGTTGTGAAACCGCCAAAAGAACAAGCTGGGCTTTTAAAGACTTGAATCGCTACGACCAGGATGGACAATATCGGATGGGGTGGGATGATGGCTTTTCCATGTGCAAAGCTACGAAGTAACAGTTCTGAAGGATAAGTTCAAAATGACCAGGATTTCTTTATGTCTTGGTTCTTTAATTGGACTGATTGCTTTATCGACATCAATATTTGCTAGTGGCTTACCAGGCGAAATCAAACAAAAACTGCAACAACTTGCCATCCCAGAAACATCGATTGGTGTATATGTTCACGAAATTGGTGCAAATAATCCTGCACTTGCAATCAATGCGGATTCCGGCATGAATCCGGCTTCAGTAATGAAATTGTTAACCACATACGCAGGACTGGAACTATTAGGCCCGTCTTATACCTGGCAAACTATGCTTTATGCAAATGGTAAAATTACAGATGGCATTTTATATGGTGATTTAATCATCAAAGGCCATGGCGACCCCAAACTGGACCTGGAAAACTTCTGGTTGCTGATTAACCGTTTGCGTCAAACCGGACTACAAGAAATTAAAGGCAACCTAGTTCTGGACCATTCACATTATGAAATTCCTCTTGAAGATCCTGGAAAATTTGACGGCCAGCCCTACCGTACCTACAACGTGTTGCCAGAAGCATTATTAGTTAACTACCGCGCATCTACTCTTCATTTGTTTCCACAACCTGAAACCAATACTGTACGAGTCGTAATTGAACCAGTGCCAGAATCTTTGCAGATACAAAATAATTTAAAGCTTACCCAAGGCAAATGCGGCGCTTGGAAAAATTGGCTAACAATTGAAGCGACTGCTGATGTGAAAGATAAAAATAATTTTACGGTTGTTTTGAATGGTGATTTTCCCCTACATTGCGGAAAACAATCATATATTTTGAGCCTGCAAGACAGCACTATTTATACACGCAATTTGTTCAAGTACTTGTGGGCGCAACAGGGTGGCATATTTGATGGTGAAGTCATCTTAGGCCCGACACCGAAAAACTTGCTGCCATTGAAAGTTTATCAATCACCACCGTTGTCTGATATCGTCCGTGGTATCAATAAATTCAGCAATAATATTGCAGCACGTCAATTGTATTTAGCGTTGGGTACAAGTAATTCGACAACCAATAGCTCGCCAGCCACTTTACCAAAATCGGATGTAGCAATTAGACAATGGTTAGCCGGCAAGCAAATGAGTTTTCCGGAATTGGTGATTGAGAACGGCTCTGGATTATCACGTCAGGAACGGATCAGTGCTCGACATATGGGACAACTATTGCTCTCAGCTTTCAATAGCCCAGTGATGCCGGAATTCATTGCATCATTGCCCATTGCCGCGGTAGATGGAACTCTGAAGAATCGTTTTTCTGACACTTCAGTGAAAGGGTTGGCACATATGAAAACCGGCTCATTGAATAACGTACGTGCAATGGCGGGGTATTTGCTCGACGAAATGGGGCGACGCATTGTCGTCGTTTTTTTTATTAACCACGATCAAACCGAACAATCTCAAATTGTTATGGATGCTTTCGTACAATGGGTTCATCGTCGGAAATAGATATATCCATTATATGAATAGGACTATTGATTCAAAATTATTTTCAGCGTAGAGTAGACACGTTCAAGGTCGATAATCTATCTTGATATCAGATGATTCCCTTCAACCTTAGATTGAGGAGCGCACAAAATGATGAAAGAATATAAATCTCTTGCTGTGCAGTATCTGACAGGAATGGTACAAATCTCCAATCCCGTATCGCCCAATCCGGTAACGTATGATTCCCGAGCTTCTGAAGTTATGACTGACTTGCGTACAGTGCAAGCAGCAATCATATCGCCTAGTATTACAATGGAAATAGCCAATACATACATGATGCAACGCGGTGTACGCACATTGCTGGTTATGAATGATGACAATTCTTTGGCAGGAATTATCACGGCAACCGATATTTTGAGTGAAAAACCTATGCGTTTTATTCAGGAAAGAGGGGTAAAGCACAACGAAATTCTGGTAATGGACATGATGACGCCGCTAAATAATCTGGAAGCCATTCCATTAGACGAAGTGGTCCATGCCAAAGTCGGCAATATCGTCGCCAGTTTACGCGAGAGCGGTCGATTGCATGCGTTGGTAATCGACGATGCCACTATTGGGTTACCCAGAATATGTGGTATTTTCTCCTGGACTCAAATTGAAAAACAACTTGGTACAATTATTCCCCAAAACAATGTAGCAAAGAGTTTTGCGGAAATTGAATCGACCTTGATTACAAGCTAACAAAAAAACAAGCCAGCTTGTAGATTTCATTTCTGCTGGTTTGTTTTACGATACGGATCAAATATTCCAAGGTATATCTTTTTTCCCAATAAGCGTCTGCAGTGATTCAATACTTGGTAAGTAATACTGTTTTAACCTCTCACGACTCGCATCGGATATTTCGTCGTATCCTTCTCTTGCTTGGTTAATCTTTTTATATAAGCCTACAATAAACTGCTTTAATTCAGGTCTCTGTCGCAGAAATCGTTCAGATTTTGCATTAAAATAGACCGCAATTTTATGCAGCCATTTCAACCTGCTTTCGTAAGTAGCATTAATTCTTTGGAAATCATATTCATGGAAATAGTCAGAAGAAATTTCCAGAAATTGACACAATTCGAC
Source organism: Nitrosomonas supralitoralis (assembly GCF_003011925.2). Lineage (GTDB taxonomy): Bacteria > Pseudomonadota > Gammaproteobacteria > Burkholderiales > Nitrosomonadaceae > Nitrosomonas > Nitrosomonas supralitoralis. Next base: position 28,483 of record NZ_PXXU01000029.1, read on the forward strand.
CATAAAACCGGCAATATCCTGATTCAAATTCTCGAAAAACATTATCTTGATTTGCTTATCTGGGAATAGCTGATAATAGTATTTCAAGTAGTCAGCATATCGACCAAAACTGATGATCTTTAAATACCACTCTTCAATATCGAGTTCAACAGATGTTCTTTGACCGGAATCATATGCAATACACTTATCAACATATTCCTCAAAGCTTAAATCAGGATCCAGATTTAATTTTCCAACATGAAAATTGAATGAAGAATACATACGATCAATTGGGTTTCTCAGAATGAACAGTAGCTTGGTATCCGGCACCAGCCTTTGTATACGAACTGCTACTTCCGCGCCATTGCCAAGATATCCCGGTGAAGCTTCCATGATAATCGAAACATCCGAAGAACAACGTTCAAAATAGCTTGCATATTTAGTGGTATCCTTTTCGTAATCACCCGAGAATAAATTACGAAAAAAATCAGTTTCCTTGATAACTGAACCACAAACCGATGGATGCGTACTTAGGTACGTAAATATGGATGTTGTACCAGCCTTCTCCGTACCCGCGATAATAAAGTTAGCCAAATTGATATTGGACATTTCTTTCATAAATTTAAAATGAACGTTATTCTGTTAAGTATATTGTTTATGAGATAGAATTATCTCGTTTACTTTGTTTCATATTAACCATCAAAGGTGTTTCTTGTAAATCTCGCTGACCCTTTAGGCGCCTCAACAATGTCCGAATAATAAACAATGGATTGCCTACGATATATCGCTTAAACATTCTCCTTGGCTCCATCAAATATCGGAATAGCCATTCCAGACCAAGCTGACGCAACCAATATGGCGCTCTTGGCATAATGCCTGAATAAAAATCAAATAATGCTCCCACTCCAAGTAATACAGGAACACGAAGTGTATTTACATTACGCGCGATCCATAACTCCTGCATAGGGACTCCCATAGCTACAAACAGAATTTCCGCACCACTATGATTAATAGCATCGATAATAGCGCCTTCATTATCTTGTTTAAAATAACCATCATGAACCCAGACAATATCCAGTTTAGGAAATTGAGTTTTCATATTCTCGGCACAATGTTCTGCAATTCCTGGGCGAGCACCCAGCAAAGCCAGTTTAACCCCATCTGCAGCAGCATCATGGCAGATTATAGAAAATAAATCGGTACCATTAACGTTGTCTTGTAGCGAGAAACCGGCTAATTTGGCAGCTAACCGCATACCGCTGCCATCCGCATATAGTGTTGATCCATCTTGTAATACAGAAAGGTAGTCTCCATTTACCGCAGCAATATTTATACAATGTGCGTTGACGAAATATATATTACGTCGTACACCTGACTTAGCATCATTGATAATACGTGCACTAGCATCAGCTAACGTCGTATCTTCTATTTTCAGTCCGAATAGAGGAATTTGATTCATGTGCTATCTTGTTCCTATGAATTGAAGTATTTTATTACCTAATTCTTTATCAATGCGCAGGATGCAGAATCTCATCATAAACACGTGCGACACCTTTAGCCATGCTGTAATCAGAAAAACTTGCCCCCTGCAACCGATACGCATTTTCTCGCATGGCACGCCAGTCGTATTTATTATCTAAAAGCTCTGCGATGACAGTAGTCAGTTGCCTTACATCACCCGCTGGCACAATTAACCCGGTTTTACCATGATCAAGTACTTCAGGAATACCCTCTACATCAGAAGCTACTACCGGCACACCAGTTGCCATTGCTTCTAGGATTACCATAGGCATACCTTCTCCAAAAAGACTCGGCAAAACAAGAATATCCATTTTTGTAAATTCAGCATTGACATCTTGAGTAAACCCAACCCAATCGATCACATCCCCCACTCCGAGTCTATCAGCCATTTCTTTAATAGTTCTCTCATATTCCATAGTCTCAAATGGGCCTACCGCACGCAACCTTATAGTTCGGCCTGTCTGGCGTAAGTTTGCTACTGCTTGAATCAGCACTTCAGTTCCTTTACGCGGTCGGAATAATGCCACACTCCCAATCATCCATTCTGGTCCAGGTACCTGTCGAATAGGAAGGTCGCCCGGTGTTACCACTCCATTAGCAACCATTGAAATACAATTTGCTGACCACCCATGCTTCTTCAAATAAAGTTCCAGACTTTTCGATACAGGAATTAATCGCTTAACTCCCATTAAACTTAATCGCTCTATGATCGAATTCATACGATTGCGCCATATACTTTCTGTATCTCGTGTCGTAGGACTATGTACATGATGCACCAATGGCACATCTGATAACCAAGCTGCTACTCTCCCAACCAATGCAGCACGAGGAGTGTGAGTATGCAACAAGGAATAATTACCTTGCTTCACAATATTTGCAATCTGCATGGCTGGTTTCAAGTCAAATTTAGACTTCATAAAGGTCTCAAATATTGGCACAGTAGAATTCCGGCAAGCGGAAAACTTTCCTGGTTTTATGCAAGCAAAACCCACTTCATAACCATAATCCGGTAGCCGCATTGCCAGTACATCCTGGACGCGTTCAGCGCCAGAGAAAAATTCCCCGTTGATGACATGCATAACCTTCGCATTTTTTTGGTTCATAGACCTATCCGACACATTAAAATTTGGAAGTTTAATAAAACAGAATTTGTATGTTTTATGCGTAATCACTCAATTAGCATATTATGAAACGGATAAAAACAATGCTACCGTTCAATTGATTTTTCAATATAAAGAATTCATGGCCTACGACTTCAATTGCTATATGCTTTTCGAAGTAAAATGCAAGAATAATCCGGCGTGACGACGTAAGCCTCGGTTAAGTAGCGCCATATCAATTTGGTTTAATGGTTTTACTATCATTAAACCAGGTATATATGCCACTAGAACAAATGCAAGTGTCCACCAGACCCCGAATTTATCTTCAATTACCCAGCCTATGGCGGCCAGAAATACCGCAACGCTAAGGCCACGCATAGTTCCAAACCAGTCTAATTGAATGCGACCCGTCTGATAGTTCAACCAAAGTAAAGACAGGCTATTCATAAACCATGCACCTAACACGATTCCACATACCACGCCCACTAACCCCCAGCTTGAACCAATTATTACCGCTAGCGGTGTTATCACAGATAATATGCTGAGATATCTCAATTGGCGTGTATATGGAAAAATCTGCATAATCATAACAACCAATTGCCCTTGACTCGTTGCACCTAAGCCAAGCAACATAATTACCATAACCATGCCGACATCCATAAAACGTCCACTACTTGCCAAAGCAATTAAATCATCACCTGCAATACTTAATGCTGCCATGCAAATGGCAATTATTAAGAAATTACTCTTCCATAACAAAGCCATGCCTTGTTTAACCACATCAATCTCTCCCGCCACATAGCGAGATATCAACATAGGTCGAATAATGTTCGCCAATAACTTGGCAGGAAGATATCGTCCGGCAATTAGCAACAATTGTTGCAAAAAAGCAAACATTCCAGCCACCTCAAGCCCTAAGGTTCTGGCCACAAGAATACGTAGCGCACCAGGATGGGCAACTGCTCGAAGTAGATTTACACCTGCCATATGCCATGCAAAATTAAAAACCTCACGCGCACTCACATAAAAATCTCCTGTACTCTGGATGTTGCGTAATTTCCGCATTAAGAGAAATTCAGCCAAAATTAAACAAACCAGTGAAACGATCAGATCCATCCACAGTAACTTTTCGAGCGACAAGTTTCCATTCAATACTAGTATTGCAACACCAGCCAAACGCCCAATTGACATCAACGAATGAATCAGTTGAGACCACCGTTGTTCTAGAAGTGATTCCAGCATTTCTGTGGCATAGCGAAAACCAATTACGGTAATGATCAGCCCTATTGCAACCAAAGTGGCATCCTGCTGAGGTACGCTGAAACCCATCCATGAAGAAATATCTGGCCAAAAAGCAGATATTAGCGCCGCCCAAATTATCATGATGGCAAAACGAATTAATGTCATCCAGCGTACAAACCATTCAAGGGCACTAGGCGCTCCTCGCATCGCCAATTCTGGCAAAAACCGTCGTACCGCCTCAAGCATTCCTAAGGAGCTCAGCGGCGCCATCATTTCCACCATGCCCCACAAAACCATGTAGGCTCCATAATCAATCGGGGATAATAAACGAACCAACCAAATTATAAAGATGAAAGAGGAAATAGCTTGTGCAGTTCGACCCAATAGATAATGTAGAATAGCTTGACGAAAACGGTTGCCGGAATAAAGACCGGAGTTATTCATGCTGTCAACCCAGGCAACTTCTTGTATTGTGACTCTACCAAATCGGCAATCACATTATAGGTGCGATGCTCTCGCAGCCAATCTGGTCCTTTTGATGCCATCATTCGCGCACGCTCAAGATCATCCAGCAGCTTACAAACTTCATCGACAAAGTATTGCCCGCCCCACGGTATGTAATGACCAATTCCACTCGATTCTATTACCTGGCATTGCTCAGGATGCTCGTTAGCAACTACACATTTAGCCATGGCCATATATTCAATGAGATTTGTAGGCGAAGTGGAAAGTAACACAGGAACGGGATAGAAAGGTGAAAGCAGATATTTGCTTGTTAACCAACTCCCAGGCTTTCTCCATAGGCATAAAACTAGTCACTGTCACAGCATCTGACAACTTCAAAAGAGATGCTTCTTCCTCTACTGCTTGACGATCGCTTGGCAACTGACCTTCACCCACATATAGCTGACGAGGGTCAGGATGGCGCAATCGCTCTTGCTGAAGCACACACACCAGCATCTCTGATTGGCGAAATTGCATAATGATCCCGAGATGCAATAGCAAGGGTAAGTGTATGTACGGGACTTTAGCATCTTCAGCTTTACCTACAAGGCCGGTATGAGTGCCCATTGGAACCACAGTCAGCTTGTCAGGAGAAATACTTTCTTGCGAAACATCTTCTTTCATCCGATCGCTTTGCACAAAAACATGATCTGCCAGTGGCAGAATTACTTTATAAAGTAAAATACGGATAATTTGTCCCTTGACCCAAACCAGTCGATGATGTGGCACAAGCTTGTTGTGAGCTTGGTACAATTTAGATTCGGCGAACGGATAGGACATCCAGTAAATAAAACGAGCGCCCGTCAAACGGGCTGCCAACCATGCAATCAAACTGGCGAAAAACTTATCGCGAACTTGAATGACATCAAATCGATTCCTGAAAGCGAGAAATGAAATTATTAAATCTCCCCACATGCCCAGCAAGTTATTCAGTATCCAGCCGAACAATCCCTGCCGTTTGCTGCGCGGAGTGAGATATACCGTATTTCCCAACCATTCTGTAGGTGACGACAAATTGAGTGCATCCGGTCCTCTTTGCGTCAACCAATCAATCTGATAACCACGATCTGGCATCTGTTTTGCAAACAACTCCACCACATCTGCTCGGAATGGAAGAAATCGATCCTCCACAAGATAAAGCATCTTCATAAAATCTTCTCGATTAACAGATTACAAGAACGCAGCATACTTACTTCCAATTCTTGATCCTTTATTTTTATTGTATAAGCAAAGAATTACAATGCTTGTCTCATTAATCAGTTTTTTCGATCATGTAAATTTTCAGCCTTAAGTTATTACTCAAAAAGCACTTTAACTAAATTTATTAGATTTTTAGTCCATTCTACTAATTATATTCGAATAGTTTGGAATGCTTTCAATTAAGATTTTTAATAAATTTGCTACGCGCGCCTTGCACCTATCCTCGCGGCAAGATCACGAGAAATTGCGAGTAAAATTACAATACAAAACAAAATCAGCGAATTAATACAGAAATTCTAATATTATACGAACCCGCTATTCTTCTAAATGTTAATCTAAGGTAAAAAATGCCAGTTATTTGTTAATTCACCTCATTCTACTTTTATTCGAAAAACCAAGTACACCTACTTCTAGCAGTAAATCAACTTTCTAGCTTGTTTGAATAGAGTCATTATTAGCCCGCAAACAGACAAAATAATGATTTCTGTAAAATACAAGAATATATATCATTATTTTGCTGAACAGCTATATTGCATGTTTTTTAGGTTCTTTCACTTCTAACCAAGAGGATAGATCAAGCTGCAGAATGTCCTGTACACGTAAAATATCGTCCTGATAATATCTCAACCATTGTTGCTGAACATCTTCCGCTAATACTTCCGCAGGTATAAGATTTCTATCCCTGATTCGTGCCAGACGATTCCTAATGAAAGGGGGGGTGTGTCGACGCAACCCCGGTATGCGCTTCAATGCACTCAAACTATGATGTAACCAAGGGAACTTAGGCATGCCTCCAGGATTGAATCTATATTCAGTATTCACCCTAAAAACAGGGTCTACACCTATGAACGTAAACAACTCTGACATCAGTGTTTGAGGATTATCAATAAGATTTTCAAATAGTACAAATTTAAGTTGATCTTGACTAAACATCTGCTGATATCTTTGTAACGCATCAGCATATAAACTAGCTTTTACCCAGAAAGCATCTTTAGAAAAGGCCTCTTTGGGTGATTTCGTTTCAATTCCACTTCGAAGTCTCATTAAATAATGCGAATAAGCTCGCCTAACCGGATTTCGTAAACAAGCGATCATTTTAATTGCCGGCACTATTTCTTTCATCCTCTGTAAAGCAATAGGACTATACAGATAGTAAGGAGAAACTTCCCCCTTAATTTGATCATCTTTAGCATCCTCAAATAAAGACTCATACTCAGCAAGACTGGATACCATTAATTGCTGACGACTCATTTCAGCATGTGTTTTATCAGTTGGGTCAAAAGAAAAATAATTCGGTTCTTTTACTTTTGTCATAAAAACATCAGGATGCTGAGCGAAGTAATGATGCATTGAAGTAGATCCCGCTTTAAATGCGCCGATTACGACAAAGTCAGGTAACATAATTAACTCTCATGTAAATGATATATAAGATACATCAAAAAAATCCGCTAACCCAAGCGTTCGATCATAAACGACCAAATTTATACCCTCATAATCCCAGCATCAATCAAATGAGATTTTACTACTCCGAGCATTGCCTCAGAAACAATCCCTTTTATTACTTAAATTACTTTTTACAAAAAACTATTCTTTCAAGTCATATTAAAGAATTGTTAATCGACACAAGACATGTACGCTTTGGGACAAATCGAGCTCAAACCACCAAAAGGGTCTTTTGCTATATCAGGTTCGTTTAGCAGCTCAAGTACTTTAGAATAATATTTCGGATTACGCGTCCAGAAAATATAATTAGATTTCAGGTTATCTCGTGCGAAAGCAAAAATCTCTGCAACAGTTGGCACACTGCCAGCTCCATCGTTGCGCGTATTCATATAATTTTTATGCATCACCTGAGGCGCTAACGGTATAATTCCTGAAAGTTCTGGATAAAAATGATAGATACCTCTTGGTGCATTCCGCATATTACGATTCAAACCCGGCTCATCTTTGAAAACATCCGGACCACTTAACGCCGTCCCGATTTCTTTGAGTCTTCCCACAAATGATGCAAGAATTGAGTGAGGGTAATTTACTTCCTGGATCGTCATAGTATTGGGGAAGTACGATCGCATTTTCTGATGTACACTAATTAAGTTATCATAGAATTTGACCCTTAGATTACCGGGTTGTGAAACGATCGGTTCCCCATACGCAGTTTCTATCATACCGATACCCTCAAAGTAGGGATGAGAGTTGTAACGCTCCCCCATCACCCTAAATAACTCAACCAAACGATCCTGTACGTGTGAATTCCATAATGCAATATTATATCCTCTCAGTTCTGTGCTGCCATGACTACTATAAGCAAACTCACCGCCATCATATTCATTTGCTTTCAAGTAATCGGGTACAAGCTTTCCAGTTGGCTTTCCTTTTGGAATAAATGATTTTGTTTGAACCTGAATGACAAGACGTTTTCCTATTGCAGCAAGTTCAGCAAGCCGTTGATCAATGGATGTGAAGTCATATTCCCCTTTTGCAGTTTCCAGTTCCGCCCAAAAATAGCGTATTTGTATCCCACGCAAGGCTGGCGTTGCTTTGAGCTCGTTATATACTTGTGACATATACTTGGGATCATTTTTACCAAGACCTAAAATTGTACAGTAATGCCCTGGATGCCATTTAACGGGGTTAGCTATCGTATTATGGCTAAATAAAAACATACTTATGGTGAAAACCAAAACGATCCCGACAGAATGTTGCTTTTGCCCAGCCGTGATTGGGAAACTAGATTTAAATGATGAGATTATGTCATTCTGAACTTTTATAAGTATTTTAAAATTTGTATATACAGATTTCATCTCAATAGTGTCCCGTTAAGAGTTGAACAAATTAAACTGGTTAGCGACACTGCTCCGTTCTGAAATATATGGAACGCCATGTTTTGGAATGTAGAACAAGACATCGGCTGAAACATTAGCAAGCGTAGCTCATAGCTTTCGCATCCTTTGCGAAAAACATATTAAAGGTCTGCACGACTCAGATTACGCAAGCCAGAATTGCCGCCACTATAAACCACAATTCTCGCAAAGTTGGTCCACAGCATATACTCCATATCTATAAGTTACGCAAACAGCATTTTGCCAAAATAAATTGATCACCTGCAGACGGCTAGTTGCTTGCAGCAACTCAAGTCATTATTTAAGAAATATAATTTCAAATCGGCATCAAAATATTCTCAATAGCCTAAGCGATTACTGAACATTACCATGGCAACAGTCAATTTAATTGCACTTTGCTTATCACATAAAGTTATTTAATATAAAAACAGCTTAACTGCTAGACGAGTACTTCATTCTAATTAATGTTAATGATCCTCATCACGATTTGTGATGCAACACCTGCCAACTCTGCCAAGGTAATTTTTCCAGATTAAGCTGACACAATAATTTACTCATATCATCAGCCAGTTCATCTTGCAAATGCTTTCGTGTATCTTCACGCATTGGTGGAACAACTTGGCGCAATTCAATTTGGTTATGATTTCGACGTAAATTGCGAATTAAATCATTTTTCTTAACAGCTTCGACAATTCTCTTTCCACCAATCGACCGGCCAATCATACCTAACTGTTTGATAAAATTATCCAACTTTGCATTTTTAATGACCACGCTTTCATTCACTTTTTTCTCTAAAAACCAGGACTGATGTTCTTCATTAATGCCTAAGAAATGATATAAATTACGTGCTTGTTTTTTGGGATCATCACGTATATCTTCTTGAAACATCACAAGCACCTGATTTTCTGGAAAGATATTTAACCATCGAGCAAGATGTTTAGCATAGCGAGACTGTTCTAAATACATTGGATTATTCTCTAATCCATCTTCAAAACTTAACTTCTCACCGGTAAAATATTCCTGTCTCACCACATGCAAATGGTTGGAGTAGGCACGCTCGATCGGATCACGCAATAACAGCACGATCCGCATTTCTGAATTGTATAAAAAAACGCGATCGGGCGTATCGCTATCAGCAAAATACGAAGGTGAAATCTCTCCTATGGCACTTACTGAACTAACACCCCCTATTTGTTTCTCGTACCACTGATAACCACGACTATAATAAGTTGAGAAGAAATCGCTTTCCTTACCTTGATATATCGCGACTTCTGGATGATCTGATAGAACACGATGTACCCACGTAGATGCACATTTCTGCGCACCAATACCTATAAAATTTATTTTCATATAATATTTATTCTGGCAAACAAGAAGGTACCTTTATGGCAAATGAAGAAGCAAGTCACAATATACTGTACATTATTGATATTCAAATTAGAGTTGTTATGACATTTACATAAATAATGAGATGTCCTATAGGAAAGCCTGCTGAATCAATGCTCAATATCGTAATATTAATGGTCGAATGAGTAATCAAAAAGCTCAATGTCACGCGAATACAGTTTAGCCACAACCTCAGCGCTAGCATCATTGTAATAGCTGCGATAATCCCCCTTCTGGCTGTGATTTATCTTTGAAAGATTAGCTGACACCCCTAATCTTTTAGCTAATATTTCAAAATCACTCTCCAAGGTTTCAAACCTCCCAATAAAATCCACATCGATTTCATTATCCTTATTAACCACATATTCGCATTGGGGAATAAAATGCAAACCGCAGTAAATATCGGAAGATGTCAATCCATGCATAACAAAGCTTTGGAAATTATCAAATTTGTCCAGATGTTCGCGTGCCCATATTTTATCCTGCTCATCCAACCCTCCTTTCTTTAGGAAAACATAAGCCGATACCAAACGATCCCAAGGATTACGCACAAAAGCAAATTTAAAATAATTTTTATAGCATTCAGCTCCAAATATCACCTGATAAGTCCGTGCAGTTAGGTGTCCACCACCTAAGCAACCAAATAATGCCTGACAAACTGAAATGCCAGCAGTTTTGGGAATATGTATAAAAATACAATGCAAGTCGTCATAAGGTTTTAAGGAATAGCCATCGCTACTGACTCGTTGTCTCAATAATTTGTATTGTTTCCACCGAGTATATCCTTTTATATCTTGGCGTATGCCGAAAGGAATAATTTTCCCATAAGCCTCTTTGAGCCAACTTTGCATCAAAAAATTCCTTGAAAATTATTATAAAAAAATTCTATTGTTCTATTTCGTAAACATAAACTTATGTATCAAATTGTAACTCAAGTTTAAACATCCAGCAATGAACGACTCCGCCCTTGTAGATAACAAAAATACTTCTAAATACCAGGATTTTTATTGCACTCTTAAGCAAAATCAGTTGTTTTCAGTTGCTTTTGAGGTCGTTCAGTTGCGTATATTTGCCTAAACATCCGGTTTGCGTATAATTAGCTTTAGAAAAAAAGCGTTTATTTTTTATATACACATTTAGCAGGAGGGCATTCGCGGTGCCTCCTTGATGCAAGAAAGAAATTTGTGTCGTTTTTTGGTTTTTTATGAAGGACATAAGTAAATTTTTACAAAAGAGAAAGTAAATGAAAGCCGAATTAATAAAGATGCTGGAGTGGATTATTTTTATAAGCGCTTTGGAATGCTCGGTACATCTATCAAGCAGATAGGAAAAGTGATTAGGCACGCTGTTTTCGACACAATAACCAGATCGACTTACGTCAAGTTATTCCGCCCATGCGTGAGGACACAAGAATGCGTTTGCAAGACATGGTGGCTGACGATATGGGTGAACTGGCATACCAGATCAGTTCGGACGGGAAGATCTGCCATAGCCAAGCTGGTTAGCGCTGTACAAGAGGTCAAGATGAGGATTGGTCAATGCCTGTAACGATGTTGATGTACCATATGATCGCAGTTCCGGAGAATGCTGCGGAGGCTCGGTTTTGTCGAACCCCAGATGCATTCCGAAAGGATTTGGAACAAATTCAACAGGCAGGTTATCAGGTTCTATCGTTTGCGACAGTACTGGATGGGGTAGCAGGCAAGGTGGAACTTCCAGATAAAGCCGTAGCAATAACATTTGATGATGGCATGGCATGCGCTTATGAGAATGCTTTGCCAATACTGCAGGAATTTTCTTATCCAGCTTCGGTTTTTGTCGTATCCGGTCTGGTGGGTGGATATAATGATTGGTGTAAGGTTTTTGGATTTCCACGCAGGCGTATGCTGACGGCCAATGAAATTCGTGCTTTGGCTGGATCCGGCGTGAATATTGGCAGTCATACTGCTAGCCATCGTTGGCTTGGCAAGATCGACAAGGTTGCTGTATCTAAGGAAGTCCGCGAGAGCAAGGCAGCACTGGAGGATATACTTGGTCAAGAAGTACCTCACTTCGCATATCCTTTCGGAAGCTGGAGCCCCGTAGCGCGGAATGCTGTTATAGAAGCTGGCTATTCGGGTGCTTGTTCGACAATATCTGGACGGAATCGGAAAGGTGCAGATCCATACCTTTTGCACCGTTCAGAAATCAAGGGGGACGATGCACCTTGGCAATTTAGATTGAAATTAAGATTTGCAACCAATGACATGCCGCCTATTTCTGATGCTCGCCGTAAGCTGCGCCAAATCCTAGAAAAATGGAAATAGTGACGCCAAGTTTGAGTGACAATTGGACCACCCGCCACTTACGGGAACGCCACTGGCACGGTTACGTCACAAGGACAAATGGTTTGAATATGAGCAAACGATGATTCAAGGATTAAGCATCCGAAAGTCAGCGGACAACTGCGGGATAGCCAAGAACACAAGCTTTAAGTGGCGCCATCGTTTTTTACAAATACCTGCAACGCGTCAACCCGACAAAATGAATGGTATTGTCGAAGCAGATGAAACCTATTTTCTGGAATCCTTTAAAGGACAGCGCCGATTACCCAGATCTGCACGCAAACGTGGTGGTAAAGCCGTCAAGAAAGGTACCTCAAAAGAACAGGTGCCCGTATTAGTGGTACGTGACCGTCATGGTGAAACTGCCAACTGTATACTGCATGGCACAAGTACGCAACAAATCGAGCCAGCGCTTATCCCTCTGTTAAATAAGGATGTAATCCTGTGCACTGATGGGTTGCCTACGTATAAACAGATTGCCCGGCAAGCCAATATTGTTCACCGCCCGGTTAATATTGCTGCTGGCCAGCGCGTTATAAACAATATCTATCATATTCAGAACGTCAATGCTTATGACAGTCGACTCAAACAATGGATGAAGAAGTTTCATGGAGTAGCAACACGTTATCTTGGGAGTTACCTCGGGTGGCACAGAATGATTGACCGTCTTGGTCAAAATATTACTCCAGCTCTATGTTTCCTATCATCTCTTGGAAAAACGAGACAGTTTCAACATCTAATTGTTACATAGCCTAACATTACCTATATTCTTACAAAAAAAGGTAGGATTGTATTTACCTGGAATAAAAAAGCTGTTTAATGATGAATTGATTGGCTACGCCATATATGAAAGGATAATTATTAGGATACGCTCCAATGGAAAGCTTCTGGAGAGCAAATAAAGCACCCAGCCACAAGTTGCGACGTATTAAAAGCATTTATGTGCTGATTTTCAACAAGTCCTCCCCCCAAGCGGCGAGGAATTAAGCCCGAAAGAGACTAAAAAACGGACGTCGCTCCATCGGAAGTTTAAAACACGAAGACAAGCCATTCAAGAGATTGCCGAATATATAGAAATCTATTATAACCGGCAGCGAAAGAGGGAAACACTAGGCCATCTGTCATTAGCAATATTTATACAGCGATACTATGCAAATATTCTCGATGCTTAACCCGAAGAAATCCAATTCCGACAGCACACCCCAGCCATGAAGATTCTTTATATTGTAGAGGACTGTTTTCCACCATTTCGAACTGATGTAGTCGAATTATTCGCCAAACAAATGCCGGCGCGAGGCCATCAGATAGATTGGTTGATGCAGAGAGGACCAGATGCACTTAATATATTGTCACCTACAAATTGGATGGGTAATATTGTGCACCTTACACTGCGTAACAAACACAAAGGATTATTAGGCCGAATATTGAATAACCTGCTGGGTATGTGGGGCGATTTCATGATTATACCTCTGGCATTCAATGGTCGATATGACGTAATCCAAGTGCGTGATAAATTTTTTGCCAGCTTAATTGCTTGGCTAGCTGCTCGGCTGACAGGTGCTCGTTTTGTCTACTGGATGTCCTACCCATTCGCAGAATCTAAGCTATATCAAGCACGCAACCGACTCGTGCCTCATCACTACCTGGTCTGGTTCAAGGGGCAGATCATTCGTAACCTGCTTTACAAAATTATCTTGCCACTGGCTGATCATATCTTTGTGCAGAGCCAACGTATGAAGGAGGATGTGGCGCAGCAAGGCATTCCTCTCGCCAAGATGACTCCGGTACCTATGGGTATCCGCGCCGACCGTGTTGGAAACGCTGAAGATGCTATAGCTCCAAACACTCGTACTCCCTTGTTACTCCATCTAGGAGTCATTATGCAGTTACGTCAGTCAGAGATGATGGTGCGCGTACTACAGCGAGTGCGCATTCGCTACCCATACGCTCGTCTGTTGTATGTAGGAGAGGGGCAGATATCCAGTGATCGTCAAGCGGTAGAGGAAGAAGCAGCTCGGTTGGGATTGTCGGCTGCCGTGACCATAACTGGTTTTCTGCCCATGGAAGAAGCTTGGGAGCACGTGAAATCTGCGGATATCTGTTTGTCTGCAATAGCCCCAATTCCTGTTTTTTTGGTTTCATCCCCAACTAAACTGATTGAATATATGGCCATGGCCAAATGTATTGTTGCAAATGAGCTTCCAGAGCAATGTCAGGTAATGGAAGCAAGTGGCATCGGTTGGTGCATCCCATGGGATGAGCAAGCTTTTGCCAACGAGATCTGCAGCTTGCTAGGAAATCCCGAGCGTGCACGGAAGCTGGCTGCAAAGGGGCCTGATTGGGTACGAAAAAACCGCACATATAACGTGATTGCTGACTTGGTAGAATTACAATACAAGAAATTATCCCAGATTTCCCATTAGGTTTGATTTCTAATGAAAGCCATTAGAATAAGCTGTTATAAATAAGCATATTTTGGTAAATTAAAGTTATTTTCTAGATGTATATTTTTCTTCCGGGAGGTTTTGATAGAAT
>NZ_PXXU01000003.1 GCF_003011925.2 Nitrosomonas supralitoralis
CGCAAGATTGAGCTGCCGGTTATTTTTCTTACCGGTCATGGGGATATTCCCATGAGCGTGAGAGCAATCAAAGGAGGGGCGGTGGATTTTCTGACGAAACCCGTGATACGTGAGAAACTGTTGGTGTGTGTGCGCGCTGCTTTTGCAGACGCGCGAAAAAAGGTTAGTGACATTACGCGTAATAAAGAAATGGTATCGTGCTTGGTAAAGCTCACCAGACGTGAGCGGGAGGTGATGGCCTTGGCGGTTCAAGGGCATAGTAACAAAGAAATTGCTTATAGCCTAGGTATCAGTCATCGCACGGTTGAAATCCATAGATCCAAGATCATGCAAAAAACGGGCGCAAGTAATTTGCTTGAACTTGCACGCCTCGCACGAGAAAGTGATTTGAGTGAATAATTCTGTGGTTAGCGTTTAAAGAATATCTGGGTAGATTGCACTAGCTCATATCTAAATTGACCGATACTTGGCGGGCAGCTGTCAGATCAAGTGCTATAGGCTAGTACAGCTAGTGACCTACTGATGCATCATGCTTGTACCTATTTTTTGCATGCATCTCTGTAACCAGGAAGATGTTTTGGACTCGAAGCCATTTTGCTACGCGAATGTTCTGCAGCCGCGATCTCTGCTCGTATTCTTGCAGTAGCGACAGCAGTCGCCTCTTTATCTGCTTGGGAGCGGGCAAACAGTGCCTCTTTAGCCATCGTCTCAACAGCTTCTCTGGCAACAGCCGCTTCCAGCGCAGTCGATTCCAATACTATCCGTTCTTGTATGGCTACCAGAGCAGCCGATTCCTTTCTGGCTTTCTCCAATGTAATCCTGGTGGCATTCTTTTCAGCCTCAAGTTGCGCTCTGACCTTGTTGACGGCAATAATCTTGGCTTGCGCTCTGGTGATTGCCAATCCTGTTATTTTCTGTTCAATCTCAAGTCGCTCAGCCACGGCTTGCTTTGCATCTGCTATCGCCTTGGCACGAATTTCTGCATCTTCTTGTAGGCGTTGTTCCAAATCAACTTTGTTAATGGTTTCTTGAGCTGCAAGGATATTCATTTGTGCTATGGCTTCTGCGGCAGCTTTTAATCGTGCTTCTGCTTCCGCCTTATTTTTTACCGCATCTTGTGCAAATTTTTCGGCTTCGCCTCGCGCCCTAGCTTGCTTGGTTGCTTCCTGATCTGCTTTAACACGTTTCTGATATTCTTTGGTCGCAGCAACTTCGGCTTTCTGCTTCGCTTTTGCAGTTGCTGTAGCTTCTTTTTCTGATTGCAAAGCCAGTTCCGCTGCAACCAGTGCCTCAGACTCAATCAACATCCGCTGATTTACTTCTTCAAGCAACTCAGATTGCAGAGCCAGCCGCATCCGGATAGCCTCAGTGGCAGCATTTTCCTTTGCAATAATAGCCTTCGCTATTTCTGCTGCAGCCTTTTCTGTATCGATCTTATCGCGTGCAGCAATGGTTGCTTGAATATCTAACTCGGCTCTTATCCGAGCTTGCTCGGCTGCGTCAGCCTCCAATTCAGCTTTCTCCATTGCTGCATTAGCAGCTGCTGTTTCTGCATGAAGACGCTCTTCCTCATTCTCTCTTGCTCGTTTTTCTGCCTCCAAACGCCGAGCAGCTTGTGCCAGGGTTTGTGATTCAATATTTGAGCGCATCTGCAATTCTTCTAAGGCTTTTTTTTCAGCTACTTCATGCGCACATGCCAACGCAATGGTTTTTTGCGCTTCCTGAATTTTGGCTTTTGCCAGTGCAGCAACTCTGGTTTCTGCTTCGATCGCGGTTAATGCGGCGAGATGTGATTCATTGGCTATTGTTGAGCGATACTTCGCCGCTTCAGTTGCTTCTTTTTCTTTTTGTACAGTAGCGTGAGCCTCATCCAGCGTTACTGCTTCTTGTTCAACTCGTTCCTGCATTTTCTCAACAATCGAAGCTTCCGCTTTGATTTTAGCTTCCAATAAGGCATTCAACGCTTTTTCAGCTTTTATTTTTTCATCTGCAAGGAGCTTGGCTTTCATTTCAAGCTCCCGGCGAGCATTGGCTTCTCTAAATGCTAATGCTTCAGTCTTTGCTCTAGCCCGGGCTTGATCAGTAGCCATTGATTCAGCATGGATTCGAGTCTCAGCGGCAATTCTGGCATTGGCCTCTGCTCGAGCTCTTGCTTCAGCAGTCACTTTGGCAATATTCTCTGCCTCAATTCGTTTGCGCGCTTCTTTGATCGCTTGATCTTCAACGCTTAGTCGATCGCGGAATGCGGTATCAAGCAACTGTTTAATTTCATCTGCTGATGCAAACTGCTGATCTTCACTCGACATACTGAAATACTCTGAGTCATCAGTGGACAAAACAGCCGTATCATCGGGGTGTGGCTCCGTCGATGAAGAAAATTTGCGCAGTGAATTAAATAAACGTGACTTGAATGTCATGAATTTTTAACCAAACCAGCAGTTAATTGAATAATCTATGTTCATAAACAATTTCCATAAAACAGACAACTACTTTAACAGCTTCCAGATGATCCATTTGCATCGAAAAAGAGGGGAAATATTGCCTCTTTATCTGCAAGAAATAAAACCAATTCATATCAAAGATTACCTTGCGCAATAACTGATTGCATCTATGGCATATTGATATTCTTGATATTAAGAATTCCCATTATCAGATTTAAACCATCATGTACTAGATGCTCCAGAATAGGAGTATAAAAAGGCATGCTGAGTCCTAAAACAAGCAGACCGATGGATAGTGTTAATGGAAAACCAACTGCGAAGATATTTAATTGCGGTGCAACCCGGGTCAGGATACCCAAAGCAAGATTGGTAATTAGTAATGCTGTCAGGACAGGGAGTGACAATTGCAGGCCGGATTTAAAAATCTCCCCTCCCCATTTAACAAGCGTGGTGAATGTAACATCTGTCGTTGTCGTTGAGCCTATGGGCAAGGTACTGAAGCTTTGTGAAATCAAGGCAATCATCATTAAATGGCCATCCATGGCAAGAAATGCCAAACTGGCGATTACGCCCAGAAAGCGCCCGATGATGTCTATCTGACCGGAATTCTGGGGATCAAAGAACATTGCGAAACCAAGCCCCATTTGCAAGCCAATTAGTTCACCCGCCATTTCCACAGCAACGAAAACAACGCGCATGACAAACCCAATAGACACGCCAATCAATACTTGCTGCAACAGTATTACTAAGCCAATTCCAGAAGCTGGATCAATTTGTGGCAATGATTTCTCGATTAACGGCAAGACCAGAATCGTAATCATAATCGCGAGTCCCAACTTTACCCTGACCGGGATACTGGGGTTCCCTAAAATAGGAGCGCTTGCGATAAGTGCAAGAATTCTGCTAAGCGGCCAAAGAAATCCTGCCAGTAATGTATTTAATTCTACGGTGGTTATACTGATCATACTATTAGCACATTGCTCGCTTGATCAAAGAAAACTAATCTGACTATTAAGCCTTAGCCAGCGGCCAGCCACGGAATGCTTGTGAACATTCGTTGCATATAATCTGTCATCACGGCAATCATCCAGGGTCCAGCCAATACCATAACCAAGAACATTACTAATAACTTTGGTATGAACGACAAGGTCATTTCGTTAATCTGAGTCGCTGCTTGAAAAATACTGACGAGCAAACCCGTGGCTAAAGCCGCAAGCAGTAGCGGAGCGGAGACCATGAATGTAATTTCAAGCGCTTGCCGGCCAATGGTCATTGCACTTTCTGGGGTCATAATAGGCTTCCTTCTTAGGTATAAAAGCTTTGAGTCAATGAGCCAATAATTAAATGCCAGCCATCGACCAGAACAAAAAGCATTAATTTAAATGGCAGTGAAATAATCATTGGAGACAGCATCATCATACCCATGGCCATCAATACACTGGAAACAACCAGATCGATAATCAGAAATGGGATGAAGATAACAAAACCAATCTGGAATGCCGTTTTCAATTCACTGGTAATATAAGCCGGAACAAGTATTTTTAGCGGTACTTCATCGCGACTTTCAATCTCTTCACTTTCGGAGATTTGAACAAAAAGCGCCAGATCCGTTTCTCGGGTCTGTTGTAGCATAAAGGATTTCAATGGCACAGTTGCTTTTTCAGCCGCTTCCATAATATTTATTTTATCTTCAGAGAAGGGCAGATAAGCTTCGGAATAGACACGATCGATAACTGGTGACATGATAAAGAAAGTCAGAAACAATGCTAATCCAAGCAACACCTGGTTAGGCGGAGAAGATTGCGTGCCCAGAGCCATTCTAAGCAACGACAACACAATGATAATCCGTGTAAAGCTTGACATCATTAATACCAGAGCAGGCAAAAATGTCAGAGAAGTCAGCAACAATAACGTCTGTAAGCTCAATGTATAGGTTGCACTTCCATCTGCGTTAGATGTGCTGGTAAATGCTGGAAAACCAGATTGTTGTGCAA
Source organism: Nitrosomonas supralitoralis (assembly GCF_003011925.2). Taxonomy (GTDB): domain Bacteria; phylum Pseudomonadota; class Gammaproteobacteria; order Burkholderiales; family Nitrosomonadaceae; genus Nitrosomonas; species Nitrosomonas supralitoralis. The sequence continues at coordinate 4,436 of NZ_PXXU01000003.1, forward strand.
ATACCGGTAAAGCAATAAAACCAGCAAAGAAAAGTATTATCCGGAACAATTGATGCAATCTTATCCTGCTCAGATAACGCAAGTGAGCTGCTGACAATCGGGTAATAATCATGGTTACGGTTGAAAATAAATGAATGATCGGTGTAAGAAGCAGAAGCAAGTTATGCATTTTCTTTTTTTATACTCTGGGTAAGTTGCTCAGCAAAAGCCATGGCAGTTGGCGCCTGAGATATCGGATCGATTGCTTCTGTCATTGGCTTAGTCATTGCATGTAACTTGCTCACGCGACCGGGCGCCACACCAAGTACCAGCCAAGTGCCATCAATTTCAACGACTACAACTCGCTCTCTTTGACCTACTCCGGTCGCTGCGATAACTTTAACAATGCCAGTTGCAGTAGTAGGTATCAATGAAAATCGCTTGAGCAGCCATGTAATACCACCTATGAGTGCCAATACCAGCAGTAATCCACCTGCCATTTGCAGCGTGCTTTCGGTTGAAATCACCGCGGGAGGAGGGGTGTAACTTGGTTTTCCAGTTTCTGCAATCGCCTGAAACGGAACGGTCATAATGACAAACAGTAAATAACGACTTAGCATTTTATGAGCTCTAGCGATTGAGTTTGCGAATCCGTTCACTTGGCGTGATGATATCGGTCAGGCGAATACCAAATTTTTCATTCACGACCACAACTTCCCCTTGTGCAATCAGGCAGCCATTAACCAGTACATCCATGGGTTCACCAGCCATGCCGTCAAGTTCTACTACAGAACCTTGTGCAAGTTGCAATAAATTCTTGATAGCTATCTTGGTCCGACCAAGTTCCACCGTCATTTGTACCGGAATATCCAAAATCAAATCTATGTCATGGCGAGTCTCATGTTGTTCGCCATCCTTTGTAAATTCCTGAAAAACTGATGTGCCAGCATTCTGTGTGCCTAATATGGGTGCGTTCTTTTCGGTGTTTGTCGATGCTAGTGAATTTATTTTTGCATTGCCTGAGCTACCTTGTTCTGCTGCCCTTTGTTCGGCCATTGCTGCTGCCCAGTCATCCGCATTTTCTGCATTGTCACTACTTGCGTTAGTTTGTGAAGTTGTTGCCTGTTCAGCCATGGCTGCCGCCCAGTCATCAGTTTCTGCTTGTTCGTTTCCTGTTAGTTCTGACATCTTACACTCCAGTAAATTATTCTGATTCTTTCCTAGATATCATTGAGTTAACTCTAAGCGCGTAGTGTCCATTCATAGTGCCGTAGCGGCAATCCATTACAGGTACGCCATCAACGCATACCGAAATAGATTTTGGGATTTCTAATGGAATAATATCTCCAGCTTGCATGCTTAGAATCTGTTCAAATGTAACTTTTGTATGCCCAATGTTTGCGATCAATTCCACTTCGGCACCTTGAACTTGTTGTGACAACGACTTGATCCAGCGTTTGTCGACTTCCAGATGATCACCTTGCAACGCGCTGTATAAGGTATCTCGAATTGGCTCAACCATAGAGTAAGGAATACAAACATGTAACCCTCCTCCTTTATTACCCATGTCAATATCAAATGATACGGTAACCACAACTTCATTCGGCGTAGCAATTGTGGCAAACTGAGGATTCATTTCAGATCTGAGATACTCAAACTGAATCGGATAAACTGATTTCCACGATTTCTCGTATTCCTCAAAAACTACACCCAGCAAACGCTGAATGATGCGTTGTTCTGTCTGAGTAAAATCCCTTCCTTCAACGCGCGTGTGATATCTACCATCACCGCCAAATAAATTATCTACAATTAGAAAAATTAAATCGGGATCAAAAACAAGCAATGCTGTACCTCGCAAAGGCTTCATATGAACCATATTGAGATTGGTAGGTACGACCAAATTACGTATAAATTCGCTAAATTTAATTACTTTAACTGGACCGACTGCGATATCCACAGTGCGGCGCATAAAATTGAATAAGCCGATACGAAATAATCTTGCAAACCGCTCATTGATGATTTCAAAGGTGGGCATTCGTCCGCGAACGATACGTTCTTGTGTCGCAAGGTTATAGCTGCGGACACCACCTTTCTCTTCTTCTTGCACTTCTTCAGTTTCACCTATAGTGCCTTTGAGAAGTGCATCAACTTCTTCTTGTGATAGAAAGTCTTCGGCCATTTTGGATTTACTGAATAACAAACGATGTGAATAATACTTCTCGCACATCTTCTTGATGATCTTCGGAATCAATAGATTGCCTGATTTCATCAGCAATCTGTTGACTTAACTGTTGCTTGCCGGCAATGCTCGAAATATCAGTCGCCTTCTTACTGGAAAGTAACATAAGAATATGATTGCGAATCAAAGGCATTTGTTTGGCAATTACTTGCACAACTTCGGTCTCTCTGGCCTTGACAGTTAATCCCACCTGCAGATATTGATTGTTCTCTTCCGGTTGAAGATTGACAGTAAAAATCTCGAGTTCTATGAAGGTAGTTGGTTTGGCTTTGGCTTTCGGTTTTTCATTCTCGCCGTCCTCATCTCCCGACATTTGCATGAAGTACCAAGTGCCACCTGCACCAGCTCCGAGCGCGAGGATTGCAATCAAAATTATAATTATCAAGCCCTTCTTGCCTTTTTTGCTTTCTGCAGCAGATGGCGCTTCATTAGATTTTGACATATGGTTCAACTCCGTTATTTGACGAAATTGATTATCTTCGACGAGACAACAAACCGATATGGCAAATAACAGTGAAATAGTGTCGCTATTTCAGAAACTGGATTTCATCTGAGATCCAGCAAATATTTAATGATTCTGGTCACTAGAATGAACCGCTAGTCGCATGTGCATGAAAAGCATTCTTTTTCACGCACACAATCACATTTTATGTGAGTGATAGATGACAGGAGTTGCTGAGCAATAGTAATTTACTCGAGAATGTAAGTTGCAATTTATTGATTATCTTGTGATTAATTTTATGATGATTGCTGTTCAGACTATTTTTCGACAGTTTTATAAATCAATACAGAAGGGATAAATGCCTGTGAATCGGACAAAGCATATCTGTTAATCCGCTATGCGTAAGTATTCACCATGCCATGATGTCTGCCAGACATAGTAACTGTGTTAATTTGATTTGTAGTTTCCGATTCAGCACCAAGCAAACTGGTTGCGTTCTTTGTTGATTGATAGGCCTGTTGTTGTTTATTTTCCCGCTGGAATGAATCAGCCCCAACCATTACATTGCCTAATTGGATGCCGTTTTCAGCCATTATCTCTCTCAATCTTGGCAAGGCCTCCTCAATAGCTTCTCGTACCGCTAAATGTGGAGACACAAATTGAGCAGTTGCCTGATCCTGCGTGATAGTCAGCATCACATCGACAGGCCCCAGATGTGCTGGATTCAAATGGATCTCAGCTACCTGATTTTGTTGCGAAGTCAACCAAACCACTTTTTGAGCAAACTCGCTTCCCCACTTTGGCTGATTTATTGGAAGCTCAACATGAATATCCTGCGGTGCAGTAATTTGTGTACCCGTATTATTTAAACTACTTACGTTGAATGATTGTGATGCAGGTGATTCATTATGCGCAGAGAAGATCGATTCCCCTGCGGCACTTCGAGTAGCCTCCATCGTTTCTGATGAAAATGACAATAAATTGCCGTTAACGGCAGAATCTGCCAAATTCAATGATTGCCAGATATTATTGGGTAATGAAAAATAATCATTCGTAATCAAATTTTGTTGAGCTATCTTTTGCTGCATTATTTGATTCGCAGTTAAAATCATTAAGCCAGAAGCCTGCTTATCATCCTGTGGAATTAATGAATTCGATAATATCGCGGTTGAGACTTGCGGCATATTCGGTATTGCAATCGTTGTGTTGGGATCAAGGATTGACTGCGTTGGAAGTTGTGATTGATCAGCGTTGAGTAGATTAGCTGAATCAATAAGTAGATTTTGAACAAAGTGATTTGTACTGCTCGCATTATCCGCTGCAGTTGCAGTTGCAGTTGAGTTTGTGTCATTATCGTTTTCTTCTTCAGAAATCGTACTGTCAGAGCGTTGTTTTGCAGCGGGTGTGCTGTTTCTTTCATGCTTGTTCGCAGCTTCAGATACTTCACGCTGCAAAACTTTCCTAAACTTTTCACCTTCAGATTTATTTACTTCTGATGAACCTGAGTTGATGGTTGCTGCAATATTTTCAACTGATGAATTAATTTGAGGTGCAACTGATATGGTTAACATAAGTTTTTGGTCTCATACAATTAACAATGACTAGCAGTCAAAAAGCAATATTCATGCCAATGCGACAGTCGTTGATAAGAGACTAACTGTTTTTGGGGGGATGCGAATTGCGAAAGTAGGAATTCGATGCAAATTCATCTTGTAATTTTTGTTCATTTTTTAGTTGTATTAATTCTTCCTCTGTTTTTTTACGCTGCGATAAGGTATCGTAAGACTTTAATTTTTTTTGACTGAATAGAAATTCATTGTTTCCGGTATTCTTTTTATTTTGAGCAAATAACACTGCCTGGCGTTGTTCTGTTATAGCAGCATCAAGCTTGTTCATGAAAGCAATAAAATTAAGCCATTCAATATGATCGATTCCGGTTTCTGTTGAATTTTGTAAGTGTGATTGATAGCTATGTCGATACTGCAAAAGCAAATTTAATTTTTTTTCTGCTTCTTGCTGTTGGAGATTTAGCTTACCCAGTTTTCTTGCTAAAGTATCTGTTTGCAGTTGCGCTAAATCCAGAAGAATTTTTAGCGATGATGTTGTCGGCATAACAATTTTCTCCTTTTAGTACAATGTCTTCTAGTTATTATTCTCAAATAATCTGGTTAGCTTTACAATACTATCGGCAAAATTCTCGTGCTGGGTCATAGTTTGTAGTAAAAATTTCTCGAATGCCGGATAAAACCTAATGGCTCGATCCAGTTCTGGATCCGTACCAGCGACATAAGCGCCAACACTGATTAAATCATGGCTGCGCTGATAGCGTGCATACAGGCTTTTAAATTGCCGTGCCATATCAATTTGTTGCTGTGGTACCACATTGGTCATCACGCGACTAATCGAAGCTTCAATATCGATCGCCGGATAATGTCCTGATTCCGCTAGTCTTCGTGATAAAACAATATGTCCATCAAGAATGGCACGAGCGCTGTCTACGATTGGGTCGTTCTGGTCATCTCCTTCAGCTAACACAGTATAAAATGCTGTAATTGAACCGTTTTTCTGATTGCCATTACCTGCGCGTTCAACTAACTGAGGCAGTTTGGCAAAAACTGATGGCGGGTAGCCTTTAGTAGCAGGAGGTTCGCCGATAGCCAATGCGATTTCCCTCTGTGCCATGGCATAACGAGTCAATGAATCCATAATGAGTAAGACATGCTTGCCGCTATCTCTAAAATATTCGGCAATAGCCGTTGCATAAGCCGCACCTTGTAAACGTAACAATGGTGATGTGTCCGCGGGCGCGGCAACAACCACTGAGCGTGCCAGGCCTTCTTTGCCTAGAATGTTTTCAATAAACTCCTTAACCTCGCGACCCCGCTCTCCGATTAAACCGACGACAATTACATCAGCCGTGGTATAGCGCGCCATCATTCCAAGTAATACACTTTTCCCCACACCACTTCCTGCAAACAACCCCATGCGTTGTCCTCTTCCAACAGTAAGCAGAGTGTTAATGGCCCGTACCCCCACATCAAGTGGTTCACTGACGGGTATTCTTTCTAACGGATTATAAGGACGACTGTATAGTGGTACGCTATGTTCTGCGTGTGTTGGTCCAAGTCGGTCGAGCGGTTCACCCACACCATTTAGTACACGACCCAGCAACTCTGGTCCGACAATTACATGCTTAGCACGATCCGCAGCGCGTCTTCGTGGATGTTGAAAATTACCGATGCGAGGGGACTCGCCGGCGACTTCCGAAGGAAATACTTTTGCACCGGATGATAATCCATACACATCACTCGATGGCATTAAGAATAAACGCTCTCCTGAGAATCCCACGACTTCAGCGGAAACGCTATAACCGTTTGATAAAAAAACAGTACAACTGCTCCCAACCGCCAACCGGAGACCGACAGCTTCCATGACCAATCCAGTAACCTTGGTTACTGTCCCACTTAATAAGAAAGGATTGGTAGGGTTAATTATTTGAGTACAGTTGTTTAAGAAACTGCCCCATTGTTCATGACGTGACATTCTAATCTTTCATCTCAAGCCATTTATCATTGTGGCCAATGGTCGATAGAGCTCTGTGCCAGCGAGTCTCCATGCTACCATCGATTTCACCACCTTCTGCTTCAATTCGGCAACCACCTCTGGATAATTGCTCGTCCTCACGGATGCTCCAGCTATCTTGTTCCGCCTGCTCTTTAAAATGTGCTGCAACGAGTTTGGCATCTTCTGGGTGTAAATAAAGACGCGGATACAGCATCGAATGCGATAGATTGCGAATAGCCTCTTGCACAATGGGTATGATCAGTTCGGGTTTTAGCCTTAATGCTTCTGTAACTAGCTTCCGTGCAAGTGCAATCGACAAATCCAGCAAACTATCTGCAACCTGCTGATCCATCTTCTGAAGATCTTGAGACAATTTTACCAGGAGTGATTGGAGGCTAGCCGCTTCCACTTTCACTTCTATCTCTGCTGCTTCTCTACCTTCTGCATATCCAGCTACATGGCCTTGTTGTAATCCTACTGCATAACCTGTTTCTTTAGCACGTTGATAAATGGCCGCGATTTCCTCCTCGTTGGGCAGCGTCACTTTCTCCTGCACATCTTCGATGTTACTATTTTCAGGTTCTTGTGTTTTTATCAATAAATCAGAATCCTCTAATGAATCCATTTCCCAACGTTGATAAGCGTTGAGTTTCTCTTTTGAAATAAAATCATTTGTTATCATCGACAAACCCTGAGTTCCGAATTAAATAGCAATAAGCTATTATTATTAATTTAGGCAATTTAACAGAGAAGCTATCAGTTAAATGAAGCCATCATCTCCTTTTCCACCCAGAACAATTTGTCCGTCATCAGCCAATTGACGCACAACTTTAAGAATTTCTTTTTGCTCAGCCTCAACTTCAGAGACGCGAACTGGGCCTTTACTTTCAAGATCTTCACGAAGAGCTTCAGCGGCACGTTGTGACATATTCTTGAAAATCTTCTTGCGCAATTCCTCTTGTGCACCTTTAAGGGCGATGATTAAAGATTCTGATTGCACCTCCCTGAGCAGCAATTGAATACCATGATCATCAATGTCAACCAGGTTATCAAACACAAACATCTCATCCATGATTCTTTGTGCCAATTCTTCGTCATATTGTTTGATGTTTTCAATAACACTGGCTTCTTGAGCCGACGGAGCAAAATTGAGAATTTCGGCAGCTGTTCGTACCCCGCCCATGGCAGCTTTGCGGATATTAGCACTGCCCGATAGCAATTTTGTTAATACATCATTGAGTTCACGCAGTGCATCGGGTTGAATACTATCGAGCGTAGCAATACGTAGTAATGTGTCGTTGCGTAAGCGCTCAGTAAACAAACTTAAAATCTCACAGGCTTGATCGCGTTCCAAATGAACCAAGATAGTAGCGATAATTTGAGGATGCTCATTCTTGATCATCTCAGCTACGGAGACTGCGTCCATCCATTTTAATCCTTCAATACCGCTCGTATCACCGTCTTGTAAAATTCGATCTATTATCGAAGCGGCTTTTTCATCACCTAAAGCACTCGTCAGAACTTTGCGAATATAATCTGCAGAGCCCTGACCTAAGGTAGTTCTTCCTTCAGCCTCGGTACAGAATTCAGATACTATGTTTTCAATCTCTGAACGACTAATATTCTGCAGCGTGGACATAGTCTCACCCAGTCGCTGCACTTCTTTGGGTCCTAATAATCTAATTACCGATGCGGCTTCTTGCTCCCCCAGGGTCATGAGCAAAATGGCGCTCTTCTTGATTCCATCATCATCCATTTTTAACCATCCAATCTTTAACGACATTGGCAACGATGACGGGCTCTTCTAGGGCCAATTGCTTGGCACGCTTGAGGTTTTCATCAAATATCGATTTCTGAATAGTCTGTGGCATCGCTGTTCCATCCGTTTGCTCTGGCAGTTGTTCCAGTGCAGTCCCGTTAACGTCAGCATGGCTTGTCTTGTCAGTCAATGCTGGTGTGGGTGCTGGTGGCGCTAAACTTTTCAGAAATGGTCGAAGAATTTTTAGCAAGAAGACTAAGACAACGCCTAAAATTAATAACTGTTTTGCCAGATCCTTTGCCAACATGATGACATCAGGATCTTTCCAGAATGGAGCTTCCGACACTGCTTGAGTTTCGCCTGTGAATAAGTTATTAGTAACCGTTAGTGAATCTCCCCGTTTCTCGTTATAGCCCATGGCTTCTCTCACGAGATTATTAATTTCCTTAATTTCCTCGTTGCTTAATGGTTCATAAGTGACTTCCCCGTTTGCATCTGTTTTCTTGCGGTAATTGACGACCACTGCGGCGGATAATCGTTTGATATTCCCGGTTGAGTTCTGCGTATGCTGGACAGTTTTATCCACTTCATAATTAATTGTAGATTCCTTTTTCTTATCGGTTGGTAGCGATGGAGTTTTATCACCATTATCTTCATCCTCGGCTTTATCTCCAGCGGGTTTCTTACCGCCCGCTTCGATTGGAGCAATCGCAGGTTCTGGTGGTCGGTTTGTCAGCGCTCCGGGAATTCCGCCATCTAATTTTGAGCCTATGGACATAGATTCATGCGTTTGCTGACTCCGAATCGAAGCACCATCCGTTTCCGTGTTATTAGGTCGGTAAATTTCTTCAGCACGGTCGATACGAGAAAAGTCGACATCAGCTGTCACTTGAGCACGTACATTTGCGGCTCCAGTAATAGGCGTTAATATGGTTTCTATACGTCGGATATAATTTTCTTCAAGCTCCTGTAAATACGCCAACTGTTTGGCATCAAACCTGGAATCTTCTTTTTTGTCATTCTGTGTACTTAGCAAGTTGCCATTTTGATCTATAACAGTCACATTTTTTACTGGCAAATTCGGTACGCTGCTAGCCATCAAATGTACAATTGCACTAACCTGTTCAACACCGAGAACACGACCTGGATATAAGTTGAGTAATACAGACACACTTGGCTGTTGTTTTTCTCTTGCAAAAACAGATGGCTTAGCAATAGCCAAATGCACACGTGCACTTTGCACGGCTGATAAGGCTTGAACCGAGCGTGCCAATTCGCCCTCTAATGCACGTTGGTAATTTACTTGCTCAAGGAACTGGCTGGAACCAAATTTTTGATTCTCCATTAATTCAAACCCTACCAATCCTCCTTTAGGTAACCCTTGACCTGCCAATTTCAAGCGAACTTCATGAACTTGTTTTTCAGGAATCAGAATCGCGCTACCGCCTTCTGAGAACTTGTAAGGTATGTTCATTTGTTGTAATGCACTGATAATGGCCGCACCATCATGATCTGACAAGTTATTATAGAGAGCACGATACTCGGGTGTCTGACTCCACATCAATGCACCCGTCAATAAGGCAATAACTGCAGCTGCAGAAAGAATCAACCCCAGTTTCTTTTGGTTAGACAACAAGCTTAAATGTGCTAGCCTGCCTGTTGTGGCTGGGTTTGTTGCATTCGCTTCACTAGGTATTGTTGCCACGTCTATTCTCCTGCTCATTCCAAATCACTTCTCGGTAAAAGTGATCGCGCTGTTTTTTTCAAGAAAGTTATTTATCTTATGTTTTTAAAAATCGTTGTTACTGTTGATTATTTAGAAAGAAATGTCTTTCAGAATTTCGATTTAATTCCTATAAAGTTATGCCGTAAGAATATCTGTTATAACCAGATTGCTTATGTTCTGAATAGATATTTATTAGTGTGATGATTATCGATAAATTCGCAAAATCTGATCGATTAAAAAGAATAGCTTTGCCTGCCTTATTCACGTCATTATCAGAACTGGTATCAATGTTAAGCTACTGGCAATTCCTACTCATGGCTAATTTAACCCCGTGCAAACAGAGAAATCTATTGACATCGACTTGATGCCGCTTGATCCAGAGCAACTACAGCTTGCATTTGCTGCATTTAATGAAGCCTCTGAGCAGTTATCAACTGTCTATCAGGAATTGCAGCATCAAGTCGTGCAGTTAACGCAAGAGTTGGCACTTGCAAATGGTGAGCTACACAAGCAATTAACAGCGAAAGAAAACCTGTCTCAGCAATTGAGTCTTTTGTTAAATGCCTTGCCGGGTGGGGTAATTTCACTTAATGCGCAGGAACGCATCGAGCAAGTCAATCCGGCGGCCATAAATATACTCGGTGATCCCTTGCTGGGTATGACGTGGCAACATGTGTCGCAACAATGCTTAACATCTGCAGGACTCGTTAATGAATGGTACGTTAAGTTGCCGAAAACAACTGAGCAACGACGCATTCGTATCGAGAGCAGTGCAACCGATTCAGCCGGAAGGAGAATCTTGTTGATCAATGATATTACTGAAGCTTATGCGATACAGGAGCAAATCAGACGTAATCAACGACTTACTTCCATGGGAGAAATGGCAGCGAATCTTGCACATCAGTTGCGCACTCCACTTTCAACTGCATTAATCTACGCCAATCACTTAGGAAGTAATGCCTTGGCTCTGAAAGAGCGTAAAAAATTTGCCGCCAAGACGGTTGAGCGCTTGCATCATCTGGAGCACTTAACAAAAGATATGCTGCGTTTTGTAAAAGGTGAAACCAATCAACTTGAGACGGTGGTAATCAGTAGTTTAATGGCAGAATTACAGCAAGTTATCGAACCACAAATGAGAAAACATGGTTTGCAATTTACTGTGAATGATTATAGTGCAGATGAATTTCTGGTAACCGATCGTCAAGCATTGTGTGGTGCACTGATTAATCTTCTGGAAAATGCAGTTCAAGCATCCCCAGCAGGTAGTCAAATCTCCCTCACTACTTATTTAGAAAAATCAAACATCGTTTTTAGTGTCCATGATAATGGATCTGGTATTGATTCGGTGCTGCGGGAAAGATTATTTGAACCTTTTTTTACTACGCGTTCTGAAGGAACCGGCTTGGGTTTAGCCATTGTGAGAAGTGTTATACAGTCTATGAACGGCAGTATACAAATCAACTCCGCAGCCGATACCGGTACTGAGTTTGTGATATGCCTGCCAAGATACAACGGAGATTGATGCAATGAAAACATTACCCATCCTGATTGTAGAAGACGATCAAGACTTATTGGAAGCAATTTGCGTTTCCCTGAAGCTAACCGGTTATGAAACATATGCTGCATCCAATGGAAACGATGCCATGGAAGTACTGCAAAATCAACAGATAGGGATGGTTGTTAGTGATGTTCAAATGAAACCTATAGACGGATTCACATTATTAACAAAAATCAAAGCATTCGATCCTGAGTTACCTGTCTTGTTAATGACTGCTTATGGAGATGTCGAAAAAGCAGTTGCTGCAATGCGAACCGGTGCATGTGATTATTTACTGAAGCCCTTTGATCCGGTGAACCTGTTGGCCCACATTAAACGATACGCATTATCTGAATCCGAATTGAATGACAAAGTAGTCGCTAGAGATCCACACACACGGTCATTACTATCGCTTGCCAAGCGAGTAGCGCAATCATCGGCAACTGTTATGCTGACTGGCGAAAGCGGCTGTGGCAAAGAAGTGATTGCGCGTTTTATTCATCAACATTCATTACGCGCTGTCAAACCATTTGTAGCCATCAATTGCGCAGCTATTCCAGAAAATCTACTGGAAGCCACCTTGTTTGGTTACGAAAAAGGCTCGTTTACCGGCGCGGCACAGGCTCAGCCCGGAAAATTCGAACAAGCACAAGGTGGTACATTGCTGCTGGATGAAGTTTCTGAGATGCCATTGGAGTTACAAGCAAAGTTATTGCGTGTGTTACAGGAAAGAGAGGTAGAGAGAGTGGGCGGGCATAAAACAATCAAACTCGATATCCGTGTTCTGGCAACTTCGAACCGTGACATGATGGCAATGGTAAAGAATGGCCGATTCCGTGAAGATTTGTATTACCGACTCAATGTGTTTCCCATTGAGATACCTTCCTTGCGCGAACGATCATTAGATATTGAGCCGCTAGCACAACGAGTACTAGCAACCGTGGCAATAGACTCAAAAGAACCAACATGCAGAATGACCCATGCTGCAATTAAAAAACTGACTCAATATTCCTGGCCCGGCAATGTCCGCGAGCTGGAAAATGTAATGCAGCGTGCCATCATTCTGGCTATGGATCATATCATCGATATCGAACATATTCATTTGCCAGAAACAGTCTCGGTGGACGAAAGAGATCAGACCACTTCGGCATCATCAATTCAGGATATCAAGGCGCTCGAACGAAAGCATATTCTAGAAACACTCGAGGCAGTTAATGGTTCGCGAAAACTGGCCGTTAAAAAATTAGGTATTTCAGAACGGACTTTGCGTTATAAGTTGCAACAATATCGTATGACAACCTGATACGTATCTCCTATAGACAGTAGCACACGATTTGATATAATTATTTGAATGCCTTAGGATTCTGCGCGATAATTTAGAAAGTTAATGTTGAGGTGAATTATGGACAATACCGGAATTGATAATATTTTGCAGCAATTGCAGTCAGCTTCAGCACTTGCTTCCGGCACAAAGAAACAATCAAACATTGATGAGATAGCCAGTGTTAATTTTAGCGAAAAGCTTAAATCTGCTGTTGATCAAGTCAATAATGCACAATTGAATGCAGACAAGCTGAGTGAACAATTTGTCACTGACCAATCTAATGTTGACTTGCACGAAGTGATGATTTCATTGCAAAAAGCTAATGTATCCTTTCAATCGATGGTTCAAGTCAGAAATAAGCTGGTAACTGCCTACCAAGAAATCATGAATATGCAGGTTTAAACTAAACTCAGTTTGCAGGCTGTTCGAACATCATCTGCGCTATTCTTCTAGCGCCATTTCCAGCTCCAGCCAATTTTCCTCCAATTCCGCTACTTTTTTTTCAAGAGTGACGAGGGTCGCGCTGAATTGATCAATTTCATTCCTGGAAAAATTCACATAAGTTGCCGGATCTGCTAACCGGCGGTTTGCTTCGGTCAATTCTTTTTGCGCAATTGTCAAAGCAACTTCAAGTTTTGATTGCTTGGACAGTAGACTTTTTTTGTTTGGCTTAACTGCTGTTTTGATCTGTGTTTTTGGTGTGGATGACCGTAATTCTTCAGCTTCTTTGGCGCGGCGGGCTTCTATCCAGCTCTTATAATCTTCCAAATCACCATCGAACAGCCGCGCTTGACCATCTGCCACCAGCCACAATTCATCCGCTACCGCACGCACCAGGCTGCGATCATGCGAAACTAGCACCACAGCTCCGGTATAGGCTTCCAATGCCAGCGTCAAGGCATCTCGCATATCCAAATCCAAATGATTGGTAGGTTCATCGAGCAACAGAAAATGTGGTTTTTGCCATGCCAGCATTGCTAGCGCCAAACGGCTCTTTTCCCCACCGGAGAAAGTTGCTACCGGACGATCTTCGTGATCTCCACCCAAACCAAATCTTCCAAGAAAATTTCGCAAACTCAATTCGTTTTGTGCTGGATCAAGTTGTTTCATATGTTGCAAAGGTGTGGATTCACTATCCAGGTTTTCCAACTGATGTTGGGCAAAGTAACCAATGCCGATGTTAGGTGTCCGCTCGATAAAACCTGATGTGGGTTTGATTTCTCCCGTCATCAATTTTATCAAGGTAGATTTTCCGGCACCATTCGGTCCCAGCAATGCAATTCGCGCCCCCGCTTGTAAAACTAGATTTACATGCTGGAATAGTTGATGATCACCGTAACCAAAACCCATGTCTTTGATCCGTAGCAAAACATCAGGGCTGCGTTCAGGCGCTTCAATCTGTAGCCCAAAATGACCATCTTCTATATGCATCGGCGCAAGACGCGCCAGGCGATCCAGGGCCTTGATTCGACTTTGCGCCTGTTTGGCTTTGGTGGCCTTGGCACGAAAGCGCCGCACGAAATCCTCCATATGCGCGATCTGTTTTTGTTGTTGTTGAAAAGCCTGGGTATGCTGTGTCAGACGTTCGGCACGAGTGCGCTCGAAATCATCGTAGTTACCGCTATAACTGTCAATCTGCCGATTGTTGATATGTGCAATGCGATGCACGCAAGTGTTGAGAAATTCACGATCATGAGAAACCACGATCACGCTTCCAGGATAACGCACCAGATACTGCTCCAGCCAAAGAATGGCTTCAAGATCCAGATGATTCGTAGGCTCATCCAACAACAATAAATCAGCTCGGTGCATTAACGCTCGAGCCAGATTCAAACGCATGCGCCAACCGCCAGAAAAATGATTGACGGATTGTTCCAATGTGGAATTAGCGAACCCCAGTCCATTCAATAACTGCGCCCCTCGTGATCGTGCGCTATAACCGCCTATCGCTTCATAACGCTGTTGTGCCTCAAACCAGGCTGCATCATGTTCGATCTGCGCCAGAATTTTTTCCAGTTGACACAGTTCTACATCGCCATCCAAGACAAAGGCAATCGCCGATTGATCAGAATCAATAATCTCCTGTTCCACAAAAGCGACCGTTTTCCCAGACTGGAAGTTCACTTCTCCACTGTCAGGTTTGAGCACGCCACGAATCAATCGGAACAAAGTTGATTTGCCACTGCCATTCTTACCCACCAGCCCAATACGCTGATTAGAAAAGATTTGTAAATTGCAATTCTCCAGCAACGGAATTCCGCCCTGCAGATACGTTAAAGATTGAATGTCTAACACAATGTCTTAATTATAAATTGATTAACGGTATGATACTTATTTGAGAATTTACTGCGTAAATGTTATCTCTAAGACCAAGAAACGCAAATTATTAACTATAAACGCTAGGGAAGCTCTCACCAAGTGTCATTTCAAGCAAGGAAGAGAAATCTATTACATTGATTTTTAGAGATTCCTCACTGCATTTGGAATGATAAATATGAGTTTTCAGAGTTTTCCTAAAAACACCACAATAAGGTTCTCGCAGCTACGCCACGTGGTTTTTGCGTCAGGGAATACTGATTGGTCGCAAGAAAGCAGCATCCATAATGAAGACTCTGGGTATTATCAACACAGAGCCCAGACCCAGCCCCAGCCCCAGACCCAGACCCAGACCCAGACCCAGACCCAGACCCAGACCCAGACCCAGACCCAGACCCAGACCATATATTCCTGGCAAGCAGCACAAAATATATTCTTACTTGCTCAAAAGCAAGATAATAAATCAATTTTCAGGTTGTTCAGTTCAAGGAAACCATTTCACGAATTACATTCGCGGTTCAGCAAGTGTCTCACTGGAAAATATTTTCAATGAAAGAGTGCGTTCCATTTGCGTGGAAAAGAATAGTGCGCTATTCAAATAGTCGTGATTCGCGGCCTATAGCGTTTATTCATTTTTATAAGCTTCAGTTAGGCTATGTAACAATTAATTATTGAATTGTTACATAGCCTTTTGTTAAATCCTAAGGATTCCGCCCGGACAAGATTTTGCCTGCTCCAGACGTACCAGCGTCGGTAGCAGATTGAGTCCGGTTTTTTGTTTCAATTCGAGTGCCTGTTTCTTGAGCTCATTCAGCGCGATCTCGATTTTCTCTCCGGTTGCGGCGACTGCAATGACGTTGCCGCTGTCGCAGGAAGGGAAAGCCAGCGCGCGTTCGTCGAACGATGTTCTGATGCGTTCCAGACTGGCATGATACCCGCGGCTGCGCCCCAGTAAATTCACTACAAGAATGCCGTTATTGTTCAATCGCGAGCGGCACATCTGGTAAAACGGCAGCATATTCAGTTTACCGGGACGCGCATTGGCATCGAAACCATCTACCAGAATCAGGTCGTAAGTCTTGTCGTGCTCGGCGATATACTGTGAGCCGTCTGCAATCACGATATCAAGGCGTAACGGGTCTTCCGGCAGTTTGAAAAATTGCCTCGCGGCTGCCACCACGCGCGGTTCAATCTCAACCACGGTTAGTTTCGCCAGCGGATAGTGGCGATAAATAAATTTGGTCAGTGATGCCGCGCCAAGACCAATCAACAGCACTTTACACGGAAAGCGCGTATCGTCTCTCAGTAACAGGCTTGCCATCATTTCCCGGGTATAGTCGAGTTCCAAACGCCAAGGTCGCGCGATGCGCATTGCGCCCTGTATCCAGTCGGAGCCGAAATGCAAAGTGCGCACCCCGGTTGCTTCACGGATATCGATGGAGAAACTCATATTCGAGAATTTCTTGTCGGCACCGGCTAGATTAAAAACAGTAGCGCCAATCCAATCCCGCTAGCTGTTGCCAGCATGCCAGAAATGCACTGTCTCGCTAACAATGCGTGGCCGAAGAAAAAAATGAGGCCAAGTTTGAAACCGATGTTGGAGAGCAATCCGAGTGAAATGGACATGACGGTTTGTGTGGTATCCAGTTTGCCAAGTTCGTGCAAACGTAAGCTGGATAGGGTGATAGCATCGACATCGGTTAAGCCGGAGAATAGTGCGACTGCGTATAACCCACCACTGCCGGCGATGTCGGAAAGCCATGCGGAACAGAATAGAACAATGCCATAGATCAATCCAAAGGTTGCTGCTGTACGGATTTCTGTGGGATTCTTGATTTCCGGCATGGGGACATTTTGCTGCCGGTTTAGCCGGTGCCACCAATAAGCCGTGACACCCGCTCCCAGTAGAAAGCCGCTGCCAAGAACCGGTAATAACTGTGGCAATAGCGCGGGAGAAGCGATTGCACTGATAATTGCTAAACGGATCAGTACGGTCAGGTTGGCAATCAGGATAACGACCACGGCCAATTGAGTGAAGTTCTGATTTTCAACGCTGCGACGCGCGTATACCAGCGTTGTGGCGGTACTGGATACCAGCCCGCCGAATAAGCCCAGGATGGCTCCATGCCGCTGACCGATCAATTGCAGTGCGATATAGCCCGCCAGACTGACGCCGGAGATCAATACCACCATGAGCCAGATCTGATACGGATTGGTTGCTTCATAGGGTCCATAATTCTTATCCGGTAGGATCGGCAGAATGATAAACGTCAGTACGGCAAACTGCAGCACAGAAATTAAATCGCGTCGACTCAGCTTCTGGGTTATACCGTGCAGCTCTGTTTTGAAGTACAGCAATATTGTGGTGATAATTGCCAGCATGACGGCCAAGTTATTGTATCCGTACCACACTGCGGCGCCCAAACCATAGCAGATCAGGATTGCAGCGACCGTGGTGGTGCCAGGATCTGCATTTTCGTCTTTGGTTCGGAAATAGGCCGCGATGGTCATAAAACCCACAATCAGCAAGCCGCCCAGCAGCAGCCAGGGCGTGGCTTTCTCTGACAGCATTGCGGCCAACGTGCCGAATAATGCAACCAGCGCGAAGGTTCTCAATCCTGCTCGAGAGCCCGGGCTGCGCTCACGTTCCAATCCAATCAGCAAGCCAATCGCCAGGCTGGTCAAAAAATGTGGCAAAGCGACCAATTCGCCATTGAGCGTGAATTCAGTGTGCATTGTCAATTGCCGGTGAATCTGCATGAAACCAATGTTCGAGCAAAAATTGCAAAGATGTTTTGCCGTTGTATTCATTGATCTGTAATCGATAAACAGCGTTGATCACATCGGGCAGTGGATCATTGTAAAAAAATAGAATGCCATCGTATGTATCGTTCGATTTTCGTAGCGTTTGTGCCAATTGATCACCGTCTGCTGAATCCAGTTTCCTCAATTTCAGCTTCAAGTGTTTTCCGCCGACAATACGTTGGCTTTCAACATAAAACTGCGCATTGAATGAAGGCTGCGGGAAACCTTGTCCCCACACTTGACGTTCGAGATATTCCGCTAATTCCAAGTTGATTTCAGCCAGATCCAGATCACCATCGGTTTCAATGACTTGCGTCAAGTCGGCAGGCGTCAGCAAGATTTGCGCTACTTGCTCAAAAGCATCGCGGAATTTCTCAAAATCTCCGTTATTGATGGTCAATCCCGCTGCGGCGGCGTGACCACCGAATTTTCGAATCAGTCCGGGATGCCGTTTGGCCACCAGATCCAGCGCATCGCGCAAATGAAAGCCGTTGATTGATCGGCCAGAACCCTTGATTTCATCGTCATTGCCTGGCGCGAATATGATCACCGGTCGGTGATACTTGTCTTTGATGCGCGACGCGAGTATGCCGATGACGCCTTGGTGCCAATCATGATCGAACAGGCAGATGCTAAAAGCAGTTTGAATTTCCTCGCGACGGATTTTGAGCACATCTTCCAGCTTGATCAGAGCGCTTTCCTGCATGGTGGATTCGATTTCGCGGCGTTGTCGGTTCAATTCATCCAGCTGTTTGGCAATTTCTAATGCATAGACTTCGTCATCGGAAATCAGGCATTCAATGCCGAGTGACATATCGTCTAAGCGCCCGGCTGCGTTGAGTCGTGGTCCTAGCATGAAGCCCAGTTCATAGGTGGAGATTTGTTGGCAATCGCGCCGTGATACTTGCAATAGCGCGTTGATACCCGCACAAGCGCGTCCTTTACGAATACGATGCAAGCCTTGCTGTACCAGAATGCGGTTATTGTTATCCAGTTTGACAACATCAGCGACGGTGCCTAATGCGACCAGATCAAGGAAATGAGCCAAATTCGGCTCCTGATTGGTTGTGAAAGCGCCGCGTTGGCGTAATTCCGCGCGTAGCGCCAGCATCAAATAGAAAATGACACCCACACCAGCAATACTCTTACTCGGAAAAGGACAACCCGGCTGATTGGGATTGATAATCGCCATAGCTGCAGGTAATTCATCGCCGGGCAAATGATGATCGGTAATTATCACTTGTATGCCTAGGCTGTTGGCTGCAGATACACCTTCAACGCTGGCGATTCCGTTGTCGACGGTAATCAGCAAATCGGGTTGTTTGGTTTCGTGCGCCAAGAGTACGATTTCCGGAGTCAGGCCATACCCGAATTGGAACCGGTTAGGTACCAGATAGTCAATGGTGGCGCCAAATTTACGTAAAATACGGATGCCGACTGCGCATGCCGTAGCGCCATCGGAATCATAATCAGCTACAATCAACAGCCGTTTTTTTGTAGCAATGGCATCGGCAAGCAGGGTCGCGGTTACAGTAATATTCTTGAGATGTCCGAATGGAATCAGGCTTGTGAGCTCGGATTCAAGTTGACTCGAGTTCTCAATGCCACGTGCTGCGAAAATACGCGCCAGCACCGGAGGCAATCCGCTACCATTAAGTGTCTGGAAAGACCGCAAATCATATGAACGAGTGGTGATTTTAGCCATGTGCCGGAAAAATAATAAGTGCGTGAAAGTTTTATGGAGGCACTTATTCTGCGGGTGTTTCTACTTCTGCTGCAAGTTTTTCCACTTTAAGTACATGTAATCGACGGCTATCAACCCGCTGCACAGTGAATCTGAATTGACCGATTATGGCTGCTTCGCTGCGATTCGGCAAACGGCCAAATTTGTTGAGTACCAAGCCGCCTATGGTATCGAAATCTTCGTTGCTGAAGTTTGCACCGAGTACTTCATTGAAGTTGTCAATTTCGGTGATTGCCTTGACACGGTAGAGTCCGTCCGATTCCATGACGATATTATCTTCCTCATCATCAAAGTCGTATTCATCTTCAATTTCTCCCACAATCTGTTCGAGTACATCCTCGATCGTCACTAATCCAGCTATGCCTCCATACTCATTTACGATGATGGCCATATGGTTGCGGTTGCTGCGAAATTCCTTCAACAATATATTGAGCCGCTTGGATTCCGGTATGAATACGGCAGGACGCAACATATCGCGAATATTGAATTCTTCCGGATCGGCGTAATAGCGCAGTAAATCTTTAGCCAGCAGAATGCCGATAATTTCATCCTCGCTTCCTTCTATAACCGGAAAACGTGAATGCGCCGCTTCAATTACAAACGGAATGAATAGCTCAGGTTTCTTGCTGATATCGACAACGTCCATTTGCGAACGCGGTACCATGATATCGCGTGCCTGCATTTCTGAAACCTGCATGACACCTTCAATCATGCTGAGTGCATCAGAATCGAGTAAGTTGCGCTCAAAGGCAGAGTGCAACAGGGTGATTAGCTGTTCGCGATCTTCCGGTTTGCGGATTAGCATCGCGCCTAGCCGCTCTAACCAGCCGTTTTTAGGTGGAGGGTCGTCCATGATATATTTAAAATCCAGTGGATGTGAGAAAAAAATGGAGCAGCAATTTTCTTTGCCAGTTTCCTGAGAAAAAAAGCATTGCACGACTATTGCACGGAATTTGCATCGTCATACTCTAGATAAGGGTTTTCAAAACCAAGTTTGGTCAGTATTTGTGTTTCCAATTGTTCCATCGTTGCCGCATCAGCATCTTCAACATGATCATAGCCTTGTAAATGCAACATGCCATGAATGGTAAGATGAGCGTAATGTGCTGTTAGGTATTTGTGCTGTTGTAGTGCCTCTTCGCTAATTACTGGTGCACATAATATGATGTCGCCTGTCAAAGGTTGCATGTCGTCATAAACAAAGGTTAGCACGTTAGTGGCGTAATTTTTATTACGAAATTGCTGGTTAAGTTCCCGTCCTTCCATTTCATCAACAAGTCGTACGACAATTTCGGCCTCTTGCATTAGTGCTGCTTTGGCCCAACGACGAAACTGCGATCGTGTGGGTACCGCGGTGCACTCTGTTGCGTATTGCACCATCAGACTGAATGATTTTACTTTCGGAGTTGGACGATCAAGATTCCCGAGCTTGTTTGTCGTGCTTTTCATAGGCGGTGACAATGCGTTGAACCAGGGGGTGTCTTACTACATCCTCAGACAGAAAACGAGTGAAGGCAACGCCACGTATGTCTTTCAGAATCTGCTCAGCTTCTACCAGGCCGCTTTTCTGATGCTTGGGTAGGTCAATTTGTGTAACATCGCCGGTAATAACCGCTTTTGAGCCGAGTCCCATGCGTGTCAGAAACATTTTCATTTGCTCTGGCGTGGTGTTTTGTGCCTCATCCAGAATAATGAATGACTGATTCAATGTGCGTCCACGCATAAAAGCCAGCGGTGCGATCTCGATGGTATTGCGCTCAAACTGCTTGGCTGTCTTTTCAAAGCCCATTAAATCATATAATGCATCATAAAGGGGACGTAAGTATGGATCGACTTTTTGAGTCATATCACCCGGTAAAAACCCCAACCGTTCACCGGCTTCAACGGCAGGTCGAACCAGAATCAAGCGGGATACTAAGTCACGCTCAAGCGCATCGACTGCACTGGCAACGGCAAGATAGGTTTTTCCGGTGCCAGCGGGACCTATAGCGAATGTGATGTCATGTTCCTGTATTTGCTGCAAATACTGAACTTGGCGTGGTGTGCGGCCATATAAGTTGCTGCGGCGTGTCAATAGTCCGGGGGATGCTGGTTGTGCGTCGTCGATGCGATCGATGGCGACATCTTTATTTTTTGCTTTATGTTGTAGATTCATTGCTTCGATCAAACCCAGCTGAATCTGTTCTAAGCTTAAGTGGTGCTGAGATTGACTATAAAAATCACGCAATACTTGCGCTGCAAGTTTTGTTTGGCCGGAGTTGCCGGATAAACTGAAAAGTTCGCCACGCCGAGAAATGGTGACATCCAACGCGGTCTCGACTTGTTTCAGGTTTTCATCCAGAGCGCCGCACAAATTAGCAAGGCGCTGGTTATCTGTGGGTGTAAAAGAGATTTCCAGAGGAGTTGGTTTCAATGTCAGACAGTGCTATTTCGATATGGTGATTTTCGCAGCGCACGGGATACTTTGCAAGTAAAATTCAAGTTATGGACATGTTTCTTATTCATACACAATCTCCCCGCGCAACGAATGAGCACGGGCTTCGGTGATACGTACGTTAACAAAATGACCAATCAGCTCTGAGTTTCCGGCTAAATTGACGACACGGTTGTTATCCGTGCGTCCGCTCAATTCATCAAGGTTCTTTTTAGATATGCCTTCCAGCAATACTCGTTGAATTGAGCCGATCATCTGCTGACTGATTTTCCGGGATTGCAGGCTCAATTGTGCTTGTAAACGGTGTAGTCGCTCCATTTTTTCTTCCTGTGACATGTCGTCAGGTAAGTCCGCTGCTGGTGTTCCGGGGCGCGGGCTATATACGAAACTGTAGGAATCGTCATAATTTATGTCTTCAACCAACTTCAGCGTTGCCTGGAAATCAGCTTCGGTTTCTCCGGGGAAGCCGACGATGAAATCTGATGATAAAGATATGTCCGGGCGAATAGTGCGCAGCTTCCGGATAATTGATTTGTATTCCAGCACGCTATAACCCCGCTTCATTGCGGCCAGCACTCGGTCAGAACCAGATTGCACCGGCAAGTGCAAGTGATTGACTAGTTTCGGTAGCTGGTTGTATGCCTGAATCAGGCGTGTAGTAAATTCTTTAGGATGAGAAGTGGTGTAGCGGATGCGCTCAATTCCTGGAATTTCATGGATATATTCGAGCAATAAAGCAAAATCAGCAATATCGCCATCGCTCATCATACCTAGGTAGGCATTGACATTCTGCCCCAATAAAGTGATTTCCTTAATATTTTGGTCGGCAAGTATGGCGATTTCTGTCAATACGTCATGCAGCGGACGGGAGACTTCCTCACCACGAGTATATGGAACTACGCAGAAACTGCAGTATTTACTACAACCTTCCATGATTGAGACAAACGCTGTGACACCTTCAGTACGGGCAGGTGGTAGATGATCGAATTTTTCGATCTCAGGAAACGAAATATCGACCTGCGAGCGTCCGGTTGCCTTGCGTGCTTCGATGAGTTGTGGCAATCGGTGTAAAGTTTGTGGGCCAAATACCACATCGACAAATGGTGCGCGACTGACAATTGCCTTGCCTTCCTGACTGGCAACGCAGCCGCCTACACCGATTAGTAAATTAGGGTTACGTTCTTTCAAGTGCCGTACTCGTCCCAGATCATGGAATACTTTTTCTTGTGCTTTTTCGCGCACAGAACAGGTGTTGAATAAGATCATATCGGCTTCGGCCGGATCATTGGTAGGTTCCATACCATAAGCCGCGTGCAGCACATCTGCCATTTTTTCCGAGTCATACTCGTTCATTTGGCATCCAAAAGTTTTGATATAAAGTTTGTTATTCACGGATTAGTTCTTTGAATATAAAAAGATTAATGTGCTATCGAAGTATTTGCTGTCCTTGATGTTCCGCTTCCTCGACTTCATCTGGGGTCAGAATCCAAACACGATGCAAATTTCCCATGATATCCAATTGATAGCGAATATAGCCATTATAGTTTGCGGCATTGGGTAAAATAATTAAATTATCAACCCCACGAATTTGTCCGCCTGACCCCATTTTCAGTTGCTGGTTATTAATGACGAACACCGGAAAAGAAACAGTCGTCAAGTTCCCTAGTTTGCTATCCAAAGGAAATGTTCTTGTTTGTTGACTAAATGATGGTTGTGTCAAAGCTAACAACACAATCAGAAGTAATATGGAGATCTTTCGAGATTTGTTCATAAGCTAACAGGGCTGCAGTGAAATAATCAAATGCGCCAAGGGGTCGAAAGTTGATTAATACCTAAAATTATTAGCAACTCATGATACGCTAATTGTTGGCAAAACAACATAATCTATTATTAAGGATTGTCGAGTGCACTATAGTAAATCCGGATGAACTGAATATGTTGCGACAAGTAAATCTGGAAATGAGAGATGGATTCTTGAGTAAGCTGATATCCATGTATGTGGTTTCTGCATCTATTTATTTGGTTTAATTGGACTTTAATGCACTTAAATTGCGAATGGTGAGACCTCAAAGAGAGTGGAGTGTGCTGTTGGATTAAGTACTGAAAATAGGGATGCTGAAACACTTCTGAGGTTTGCCGACAGTTGTATGAATGCGGTTAATAAACAGATTAAGACGTAGCTAAGTGAATTGTTGACACTTCTGCATGAGATTTATTAGAGCTGAGTACACGCAAATAATTGTTGCTCAGTCTGAGATTCAAATAATCGCTGGATTTTTTTCGTATGATTGTTCAACGGGCTTCAGTCCAGGAAGGAAGATACATGAGGGATGTGGTAATTTTAAGTGGAGTACGCACAGCCATTGGTGAATACGGTGGCGCATTGCAACAGATAGCACCGTCTGATCTGGCAGCAAAAGTAGTGCGAGAGGCCATATTGCGCGCAGGAATTGATCCTAATGATGTTGGGCATCTGATTTTTGGTAATGTGATTCATGGAGAGTCACGTGATATGTATCTGGCGCGCATAGCCTGCATCAATGGCGGTCTGCCGCAGCATACTTCAGCGATGGCTGTGAATCGTTTGTGTGGCAGCGGTTTGCAAGCCATTATTTCGGCTAGTCAAAATATTTTGCTCAATGATACTGATGTGGCTGTCGCGGGTGGTGCGGAGTCTATGAGTCGAGGTGGTTATTTATTACCGGCATTGCGCTGGGGGCAGCGCATGAATAATGGAAGTGCCGTGGACATGATGGTTGGCGCGCTTACCGATCCATTTGATCAAGTGCATATGGGAGTCACGGCTGAAAATATTGCAGAAAAATGGCGGATTAGCAGAGAAGAGCAGGATGCATTTGCAGTGGAAAGTCACCGTCGTGCCTTGCATGCAATTAATAATGGCTTTTTCAAAGAGCAAATATTGCCTGTTGAACTAATTGCTGGTAAAAAAACCATTATTTTTGATACCGATGAACATCCACGAAAAGACACGAGTTTGGAAAGCTTGGCTAAACTTCGAACTGTTTTTAAAAAGGAAGGAACGGTAACTGCGGGCAATGCTTCCGGTATAAACGATAGTGCTGCAGCGGTGGTGTTGATGGAGAGCGGTGCAGCACATAAATGCGGCTTGAAGCCCATGGCACGTTTGGTTTCCTATGGTCATTCAGGTGTTGATCCTAAATTTATGGGCATCGGACCGGTACCCGCTGTACAGACAGCTTTGGGGCGTGCCAATTTAAAACTAGCTGATATGGATGTAATTGAATCCAATGAGGCATTTGCCGTGCAAGCCTGCGCTGTCGCAAAAGAATTACAGTTTGATCCAGAAAAAACTAATCCGAATGGAGGTGCAGTGGCATTGGGTCATCCGATAGGCGCGACGGGTTGTATACTAGCTATCAAAGCGCTGTATGAGTTACAGCGCACCGGGGGACGTTATGCATTGGTGACTATGTGTATTGGCGGTGGCCAAGGGATTGCGGCAATCTTCGAAATACTTAAATAGGTTAAGTTTGGTTTTGGTTGGTAAAAGAGGTGCAGTAGCGATAAAAGTTAAATGCCAGTTCTCGTTGACTGATAGGGACAATTAAGCTATAGTTGCGCCTTTTTTAAGTGTAGGGATGTTGTCTGTTCTAAGGGCAGGTGGAAAATGTCTTGGATAAAGAATAGACCACTTAGAATTGTTCTGCGCATACAACTGTTAATCACATTTGCGTTGGTAATTGTCTTTTGGTTTATTCTCGACATGCACAGTGCAATTTCAGCAATGCTGGGCGGAGCAACAAGTGTAATTTCCTCAGCAGCTTTTGCGTTCATGATATCCCGCCATAAAGGTTATACGGCAGGAGAAACAATTAGGACGGCGTTAAGAGCTGAAGCGGTAAAAATAATATTGACAGTGGGTCTGCTATGGATGGTGTTTAAATTATATGCAAATGTTAATGCATTTGTATTTATAGGAACATTTGTCCTGATGGTTCTAGTTTATAGCATGGCGCTATTGTTAAAAGACGATACTAAAGATAAGATAAATTCATAAGTAAAAGCAGGCAGCAGATGGCATCAAATACAGAACTTACACCCACATCATACATTGAGCATCACCTCACCTATTTAACAGTACAAATCAAAGAAGGTTCATTTTGGGTTCTTCATGTTGATACCTTGGTGACATCCATTATTTTGGGTGTTATAAGCATAGGTTTTATATGGCTAGTAGTGCGAAAGGCAACCTCTGGCGTACCGTCCAAGACTCAAGCTTTTGTCGAGCTCGCTGTTGAGTTCATTGATAATGAGGTCAAGAATTCATTTCACGGTAATCGGCATGTGTTTGTTGCGCCTGCAGCATTGACAATTTTTGTGTGGGTCTTGATGATGAATGCCATGGATATTTTGCCAATAGATATTATGGCTTGGATTCTAGAGCATGCGTTTGGCTTACACAATTGGAAGATAGTGCCCACAACAGATGTCAATACAACTTTTGCATTGGCTTTATCAATCTGGTTGCTCATGATTTTCTTTAATGTGAAAGTCAAGGGGCTTGGTGGTTGGATGTATGAGCTTTTCTGCACGCCATTTGGGAAAAATCCTTTGCTATGGTTGTTGAATCTGTTGTTCAATTTTATTGAATACGTTTCAAAACCGCTATCTCATTCTCTGCGTCTTTTTGGTAACATATATGCTGGCGAGATTATTTTTCTACTGCTGGGCATGTGGGCAGCTACAGGCGTATCCGGTACAATCTTTGGCGCAATATTGGGAGCGGGTTGGGCGATATTCCATATCTTGATTGTTACATTGCAGGCATTTATCTTCATGATGTTGACGGTTGTATATTTATCGATGGCACATGAGTCGCATTAAATAAGATCTAGATTTTTTTGTTGTATATTTTTAATCTTACAGAAGGAAATTAAAATGGAGAATTTGCAGTATTTGGCAATGATTCAGGCATATACTGGGATAGGTATTGGTTTGATGATCGGTCTTGGTGCCGCTGGTGCGTGTATTGGCGTGGGGGTAATGTGTAGCCGTTTTCTTGAGGGAGCCGCACGTCAGCCAGAGATGATTCCAACTTTGCAGGGAAAGGTATTCCTGTTGTTGGGCTTAACGGACGCATCATTTATTATTGCTGTTGGTTTGGCGATGTTGTTTGCATTTGGTAATCCATTGTTGGCAGTAATTCAGTAATAATGCTTTTGCTGTTTAGATCAGATAATACAGGCTTGTCATGAATATTAACTTTACTTTAATTTCTCAGGCGATAGCCTTTTCAGTCTTCATTTGGTTTACTATTAGGTACGTGTGGCCGCCATTGTTGAGAGCAATAGAAGAGCGGCAAAAAAACATTGCTGATGGTTTGGCCGCTGGTGAGCGCGGTCGTCACGAATTAGAATTGGCAAGTCACCGTTCGTCTGATGTGCTGAAGGATGCGAAGCAGCGTGCTTCAGAAATAATTGCGCAAGCTGAAAAGCGCGCTACAGAAGTCATTGAAGAGGCGAAACACACAGCAAAAGAAGAGGGAGACCGAATCGTTGCTGGCGCAAAAGCTGATATTGAGCATGAAATTTTTAGTGCAAAAGAGGTGCTGAGGCAGCAGGTTGCTGAATTGGCGGTCGCGGGAGCAGCCAAAATATTGCGTCGAGAAATAGATGCTGCAGCGCATGCGGATCTGCTTGTGGCAATAAGGGAAGATTTAAAATAATGGCTGAAGCAATTACTGTTGCAAGACCGTATGCGGAAGCGGCGTATAAGCTTGCTGTTGAAAGTAAGGAGTTGTCTCAATGGTCAAAAATATTACAGCTTGCGGCAGCAATAGCGCAAGATGATCAAGTGAAGCTTCTGATCGGGAATCCGCTGATATCAATTAAACAGTTAGGTGAGTTGATTCAAGAGGTTGGTGGAAATAAATTCACGGCTGAAGCGCGAAATCTTATTATGCTGATGGCTGAAAATAAACGGGTGTTAGTGTTGCCTCAGGTAAGTCAATTATTTGAGCAATTGAAAGCACAGCATGAAGGAGTTTTGGAAGCTAAAATCATCAGTGCATTCAAAATGCAAAGCGATCAAATTAATAAATTAGTTAATAAATTAGAGCAAAAATTTAATCGAAAAATAGAAGCTCAAGTGAGTGTTGATCCTGAACTGATAGGTGGCGTCAAAGTGGAAATTGGTGATGAAACTTTAGATGCATCAGTTCGCGGGAAACTAGAAGCTATGGCTGTTGCCCTTAAAAGCTAGGAGTTAAAATAAATGCAGTTAAATCCATCCGAAATCAGTGAACTGATTAAAAAAAGGATTGAGGGACTTGCGGATACGGCAGAGGTTCGTACGCAAGGAACTATTGTCTCTGTAACAGACGGTATTGTTCGCATACATGGATTGTCAGATGTAATGCAAGGGGAAATGTTAGAGTTTCCAGGCAATACTTTTGGCTTGGCATTGAATCTTGAGAGAGATTCAGTAGGTGCGGTTATTATGGGTGCCTATGAACATATCTGTGAAGGTGATATAGTCAAATGTACCGGGCGTATTCTCGAGGTACCAGTTGGAGAAGGCTTGTTAGGGCGTGTTGTAAATGCACTGGGCCAACCAATAGACGGAAAAGGGCCTATTACAGCTGTAAGATCGGAGCCGATTGAGAAAATTGCGCCAGGTGTTATCTGGCGTCAGTCTGTAGATCAACCAGTGCAAACTGGATTGAAAGCTGTGGATTCTATGGTACCGGTTGGTCGCGGTCAGCGCGAATTGATCATTGGCGATCGTCAAACAGGAAAGACCGCTGTGGCAATTGATGCGATACTTAATCAGAAAGGCCAAAACATGTTTTGTATTTATGTGGCGGTCGGTCAAAAAGCATCATCAATTGCAAACGTAGTGCGTAAACTCGAAGAACATGGCGCAATGGAATATACCATTGTGGTGGCGGCTACAGCCTCAGAGTCAGCTGCGATGCAGTTTATTGCGCCATATTCAGGTTGCACTATGGGCGAATATTTCCGAGACAAAGGGCAGGATGCATTAATTGTTTATGACGACTTAACTAAGCAAGCATGGGCTTATCGGCAAATTTCTTTGCTCTTGAGGCGCCCCCCAGGTCGTGAGGCATATCCGGGAGACGTTTTTTATCTTCATTCGCGTTTACTGGAAAGAGCGGCGAGAGTGAGTGCAGCTTATGTTGAAAAGGCGACAAATGGAGAGGTAAAAGGTAAAACGGGCTCTTTAACTGCCCTCCCGATCATTGAGACGCAAGCTGGTGACGTAACTGCTTTCGTTCCTACCAATGTGATTTCTATTACTGATGGACAAATTTTTCTTGAGTCTGATTTGTTTAATGCGGGTATACGCCCGGCTATAAACGCTGGTGTTTCCGTTTCCCGTGTGGGTGGTGCAGCACAAACCAAGGTGATTAAAAAGCTAGGCGGCGGCATTCGTTTGGCTTTAGCGCAATACCGTGAGTTAGCTGCTTTTGCTCAATTTGCATCTGATTTAGATGAGGCAACACGAAAACAGCTAGAGCGTGGGAAAATGGCCACTGAGCTTATGAAGCAACCTCAGTATGCAACCCTCAGTGTTTCAGAAATGGCTCTTACTTTGTTTGCCATTAATAATGGTTATTTCGATGATGTGGAAGTTGGTCGTGCTTTAGCATTCGAATCTGCTCTGAAGAGCTACATTCGCAACCAACATGGAAAAATTCTAGACAATATAGAGAAAAACAAAGAGCTTGATGCTGGAACTGAAAAGGAATTGACAGCAGCAATTATGGAATTTAAGCAAAGCGGAACTTATTAAACATATGGCCGGCAGCAGAGAAATACGCAATAAAATAAAGAGTGTTAAAAACACGCAAAAAATAACGCGTGCAATGGAAATGGTAGCGGCATCAAAAATGCGTAAAGCTCAAGAACGTATGAAAAAAGCGCGACCTTACGGAGAAAAAATTCGAAATGTTGCTGCGCATATGAGCCGAGCAAATACCGAGTATAGACACCCATTCTTGATCGAAAGGGATACGGTCAAAAAAATCGGAATTATTGTCGTTACTTCAGACAAAGGATTGTGCGGTGGATTGAACACGAATGTGTTACGCAAAACTTTAAACCAGATGAAAATATGGAGTAACGAGGGAGAGCAGATAGAGGCTTGTTGTATCGGTAACAAAGGTTTGGGTTTTATGAGCCGGATTGGTGCGAATATTACCTCGCAAGTTGTAGGGCTTGGCGATACACCGGATATGGCAAGACTCATTGGCGCAGTTAAAGTTGTACTGGACGGTTATACACAGGATCAGTTTGACCGAGTGTTTATCTTTTATAATCGTTTTATCAATACCATGAAGCAACAGCCAGTTATGGAACAACTACTCCCTTTAACTGATGAGATTATGCAAAGCGATAATCAAAACGATGCACCGGAAAAAATATCTTGGGATTATATTTATGAACCAGAGGCGAAGCCGGTCATCGATGATATTATGGTTCGATATATTGAGGCTTTAATATATCAAGCTGTGGCTGAAAATATGGCGTCAGAGCAATCGGCAAGGATGGTTGCGATGAAAGCTGCATCTGACAACGCCGGTAATGTTATTGATGAATTGACACTGATTTATAACAAATCTAGGCAAGCGGCAATTACGAAGGAATTGTCAGAAATTGTCGGCGGCGCGGCAGCTGTTTAAAAAATTTTTGTATTTGTTTAGGGAACAACAATGAGTCAAGGAAAAATTGTTCAGTGTATTGGTGCAGTGATTGATGTGGAGTTTCCGCGCGAATCTCTACCAAAAGTATATGATGCATTAATAATGGAAGGTTCTGAGCTTACGCTCGAAGTGCAACAGCAGTTAGGTGATGGTGTGGTTCGCACAATTGCACTGGGTTCCTCAGATGGATTGCGTCGTGGAATGATGGTGCAAAATAGCGGAAAACAGATTCATGTGCCTGTTGGAATCAAAACGTTAGGACGTATCATGGATGTTTTGGGTCGCCCGATAGATGAAATGGGAGATATCGGTGCTGAGCAGCAGATGTCGATACATCGAGAGGCTCCTGCTTTTGATGAGCTTTCGGCATCTACAGAGCTGTTGGAAACTGGCATCAAAGTGATAGACTTGATTTGCCCGTTTGCTAAAGGTGGAAAAGTCGGATTATTTGGTGGTGCAGGTGTAGGAAAAACGGTCAATATGATGGAATTGATCCGTAATATTGCGATTGAGCATAGTGGATATTCGGTATTTGCAGGTGTGGGAGAGCGCACCCGCGAGGGGAATGACTTTTATCATGAAATGAAAGATTCTAAGGTGCTGGATAAGGTTGCTCTTGTTTATGGGCAGATGAATGAGCCGCCTGGAAATCGTTTGCGTGTAGCATTAACCGGCCTTACAATGGCAGAATCTTTCCGTGATGAAGGTCGTGACGTATTATTTTTTGTAGATAATATATATCGCTATACCTTGGCTGGAACAGAAGTTTCTGCTTTGCTTGGACGTATGCCGTCAGCGGTAGGATATCAGCCAACCCTCGCTGAAGAAATGGGACGGTTGCAAGAGCGTATAACATCAACAAAAACTGGCTCTATCACATCAATACAGGCTGTATATGTACCAGCTGATGATTTAACCGATCCGTCACCTGCTACTACCTTTGGTCATTTGGACGCTACGGTAGTACTGTCACGCGATATAGCTTCATTAGGAATTTATCCAGCTGTAGATCCTCTTGATTCAACTTCACGTCAACTTGATCCGCAAGTTGTGGGAGAAGAGCATTACAATACAGCTCGCGCAGTGCAGCAAACTTTGCAGCGCTATAAGGAATTAAGAGATATTATTGCTATTTTAGGTATGGATGAGTTATCTCCTGAAGATAAGCTGGCTGTTAGTAGAGCTCGTAAGATTCAGAGATTTTTATCTCAACCTTTTAATGTGGCAGAAGTATTTACGGGCTCACCAGGGAAATATGTATCCCTGAAAGATACTATCAAAGGATTTAAAGGCATTGTTGGTGGTGAATACGATGATTTGCCAGAACAAGCATTTTATATGGTTGGTAATATCGAAGAAGCTGTCGAAAAAGCTAAAACCCTTCAATAAACTTAGAGAAAATAGTGATGGGCACCATTTTTCATCTTGATATAGTAAGTGCTGAAGAATCAATTTATTCTGGACCGGTAGAGTTTATGGTCGCGCCAGCACAAATGGGTGAGGTAGGTATTTATCCGCGACACACGCCAATGCTGACAAAAATAAAATCAGGAATGGTGCGTATTAAAGCTCAACTAAAAGAAGAGGAATTAATATACGTATCTGGCGGGATGCTGGAAGTCCAGCCAGATATTGTTACCATCCTAGCGGATACTGCTGTGCGTAGCGACGATTTAGATGAAGCTAAAGCACTCGAGGCGAAAAGAGCTGCTGAAGAAGCTATGAAAAACAAAGAATCCGAGTTGGATTATGTCAGAGCGCAGGCTGAATTGATTGAAGCTATGTCTCAGCTAGCAGCGATTGATAAACTAAGAAAACGTGGGCATTAATCTCTACGGACTAAATTATCGTTTTTCGGTTGATGTTTACTTAAGATTAATGGAATTAAGCGATTATTAGTATTTTCTTGGTTGCAACTATATGCCTAGGATAAGTAAAAAAGACGACTTAAGTCGTCTTTTTTTGTGCCTACTATTAAATTACAGTTAGGTTTAGCAATTAACTAAGTGTCAGATATAAAAATTATTATGTTCACACTTCCGAGTACTGGTTCAAGAGGTTACAATGAAGTTATAGTCAATGTGTTTAAATCCGAATATTTCTTCAGAAACCAATTTGAATTATGTTGCAACTTAATATCGTAATACTCGCAGCAGGTGCTGGCAAACGTATGCACTCTTCGCTTCCAAAAGTACTGCATACTTTGGCAGATCGCCCATTACTAGCGCACGTAATTAATACAGCTCGAATGCTATCTCCTAGCAAAATTTTTGTAATCATTGGGCATGATGGAGAGAAGATAAAGCAATCGATCATTGGGGATGATCTAAGGTGGATTATACAGAAGCAACAGCTTGGGACCGGGCACGCGGTAATGCAAGCTCTACCTCAACTTGATCATGCGGGTTTGACACTTATCCTCTACGGGGATGTACCATTAGTTAGTAGCTATACATTGCGACAGCTAGTAAACGCAGCGAATGGGGATAACTGTGTAATGCTATCAGCAATACTCGAAAATCCTTTTGGGTACGGCAGAGTGGTGCGTGATTTAGAAAGCAGTGAAATTACTGCGATTGTAGAACAAAAAGATGCCAGCGTCGAACAACAAGGTATACATGAAATTAATACAGGCATTATGCTCATACCGAATGCGTATCTTCATAAATGGCTGCCCAACATCGAAAATAATAACACGCAACTTGAATATTACTTGACAGATATTATTGCTTTGGCTGTTAAAAGTGGTGTTTCTGTAATTTCGTCACAGGCTGAGAATTTCTGGGAAGTTAAGGGAGTTAATAACAAATGCCAACTGGCAGAACTCGAAAGGCTTTTTCAGCAACATTGTGCGAATAAGTTACTGGATGCAGGTGTTAGTTTAATTGATCCAGCAAGAATTGACATACGAGGTGAACTTCTTTGCGGAAGCGATGTTGAAATTGATATTAATTGTATATTTGAAGGTACTGTTAAACTTGGTAATTTCGTGCGGATAGGGGCTAATTGCATACTAAAAAATGTAACAGTAGCGTCGGGAAGTATTATTAATCCTTTTAGCATGGTGGAAGATGCTGAGATTGGCGAGAATTGTAAAATTGGCCCTTATGCACGTATTCGTCCTGGTACCCGATTAGCGAGCAAAGTGCAGATTGGTAATTTCGTTGAGGTTAAGAATAGTCAGATCGGTACAGGGAGTAAAGCGAACCATTTAAGCTATATTGGCGATTCCGGAATTGGGAAAAATGTCAATATAGGCGCAGGAACAATTACTTGTAATTACGATGGCGTTAACAAGCATCATACTATTATTGAGGATGATGTGTTTATAGGATCTGATACGCAACTTATTGCGCCGGTTAAGATATCAAAAGGCACCACAATTGGCGCTGGATCAACGATTACCAAAGAAACACCAGAAAATCAGCTTACTTTATCCAGATCGAAGCAAATTAGCGTGGTTGGATGGAGGCGTCCAAAAAAACAAACAATCAAATAAAATAGTATTATATTCTTTTCAGCCTGAGCAGCGGGAAAATGCGATATGTCTGGAATAGTTGGTGCCATAGCTAGGAGAAATGTTGTGCCAGTATTATTGGATGGACTACTACACTTAGAATATCGAGGGTATGATTCCGCCGGTTTGGTGGTGACAAGTGACGACTTGTAAAGATTGCGCACAATAGGACGGGTAGCTGAGCTGCAAAAGCTTGCTAATGATGCGAATATACATGGTTTGGCTGGTAGCACATACTCGCTGGGCGACGCATGGAGCCCCTTCTGAGCATAATGCGCATCCTCATTTTTCTGGGACACCAGAATCTCCCGCCCGAATCGTCATCGCCCATAATGGCATAATAGAAAATTATGAAGCAATGCGCAAACGTTTGCACGTAGAAGGATTCGAATTTATTTCTGATACTGACTCTGAAGTAATTGCGCACTTAATTGCTTTTAATCTCAAGCATAACGCTGATTTGGTCACAGCGGTCTGTGTATCAATTGTTGAACTGCAGGGTGCTTATGCGATAGCGGTCATGGAGGAGGCTCGACCAGAAAGAATTGTTTTGGTGCGTAATGGAGCGCCATTGTTATCGGGTTTAGGTGAAAATGGTGATTATTCGGCTTCTGATGCATCCGCTTTTTTAAAAGCAACTAGAAGTATGATTTATCTGGAAGAAGGAGATGGGGTTGAACTTACCAGCAGTTATCGTATTGTCAATTGCCTTAGCACGAGCTTAGTGAATGAAA
Organism: Nitrosomonas supralitoralis; assembly: GCF_003011925.2. Taxonomy (GTDB): domain Bacteria; phylum Pseudomonadota; class Gammaproteobacteria; order Burkholderiales; family Nitrosomonadaceae; genus Nitrosomonas; species Nitrosomonas supralitoralis. The sequence continues at coordinate 39,263 of NZ_PXXU01000003.1, forward strand.
TTAGGCGACCTGTTCACGAAAGTAATTTATCAAGTGAAGCTATCGAGAAAGGACCCTATGCGTATTCATGCAGAAAGAAATATTGGAACAGCCCATTGCAGTAGCTAATACATTGGAAATGGTATTAAATGCTCAATCGGTTTCTCCTATTTTGTTTGGTGATGAGGCTGAGAAAGTATTTTTCATAATCAATAATTTTCTAATCGTAGCCTGTGGAGCAAGTCATCATGCAGGTCTGGTTGCGAGATACTGGTTGGAAAACGTTGCCGAAACTAAATGCAGCGTTGAAATTGCCAGCGAATACCGTTACCGTAATCCAATGGCAGATCAGGCTACCTTAGTAATCGGCATTTCTCAGCCAGGTGAAACTGCAGATACTCTGGCGGCGCATAAGATATGCTAAGAAGCTAGGTTATCACCACAGTCTTGCTATTTGTAATGTGCAGGTAAGTGCATTGATACGGCGATCTGAATTGTGCTTTCTTACATGTGTGGGTCCAGAGATCGGAGTGACTTCGACGAAGGCATTTACCACACGGTTGGCTTCACTATTGCTATTGGCAGTGACATTAGCAAAGATGCGTCATAAATTATCTGTTCAAGGTGAGCGGGAGATGATTATAGCGCTTCGTCATTTGCCGATGGCCCTGCAACATGCATTGCAAGTTGAGCCGCAGGTAAAGATCTGGGAATAAAGCTTTGCGCAAAAACGCCACGCACTATTTCTTGGGCACGGCATTCATTATCCTTTCGCGATGGAAGGAGCGCTAAAGCTTAAAGAAATTTCGCATTTTCATGTTGAAGCATATGCAGCAGAAGAATTGAAACATGGGCCACTGACTCTGGTAGATAATGTAATGCCTGTCGTAACAGTAGCGCCAAATGATCAGTTGAGAGGTAAGCATAAATCAAATTTGCAAGAAGTTCATGCCCGGGGTGGAGAGCTCTTTGTATTTGCGGATGCAGACTCTCAAATAACGCAGGGCAAGAATCTGCACGTGATTCGTCTATCTGAACATGCAGGCTTATTGAGTCTTATCTTGCATACTCTACCATTACAGTTGCTGGCTTATCATGTGGCCTTAGTGAAAGGTACGGATGTAGACAAACCGCGGAATCTGGCAAAGGCTGTGATTGTCGAATAACATTGGCTAAGATAGGTGGAAGTAGATTGAACGTAGCAAAACATTTGTATGCAATTGAATATCTCATGCGTATCTTTATACTAGCAGGGCTAGGTACTATACCCATAGGATGCTGGGTGATAATATAAATTTACTTTAGTTAAGGATATTGATAAATGGCTGGTCATAGCAAATGGGCAAATATAAAGCACAAAAAAGCAGCTCAGGATGCCAAGCGCGGTAAAGTGTTTACCCGGCTTATCAAGGAAATTACGGTGGCTGCTCGGTTGGGAGGCGGAGATCCTGATAGTAATCCACGCTTGCGTTTGGCGATGGATAAAGCATACGATCAGAATATGCCAAAAGATAACGTTGAGCGTGCGATTAAACGAGGCTGCGGTGCACTGGATGGCGTTGATTATGAAGAAATTCGTTATGAAGGATATGGAATAGCAGGTGTTGCGGTTATGGTTGATTGCATGACGGATAATCGTGTTCGAACCGTGGCTGATGTGCGTCATGCATTTACTAAATATGGTGGAAATTTGGGTACGGATGGCTCCGTTAGTTTTCTATTCAAACACTGTGGTCAATTAATTTTCGCTCCAGGAACAAATGAGGATAAGATCATGGAGGCAGCATTGGAGAGCGGAGCCGAAGACGTGATCAATAATGATGATGGTAGTATCGAAGTAATTACTGCACCCCATGAATTCTTGAGTGTGAAAAATGCCTTGGAGAAGATGGGTTTTAAGGCAGAATTGGCAGAAGTGACGATGAAGTCCGGTAATGAAACAGTGCTTGCGGGTGACGATGCTGTAAAAATGCAAAAATTATTAGATGCGCTGGAAAATTTGGACGATGTGCAAAATGTATATACTACAGTCGTGTTTGAAGAGTAACAAATTAAACCATCGGGAGGTGGGAAAATTCGTATTCTTGGCATAGATCCTGGATTATGTATTACTGGTTTTGGCGTGATAGATAAAAGTGGAGGCAATTTAACCTACGTCAGTAGTGGTAGTGTTAAAACTTCAGGAGGCGAGTTGCCTTTCCGTCTTAAGTTGATTCTAGATAACTTAACCGAAATCATTACTCTATATCGCCCCCAACACGTATCCGTAGAGCAGGTTTTTGTCAATATCAATCCTAAATCAACATTATTGTTGGGTCAGGCGCGTGGCGCGGCTATTTGTGCTGCGGTAATGAATAATCTGATAGTAGCTGAATATACTGCTCTGCAAATTAAGCAAGCGGTCGTTGGCAACGGTCATGCAAAAAAAGATCAAGTACAAGAAATGGTGGTGCGATTACTTAACTTGAATGGAAGTCCAGGTGCCGATGCAGCTGATGCTTTGGCTTGCGCCATTTGCCATGCAAATGGCGGGCTTGGTTTGGGAAGGATTGCAACGACTGGTTACCGAATGAAACGTGGGCGGTTAGTATGATTGGACGTTTAACCGGCATATTATTGGAAAAACACCCACCTCAGGTGTTACTTGAGGTGCAAGGGGTTGGCTATGAAGTTGATGTGCCAATGAGTACTTTTTATGATCTGCCGGCAGTTGGGACTCAAGTTACTTTGTATACTCACCTTGTAATACGTGAAGATATGCACTTACTGTTTGGTTTTGCAACAGAGCCGGAACGCCAAACATTTCGAATGTTAATAAAAATTTCTGGCATAGGTGCAAGAACGGCTTTGGCACTTTTATCGGGACTAAGCGTAACTGATTTGTATCGTACAGTGAATGCCCAAGATAGTGCTCGATTAATAACAGTGCCTGGGATTGGGAAAAAAACGGCTGAGCGTTTATTACTTGAATTGCGGGATAAGCTGGACTCAGCAGTGCTCAATTCAGACCAAGCTCCATCATCAACTTGTGAAGGTGATATCCTCAATGCGTTGCTCTCATTGGGTTATAGCAATCGTGAAGCCAGTTGGGCGACTAAGCAGATCTCTTCTAATTCGATGGTGAGCGACGGTATACGCCAGGCATTGCAATTGTTATCTAAAGAAACATAACAGACGAGCACGAGGGTTGTGAATGATTGAGACTGACCGACTTGTAACTTCAATTTCCTCATCTTCTCAGGAGGAAATATTAGAGCGAGCATTACGTCCTAAACAACTCGAAGAGTATGTCGGTCAGGAAAAGATTCGCGAGCAGCTGCAGATATTCATCGAAGCTGCAAGAAACCGGCACGAAGCACTCGATCATGTTTTGTTATTCGGGCCGCCCGGTTTAGGTAAGACGACACTTGCACACATTATAGCCAGAGAAATGGGTGTTAATCTGCGACAAACTTCGGGTCCGGTATTGGAGCGTCCAGGTGATTTGGCGGCTTTATTGACTAATCTGGAGCCTAATGATGTTCTGTTTATCGATGAAATTCACCGTCTTTCACCAATAGTAGAAGAAATTCTTTATCCGGCGCTAGAAGATTTCCAATTAGATATTATGATAGGCGAGGGGCCAGCAGCAAGATCTGTGAAGCTCGACTTGCCATCATTCACCTTGGTTGGTGCAACGACACGTGCCGGCATGTTGACGAATCCATTGCGAGATAGGTTCGGAATTGTGTCACGCCTGGAGTTTTATACACCGGAAGAACTTTGCAAGATTGTTATCCGTTCCGCCGGGTTATTGAATGTGGAAATTTCAGCCGATGGAGCGTTGGAAATGGCACGTCGTTCTCGTGGTACACCACGCATAGTTAATCGATTATTACGCCGTGTGCGTGATTATGCTGAAGTGAGGGCAGATGGGCATATTACTCGTTCCGTTGCTGATGCTGCTTTGATTATGCTGGATATTGATGCGATCGGTTTAGATGTAATGGACCGGAAATTGCTGTTAGCGGTATTAGAGAAGTTTTGTGGCGGTCCAGTCGGGGTCGATAATCTCGCAGCTGCGATAAGTGAAGAGCGCGACACTATTGAAGATGTATTAGAGCCGTATTTAATTCAGCAAGGATTTCTGAAACGTACATCGAGAGGTCGTATGGCAACCACAGCGGCTTATCAGCATTTTGGTATTGCTCAGCAAAATGGTGGATTAAGCGGAGAACTGTGGGAAGAAATAAATACATAATTAAATAAAATACTTATAACATATGCAGACTCAAACATTACGATTTATTGTAGCTATATTACTGACACTGATGGCGATGTTGTATTTTTATACTGATCGTGAAAAAGATTTTTACAGTAAGAGTGCTGAAACTGCAATTGCTCAAATATTAACTGAAATTTCGAGCTGGGAAAAACAATCACTTTTGCTTCACTTGGCGCCAGAAGCTAAGCAAACAATAAACCACGAACAACTTGATGAATTGATGGATCTGTACCGCAGTTTCGGTCGATTTCAATCCATCGAGGAGATTAATTTTTCACGCACTGTCAGTGCATTTTCGTTAATTGGAGAAAAGCGCATTAATTATTCGGGTATTGCTAAATTCGATGCGGGGTCAATTAATTTTAATATTACCTTAGTTGAGCGAGGAGGTTTTTTCCTTGTATATAATTTTACTTTAGCAAAAGCTTCAAGCGAGTAGGATCTAAATGTCCAGCATAATTCATGATATTATGCTTTGAACTATATTCTTTATATAGTAGTCATATCGATCATTAGAACAGTTTGTTATAAATTTCACAGTGGAGGCTATTTAATAATGAATCAAAATTTATCAACTGCTGCGCAAAGATCACCTTCTGCGATAGCAACAAATAAAGTATTACGCAATACATATATGCTTTTGTCCCTAACATTATTGTTCAGTGGTTTTACTGCTGCCATATCAATGATGATGAATATGCCGCCAATGACTTACTTAATATCAGTCATTGGTGCAATGGTGATTGCGATGTTTGTATTGCCCCGCTTTGCCAATTCACCGGCTGGAATCGGCATCGTGTTTCTGATTACTGGCTTGCTGGGATTTGGATTGGGACCGATGTTAACCATGTACGCGTCTCTTCCTAATGGTGGCAATATCATTACATTGTCGCTCGCTGGAACGGGAGCAATATTTATGGGACTGTCAGCGTATGTATTGACTACACGAAAAGATTTCAGCTTTTTAGGTGGATTCTTGATGGTAGGTTTTTTGTTGGTATTGCTGGCAGCTCTGGCCAATATTTTTCTACAAATACCGGCTATGTCATTAATGATATCAGCTGTTGTCATTATGATCATGAGCGGCTTTATCCTGTATGACACAAGCCGTATCATTCATGGTGGTGAAACCAACTATGTGTTAGCCACTATTGGTTTATACATGACAATTTTTAATATCTTCATTAGCCTACTGCAAATATTGGGTATTATGGGCAATGATGACTGATTTATAGATGTTTAAATGATTTTCAAACAAAACCCCGGTTAAGCCGGGGTTTTGTTTTGGACAAAAGAATTAAAGAGGAATTAATTATGGAGTGGATGCAAATCATTTCCGCATTGGCATTAGTCATGTTTATCGTTGTCTTGTTTCCAGCAACTCGGAATATGATAAAGAATAGCCCCAAAGGCTCGTCTTCTGATTGGATGAGCTTCATGATTCCAATTGCTGCAGTAATCCTATTTATCGTGTTACTGATTAAATTAGTTTGAGGTACATATTAATAAAACGATTATTTTAATCTGTAAGAGACGCGGGTTTTAATTCGGCTTCATACACTGGCGGATTCAAACTCGAAGTGCAACTTTTAATGTCTGCTTGGTGTAACTTACCGACACTCCGAAGAATACCTCATGCGGGGTTCTAAATCTTAGCACTTTGCGTGGGTGGTGATTGAGTCTATCAACAGCCCACTGCAATTGTTCTTCGGTAACATTCGTTAATTCCAATTCTTGTGGAAATACTGCCGTAGCAATCCATTGCTGTTCTCATTCAGTCCTCGTCCCCTGGCATGATAAGGATGTGCGAAGTCAATGTGGCATTTGTGCTTGTAAGGACGTAATAGACTGTTGATCTTCACAGTCACGCCCACGCTATGTTTGCTTTGCAATTGGTCAGCCAGGACGTAACGCGATCTCCTTTCTGCCAGCGTTACCAGCATTCCCTGATGGTTCTTGCCAATTACTGTATCACACCCTCCCAATCGCAAATACGAACTCTCTGCTCAGCCATCTCCGGACGTTCATCAATGTTGACCCGGTTACGGAGGGTGTCACGACGATCAAATCCTCTTCCTTAATGCTTGCGCCGTGGCTGCTGACAACGCAGATGCCGCCACAAGTCATCACCTGCCTGTTTGTCAGCGTAAATGTACTGATAGATGGTCTCATGACTTATTGACAATTCATCCTTCAGTGTAAGTCGATCTGATGCTTGTTCGGTGCTCATGTCCTGTCGAATCAATCCGACTATTATGCTCCAGACTTCCAAATCAAATCGTTTAGTGTGACTGCATGCCCGACGACGTCTATCTCGCAGCTCTTGAGCCTGCTTCGGGCGTCTTCTTCGAGCCTCAATTGTGTCTGAGTTCACGGCAGACTGTAGATTTGTCCACTCCAATTTCATTCGCAATTCCGGTTTGATTAAATCCCGCCTTCCTTAACCTGTATATCTGATATCGTTGTTCCTGGGTAAGCTACTGATAGTGCTTGATCTGTATTCCTTTTCTTGATCGTTTAAGAAGTTCAGCTGCTAATGCAGCTTGCCTCCTGTTAATCTTATAAAAGTTGCACTTAAACTTGAGTCCCCCACTTTATAAAGAGTAGCCAGTTGCGAGAAGAATTGAAATGAAATTTTGCATTTTATGCATGCTTTTTGGCGGCATTCTTATAGCAATACCATTTTTGAAACATGGGAATATTCCTATAAAAATCATGAATTTTCCTTGTTTGAGCATCAGCGACATGCTAGAATTTCCACTTGATTAATTAGCATGTAGAAGGTATCTACAACTAAGAAAATCTAAGTTGCGGATAATAAGGAAATTCAGCCAAGGAAATGCGATTATCGTCAATCATGGTGTGGTTTTAACAAAACAAGATTGTGACATATGAAGTTCGTAAACTGGCTGAATCAAGATAATGGTTCAGGTTTGTAGTGTTCAAGGTCGTACCTGAAGTCTGTAAAATTAGTAATCATGTAGGGGGAAATATGGGAAGTAAATCAGTAGTAACCTGGGCGGGGGTGTCCGCTTTTACTTTGTACTCAAGCATGGCGGTAGGGCAGCAATCTAAATTTAATTTTCCCGAGCCGCAGAGTGTCATAGCACAAGATATCTATGATCAACACATCACGCTTCTGTGGATTTGTTTGATTATATTCGTTGGTGTATTTGGAGTGATGTTTTATTCCATACTCAAACATCGTAAATCTTTGGGTTATAAAGCAGCAAACTTTCATCATAGTACTGCAGTCGAAGTGATCTGGACTACAATACCGTGTCTCATTCTGATTGCGATGGCGTGGCCAGCGACGAAAACGGTCATTGCAATGAAAGATACTTCTGGCTCCGAGATGACCATTAAAGCAACAGGCTATCAATGGATGTGGGGTTATGATTATCTTCAGGGTGAAGGTGAGGGTATAAGTTTTTTTAGTAAGCTATCTACACCAAGAGCTCAAGTCGAGAATAAAGAACCCAAGGGCGAGCATTATTTACTAGAAGTCGATAATCGCGTGGTTGTTCCAGTTGGTAAGAAAGTGCGCATTATCTTAACAGCAAATGACGTGCTTCATGCTTGGTGGGTGCCGGCGTTAGGTATCAAACAAGATGCTATCCCGGGTTTTATTCGTGACACATGGTTCACGGCAAATAAGGCAGGAGTTTATCGTGGTCAATGTGCTGAGTTGTGCGGCAAAGATCATGGCTTTATGCCGATTGTGGTAGAAGTGATGGAGGCAGAAGATTATAGCGAATGGGTGGCTGCCCAGCTAAGCGGTTCTGCAGTTAAAACATCAATGCATATTGAAAATAAGTAAAAGGAGATAACTATGGCAGCAGTACATGGTGACGCACACGGACATGATGATCATCATCCTAGTGGCATAATGCGCTGGGTTACAACGACCAATCATAAAGATATTGGTTCGATGTATTTGTGGTTCAGTTTTACGATGTTCTTGATTGGCGGATTTTTGGCAATGGGAATTCGTGCTGAATTATATCAGCCAGGTATTCAGATTCTGGAACCTGAGTTATTTAATCAATTTACAACGTTGCATGGCTTGATTATGGTGTTTGGTGCCATTATGCCGGCATTTGTTGGCTTTGCTAACTGGCAAGTGCCGCTGATGATTGGCGCTCCTGACATGGCATTTGCGCGCATGAACAACTGGAGTTTTTGGTTGTTGCCAGTGGCAGGCTCGCTTCTGGTTGGTTCATTTTTTGTTCCAGGCGGTGCCGCAGCGGGTGGTTGGACATTTTATCCGCCGCTTTCAACACAAGGTGGCTTAGGTGTTGATCTAATGATTTTTGCAATTCATATTTTGGGTGCATCATCAATCATGGGATCGATCAATATCATTACGACCATATTGAATATGCGCGCTCCTGGCATGACATTGATGAAAATGCCAATGTTTGTATGGACGTGGTTGATTACAGCCTACTTGCTGGTTTTGGTTATGCCAGTGCTGGCTGGAGTGGTGACCATGTTGCTGACAGATCGTCATTTTGGTACTAGTTTCTTTAATGCGGCGGGTGGTGGTGATCCAGTGATGTTCCAGCATATATTCTGGTTCTTCGGTCATCCAGAAGTCTATATCATGATTTTGCCTGCGTTTGGTATCGTATCGGAAATTATTCCGACTTTCTCGCGCAAACCGCTGTTTGGGTATTCCTCAATGGTTTATGCGACTGCGTCAATCGCGATTCTATCCTGTGTAGTGTGGGCGCATCATATGTTTACAGCAGGGATGCCAGCAGTTGGCCAGTTGTTTTTCATGTACGCCACGATGTTGATTGCAGTGCCAACCGCGGTTAAAGTGTTCAACTGGACAGCTACAATGTGGCGGGGTTCGATGACATTCGAAACGCCAATGTTATTCGCAATCGGTTTTATTTTCCTGTTTGTGATTGGTGGATTCAGCGGAGTAATTTGCGCGATCGTGCCGATCGACATACAAGTTCAAGATACTTATTATGTAATTGCTCATTTCCATTATGTGTTGGTATCAGGAGCATTGTTCTCGTTGTTTGCGGGTGCGTATTACTGGATGCCAAAATGGACCGGCAATATGTATAACGAAACCTTGGGTAAATGGCACTTCTGGCTGTCAATGTTCTTCTTTAATTTGACATTCTTTGTGCAGCATTTCTTGGGACTGGCAGGAATGCCACGAAGAATACCGGATTATAATTTGCAATTTGCAGATTTTAATATGATTTCCAGTATCGGTGCTTTTGGATTTGGGCTGACTCAGCTGCTTTTCCTCTACATTATGATCAGCTGTATTCGTGGTGGAGAAAAAGCGGCAGATAAACCATGGGATGGCGCAACAACATTGGAATGGACACATTTGCCATGTCCTGCTCCGTACCATAGCTTCGAGAAACCACCTATTGTCAAGTAAAACAATAAGGAAAAGTATGTCACAAGAGCCAGATAAAAAGCGTAAGAAATTTATAACAGCAATTATTCTGTTTGCTATGGTTGCAGCAATCTATATAACGGTTATTTTAAAAGTATGGTAGAGCGTAATTTGAAATCAAATATTCTAATGATGAAAAAGTTGTTGGTTTTCACGTTGATCATGTTTGTGTTTGGATATGCACTCGTTCCATTTTATGAAAAGTTTTGCGAAGTAACTGGAATTAATAATTTGCTGCAGCCGGACGTACTGGCTAAGGATAACTGGGTGGATGAAGACCGCTGGATTACGATTGAGTTGGATGCCAATACAAGAGGACTGCCTTGGCAATTTAAATCGCTACAAACCAGCGTACGCATTCATCCAGGTGAATCAGTAAATGTGATGTATGAAATTACGAATGATACAGATCGAGAAATTAGTGGACAGGCAATACCCAGTTATAGCCCACGTTTTCTTGAGAAGCATTTGAAGAAATTCGAGTGTTTCTGTTTCACAAAACAGGTGCTAAAACCACATGAAACTAGGCAGATGCCTGTGCAATTTGTGATTGAACCGGGGTTACCTGCAGACATAGATACGGTGACAATATCATATACTTTTTTTGAACTGCCTGGTGGCGCAAGCACGGCCACGGAATAAGGAATTGGAAGTTGAACAAAAATACTGAAAGAAAAAGTAGCGCTAGTATTTGGCAAATTGCAAAAGCAGTAATGTTCGCTTTTATGGGAATTCGGAAAAAAAGTGATCTTGAGCATGATGCAGCAACCTTAACGCCTGCACAAGTAATCATTGGTGGAATTATCGGAGCTATTATTTTTGTACTTGGCGTTATGCTGGTGGTTAGATTGGTGGTTAGTTAGATTTTGAAATAATCTTAAGTAGAAGGAGAGAAGAATGAGTCAAGAATCTGGACATTATTACGTCCCAGCTCCGTCGATGTATCCAATAATTGGATCAGCGGCAATTTTATTCATGGGATCAGGTGCTGCACTGACAATGAATAAGATAGAGCTTGGCTATGGGTTGTTAGGAATAGGTTTTGCGATATTAATCTATATGCTGTTTGGATGGTTTGGAACAGTCGCCAGAGAAAGTGAAAGTGGGAAATATGGTGAGCAGGTAGATCTATCCTTTCGCTGGGGTATGGGTTGGTTTATCTTTACCGAGGTGATGTTTTTCTGTGCATTTTTTGGTGCGTTATTTTACATGCGGAATTTATCAATTCCTTGGTTAATCGAAGAAAGCACAGTTTTAGGAAATGATTTCTGGTCTGCTTATGATGGTACTTGGCCAACTTCAGGTCCGGGTACGCACGAAGAATTTACTCCGATGGGTGCTTGGGGATTGCCTGCTTTCAATACATTGTTACTTTTAACCTCAGGCGTTACATGTACGATAGCCCATTGGAGATTGAAGGAAAATAGACGCGATGGACTAAAACTATGGTTATTGGCAACGATAGCATTGGGTAGCTTATTTATTGCTTGCCAAGCTTATGAGTATGTTCACGCTTATAACGATTTGAACCTGAAATTGACTACCGGAGCATACGGTTCAACATTCTTTATGTTGACAGGCTTTCATGGTTTTCACGTGACAATCGGTACGATTATGTTAATCGTGATCTATTTTCGTAGTGCCGCAGGACACTTTACACCTGAGCATCATTTTGGATTTGAAGGTGTGGCTTGGTACTGGCACTTTGTCGACGTGGTATGGTTAGGGCTGTTTGTATTTGTTTATCTGATGTAAATAGCTAAAGTAGTTGCAAAACAAGATTCCATCTTTATGAAACTTAGGAATAAAGCACATGATTTTTTACCCAAGTTTCACGCAAAGATGGAATCGATACAAAACTTAATGAGTTATTAAGAAATTTTATCCTCTTTTAATATGCTGATTCATCGCATGAACCAGAATAGAAATAATTTAGTATCATGCACTTAAGTAAATAAAAATGACAGCAATGGGATACAACTTTAAACCAAAATTATGGTCAATAGCACTGACCATTTTATTTGGCGTAATTTTTTTCGAGCTAGGTAAATGGCAGTTGTCTCGAGCTGATGAGAAAAACGTACAGCATGAGCAACTTGAAAAGTATGCGATGCAGCCTGCAGTTACATTGCCAGGAAATCCGATAAAATTAGTTGATTATCAATATCGTGATGTTGAAATACGGGGTGAATACCTCGCAGATGAAACGATATTTCTTGACAATAGAACTTATCAGGGGCGTGCAGGTTACCATGTCATAACACCGCTAAAAATTTCTAATAGTTCAATGTTTGTAGCCATCAACAGAGGCTGGGTGGCCACGGGTAATGATCGGTCAGTATTGCCTTTAGTAACAACAGATCGAGGTGAAGTAACTGTATTTGGTACGGTAGTATCACCAGAGATAAGGATGTTGGAACTTTCTGGCAGTACCTTATCAGGGCCCGTTTGGGACAACTTCAATCTGGAAAAGTATCAAGAAATAACGGGGTTGAAAATGCAGCCCATTATGGTTTTACAAAAAGATGAAATCGAAGATGGTTTGATACGATCTTGGCATAAACCAGATTCTGGAGCATCAAAAAACATTGGGTATGCAGTTCAATGGTTTTCTTTAGCAGTTACAACAATAATTATTTTTATAGTTTTGAATGTCAAACGAACAAATTCAGAAGGGAAATAGACGCAAGTTTCTATTATTGCTTGCTTTAATGTGTGCGCCCGTAATCGTTTCTTATGCTTTGTATTTCTCGGAATACAGGCCGCAAAGCACTCACTATGGCGATCTAATCCCCATTGTCAAAGTTGCAGGAGCAGGCACAAATCAGAGTGACAATACAATACTTCGTATGAAAGATCTTCATGGAAAGTGGGTTTTGGTAACTGTAGATTCAGGTCAATGTGATGAGGCTTGCAAAGATAAACTATATTTCATGCGTCAAGTGCGCTTAGTGCAAGGAAGAGAAAAAAATCGAATTGAAAGACTTTGGTTAATTAATGACAATGTTAAACCAGACGATGAATTAAAAAATGAATATGAAGGTACTTTTTTTGTTAGTGCAAAAGATAGCGAAATTCTTAGCTATATCGAGACTCAGGATGTGCAAACAAAGCATATATATTTAATAGATCCCATTGGTAATTTAATGATGCGATTTCCAGAGAAAGTGGATGGCACCAAAATGGGACACGATTTGAAACGCTTGTTACACGTTTCACAATTAGAACACTAGCATTTTTGCTAAGTATGAATAACAAAGCTGCGAAACTAAAAAATAAAGATTGAGTACAGACATAGGAGATTAATGACATGGCTACCAGTATTGCTTGGCATGAAACGGCATCGCGGATTAATCAATTTTATCGATTAACAAAACCTCGCGTAGTATCGCTGATTGTATTTACTGCAGTAATCGGAATGTTTTTGGCTGTTCCCGGAGCTGTTCCTATAGATACCTTGTTACTGGGCACCTTGGGCATAGCTTTAGTGGCAGGTGCTGCTGCTGCCTTAAATTGTCTTGTAGAACAAAAAATGGATGCAGTAATGGCTCGTACTAAAGGCAGACCATTACCACAAGGAAAAGTTAGCGTTCCTGAAACAACGTTCTTTTTACTGCTTGTTGGCGGTTCAGGGCTTTTCATTCTGTATAACTGGATTAACGAACTTACAATGTGGTTGACATTGGCGACATTTGTGGGATATGCCATTATTTATACGGTGATCCTGAAACCATTGACTCCTCAAAATATTGTTATTGGGGGTGCGTCGGGAGCTATGCCGCCCGTATTGGGGTGGACGGCAGTAACTGGAGAAATTGCCAGTGATGCTTTGCTGCTGTTTTTAATTATATTTGCTTGGACACCGCCACATTTCTGGGCGCTTGCTCTCTATAGAAAAAAAGAATACGCCTCGATTGGCATGCCTATGTTGCCTGTTACTCACGGTGACCAGTTTACGAAATTACATGTGGTGCTCTATACAATTATATTGTGTTTGGTAACTACGCTGCCTTACATTACACAAATGAGTGGCATGATCTATTTAGTCAGCTCTATTCTACTCAATGGTGTTTTTATGTACTACGCGATAGAAATATATCGTAATTACAGTGATCAGCTTGCAAGAGAGGCGTTTCGTTATTCAATCCTTTATCTAGCACTAATGTTTGTCGCGCTACTAGTGGATCACTACTTTTTTTTCTGAACTAGTGTCATAAAAAGTATATATTGCACTTGCAATACTTGCATGGGGTGTTGGAAGTAGTACCCATGGTATTGCAAGTGCAACAATAAAAATCGCTCATTAAGACTATGGCGGAAATAATTTTCCGGGATTTAAGATATCGTTTGGATCGAATAGTTTTTTAATATTTCTCATTAAATTCAACGTAACACTATCAATCTCTTTTGATACAAAAGCACGCTTTTCGCTGCCGATACCGTGTTCACCCGACAGTGTGCCGCGCAGTTTAATTACCAAATCAAATATCTCATCCAAACAGCGTTCAGCACGAGCCACTTCTTCCACATCATCAGGGTTGATTAACAGATTGACATGAATGTTGCCGTTGCCTGCATGACCAAAATTGACATTATGTAAGTTGTAGTGAGCGCTTAGACTTGTCAGTCCCTTTAAAAATTGCGGCAAAGTATCCACTGGTACTACCACATCTTCATTGATCTTCTTAGGTGCAATTTCCTTCAGAAGCGGTGACAAGGCTTTGCGAGCCTGCCATAGTGCAGTTGTATCGTTTGCTTGTTGTGCGTGAATTAATCCATCGGTATGACATGCATCGAGAGTAGCAGCAATCGAAGAGGTAATATCTTCGCTAAAGCCATCGACTTCGATCATCAGCATGGCATGCGTATTAAGAGGCAACATATCAGGATAGCGCCCGCGAATGAGATTAAGTGAGCCAGCATCGAGAAATTCTAATGCGCTCGGCAATTGCGGAAGCGCCATAACATTGACAATAGCCTTGGTACAACTTGAGAGGTCGCTGAAATGTGCCGTAATGCCAGTGACTGTTACGGGGAGCGCTGTGAGTTTGAGCGTGGCTTCAGTAATGACAGCAAGCGTTCCTTCGGAGCCAATTAAAAGCCGGGTCAGATCATAACCGACTACTCCTTTAGTGGTGTAACATCCGGTAGTGATCAAATCACCCGTGCCCGTCACGGCTTTCAAGCCCAGAACATGCTCACGTGTTGTGCCATACTTAACTGCATGAGGGCCACCTGCGCTGGTGGCAATATTACCGCCTATACTCGAAAAATGAGCGCTGGAAGGATCAGGTGGCCAAAAAAACCCGTGCGGCTTGGCAGCGTCCTGCACGGTTTGATTTAGTACACCGGGTTCGGCCACAATTACTCGATTGGCTGGGTCGACTGAGATAATGTTCAGCATGCGTTCCATCGATAAGGCGATACCACCAAATTCTGGTAAGCTGCCGCCTGCTGTTCCGGTACCACGACCACGAGGAATAATCGGAACGTGATATCGATTACACAATGAAATGATATGGCATACTTCTTGCGTGGTTAAGGGAAATAGTACAGCATCAGGTGGAAAGATCTTACGGCTGTTGTCATAGGCATAAGAGTAACAATCCACTGGATCAGTATAAAAACGGTCGGATGGAAATGCTTGTTGCAGCTCTGTGATCAAATTAACAGGCAACATGAGGGAAAAGCTAACCTGTAAGCCCTAGTTTAGATATTCAAATGCTTTAACAACTTTACGCACACCAGAGGTAGAGCTGGCAATTTGGGCGGCATTGTCACCTTCCTGGCGCGTTACCATACCGAGTAGGTACACTACGCCATTTTCAGTAACGATTTTAACGTGATTGATCTGGAACTTGCGTTCAGCCAGAAATCGCGCTTTTACCTTTGAAGTCAGCAGCGTATCATGACTGCGGGATGACAATGCAGTGTTTGCGGCAATGGCGATTTCGTTGTGGATACGGCGCACATTGTCAACACCCATAATCAGTCTTTCAATATTTGTTTTGATGGCTTCAGTAGGCGCTTCTCCGGTTAAAAGTACGATCCTGTTGTAGCTGGTCACATTAATGTGGACATTATTGCCAAATTGTTGATGGATGCGCCGTGAAGCTTTAAGCTCTATGCCTTCATCCTCAATAAAAATGCCGCTGGTTCTACGATCTTCAGAAATATAGGAATTCGATCCTGAAGCTGTACTCAGTGTATACATAGGACAGCCAGCTAATAAGGGAAAGCAGACTAAAACAGACAACCAGCGCCAATCGAGATATTTCATTTAATTAACTCCACAGAATTCAAAATTTCATGCCTGATAATACAGTAAAATAGTCTGATAACGAACAACCCGTTAGTCAAAACGGCGGTTAACTGACAGCATGAATACAAAACCAGTGCAACAGACACGAAATCAAGTTAAAACAAGCACGGATAACAGCGAAACCTCATCCGCAGTGCTGGGCGTTGCTGTGGGTGAAGATCGCTATTTGATATCGATGTCTGAGGTCAGCGAAGTTATACCGATTCCAAAATTGGCCCATGTTCCGCTGACGCAACCTTGGTTTTTGGGCTTGGCAAATATACGCGGTAATCTTTATGGAATTACGGATTTAGGCGCTTATCTGGAAAAAGTTTCCATGCCGTTCAATCAAAAATCGCGAATCTTATTGTCATCGCCTGCTGATAAACTGTATGGCGGATTCATCGTGAACAGCATGCTGGGAATCAGAAACTTGTCTGAATTTACTCCTGCTAAACCTGCCAAGAAGAAACTGCCGAAAGGTATTATCAAGCAATACAAGGATACGGAAGGACGTTTGTGGCAGGGATTGAGCTTATTTGCACTGATCCGGGACGAAAAATTCCTGCAGATCGCGCGTGAATGAATTGCTGTCGAGTTCCGCACCCGTGCATTTTTATTTAACATTGATTGAATAGTGATTAACAACATCATGTCGATTTCCCCCTCAACCGCTAAAGATAAAGCTAAAATACTGGGCGAAGCCTTGCCGTATATCCAGCGTTTTCATGGTAAAACCATCGTGATTAAATACGGCGGCAATGCCATGGTGGAAGAAAATCTCAAACATGGGTTCGCGCGTGATGTCGTGCTGTTAAAACTGGTGGGTATGAATCCGGTGATCGTGCATGGCGGCGGACCGCAGATTGACGACATGCTCAAACGTGTTGGCAAGCAGGGCGAATTTATCCAGGGTATGCGCGTAACCGACGCTGAAACCATGAATGTAGTTGAAATGGTGCTGGGCGGATTGGTCAACAAGGACATTGTGAATCTGATCAATCGTCACGGCGGCAAAGCCGTCGGCTTGACGGGTAAGGACGGCGCTTTTATCCGCGCCAAGAAAATGCTCATGGCGGATCGTGAAACCGCAGGCAAATGGATTAATATCGGGCAGGTCGGCGAGATCGAATCGATTGATCCTGCACTCATCGCGCTGCTCGACACGCAGGATTTTATTCCGGTCATTGCACCGATTGGCGTCGGCGCCGAAGGCGAATCGTACAATATCAATGCCGATATGGTCGCGGGCAAACTGGCTGAAATTCTCAGAGCCGAAAAACTGATTCTGTTATCCAACATACCCGGCGTGCTGGATAAGGATGGCAACCTGCTGACAGGTCTCACAGCGCAGCGAGTGGATGAGTTATTCGCCGATGGCACTATTTCAGGCGGCATGATGCCGAAAATCGGCTCAGCGCTGGATGCCGTCAAGAAAGGCGTTAAGTCCTGCCATATCATTGACGGGCGTGTGGTACATGCTCTGTTGCTGGAAATTTTGACCGATCAGGGCGTAGGCACTTTGATCAAAGAAAATCAGGAAGAATTTACTTAAGGGCACTTCTAAAAAACCACATTTCGTCACAAAACGTTGTTGTTCGCAAAAAATGTTTCCTTACATTTCAGTTATATGCTGCGACAACATTTTTTGTTCTCGCCTCAATTTGTTTAACACCCTGAATTATAAGAAGTGTCCTTAACTGTCCTTTCGAGCCGTGCGAGAAATCTGCCAGGTTTCCTTACCTTGTTCGGAAAGACAAACGTGCGCTAAGGGGATTTTCTGCAAACGCAAAACACATCAGTACCTACCAGCGCTTGCCTAAAGCGGTCAAGATACCCCGCAGAATCTGCACTTCCTCCTTTTCCAATCGGGCGCGGCCAAACAATCGACGAATGCGCTGCATCAATAACCTGGGCTTTTGCGGATTGAGGAAATCACTGGCAATCATGACTTGCTCAAGATGCGCATACAATAATTCCAGCTCATTGAAATTAGCCGGTGATCCAATTGGGGGAATAGGTTCCTCATGTTCAATCAGCGCCATGCGCAACTCATACGCCATCACTTGCACAGCGCTCGCCAGATTCAAAGAAGAAAATTCCGGATTGGCGGGAATATGGATAATCATCTGGCATTTACTCACCTCCGCCGTGGTTAGTCCGGAAGTTTCAGCGCCGAATAATAAAGCCACCGGCTGCTGACGTGCATAACGCAATAATTCTCGAGCGCCCTGTCGCGCATTGAAAATTTCATGCGATAGGCCACGTGGTCGCGCGGTAATTGCAGCACTCAACACGGTGCTTTCCAACGCTTCATCCAGTTCAGAGCAGATCTTTATTTTTTCCAGAATATCGCGTGCACTGACCGCACGGTCATCGGCTGCTTTATTCGGGAAAAGCCTGGGATTAATCAGATAAAGCGAACTCAACCCCATCGTTTTCATTGCCCGCGCTGCTGCGCCAATGTTGCCGGGATGGCTGGTGTGGCTGAGGATGATGCGAACATGGTCGAGCGGGGAAACTGTATTCATAAGAGTGAGTTTTTTCAAGCGAAGCGACTGACTTCAGAGGGCGATCAATGCTGCTATGAACCTTGAAGCCGTTAAATATGCTCAGATATCTGAAATATGGAACTATATATGGATCTTTTCATTCATGGATCTCTTAATTATCTTGATGTTTGTTATTCATTTTAAGGATATTATTAATTATTTCATGGCTAATATTGTTAAGCTATTGAAACCAAATAAAGAAATATAACAAATTAAGGCTCTTGGTGCTTTAGGATGGCAATCCTCAATCATTATTGGATGAGGGAAGTAAAGAATATTTATAGCGAACGATTTACTTTTTTGGGGAGCGGGAGTTAAGAAAAAAGAATAACACTAATATTTTTGATTAAAGCTGAATTAAATCCCCATCGCGGATGGCGGGGGCTTTTAAATTTTACTATCCAACCCATTCTCGGCCAGTTCCGCCGCGCGTAGAATGGCTTTGGCTTTATTCTGTGTTTCTATCCATTCGTTTTGAGGGATTGAATCAGCAACGATTCCCGCGCCTGCTTGCACGTGCAGTTGGCCATCCTTGATCACGGCGGTGCGAATCGCAATGGCCAGATCCATGTCGCCGTTAAATCCCAGGTAACCGACTGCTCCGGCATACACGCCGCGTTTGGAGATTTCCAGTTCGTCAATGATTTCCATCGCGCGCACTTTGGGCGCACCGCTTACAGTGCCGGCCGGGAATGTGGCACGCAGCACGTCAATCGCGCTGAGTTCGGGCTTTAGTTTGCCATCTACATTGGATACGATGTGCATGACATGTGAATAGTTTTCAATTTGCATTTTTTCCGTAACCTTGACGGTTCCGGTTTGTGCTACGCGGCCGATGTCATTACGGCCCAGATCCATCAGCATGACGTGTTCGGCGATTTCTTTCGGGTCGGCGAGTAGATCGGCTGCCAATGCGGCATCTTCCTGAGGGGTTTTGCCACGCGGGCGAGTGCCGGCAATCGGGCGCACGGTGACCGTATTGCCTTCCAGGCGCACCAATATTTCAGGCGATGCGCCTACTACATGAAAATCATCAAAATGGTAGAAGAACATATAGGGAGAAGGGTTGAGGCTGCGTAGCGCGCGATAGAGTGCCAGCGGCGATGCGGTATAGGGTTTGCTGGTGCGTTGCGATAACACGACTTGCATGATATCGCCATCATAAATATAGCGCTTGGCACGCTCTACAGCGGCTTTGAATGCTGCTTCAGGAAATTCTGAAACTGCGGCGCCGGAGGCAACGGCTTGTTCGGTTGGAATTGTTACCGGTTGACGCAGTTTTGCCAGCAGGGTCTTGAGTCGCTGACGTCCGGTTTGATAAGCGTTTTCCTGCGTCGGATTGGCGTAAACAATCAGATAGAGCTTTCCGGAGAGGTTGTCGACCACAGCCAGTTCTTCCGAAAGTAACAGCAGAATGTCCGGTGTATTCAAGGTATCCGGCTTAGTGTGGCTTTTCAATTTGTGCTCGATGTAGCGCACAGCGTCGTATGAGAAGTAACCAGCCAGACCGCCACAGAAACGGGATTTTCCGGTTGGGCAGGGAGCGGCTTTAAATTGCCCCAGATAGGATTCGACATAAGCCAGGGTGTCGCTGACCGTGACCGTTTCTACTGTGCCGTTATTTATCATAGTGATCGTGTCTTCGTACACGACCATGCGCGTTGTTGCCGGGAGCCCAATAATCGAAAACCGGCCAAAGCGCTCGCCACCCTGTACCGATTCCAAAAGATAGGAGTAGGGTTGGTTGGCCAGTTTCAGGTAAATCGATAAAGGGGTATCAAGATCCGCATAAGTTTCCAGAACTATGGGAATACGATTGTATCCCTGCTGCGCGAGCTGATTGAATTCTGCTTCGGTCATTGAGGTTTTTAAGCGACTCTTTTAACCAGCTTTGATGCATCCAGCAGGGTATCAACGATCGCATCGCAATCCAGTTCGTACACATCGCGCCCCTCATTGTAACCATAGGGTACACAGAATACATGGCAACCAGCTGCTTTGGCGGCGATCGCATCATTCAATGAATCGCCGATCAGTAATACTTCATGCGGTTGTGCATCGAAGTGCTTGCAAATATGTATGAGCGGCATGGGATCAGGCTTTTTCTTGGGTAAGCTATCGCCCGACAGAACGATCTCAAATTTTTCAAATAACCCCGTCGCTTGCAGCAGCGGTATGGTAAATGCTTCAGCTTTGTTGGTGATGCAGGCCAATCTATAGCCAGCTTGCTGCAGGGCTTGTATGCCGTCGACAACGCCCGGATAGGGGCGCGTATTTACGCTTAAATTGTTGGCGTAATGCTGTTCGTAAATTGGCAAAGCTTTGCCAAATAAAGCGGCGTCGGGTTCAGCATCCAGTTGTCCGGTTAATGTGCGTTTGACCAGTTTTTGTATGCCTTTCCCGATATAGGAGCGAATGGTTGCTGTCGATTGTTCTGGCATACCCAAATCCTTCAGCATCAGGTTTGCGGAAAGTGCGAGGTCTTCAGCGGTATCGAGCAATGTGCCGTCCAGGTCAATCATAATGACCTTGATCGCGATTGGGGATACTGTTTTGTCAGCTGAAGCCGTGTTGCTAGAAGAGCTATGATTCATTTGGATAGTGGAAAAGTAATATTTTAGTAAAGTTGCGTTTGCTTAAACTTTTGCAAGTTCAGCCCGGAATGCAGCGATTATGCTGTCATATCGATGTGCATCGGCATCTTTGCCAGCCTGATATATCGCAGAACCTGCGACAAAAGTATCGGCGCCGGCACGAGCGATTTCGGCAATATTATCCACTTTCACGCCGCCATCGATTTCCAGCATAATGTTTTTGCCACTGGCATCGATACGTTTTCTGACAGCACGCAGTTTGTTCAGCGCTTCAGGAATGAATGTCTGTCCGCCAAACCCTGGATTGACTGACATAATTAAAATCAAATCCAGTTTATCAAGCACATGATCCAAATAGTATAACGGTGTGGCCGGATTAAAGACCAATCCTGCTTTGCAGCCTTGTTCTTTAATCAATCCGATGGTGCGATCGATGTGATTCGAGGCCTCCGGATGAAATGAAATGATATTGGCGCCGGCCTTGGCGAAATCAGGGATGATGCGATCTACAGGCTGTACCATTAGATGCACGTCAATAATTGCATCGGTGATAGGTCTAATGGCTTCGCAAACCAAAGGCCCAATGGTGAGATTGGGAACATAATGGTTGTCCATTACATCAAAATGTATAATATCCGCTCCTGAATCAATAACATCGGTGACTTCTTGACCCAATTTGGCGAAATTAGCAGAAAGAATGCTGGGTGCTAAACGTTGCATGAGAACCTCTCGATATTCAAATCCGCTATTTTAACCGTAAATGTCAGGCTGCGCGTAAAAGAGTGATTGTTAATGAGCAAATTTTTCCATTAATCATATATCTGTTTCTTGGTAAACTACTGCTGAAAACGAAAAACAGTTTGGAACAAAAAGATGACCGAAGAGAAGAAATATGAAATTGATGTCAATGTTCGTACCGTATATTTGCCTGATCAATCGGACGAGGAGACGGATCGGCATGTGTTTGCCTATACCATTACCATTGCAAATAACGGTACGGTGGCCTCTCAGCTCATCAGCAGGCATTGGATTATCAATAATGGTGATGGCACTATTCAGGAAGTGCGCGGACTGGGTGTTGTGGGCGAGCAGCCGTTACTGAAACCGGGAGATAGTTTTGAATATACCAGTGGAACGGTGATTTCGACTTCAGTCGGATCAATGAAAGGCAGTTACCAGATGGCGGCTGAAGACGGTTTTCATTTTGATGTGGCCATACCGGAGTTTATCCTGAGTGTGCCCAGGACGCTGCATTAGTGTGGCTGATTTTTTGATTCTGGTGTAATGTGTGATTTCTTGTAATTTTCAATATTTCAATGGCCGGTAAACTCTATCTGGTTCCGGCGCCAATCAGTGAAAACGATATCGCCTGGGTGTTACCAACGGCAGTGCAACAATGTGTCGCGGGAATTTCTTATTTTATCGTTGAGCACCCAAAAACGGCGAGACACTTTCTGAAGCAGCTGAATTGCAAATGTCCTCTGCAGGAATTAAATGTGCAGACCCTGAATGAACATACGCAGGCAAAAGATTTGTTGCCTTTGCTGGATCCATTATTGGCTGGACACGATGTTGGCTTGCTGTCTGAGGCAGGTTGCCCGGGGGTGGCGGATCCAGGAGCCGAGTTAGTCAGGCTGGCGCATAAAAATAGTATTACTGTCGTGCCTTTGGTTGGACCATCATCCATATTGCTGGCATTGATGGCCTCAGGTTTAAATGGACAGCGATTTGTTTTTCATGGTTATTTGCCGGTTGAGAGCGTTGCCAGAGCAAGTAAAATCATAGAGCTTGAAAAAATATCAATCAAGCTGAAACAAACGCAAATTTTTATTGAAACCCCCTACCGCAACCAGAAACTGCTCGAGCAATTAGTCAAGGTGTGCAATGACAACACTGATTTGTGCGTTGCAACCGATTTGACATTCTTCAGTGAGATGATTGCAACCAGATCGATCAAAGAGTGGCGATGTGCTTTACCCGATATCAATAAAATACCGGCGATTTTTTTATTGCACGGATAGCCAATCGCGGTACGGGCTTAATTCAGAGCTTTGAGCGATTATTGATCTGGATGCTTTTTCTGAATAAATTCTATTTTGTAGCCATCGGGATCTTCGATAAATGCAATGACTGTTGTGCCATGTTTCATCGGACCTGCTTCACGGGTTACTTTGCCACCCATTTTTCTGGTGTTTTCGCAGGCTTGATAAGCATCCTCCACTTCAATGGCAATGTGGCCAAAACCTTCACCCAGGTTATACGAAGGCGTATCCCAGTTATGCGTCAGTTCCAATACGGTACCGTTAGCTTCATCCTGATAACCTACAAAAGCGAGAGTGAATTTGCCATCCGGGTAGTCTTTGCTGCGTAGTAATTTCATCCCTAAAACTTGCGTATAAAACGCAAGTGATTTTTTGAGATTACCAACTCGAAGCATAGTATGTAGAATACGCATTTAAATTTTTACCATTTCAAAATCGTCTTTACGCGCACCGCATTCCGGGCAAGTCCAGTTAATTGGCACATCTTCCCAGCGCGTACCCGGTGCAATGCCTTCGTCCGGAGATCCTAAGGCTTCATCATAGATGTAGCCGCAAATTAAACACATGTAACGATTATATTGACTATTCTCTTCGGTAGGCATGATAGATAGCAATGTCCTTTTAGGTTAAAATAATATTTTACGGTATTAATGCATGTTACAGCCACCCCCAATCGTACTTTCTTTTGCTGCCAATGACCCCACTGGTGGGGCAGGTCTCCAGGCCGATATGCTGACTATAGCCAGTCTGGGTTGTCATCCTTTGTCCGTCATGACGGCTATAACCGTCCAGGATACAGCGGGTGTAGATGAAATAATGCCGCTGGATTCCGAGTGGATTGTGGATCAAGCGCGAGCCGTATTGGAAGATATGCCGGTTCATGTGTTTAAGATTGGATTGCTGGGCAGCGTTGAAATTATTGCTGCTATCGCAGAAATTGTTTCTGATTATCCGCATATCCCTTTAGTGATGGATCCGATATTGACCTCCGGACGTGGGGATGAACTGGCTAATGAAGAAATGATTGATGCAATGCGCGAATTATTGTTGCCGCAGGTTACGATATTAACGCCCAATAGTTTGGAAGCCAGGCATCTAGCGCAACTGGATAACGACAGTAATGAGAGCAGACTGGATCTGACCGTTTGTGCGCATCGATTACTGGACATGGGGTGCGAATATATATTGATAACCGGCACGCATGAGAATACAGCGCAGGTGACCAATACCTTGTTTGACATGGATGGTTTGGTGCGTTCCGATCATTGGGATCGACTTGAGCATACTTATCATGGTTCGGGTTGTACGCTGTCATCAGCAATCGCCGCATCGTTAGCCAATGGGTTATCTATTAGCGAGAGTGTCATTGAGGCACAGGATTACACCTGGCATACATTACAAGCCGGATTTCGACCTGGTATGGGGCAATATATTCCCAACCGGCTATTCTGGGTCAAGGATATCGTAGAGCATGAAAACGATGATGTCGATGCGTCCATTGAGAAACCTGAGAATTAGAGGGTTATATGCGATAACTCCGGATTCTCAAAATACCAATGATCTGCTGGATGGGACGCAACAGGCGTTGACAGGCGGGGCGCAAGTTATTCAATACCGTAATAAGTCAGCGGATAAGGTGTTACGTAAGGAACAAGCCGGATTGTTGCTGCAGTTGTGCAGGCAGCATGAAATTCCGCTTATCATCAATGATCATATTGAACTTGCAATTGAGATTGGTGCGGATGGAGTACATGTGGGCCGTGACGACATATCAATATCGACTGCGAGAAAATTGCTGCCGCCCGGTAAAATTATTGGCGCATCCTGTTATAACAATCTGGAATCGGCGTTGGAAGCAGAAAAACAAGGCGCTGATTATGTTGCTTTCGGTGCTTTTTATCCCTCAACGACCAAGCCGGATGCAATACCGGTTTCGATCAATCTGGTCAATCAAGCAAGACAAATAATAACAAAGCCAATTGTTGGGATTGGCGGTATCCGCTTAATCAATGCTGCAGTGGTTATTCAAAACGGTTGTGATGCCATTGCTGTTTGCGGCGATTTGTTTCAGGCTGAAAATATTAAGGTAAGAGCAGCGCAATACGCGCGATTATTTGCAGGGAAACTGTAATACATTTTAATACGAATTATCTTTATCAACTTTTTATGAGTAACTAAATGACTTCACGTAATCATCTATTGTTCGAACAATCTCAGCAATATATTCCTGGCGGCGTTAATTCTCCAGTACGTGCTTTTAAATCGGTTGGAGGCGAGCCCGTTTTTTTTCAACGTGGCGAAGGTGCTTATTTTTGGGATGCAGATGGTAAATCATACATCGATTATGTCGGTTCATGGGGTCCCTTGATTCTGGGGCATGCGCATCCGGAAGTCGTTAAAGCAGTTCACATTGCGGCACAGAATGGTTTGACTTTCGGCGCGCCAACTGAAGCGGAGCTGGAAATCGCAAAGTTGATTTGTCAATTGGTTCCATCCATTGAGCAAGTGCGATTGGTGAGCTCCGGCACCGAAGCAGGCATGAGTGCAATTCGGCTTGCACGGGGATTTACCGGCAGAAGTAAAATCATTAAATTTGAAGGTTGCTACCATGGTCACGATGACTCACTATTAGTCAAGGCAGGCTCAGGTGCATTGACCTTCGGCAATCCAAGCTCCGCCGGAGTTCCGGCAGAAACAGCCGGCCATACGATCGTTCTGGACTACAACGATATTGCAAGCATTGATGCCGCCTTCAATCAATGGGGAAAAGAAATCGCCGCGGTGATTGTCGAGCCGGTTGCCGGCAATATGAATCTGGTAGCCCCGAGAACAGATTTCCTTACCAGGCTTCGGGCATTGTGTACGCAAAACGGCAGTGTGCTGATATTTGATGAGGTGATGACGGGATTCCGGGTTGGCCTTGGGTGTGCACAAGGGCTGTATCAAATCAAACCTGATCTGACCACATTGGGTAAAGTCATCGGTGGTGGCATGCCAATGGCGGCATTCGGCGGGCGTCGCGATATCATGCAATGCCTGGCACCACTGGGTCCGGTTTATCAGGCGGGTACATTGTCCGGTAATCCGGTGGCCGTTGCGGCGGGGTTGGCGACGTTGAAGTTAATTCAAGCTCCCGGATTTTACGATAAATTATCGAATAGAACGCAGCAATTGGTTGATGGCATTGCGATTAAAGCCAGAAACCATGGGGTTGATTTTTGTACGCAATTCATTGGAGGAATGTTTGGGTTGTACTTTAGTAAAAAAATTCCTGGTAGTTTTGCTGAAGTCATGCAATGTGACAAAACAGCATTTAACCGGTTCTTTCACGCCATGCTGGAGGAAGGTATTTATTTCGCTCCGTCGGCATTTGAAGCAGGCTTTGTGTCATCAGCGCATGGAGACAATGAATTGGATAAAACACTATATGCGGCGGATAAAATATTTAAGAATTGGTAGTGATCTGAATTTGCTTTTATATATTTGTGTGAACTGAAAGTAAAAAAGGTGGCAGCCGCCACCTTTTTATTGATCACGGATATTCAGGGCTTTACTTAGTGCATGGTAGAAATATAGACTGAAACGGCATTTTTTTCCCGTGCATTCATGCGGCTGATCACTTGCTGCATGACATTATTATGAGCGCCGCCACGCTCACCTTTGTTAAACTGTTCTAGCTGCATCACTATGTACTCGGCGTGCTGTCCGGCTATGGCAGGATAAAGAGGCGGAATACCGGCACCCGTGGGGCCATGGCAACTGGCGCAGGCGGGGATGGCGTCCTTGAGGTGTCCACCGTGATAAAGAATTTTGCCTGTCTCAACTAATTTCTTATTCGCTGGTATTTGGCTTGGAATGTTTTTTTGTTTAGCATAGTATGCGCCAAGCTCTTTCATGTCTTCCGGTGACAGTGCTGCCACCATGGCGGACATGACCGGGCTGTTGCGTTTGGGTGGTTCATCGCCGTTTGCTTTAAAATCCATAAGCTGCTTGGTGATATACTCGGCATGTTGATTCGCCAGGATAGGATTCATCGGAATAACGCTGTTGCCATCTGCATTGTGGCAACCAGCGCACACTCCCGATGCAATTTCCTCAGCAGTAGCAGGAACCGCCGGAGCATCAACCGGAGTGTCAACAGGAGTCGTTGGAGCATCTTCTGTGGTTTCAGCCGAAATTGGCGCAGCCATAGCAAATGCAGCGAGCATTACCATCGTTTTAATCATTTTCATATTTCTTATTCCGTTTTTAAAGGGCTTTCAAAAATTGCTGGATAGGTTCGGGAAATAACGGCGTATTTTAACAAGGCATAACAACGTTAACAACAAAATTAGGCTGATCTTTGTTAATTAATATTTTAATTTTTCGATGAAAATAATCTTTATTATTTTACTGATAGTGAACATAGCCTATGTGATAAGCAGTCGGAGCCTTAATGAAAGGCATAATGAGATTATACCCCCGCAAGTGAATCCTGAAAAAATAGTATTAGTTCCGACGCATGCAAGTTGTTTGATCTGGAGTAATTTCTATGAGGAGCAAATGCAATATGCTCAAACCGTTTTGTCGGAATTGTTTCCTGAACTGCTTTATGGCTTCGAAGAGTCGGGTAATACAATCATGTATTGGTTATATATTCCACCATTTTCAAATAAAGAAGCTGCCAATCGTGAGATTAACAAATTAAGAAATCTGGGTATTGTCAGTTTTCGTGTTAAAGATGAAACTCAATGGAAAAATGCAATTTCTTTAGGTATGTTTTATGATCAAAATGATGCGTTGAAACAATTGCGAGAAACAGAGAAAAAAGGGGTTACCAATGCTAAGATAGAAGACCGCAGTGTTTTGCTAAGGAAGATCGTCATACATAATCCGACCCAATTGATTAGGGAACAGATGCAAAAAATAGTTGGGCAATTTGAGGATACTCAATTAGTTCAAGGCGAATGTGAACGCTTATAATAGGCAATGCTTTGTCACGCTTGATTAGCAGAATTAGTTGCAACCCATTAAGACTGACTGATATTTCAGGATTTATCACTAATTAATCGAATAATTTTATAATGACGGTACTGATTAAAACACCGCAAGAAATAGAAAAAATGCGCGTTGCAGGACGACTGGCCGCGGAAGTTCTCGATTACATCAGCCCTTATGTCGTAGCAGGCATTGCGACGGAGGAGCTGGATTCATTGTGTCATCATTATATGGTGGACGTGCAAAAAACAATTCCTGCACCATTGAATTATGCTCCTGCAGGGCATACCCCTTACCCCAAATCGATTTGTACTTCGGTGAATAATCAGATTTGCCATGGTGTGCCTGGCCAAAAGAAGTTAAAGAACGGAGATATTATTAATATTGATATTACCGTGATTTGTGAGGGGTATCATGGAGATACCAGCCGAATGTTTTATGTGGGGGAGCCTTCCATTCGGGCGAAACGCTTGTGTGAAGTTACCTTTGAAGCGATGTGGCGAGGTATCGATGAAATAAGACCGGGCAAACATCTGGGCGATATCGGGCATGCCATTCAGAAACTGGCTGAGGGAGTAGGATATAGTGTCGTAAAGGAATTTTGTGGCCATGGCATCGGCGCCAAGTTTCATGAGAATCCCCAAGTACTTCATTATGGTCGACCCGGAACCGGACTGGAATTGAAGTCTGGAATGATCTTTACGGTAGAACCCATGATCAATGCAGGTAAAGCGGCTATTCGCCATCTGCCGGATGGTTGGACTGTTACCACCAAAGATGGCAGCTTGTCAGCGCAGTGGGAGCATACCATTTTGGTTACTGATGTAGGTTATGAAGTGCTTACCGTGTCAGCAGGCACGCCGGGTAAGCCAGCATATCGTTTTTCAAACTAGATTCTCATTCGATAATATTTAATTCATGATACGAAGTCATCAGCGTACGCCAGTGCAAATCCGTCCGGTTAGAATCACTCGCCATTACACTAAGCATGCCGATGGTTCGGTGCTGATCGAGTGCGGTGACACCAAAGTGATCTGCACCGCCAGCATCAGCGAACAAGTTCCTCCTTTTCTCAAAGGCCGGGCGCAAGGCTGGTTGACTGCCGAATACGGCATGCTGCCCGGTTCGACGAATACCCGGATGCAGCGTGAAGCGGCAAAAGGCAAGCAATCGGGGCGCACCATGGAAATTCAGCGTCTGATTGGACGTTCTTTGCGTGCCGTGGTGGATTTAACGAAATTGGGAGAACGCACGATTCAAATTGATTGTGACGTGATCCAGGCCGATGGCGGTACGCGCACGGCCAGTATCACCGGGGCATTTGTAGCGCTGCACGATGCGATCGAGAAATTGATTTATCAGCAACTCATTGAAACTACGCCGATCAATGATCATGTGGCGGCAATTTCAGTAGGGATGCATCAAGGCGTGCCAGTGCTGGATCTGGATTATGTCGAAGATTCTTCGTGTGATACGGATATGAATGTGGTGATGACAGGAAATCTGGGAATCGTAGAAGTGCAAGGTACGGCCGAAGGCAGTGCGTTTAATCGCAAAGAACTGGATATGATGCTCGATATGGCACAACAGGGCATCCAGGAACTGATTGCGCTGCAGAAGAAAGCTTTGATGACGGAATAATCGGGTAATTATGGATACACTGAAGCAACTGGTGATCGCGAGCAACAATCAAGGCAAGTTGCGTGAAATTGGCGCATTACTTGAACCCCTGGCTATTACCGTGGTACCGCAAGCTGATTTTGATGTAGGTAAAGTGGATGAACCCTATGGTACCTTTGTTGAAAATGCACTGGCCAAAGCACGTCATGCCAGCCGCTGCTCCGGGTTGCCAGCACTGGCGGATGACTCGGGGATTTGTGTCAGTGCGTTAAATGGCGCGCCCGGTGTTTCTTCGGCGCGTTATGCCGGGGAACCGAAATCGGATGAAGGTAACAACCGAAAATTGATCGAAGCGCTGAAAAACCAATCCGATCGTCGTGCTTATTATTATTGCGTGATTGTATTGCTGCGGCATGCCGCTGATCCTCAGCCCATCATCGTCGACGGATCGTGGCACGGTGAAATTATCGACCAGCCGAGCGGCGAAGGCGGGTTTGGTTACGACCCGTATTTTTTGGTACCGGAATTCGGTAAAACTGCCGCCGAATTGACGGCTAAGCAGAAAAACAAAATCAGCCACCGTGGGCAGGCACTGGCAAAGTTGGTGGAAATTTTACGTGCTGGGGAATTCTAAAAAACCAATAACCTGCAAAATTTCCTTGGCCTATCGTAGTAATTATTCACAGAAACAAAAAATTCTCAATTCTAGACTTGACCCTGTTTTTCCTGCAAGCGGCGATAAATCGGGTATTGCTGACGAAGGTTGATTCCAGGTATTTTTTGAAAACTGGGAGTAAAGTATCCGTTTCAGCAATTCAAGCAATAATGATAACAGGCGGCGCATTGCTTTTGTCCGCGCCGCCTAGTTTCTTCTAGATACCCAAGCCATCCGAATACAATGTTATTGGGTTCCTCCGAGACCTGTGCGTTCCAGCAGGAAGCCCCCAAGTATGTTCCCTTGATTGTTTATAGCTTCAAGGAAGGAAAAAGGTAAAAAAAGATCCGGGGGCACACCTGTTACTAAATCGGCCACGTTCAAACGCACACCCGGCTTAGGTACGAGATAGCTATTGCCGACCTCACTTCTCGGCCTCGTCACTAATGTGATCAGAATCATGTTGTTGTCATTGAACCTCAATCGATTGCTGATGGTAGGAAATTCAGAGATTCCTTCAACAAAATAGGTGCGGAATTTCCCCGCTGCATCCCACACGCCGATGCGTTCAATGGCGCCGCCAATGAATGAATAGCCTAATACGTTATCACGGTTATTGATACCCACCGCCCAAGCGTGCGGCTCCGTGGGGAGCGGCTCGAGCAGTGTGGTCTTTCGTGCGCGGGGGTCAAAGCGGAAGCCCCTATAGCCGAGTCCATCAATAAACGTGGTGCCGGCAATAATTCCCTTGTTGTTCATATTAAGGAAAAAGGGAGATCGAATATCCGGCCCGAAATCTAGTGGAGACACTTCGCCATTTTTGTAAAGTGCCAGCCTTCCATTAAAGTTTTCGTCAAGAGAAAAAATTATCGCCACCCCCGGATCATTGATTTTCAGCACCTCACTGTGAATCTCTCCCGGCATCCGCGGAATCAATTGCAGTTTACTCCCAGTAAACAATGCCGCTTGACCAAAGAAATTCTCGAAATCAGTAATCACAGAACCACCGAACGTACCGCTTTCGTTAGCTGTAGTGGCAAAAAGGCCCTTCGATCCTTGCAGGACGGTCACGACTCCATGTTCAATCACAGCAGCAGATAAAGAGACAAATGGGACTTCATCTAAGAACTCGAAAAAGGTGCCGTAAACGCGACTATCGTTGGTAAAAGCGGCAGTAAAAAAGAAGGCATTCGGCGGAAATGTTTCAAAGATACCAACATAGCGATACTGCGGCGCTATACCCAAGCCCACACCTGTTGCGGCTGCTTTCTCAGGTAAAACGACGCTTTGATTGTTATTTTCCAGCGGCTGGAATTTTTCAGGGTGTTTTTCCGCCAGCCTGGCGTATACCGATGCAGGAATATTCCTAATCTGCCCGGTCAGGCACGGATCAATAACTTTGGCTCCCTGTAACACTTGAACGTTAACAGCCTCCATGATGGTTTGCCTATCGAGCTGATCTCCTCTCACAAATTTCATCGACCCAGGTTGCCTCAAAATACATCCCATTTCATCAGTTGGAGCTGCAAGCGCCACCTCGAGTGGCAAGAGCAATATGGCGACTATTCCGCCAACCGCGACGGCAAATCGTTTGTTGATATTATTCATGATATTTCCTTCCGTAAAAGTCAATCGAATATATCTATTTTTCAGATTCCAATCTTTATTCGTGCTGCACAAATAAATATATCAGTTCACACGTTACAGATCTGTTACAGATTGGAAGATAATTGGCAATAAGGAGAGGAAAAAAACGGGGTCAGGTCGCGAATCAAGAAAAACAAAAAACAGAACTTCGACTCACCAATTATCATAACAGCGCATCGCGATGATGCTTCAGGTGATCACTCATAAACGTACTGATGAAGTAATAGCTGTGATCATACCCACTGTGAAATCGCAGCGTCAGCTTCTGCTCTGCTTCGCGGCATGCTTTTTCCAGAGCTTCGGGGTACAGTTGCTGCGCCAGGAACTGATCGTCCAGGCCCTGATCGATCAATAAATCCGGAATACGACGGCCATCTTCGATCAGCGCGGTGGCATCGTGCTGACGCCAGTTTTGTTGATCTTCGCCCAAATAATGGCGAAACGCTTTTTGCCCCCACGGACACTGCATGGGCGCACAAATCGGCGCGAACGCGGACACTGAACGAAACAGATCGGGATAGCGCAGCGCTAGTGTCAAGGCACCATGACCACCCATCGAATGGCCGAAAATACCGATGCGATTCGGATCTGCGGGGAATTGATCGATGATGATCTGGCGTAGCTCTTGGGTAATGTAACTTTCCATGCGGTAATAGGTCGACCACGGTTGCTCCGTTGCGTCCAAATAAAACCCTGCGCCTGCGCCGAAATCCCAATCGTCGGTTTCCCCGGCAATGCCGGTTTGGCGTGGACTGGTGTCCATCGATACCAGCATCAGACCATACTCTGCCGCGTAACGTTGCGCGCCGGCTTTGATCATGAAGGTTTCTTCGGTACAGGTGAGTCCGGCGAGAAAAAATAGTACCGGAATGCGCTGAGACCTTGCTTGCGGTGGTTGATATACCGAAAAGCGCATGGGCAAACCGATAGTTTCCGACGAATGCTGATAGTAGCTCTGGATGCCGTCAAAGCAGCCGTGCTGGCTGCGGGTTTCGAGTACTGTCATGATCAGTAAATCACTACGGAGCGAATGGATTCGCCGCTTTTCATCAACTGAAAGCCGTCATTGATTTTATCCAGCGGCAGGGTATGGGTGATAAGTGAGTCGATGTCGATTTTTCCTTCCATATACCAATCGACAATTTTAGGCACATCGGTGCGTCCCCGTGCGCCGCCGAAAGCGGAGCCTTCCCACTTGCGGCCAGTAACCAGCTGGAAAGGGCGCGTACTGATTTCGGCACCGGCTTCAGCGACGCCAATGATAATGCTGCGTCCCCAACCTTTGTGGGTGCATTCCAGTGCCTGGCGCATGACTTTGGTGTTGCCGATGCACTCAAAACTGTAATCCGCGCCGCCATCGGTCAATTGCACCACAGCATCGACGATATTCGGTACGTCATTAGGGTTGATGAAATGTGTCATGCCGAATATGCGCGCCATCGCTTCACGTTCAGGATTGATATCGATGCCGATGATTTTGTCGGCACCGACCATGCGTGCGCCTTGAATTACGTTTAAGCCGATCCCGCCCAGACCGAACACCGCCACGTTCGCACCGGCTTCAACCTTGGCGGTATAGATTACCGCGCCAAGGCCGGTGGTGACGCCACAGCCGATATAGCAAACCTTGTCAAAAGGTGCATCTTCACGAATTTTCGCCAGTGCGATTTCGGGTGCGACGGTGTAATTGGAAAATGTCGAGGTGCCCATGTAATGAAACAGCGGCTTCCCATCGATTGAGAAACGCGACGTGCTATCCGGCATCAGGCCGCGCCCTTGCGTACTACGGATGGCCTGACACAAATTGGTTTTTTGGGATAGACAGAATTTACATTCGCGGCATTCCGGCGTGTAGAGCGGAATGACATGATCACCTTTACGCAACGATTTTACGTTGGGGCCAACATCCACCACTATGCCGGCACCTTCATGACCCAGAATGGTCGGGAAAAGCCCTTCGGGATCAGCGCCGGATAGCGTGTAATAATCGGTATGGCAAATGCCGGTGGCTTTGATTTCAACCAGTACTTCTCCGGACTTCGGGCCTTCCAGATCGACTTCTTCGACCGTTAACGGCTCGCCGGCTTTCCAGGCAACTGCAGCTCTTGTTTTCATTGAAATTTCTCCTGGTTATATTCTGTGATTGCGTAGATGAGCCAGCAGGCCACGGCTGGCTTCTTCGACCATATCCAGTACTTGTTCAAATCCTTGCTGTCCACCGAAGTAGGGATCAGGCACTTCAATAAGTGTAGAGGCATTTTCGCTATACTGCATGAATAATTGAATCTTGTTGATATGATGCTGAGGGCTTTGTTGCTGCAATAAGGTTAGGTTTTCGTTGTCCATTGCAAGAATATAGTCAAATTCCTCGAAATCACTCGATTGCACTGCACGGGCGCGTAATTCGTGCATTTTGTACCCGCGCTGTAAGGCCGTATGCTGCGCGCGCTGATCCGGCGGGTTGCCGATATGGTAAGCATGCGTGCCTGCGGAATCAACTTCTATCATGTGATCCGCTCCGGCCGCTTTGACAATATGCCGGAACACGGCATCCGCAGTTGGAGATCGGCAAATATTTCCCATGCAGACAAATAGTACTTTTATTTTTTTATTCTGGACCATGATTATTGTGACTCTAGGCTAGCAGATATTAATAATATTCGATGAGTCGCCATAATTATTAGCAATTCACCAAGCTGGTTTTAGCGCCTCTCAAGCGTTTTTGATTCAACCTAAAGTTTACTGATATGACATCAAACCTGGCAAGCCATCTTTTTGAAAACTTTAGAATGGTTCTATTCCAATAGTGTCATAATGCCTATGCAGGATCAATATATGACTTCCGTTCTGAATTCTTGTTATTAGACATAAACGATGCTTCATCGGAAGCATTTATTGTTAACATTGCAGCTTTAAGGTGCATATAATAAAAATTAGACACCTAATTGATATTAGTAACTGGGATATTATCTATCATGACACATATACACGATCAAATTCTACCTGAAGGCACTCATATCGGCGTCTATGAAATTAAAGGCGTTGCAAAAGTTGGTTCATTTGATATTACTTATCGCGCCTTGAATCATCATCTTAAGGAACGGGTAAAAATACGCGAGTATTTTCCTCACGATTTTGCCATACGCTCAATGGATGGTCTTGGCGTTGAACCCAGGTCATTGGCTGATAAAGAGAATTATGACTATGGATTAAAGGCATTCCTGGATCAGGCGGAGGTTCTCACACAGATCGAGCATCCTAATATTGCGGTAACAGAAAATATCCTTTCATTAAATGGAACGGCTTATCTGATTATGGGTGCGCAGGAAGGCATGCCACTTTCCAAGTTATTAGAAGCGAAAGCATCCCTTGCTGAAACAGAATTAAAATTCATACTGACATCGGTCTTGAATGCCTTGCAGAAAATACACGAACACAAGATCGTGCATGGGGGTATTCAACCGGCGGTGATTCTTATCGGTAAGGATGGTGAGCCATTGCTGATCAATTTCGCTGCTGCACGATTGGCGATTGCTGCGCGCACCCCGCGATTTGCCGAGGAGTTAGCCACCGGCTATGCGCCAGCGGAGCAATATGAGTCCGGCAATAAACCTGGGCCCGCAACGGATTTCTATGCATTGGGTGCAGTCCTCTATGCCTGTATGACACACCACTCTCCTGTTGCCGCCCAGATTAGGAGAGCAACCTTAAGCCAGGGAGAACCCGATCCCATGAATGCTCTTTCCAGATCTGCGGATACTGCCTACAGTGCTGAATTATTGCAAGCGGTTCAGTGGATGTTGCAACCTGAATATCAGGACAGGCCGCAATCGGCTGGAGAGATTCTGACATTGCTGAAATCAGAGCATACCAGTGAATCTAAAACTTCATCCGAAAAACAGGCGGTTGCTGATTCAGTTGCCCATGGCCGGCCGGTTGCCAATAACAGGTTATTGATGGGTGTCATGGTCGGTATCGTTGTCCTGGTGACAGTTGGTTTGTGGTTCGACGAGAATCCGAATGACGGTTCAGGCACTGTTGCCACTGAGCCTTTATTTCAACGTAATCCCGGTAAAGCCATCGATACACCAGAGACAAAAGATGACTCATCCGTTACTTCGGTTGCAACTGAAGCAAGTCCAGAATCTGTTTCCGAGAAAATATCCGAAACAATGCAAGAAGTGTTGAGCGAGGCTGAGAATCAATCAACAGAAAGTATGTCTCTCCCAGAGAATCTATCGATTGTTGAGCCGGAACGTAACACTAGAGAGATCGCCGAACCGGTATCAGACAATGTTCAGCCATTAGCGATGGCTGATGTGTCGCCGTCTCAATCCACGCAGCAGAGTTCATCGGTAAAACCAATTGATTCAGGCTTAATAAAGAAACATTTGACTGCCGCTGAAAAATCCATGATAGCAGAGCGCTTAACCACACCTTCAAGAGACAACGCTTACAAGTACTATCAGATGGTGCTGGCGATAGAGCCTGATAATGCAGAAGCGCTTGCAGGATTGCAGAGAATTGTGGGACGGTATATTCAATTTATTGAGAAATCGAAGGCTGAAGGTAAATTCGATGCGGTTAAGCTTTATTTGCAAAGAGCGGAGTCTGTCTTGCCGGATGACCCTAATTTACAGAAAATTCGAGCTGAATTGGCGAGTGCTCAATGAACATCTCCTTTCGGTGAATACCCGCTGCACAGAAAATTGAGTTAGATATCTTCGAGGCGGCAGATTAACCAATTTGCACAATCTTGGCCACCGATGGTGTTCCGTCAATATTCCATACGAAAAGCATATAGAAACCTGGAGGGGCTACTCTGGCTGAGACCGGAGTCTTTACTGTGACGATATTGTTACCTTTTTGCGGAGTCGATAGGTTAAAAAAACGTGTCTCATTATTGAATGCGTGTGTGGTTGCACCAATGCGCACCAATGTGACTCTGAAAATGCTTTCGGTTGCTTCGATAGAAAATTGCTGATTCCAGCTAATCATGGTTGTTGGAGCATCCACGATAACCGGTCGGGGAGAAAATTGGCCGCTGCCATCTTTTTTAAATAAGTAAGGCGGATAATAAATTTCACCATTAAGTTGAGTCAGAGGGCCGGGTGTGCCGCCGCCTCCAGTAATCACGCTTCCATCGGGAAGAAGCAGTGAGGTTGAGTGATACAGGCGAGGAGTGGCTGCTCTGGCTGTCGATTTCCAAACTCTTGTATTGGGATTCCAAAGCTCAGAGTCTAAAGCTGCACCAACCAAATCATTCCCGGTTGATGATCCGCCATTGACCCAGACAAAACCATTAGCGAGTACTGTTGCATTGCTGTATTGACGATTTTTTGCCAGAGTGCCGCCCGAAGTCACGACAGGCTCGCCATTACCATTGATGTTGACAACAAACGCCGTGCGGTTGTCGCGAATGGATAGTATGCGACCAGGAGCATACATTATGCTTGGCAAGCTGTTAAGGCCCGGCGCTATAGTCGATAGATACTTTGAGAGTGTGCCGGTGCCTGATGTATTGAGCTGGTACATTGCGCCGTTGTGTCCGAGAATAAACAACTTGCCTTGTGGGTTTACCCAAGCCCGGGGATAAAACCAGGCTTCTTCTCCAGTGCTACCCAGCGCTCCGTAAGCAGCGTCACTGGTTGCGGAGCTAAGTGTACGCCAGCGGCCATTTTTCGCACGCACTTCCGGTGTCGGTGAGTAGGTTGCTACAGTAGCGGGTATCGTTCGTGTTCCTGGAAAATCCCTGCTGTTACGCCCACCCATCACGGCATGCTGACCATTAGGCAACGTTACTGCGGTCGCATACCAACGCTTAAACGTCATATTCTGGGGAAGGTGTGTCAGGGTGTCAGTAGACGAATCAAAAATATTCACGTTATCGTGAGCATACTGTCTCTTAGTGTTCAAAAAAGCATCACCACCGAAGAAAAGACCGCGGCCATCTGGAAGATGCGCCTGACCAGCGCAGTAAATGTCGGTAAGGGTTGTGTTGGGCAATGTCTCGAACGCATTGGATCCAATGCCGAGCGTCGGATCCCAGGTAACATAGAGCAAATTGCCAATCTGCGTGCCCACAGTATCGGTTCCGTAAGCAACTACTCGCCCATCCGGCATCAGCATCATTGCGATCGGTACAACGGGCCAGTCGTGCAGCAGGCCGAATCTGCCTTTCAGATGTGCCTGTGACCCTGCGGCTACTGCGACAGCGGCAATTGTGAAGGAAAGAAACAAGACCAGGACAGCCGGGAAAAGATACTTTAGATGCCAAATTTCAGGGCGCTTAAACATCATATATCTCCCGATATTAAAAGTATGAGAATCTTGATAATGGATTGTTATATTTCTATAAAAAATAGTAAAGAGAATTCCATGTTCAAATAACAAACAATTGCCTGAATTCTTTATGCGTAGCCTATTGTTTCCTCAAGGTTTATAAGGAAATGTCGTAAGGAATCTCACGTAAATATTTTTCAGGAGTTCTAAGATGCCTCAACCAGTCTCAAGAAAACTATCAGATTGGGTCAATTTCCTCACAAGGGCAGATATTCCTGTTCTCAAACAAACTGCACGGAATCTTGAAATGCTTGCGCAAGATGAGCAGAACTTGAATGCACGAAGTTATGCAAATGTTGTGAAAAACGATCCCCTGATGACGGTAAAGCTCATGCGTTATATGCAAGATCACAAACACCGTTGCCAGGAACACGATGTGATGGAAGTTGAGCAAATTGCAATGATGCTTGGATTGGAAACGATGCTTAATAAAATTCCTGCTAAACCTTTGGTCGAAGAAACTCTTGGGCGCAATAATATGAGCGCGCTCATCCATTTGTTAAAAGCTGCTCATCGCTCCAATATTGCTGCATCATATGCCTATGACTGGGCAATTCGTTTGCATGATTTGCATTTTTCTGACATTCGTCTTGCCGCCCAGTTACACGATATAGCAGAAATGTTGATGTGGTGTTTTGCACCCGATGAAATGCTGATGATTAAGCAATTGCAAAAACAGAACAAAGCATTAAGGAGTGCAGCAGCGCAAGAAAAGATTTTGGGGTTCACCCTTAATCAATTACAACATGAGCTTGCTGTCAAATGGAAATTGCCTGAGTTACTCACAACTCTGACGGATGATGAGCATGCAAAATTGCAGCGTGTTCGCAATGTCATACTGGCAGTAAATTTAGCCAGACATTCAGCGAATGGCTGGGACGACGCCGCATTACCTGACGATTATGAAGATATTTCGAAACTCTTACACCTGCAAGCGTGTGACGTCATGACTATTGTCGGTGCTAACAAGCAGTAAGAGAAAATCAGTCTTGCCTGAACAGTCACAAGCAATCATTACGAAAACAAACGTGCTAGTTCAATGCCTGGATCTTCCGCGCGCATAAAAGCTTCTCCGACAAGAAATGCGTGAACTTGATGAGTGCGCATGCGGGCGACATCTGCAGGTGTATGAATCCCACTTTCGGTAACGACAATTTTCTCGGGTGGGATTGAGTTCAGTAGTTTTAAGGTTGTATCGAGCGATGTTTCAAAAGTACGCAGGTTACGGTTATTGATTCCAATTAATGGTGTTGCTAGCTGTAAAGCCATGGCCAGCTCAGCAGCATCATGGGTTTCTACCAGAACGGCCATTCCCAGCGAGTGGGCCAGTTGTTCAAGCTTTAGCATGCGTGCTAGGGGATGATAGTCTGAGTCCTCTGAATGATTGCCGCTTTCTATTAAGAAGGCGCTAACTATCAATAAAATGCAGTCTGCATTCATCGCGCGTGCTTCAGCAATTTGATAATCCTCCAGAATGAAATCTTTACGCAAGACTGGAAGTGAGCAGGCGCTCCGTGCAGCTTGTAAATATTGGGGGCTACCCATAAAAAACTGTTGATCGGTTAATACGGAAAGACAAGCTGCGCCGTGCTGGGCATAGGTTGTTGCTATTTCGGCAGGCAGAAACTCGAAAGATTGAGCGTTTTTTGGGGTACGTCCACGTAAAATACCTTTGCTGGGACTGGCCTGTTTGATTTCAGCAATGACTGCCGATCTTCCTGCAGCGATTTTATTTTGAATAGCGGCGACAAAATCTCGCGGCGATGCTGCGGATTGTGCTTCCTGAAGTAATATGGAATAAGGTTTTAATGCCTTAGCAGCCTCTATTTCTTGTTTTTTTACAGTGAGTATTTTGTTTAGAATGTCAGGCATGTTTTTTTAATTCGGATTTCTATGAGTTAATTCCACCAGATCATGAAGTTTTTTCAATGCGCCACCACTTTCGATCGCTCTCAGTGCAGCCCTGATTCCCAATTCCAGTGTGTCAGTGACTCCAGCAGCATATATCGCAGCGCCGGCGTTCATTACAACAATATCCCGTGCAGGCCCGGGGGTGTTTTTCAGCACTGAGAGCAACATCATTTTTGCATCCTCGCTATCAGTAACCTGAATAGCTTCAATAGAACAGGGTGTAAGATTAAAATCTTCTGGTTTGATGCTATAAACGGTTACCTGGTCATTTTTTAATTCACCGATAATCGTTTCACCTGTGATCGTGATTTCGTCCAGCCCGTCCTTACCATGAACGATGAGTACGTGCTGACTGCCCAGCCGTTGCAGGACATGCGCCAAAATTTTAACGAGATTTTCACTGAAAACACCCAATACTTGTCTTCTGGCACTGGCAGGATTCGTTAACGGCCCCAGTATATTGAATAAAGTTTTGATGCCTAGCTCTCGTCGTACCGGAGCAGCATGCTTCATGGCGGAGTGGTAGTTGGGGGCAAACATAAAACCAACGCCAATTTCGTCCAGACTTTGAGCAACTAGCTGCGGTGTTTGGTTGAGATTAACGCCAAGTGCTTCCAACACATCGGCGCTGCCGGATTTGCTTGAAACCGATCTGCCTCCATGTTTGGCGACCCGCGCACCTGCAGCTGCAGCCACAAAAGCCGATGCCGTTGAGATATTGAAAGTATGCAAAGAATCTCCGCCCGTACCACAGGTATCTACTAAATGGGCGTCATTGGCAACATCGACTTTGGTCGCAAATTCACGCATGACTTGTGCTGCAGCAGCTATTTCTCCGATGGTTTCTTTTTTTACCCGAAGACCGGTGATGATTGCCGCGATGAGTATAGGTGAAATTTCACCTTGCATGATCTGCCGCATCAGCACGATCATGTCGTCATGCGATATCTCTTGATGCGCGACGATCCGTTGTAGTGCTTCTTGAGGATTCATGTGGTTGCCTTTGTTCAATCCGATCTAGCGATTAAGGAAATTCTCGAGCATTTGATGTCCATGTTCACTCAGAATGGATTCAGGATGAAATTGGATGCCTTCGATGGCGAGGGTTTTATGACGAATACCCATTATTTCATCGTCTTCAGTCCATGCCGTTATTTCCAGACAATCGGGCAGTGTTGAGCGTTCAACGACAAGAGAGTGGTAGCGAGTGGCAATAAAGGGATTGGGTAAGTCTCTAAAAACACCGGTATTATGATGATAAATAGGTGATGTCTTGCCATGCATCAGTTGTTTTGCATGAACAATCCGACCACCGAATGCTTGTCCGATGCTCTGGTGTCCCAAACAAACGCCTAGAACAGGAATGTTCTGGCTGAACTGGTGAATGACGGACAGCGATACGCCTGCTTCATTCGGAGTGCATGGGCCTGGGGAAATCACGATTCGCTCGGGGTTTAATTCCGAGATTTTATCTACAGTAATTTCATCGTTACGGTATACAACAACCTTCTCTCCCAATTCACAAAAATACTGCACTAAGTTATAAGTAAAGGAGTCGTAGTTATCAATCATTAGCAACATGATTTGTGCGCTTTGTTTGTAATGGTTTTTTTGAGGTTTTTTGAAAAAAACAATACCTAATGACAAGAACAATATTCTAGAATCCGGCGGACAAATTTTACCAGTTCAAGTTGATATGCAAATAACATTATCACAGTTATTTGAACACTATTTGATATTGCTATATTAATTCAGTAAAATAGCATGTTTTTAAACCCCTTGTCTCACCATCGTAATTGATGGGAGGCTTAACCCGTAAGGAATGTATGCGACATTACGAAATAGTCTTTATTGTTCATCCTGATCAAAGTGAACAAGTGCCAGCAATGATCGAACGTTATCGCGGTATTGTAACTTCTAAGAATGGAAAAGTTCATCGTGTGGAGGATTGGGGGCGTCGCCAGCTTGCTTATCTGATTCAGAAAGTTCATAAGGCACATTATGTATTGATGAATATTGAGTGTGATCAGGAGATTTTGGATGATCTGGATCATGCTTTCAAATTCAGTGATGCGATTCTACGGCATTTAACCATCAAAACTAAGGGGCCTATCACTGAATCGTCACCTATGATGCGTCAGGTAGAGAGAGCCGGCTCCGCGAGTTCGCCAAGTCCAGAGGAGACCGTGGATGAAATAGATTCTGATGAGGTTGCAGAAGAACCCGCTGCTACTGCATAGTCTGATTACAATTGGAATGTAACCAGACAATTATTTGTGGGGAAATTGTTAAATTAGGCATTTTACGTTACACGCCTGCTGGCATCGCTGTGATTGAATTTACTGTAAGTCACGGATCTCAACAACAAGAAGCGGGCGTTGTGAGGAAAATAGTCTTTGATATTATTGTGGTTGCAATGGGAAAGCTGGCTTTGACCGTTGCCGAATTCAAGCTTAACAGCAGGGTTAAGCTCACCGGATTTCTCAATCGTAAGAACCATATGAATCAACAATTGGTGTTGCACTCAGATCAAATTGAACTCATTTAATTATAAATAGGAATATATATGGCACGTTTTACTACTAGACGTAAAGACAATAAGGAAAAAGAAAGAGACAAAAAAGCCAATCGCCCTTTATTCAAGCGCAAAAAGTTTTGTCGCTTTACCGCGGAAGGCATCAAACAGGTGGATTATAAGGATATTGAAATTTTAAAAGATTTCGTTAATGAAAACGGCAAGATAATTCCGGCACGAATTACCGGTACGACTGCTTTTTATCAACGTCAGTTAGGTACAGCGATAGAAAGGGCTCGTTTTCTGGCATTGATACCTTACACGGATCGTCACTAGGGAGAATGTAATGCAGATCATTTTGATGGAAAAAGTTAGCAATCTGGGCCAATTAGGTGACGTTGTTAACGTTAAAAGCGGTTTTGCACGTAATTATCTGATCCCGCAGGGTAAGGCAAAGCGTGCAACCGAGCAGGCTATTGCAGAATTCCAATCCAAACGGGCAGAACTGGAGAAGAAACAAGCAGCAACTTTAACGGCAGCTCAGGCTATTGCGGCAAAACTTGAGGGCTTGTTGGTTCAGATTACTCAGAAGGCCGGAAGTGATGGAAAATTGTTTGGCTCCGTAACCAATGCAAATATTGCTGAAGCGCTTGCTGGACTGGGTTTTGCGGTTGAACGCGCAATGATTCATATGCCTCATGGTCAATTAAAACAAGTGGGAGATTATCCACTGACGATCTCGTTACATAGCGATGTGACAGCGAGCGTTACTGTTTCGGTACTGGGTGATTCAGTGCTCTGATAGAGCAATTATCTTGATTTGTTTATAAGAAGGACTATTCGTAGTCCTTTTTTCATTTGTGATTCGGCAAGTGGTAGAATCTAACATTCTTCAACTGAGTTTTCGATATCAATGGCGCAATCACCGATCAGCCTCCATCAGGATCAGCTTGTAGATCCCTATAAAACACCTCCCCATTCGATTGAGAGTGAGCAATCTGTCCTAGGTGGACTCATGCTGGATAATAATGCGTGGGAGAAAGTCGCAGATATCATTATGGATAGCGACTTTTACCGGCAGGATCACCAACTGATTTATCACCATATCTGTAAGCTGATTGAACAGAACAGGCCAGCAGATGTCATTACCGTGGCGGAATCGCTTGAAACATCAGCAGAGCTACAGACAATCGGTGGACTTGCGTATATTGGCGCCATCGTGCAGAACACGCCTTCGGCGGCAAATATTAAGCGTTATGCGGAAATTGTCCGCGAACGTTCAATCATGCGTAATTTAGCGCAAGTGGGTGTGCACATCACCGACTCAGCTTATAACCCGGTGGGGCGCTCTGCTGCAGATTTGCTGGATGAAGCGGAAGCGAAAGTATTCGAGATTGCTGAAGAAGGTGCTCGCGGTAAAGAAGGTTTCATGGGCATTCAACCACTTTTGCGGCAAGTGGTCGAACGGATAGAATTACTATATAGCCAGGATAATCCGAGCAACGTAACTGGAATTGCATCGGGTTTTCATGATCTTGATCAAAAGACATCCGGATTCCAGCCAGGTGATCTGATTATAGTTGCGGGTCGACCATCTATGGGGAAAACCGCTTTTTCATTGAATATTGCAGAGCATGTGGCCCTAGAGCTCAACAAACCCGTTGCGGTGTTCAGTATGGAAATGGGAGGGGCACAGTTAGCCATGCGGATGCTGGGGTCAGTAGGGAAACTGGATCAACATAAGGTACGTACCGGTCGTTTGGAAGATGAAGATTGGCCTAAACTGACGCACGCCTTAGGCAAACTGAATGAGGCA
The DNA here is from genome assembly GCF_003011925.2 of Nitrosomonas supralitoralis. Lineage (GTDB taxonomy): Bacteria > Pseudomonadota > Gammaproteobacteria > Burkholderiales > Nitrosomonadaceae > Nitrosomonas > Nitrosomonas supralitoralis. The sequence continues at coordinate 83,909 of NZ_PXXU01000003.1, forward strand.
CCCATTTTTATTGATGAGACAGCCGCGTTAAATGCACTCGAACTCAGAGCGCGCTCAAGGCGGCTATATCGCCAGTACGGTGAATTGGGTTTGATTGTGGTTGATTATTTACAGCTTATGTCTTCAAGTAGCCAAGGGGAGAATCGCGCCACAGAAATTTCGGAAATATCACGTGCGTTAAAAGGATTGGCGAAAGAATTGAAAGTACCGGTAATTGCATTATCACAGCTCAATCGCAGTCTTGAGCAGCGACCCAACAAGCGTCCAGTTATGTCGGATTTGCGCGAATCTGGCGCGATTGAACAAGACGCCGATGTGATTTTGTTTATTTACCGTGATGAAGTGTATAACCCGGATTCACCCGACAAAGGGATTGCTGAAATTATTATCGGCAAGCAACGTAACGGTCCGATCGGAAAAGTCGATTTAACTTTCCTGGGCGAATATACACGTTTCGAGAGCCATGCCAGGCCGGAATATTATTAATTGAATCTTTTCGCGATAACGTTCTTCTTGATTTTTTCACATTTAACTTCCAGAGTACTACGAAGTATCTTGCTGCCCTGATGGGTTTCAATTAACTCTAATTCTGCGATTCGTATCCAAAGCCTTGCAGTGATAATTGCTGATATTGTACTTGGATTTATCAGTTTAAAAAGCAAAAGCATTGGGGTGAGTGTTATGATTCAGCGTGCTGTTCGCTGACAATGGATCTATGTGCTTTATATCGAAGAGGCGTTATTCAGGATAGAGAGATGGTGAGGTATAAAACGAGGCAGTCAAGTTATCAGTGGTTATTTTCGCAACGATTGTTGTTTCTGTCCGTGCTGATCTCTCTGTCCGGTTGTATCTCGCCGATGGCGTTGAATCGCGCTGTAATTGCTTATGATGAAGCGATTACCGATTCCGTATCGCAGCAGCTATTGGTTAATATCGTACGGGCACATTACCGGCAACCGGTACATTTTACGGGTGTGTCCAATATTGCGGCCACCTACACTTTTGTTGCCAATGCAGGTGCTGCGCCTGCGTTAGGGGGCCTTGCAGGTGCAACGCTGATGCCAGTTTTTGGTGGTAGTCTGGCTGAGAGTCCTACGATTAGCATTGTCCCGATCGAAGGAGAAGAGTTCACCAAACGCTTGCTGACACCGTTTCCGCAAAGCAAATTGACGTTGCTGCTGCGTCAGCATTTTGATGTTGACATGCTGTTGCGAATGATGGCGCAGGAAGTGCGCATGATACATCCTGAGCAATATGGTGTTCATCGCAACGATCCTTCGGATAAAAACGGTTATGAAATGTTCCGTCGCGTGGTGCTGCATTTTTCCGCGATTCAAGATCATAATCAGTTGTATGTCGAGCCGTTATTGCTGAAACATGCCTGGAAAATTCCGTCCAACTCAATTGCGCCTGATAGCTTTCAGTCGCTGCAAAAAGAATTTATCGTGCACTATCATGCTGAGGATGATAGCTATACTTTGCGCAAACAAATTCCTGGACCAGTTATGATCACCAACTATGATCCCGATACGCTTCCTGAAGCAGAGCGCGAAGAGCTGAATGAGCGCGCTAGAGACTGGGACGTCAGCGATATTGCGTTTGATATCCGTGCCGGTCATTATGGCGGCGAGTGGCCAATGAGCGGTGTTTTCCGGCTGAGAAGCTTTCATTCGATCCTTGGCTTTCTCGGCAAATCACTCGGTTACGAGAAGGGATATCATGTCGAGAAAGATGCAAGAACACCGCCTATCCTCAATAACGAGAATCCTGATCAAACCATGGAATTTGTAGTTTCTAGTCTGCCATCTCCGGATGTCGATTTTTCTATCCGCTGGAAGGAGCGGTACTATGCGGTCAATACTATCGGACCGCATGCGCGCTGGAATCGGGATGGATTTCAGCTATTGTTCTTGTTGTTTCAAATGACTGTCACTGATCTGCCTCGCATTGGTGTGCCCAGTATTACGATTGCCAAATAGTTAAAATTTTGAAACCAATGCCTGAAAGTCGATACGTTATTAGAATTTAAAGTAATTAATTCAGAGCATATCTTGCGTAAGAATTAAGATACCGATATTTGCAAGGCAAGGAGTTCGATTTCATGAATCAAATGATGCAGGGTATAGAATCTTCTAATGATCCAATAGGTGTTATCGAGGAAATTCATGGACCCGTTGTTGATGTGGTCTGTGAATTTTTGCCACCACTGCATCAAGCTTTATTCTGTATTGTTGAGCATCAAAATTATGTTTTCGAAGTCCATCGTCATCTTGATGCACGCCATGTTCGGGCAATCGCCTTGCATTCAACAGCGGGGCTTCGTCGCGGTTTGACAGTGTTTGACAGTGGCGGGCCTTTGCGTATCCCGGTCACACCTGATTGTCTGAACCGTGTGCTGGATATGTTTGGGGCGCCGCTTGATGGTGAATCGCCACTGCAGACATCGGAAATGCGCGATATCATTGTACCTCCCGCTTTACTGACTGATACGGCGCCTTCTGAGGGTCTCCTGGAGTCAGGTATCAAGGTGATTGATTTGCTTTGTCCTTTTGTTAAAGGTGGTAAGACTGGGTTATTCGGCGGTGCCGGTGTCGGAAAAACCGTTCTGATTATGGAATTTATGCATGCCATTGTCAGCATGCACCAAGGTGTTTCTGTCTTTGCGGGCGTCGGTGAGCGCATTCGCGAAGGCCATGAGTTGTGGCATGAAATGCAAGATGCTGGCGTGATGCCGCGTACGCTGATGTTGTTTGGACAAATGGATGAATCTCCGGGTGTACGGTTCAGAGTGGGTTTGTCAGCATTGACGTATGCCGAATATCTTCGCGATACTTTAGGTAAAGAAGTCTTATTATTGATAGACAATGTATTTCGCTTTGTCCAGGCGGGTAGTGAAATTTCTGGCTTACTTGGGCGCATGCCTGCAACGGTGGGCTATCAACCGACCTTGATGAGTGAGGTGGCGGAATTGCAGGAACGGATCATTTCAACTCGTGCAGGCAATATCACCGCGGTGGAAGCAGTGTATGTGCCGGCGGATGATATGACGGATCCCGCAGTGAGTACGATACTGGCTCATTTGGATACAACGGTTATTTTATCTCGAAGCCAAGCAGCCAAAGGCATATATCCCACAGTTGATCCATTGCAATCATCGAGCAAAATGATGGATCGTACATTTCTCGGCGATCGTCATTACCAGGTTGCTAAGAGTGTGCGTGAACATCTTGCACGTTACCAGGAATTAGAAGATATTATTGCGATGCTGGGTTTGGAAGCATTATCTGAGAATGATCGCCGGATTGTTATGCGTGCACGTAAGTTACAGCGCTATTTGACACAACCGTTTCATGTAATGGACGCGCATAGCGGTATCCAAGGAGTGTCAGTCAAATTGGATCAGACACTGACTGACTGCGAGTCATTTTTAAACGGTGATTACGATGGCGTTCCAGAAGAGCAATGCTATATGCGCGGATCCATGCAGGAGGAGGGGTGAAGACATTTACTTTGCATCTTCAAAGTGCCACGCAATACAATCGTGTGGAACAGGTAACCTGTTTTGTGGGGGCGGATATTTCGGGTAGTTTTGGCATTCTGGCCGGACATGCGCGTATGATGACGGCGCTCAATTATGGATTAGCCCGTTATCGCTTACAAAATGGCGATTGGTGCTATCTGGCATTCCCCGGTGGGATTCTTTATTGTCTGGATAACCAGCTTTACATCAGTACACGACGTTATCTTTCTGATACCGATTATCAACGTATCAGCGCAGGATTACTGGAGCAACTGTTGGTTGAGGAAACGCAGTTAAAAAGTATCAAAGATAGTTTGCGCCAATTGGAACAGGAGATGCTTCGCCGCTTATGGCAAATGGGACGGAGTGGAATCAGGGGATAGCGATCATGGATGACAAGCAATTGCGCAAATCTGTCGAACAACAAATCAAGCGTATGCAAAGGGCTGAGAAAGAACGCCCAACATTACTGGCGCAATCAATATTCATGGGAACATTATCTTTGCTCTTTGTTTTACCCGTTATCCTTGGCGCTTATCTGGGTAATTGGCTGGATGATAAATCAGAAAGTTATTCGATTCAGTGGACGATTGGATTGATAGTGGTGGGTCTTATAATAGGCATGGTCAATGTCTATTTATATGTGCGGGAACATCACTAATGGATAACCCGGTTGTAATATTTTATGTTGGACCTTTCGGCATCACCTCCATTGTAGTCACTACTTGGGGGATTATGCTTACATTAGGTATTTTTTGCTGGCTTGCAACTAGACGCCTTGCGCTTGTTCCTGGGAAGGTACAAACCATGCTGGAGGGCCTGGTCTTGGCGATAGAAGATAATATAAATACTGTTATACCGGACCATACGCAACAAGTGCTGCCCTTTATTGCAACGTTATGGATATATATTGTGACTGCAAATCTTACCGGATTGATCCCGCAGCTACATTCCCCAACCGGTAATTTTTCTGTAACTGCCGGGCTTGCATTACTGGTATTTCTATCGGTTCATTGGTTTGGAATAAGCAGTGGAGGCATTCGCAACTATTTAAAACATTATTTAAGTCCAACTCCACTACTATTGCCTTTCCATCTGATCAGTGAAGTGACACGAACCATTGCACTGGCGGTCCGCTTATTTGGCAATATTATGAGTCTTGAGTTGGCAGCATTGCTGGTTCTGCTGGTAGCCGGTTTGTTGGTTCCGGTACCCTTATTGATGTTGCATGTGGTCGAGGCTCTAGTACAAGCCTATATATTTGGAATGTTAGCGTTGCTTTATGTTGCGGGTGCCATGCAATCGCAACGGGAAAGTAATAAAGGAATCAATTAAAGGAAGCAATATATGAGTGATATGACTTGGTTCACGGTACTTTCTACCGTAGGTGCTGTATTAGCGGTAGCCATAGGCATGATGTTTCCAGCATTGGCGATGGGTCGTGCAATCAGCCAGGCGCTGGATGCGCTGGCGCGGCAGCCGGAAGCTGAGAAATCCATCATGCGGATATTGTTTATTGGATTGGCCATGATTGAATCCTTGGCGATTTATGTGCTGGTGGTTGTGTTAGTAATACTGTTTCGCAATCCACTGCTGGAATATCTGGTTCATTAAAAACTCATAAGGCCTATGGACCTCGATTGGACTACCTTTGTTCTTGAAATAATTAATTTTCTGATCCTGGTGTGGATCTTGAAGCGGTTTTTATATCAACCGATCCTCGGGGTCATTGCCAGGCGTCGAGCAGATATCGATAAATCGTTATCTGATGCATTACAAATCAGAAATGAGGCAAACGAACTAAAATCTAAGAATGAACAATACCTGGCTGAATGGGAGGCAAAAAAAGAAGCTGCTCAAGCACAACTTAACACAGAATTGGCATCAATACGTGAAAGTAAATTGGCCGAGCTAGAAATAAGAGTAAATGAAGAAGCGGAACGTAGGCGCGTTCTGGCTGAGCGAAATCGTCACGAGTTTGAGAGGTCGATGGAAGAAAAGGGCATTGCACAAGGTGTTGCATTTACCAGCAAGCTACTCTCGCGATTGGCTTCTCCTGAGCTCGAAAACAGGCTCTACATAGTGCTCATGGAAGATTTGCAGGGACTCAGCCAACACGATAAACATGAGATCGCCGTAGCTGCAGAAGAACCGGGGTTGCAGATCAAAATACAAAGTACATTTCCGCTGGATACCAGCAAGCGTGGAGAGTTAACGCGTTCATTGCACGAAGTAGCGGGGAAAGCATTGCCCGTTGTATTTAATACAAACCCGGAGTTGATTTCCGGGTTCCAGATTGACATTGGTGCATGGATTCTGCATGCCAATTTGCGCGATGAACTAAAGTCATTTGGCGGGGTGCTGCGGCATGCTGGATGATATGTGTAATGCCTAACATTACTAATCAACCCGATTCTCTCTTAATCAGGCAAGCCGAATGGTTGTCGCGCTATCAATATAGTTTGCGTTTGTCGGAGCAAGGGACTGTCATTTCTGTGGGTGACGGTATTGCCTGGATTAATGGATTGCCTTCGGCCTGCATGGATGAAGTGGTGCAACTGGAAGACGGCAGCAGCGCTCTGGTATTTCATCTGGCTCATGATCGGCTAGGAGCAATCTTGCTGCATCAGACGGGGCAACTAACTGCTGGAACCCAGGCTTTCCTGACAGGGAACCGACTCAGTATTGGTGTGGGTGATGCTTTGCTCGGACGAGTGATTGATCCATTGGGTATCCCCCTTGATAGTGCCGGATCTATTTCTTTTAGTACTTATCGTTTTATGGATGTACGCTCTCCGCCAATTATTGCGCGCGATTTCGTAGCGCAGCCCTTGTACACCGGTAATAAAATCATAGACACCATGATTCCGATGGGTAAAGGCCAGCGACAACTGATTGTTGGAGATAATGGAAGTGGCAAGAGTACCTTAGCGATCGATACTGTCATCAATCAGCATGAAAAAAATGTTTATTGCATTTATGTTTTAATCGGACAGAAGCGTTCTACCGTGGTTAGTGTGATAGAAACGCTCCGTCGTTACGGGGCACTGGCCTATACCGTTGTGGTGGTGGCAGAAGCGACAGCCATGCCGGGCCTTAAATATTTGGCCCCGTTTGCAGGTTGTACAGTGGCAGAAGCCTGGATGGCTGCAGGACGAGACACGCTGGTTGTTTATGATGATTTGAGCACTCACGCACGTAGTTATCGTGAGCTTTCGCTATTGTTGCGAAGACCGCCGGGCCGAGAGGCATATCCCGGCGATATTTTCTATCTGCACTCACGTTTGTTAGAACGTTCAACGCGTTTATCCGCAAAACAGGGTGGCGGCAGTATGACGGCACTGCCGATTGTAGAAACTGAACAGGGCGAAATTGCTGCGTATATTCCCACTAACTTAATTTCAATTACCGATGGTCAAATTTATTTTGATCGTCAACTTTTTGCGCGTGGTTTTTTACCTGCAATTGATGTTACCCGTTCGGTTTCTCGTATTGGTGGTAAAGCCCAGCATGCGGCAATCAAGAAAGAGGCGGGGCGCATGAAACTCGATTATCTGCAGTTTCTGGAACTGGAAGTTTTTACCCGATTTGGTTCGAAACTGGAGGCCAGTATGGAAGAGCGAATAAAGCGAGGACAGATTCTTCGCGAAATCCTCAAACAGGATCAACTTTCACCACAATCTGTTGAATTTCAGATGGCATGGCTGGTGGCCTATAACGAAGGTTTATTCGATAATCTTGATGTGAATCAGATCAGAGCGCATCTAATGCATCTCCAAAAACAAGTTACAAACACCCGGTTAAACATTGACCAAGGTCGTGATCAATGGAAAGCGTTAATACGTGCCTGGTTAAAATAAATTTTAAATGAGTAAGCGGCGTGAAATAAAAGAGCATCTGGTAACTCTGGATGAAATTGAAGGCATTATGAGTGCTATGAAGAATCTGGCTTTGCTGGAAATCCACAAGCTGGAGTTATTTATAGCAACGCAGCGCCGGTCCGTTGCCAGCATCGAAGCGGCCGCACAGGATTTTCTGAGTTTCTATTCTCATCAGCAATCATACCCGGACAACTTGCAACAACTTTGGATTGTAATAGGTTCCGAGCGTGGTTTTTGCGGTGATTTTAACGAATCCTTACTGTGTTTTCTTAAAGCGCATCCTCAGCAATCGGACATTCTATTACTGGCAGTAGGACGAGGAATTGAAGTTAAATTGCAAGCTGATACACGCATTGCAGCTTTTATCGAGGGACATAGCGTTGCCGAGGAAATACAGCAAACGTTGTTACATTTGTCACAGGTTCTCAGTCGGCTACAAGCGCAAATGAATTTAGCTAAATTGGGGCGTATCAGTGTTGTCTATCATGACGATGAAACAGATGCGATCCAATTGCGGCAAATATTGCCAATAGCAGTATCTGACGAGAATTCGGCTTTTTCGTATCCGCCGATACTTAATCTGGAACCTCATCAATTTCTTTCTCAATTAACCGATCAATATCTTTATGCTGTACTGCACGAAGTGTTTTATGCATCCTTGATGGTGGAGAATCGTAAGCGGCTTGAGCATATGAATAAGGCCATTCATCATTTGCAGCAAAATAAAGCGCAATTAAGCTTGAGCTACAACAAACTGCGTCAAGAAGAAATTACTGAGGAGATTGAAATCATTCTGCTCAGCGTAGAAGCATTGGTTGATGAGGGTAAACCAAAAGAATCGGTGATACCAATGCCTTGATTTTGCTAGGCCAACTCTTCTCCCTGCTCACCGGTACAGATTTTTCCACCTCTCTCGACGTCAATGATATAAACTTTCCCGGCCCCTTGTTGATGCGTATTGGCCGAGGTCATGACTGCACTAAATATGCATTCCACCATTTCATCAGGGGCAAAAATTTCTATACGTTTTCTCGATACATAGGGCGTATAGTCTTGTCTAGGGACTAATTTCTCTCGTCCAAAACCCTCACAATCAGATACGCTCATGCCTGGAAAATTTGGAATCTCGAGGAGTATCTGTGTGAGTTTTGACAACATGAAAGGCTGAATATAGGCGCGGATTTCTTTCACTTTTTACCTCACGTTTCGTATAGTTCTTCAAAATTACGATAAAGCGCAGGGAGCATGGTCAGTGTAAGCAGTGTGGCCGAGATAAGTCCGCCGATAATAACCACAGCAAAAGGTTTGACAGTTTCAGACCCGATACTGGTTGAAAGTGCGGCAGGCAACAATCCCAACATTGCCATCAGCGCAGTCATTACGACTGGACGCAGTCGGCTCACCGAGCCTTGCAGTATTGCTTCGCGTATGGGCGCACCTTCGCGTCTTAGTAAATTGATTCGGGATAACAGTATCACGCCGTTTTGAACGGCTATGCCAAACAGCGCAATAAACCCTACTGCTGCGGAGACACTTAAGTGAACGCCGGTCAGCAATAAGGCGATGACACCGCCAATCAATGCAAAGGGGACATTCATTACAATCAATGCGGCATTCTTGATCGAGTTGAAGGTCCAAAATAAAAGTACAAAAATTAAAATTAAACTGATTGGAACAATGAATGAGAGCCGCTTCATGGCACGTTGCTGATTCTCGAATTGACCGCTCCATACAATATGATAGCCTGGCTGTAGTGCAACCTGCTGAGCAATTTTTTGCTGGGCCTCAGCTACAAAACTGCCTTGATCGCGTCCGATCAGATTGCACTTAATCGCAATGCGACGCACATTATCCTCACGGCTAATGCGAGCGGCACCCTGATTAATTCTGATATGCGCTAATTCAGCTAAAGGAATGCGACTGCCGCTAGGGGAAAGTACAGTCAGGTTCTCAATCGCAACGACTGAATTTCGCATCGACTCAGCCAAGCGTACAATAATATCAAAACGACGTTCTCCTTCCAGCATTTGAGTTGCGGCTTTGCCGCCTATTGCCAGTGAAATCACATCTTCCACATCGGTCACATTAATGCCATAACGGGCGATCTTGGCGCGATCAATGGCAATGACCATTTGAGCCAATCCCGATTGTTGTTCAGCAGCAATATCTGTAGCACCTTCGATGGAACGTAAAATACCCGTGATTTGATCAGCTTTTTCCTGGAGAATACTCAATTCCTCACCGAAAATCTTAATTGCAATCTCGCCTTTAACTCCAGAAATGGCTTCTTCTACATTATCTTGAATTACCTGTGAAAAATTAAGTTGTAATCCGGGGAATACTTCTAGGCGTTTTTGAATTGCCATGATCAATTCGTCTTTAGTGCTAAAACGCCAAATTTCCTTGGGCTTGAGGTCGATGAGAATCTCCAAGTTATTGAATCCTTTTGGGTCGGTGCCGTCCTCCGGGCGTCCTACGTGAGTCAGGATCGATTTGACTTCGCTAAATTCACGTAAACTGGCACGAATGTCTACCTCCAATGCTTTTGCTTTACTCAGCGAGATTGGTGTTGGTAAGGTAATCGTCAACCAGATATTACCCTCATCCAACTTGGGCATAAATTCGGTGCCAATCCAGGGTGTAGCAGAAAGGGTTAAGACCAGTGTAAGGCCAGAGCCAATAAATAACCTGCGGGGATGGCGTAAAACAGCTTCCAAAAATATCCGGTAATACCGCTCCATATTTTGCACCAGCGGATTGTGTGATTCAGTGAGTCTGGGTCCAAGCAAGTAGCTTAATAGCACAGGCACTAAGGTTAAACTGATAATGAGCGAACCTATTAAAGCAAAACTAAGTGTCATGGCCATTGGAGAAAAGATCTTTTCTTCGACCCGCTGAAAAGTAAAAATAGGCAAAAAAGCCATGATAAGAATGGCTTTGGAAAACAATATGGGGCGAGCCATTTCCGTTGCCGTCATGAGCATGGATTGTCGCATATGCGATTCATTTTCCTGTTGCTGCATCTCCAGGGTCATTTTAACTAGAATGGCTTCGGTCAATACTACTGCGCTATCTACGATAATGCCAAAGTCGATAGCACCCAGAGAAATCAGATTGGCTGAAACATGCGCAAGATTGATCAAGATAAAAGCGAACAATAATGACAGTGGTATCACTGCAATTACAACCAAAGCAACCCATATTCGACGAAGAAAAATAAGTAGAATTAAAAAAATTAATACTGTGCCTTCCAGCATATTGTGTTCAACGGTATGAATTGTGTGTTGTACCAATTCAGTACGATCGTAAATAGGTATGATTTTGACGCCAGGAGGCAAGCCATGGTTATTCAGATATTCAATTTTTTGTTTTACGCCATTGATAACATCGATAGCGTTCCTTCCTTTGATCAGTAAAACTATGCCTTGAACAATATCATCAAGCTCGTTATATCCCACAATCCCAATACGCGGTTGCGTCCCTATAACGATATCGGCAACACTTTTTACAAAAATGGGAACGTCATTTTGGCTAGAGACGATAATATTGCCAATTTCTTCAGCAGACTCTAACAAACCAGTCCCTCGTATTACCAATGCTTCATCGCCATACTCGATATAGCCACCGCCGGTATTGGCATTGTTTGCGTTGATGGCTTGATAAATTTCGGTTAATGTTAGTTTGTAATCTCTGAGCTTATAGCCGTCGACCAGTACCTGATACTCCTTGACACCTCCTCCGAATGCTACGACATCGGCGACTCCCTGAACAGAACGGAGGGTTCGTTCGATCAACCAATCCTGTAGTGCTCGTTGTTCTTTTAAAGGAAGATCGGGTGCTTCGATACGATATCGATAAATTTCTCCTACACCCGTTGTTAAAGGCGCGAGTACCGAGTTTGCTGACTGAGGTAACTTGACAGTTTTCAGCCGTTCCAGCACTTGTTGACGTGAAAAGTAATCTTCTGCGTCATCATCAAAAGTTAAAGTGACAACCGATAATCCAAAAATGGATACAGAACGCATGTTTATCAGATGCGGCAATCCGTTCATTTCTTTTTCGATCGGTTGCGTTATGAGTTTTTCCACCTCTTCCGGAGCCTGACCGGGGTACTGAGTCACTACTTGCACGAAGATGTTCTGTACATCAGGAAAGGCTTGTACGGGTAAGCGTCCAAACGATATGAGGCCAGCAATGACCAGTACTAATGATGCACCAATAACAAGCAAGCGCTGCTGCAGGCTGAACGCAATGATGTGATTAATCATTACAATCTTCTTTTACTTTGTAGTTGCGCATTTTGCTCAGCATGCAATAGCAACGCGCCATCAATTACCAATTGCTCACCCACATTAAGTCCTTCAAGAACGACTGCGCGATCCTTGAGGCGTAATCCGGTCTTGACCCAACGTTTCTGATAATGATAATCACCCATGTTAACGTATACCCAAGCCGATTGACCTTCGGTAAATAATGCGGTCAATGGTACGACAACAGCCAGGTCTTTCGGGTTGCTTTGTACTTCAATAGAAGCAAACATAGCCGGTAATAATTTATTTTCCGGATTAGGCACAATACAACGTACTTTGACAGTACGTGAAGATTCATCAACTATTTGGCTAATGTAGCTGACAGTTGCAGTATGATTTTCATCGGGATAGGCTGGAACCCGGAGCAATACTTGTGCTCCGACATGAATTGAACCGATATCCTTTTCAAAAATATCCATTTGAACCCACAGTTGTTTCAAATCAGAAATAACAAACAAAGGGGTGTCCAGGTCTGATCTGATTTCCATGCCAGGGTTAATATTACGTTCGGTGATAGTTCCGGAAAGTGGGGCACGCAGTACAAAGCGATCGTCCAGGTGCATGCTGTGTATACCGAGATTGGCCAATTTTAGACGTGCCCGTTCTGTTTCATTGCGGATACGGTCTAAATCAGCTTCGGCTTGTTCCACATCCTTAAGTGGAACGCTATCGTATTCATAAAGTTTCTTTTTTCTTTGATAAATTCTGGTCGCCAAATTTAATTCGGATAGAGCGTTTGCATAAGTGGATTGTGCTTGCCCAAGTTCCGGGCTATCCAACTCTGCCAACGCATCATTCTTGTGCACATAAATGCCGAGTTCAGCAATGTTTCCGGCTACACGGCCGGAAATGGGCGAAGTAACACGACTGGTACGAGTTTCATCATAGACAATTTTTCCGGTTACCGGAGCCATGATGGGTCGTTGAAACAATTTCACCACAGACTCTTTTATGTAGGTATGCGCCTGTGACCCGGGGTTGAGTATCACCTCATTTGATGGTTGAGTGGTGAGTTGCTCAACCATCTGGCCGGTTTGTGGCTGGCAAGCTATTAGCATCAGTAACAAACTGGATAGTCCTGTACCGAATCGGATGTAATAGATGTGATTTTCCATGATCGCACTCAGGATTTTGATTTTTACCCGATAACAATCAAATAAATTCTTACTCAAAGTATTTGAACCTTAGGCTTGGTGTCAGTTTTGATTGCCATTGTCAGGAAATAGCGTGCAATGCAACGTTTTACCATGGCAATCATCTGGCTTTCCTCCAGGCAAGTTACCTCCTGATAAAGTGCCGGTGCGATCGACACAAAATTACGTAGCAACTGTGGATCGAAATGACTGCCACTATCTCGTTCAAGTTCGGCAAGCGCGTCATGCACAGTCCATGATTCCTTATACGGACGTTTGGAGGTCAGTGCATCGAATACATCGGCAATGGCGAATATTCGTGCATTCAAGGGAATTTTTTCGCCCTTGAGCCCCTCTGGATAGCCGCTGCCATCGTATTTCTCGTGATGAAAATGAGCGACATCGCATGCGCCTTTGAGCCAGCTGGATTGTTTTAATATATCCACACCCAGCGTGACATGCGTTTTCATAATCTCAAATTCCTGTGGGGTCAATTTTCCTGGTTTTAGCAAAATGGGGTCGCGGATTCCGATCTTGCCGACATCGTGCAGGAAAGCTCCTGTGATCAGATTAAGAATGTTTTCCTGACGAAGTCCGAGCATCTCTCCCAGTCGGAGCGAATAAAATGTAACGCGGTAATTATGGCTGTTGGTATCGGAGTCGCGTTCTGCAATGGCGCAACCCATCACATTCATCAACTCCAGATTTCCTGTTAAAAGATCGGTAGACAGTTTGGTCAATTCACGATTGAGCGTCAGCACAATAGGATACATCAGGAGAGTGGTAAATGTGATGCCAATAGTGATCAGTAACAGTGTGTGAAGCAGTTCATTCTTGATCGCATCCTGGGTCTTTTGATCGACCTGATAAATGCCTTCGAAGTAACCGATTAACGTATGCTGAGGCCCTTTAATTGGAATCAGTATGAGTAGCAGCAATTTACCTTGAGTTAAGTGAAATTCTTGGAAAAAATCGCCATGCTGAGGGAAATTGTGGCGATGGCTGTTGATCCATTGCTCGGTCGTTTCTTGTCCCTGACGGATTGCCTCGACTCTTAGTTGTTTATTGACATCATAGAGCTCAACCACGAGGAAATTGTGCTTAACCAATTGTTGTGCCAGATGGGTTAAGTGCTGATAAGTCGAAGCATCCAGTTGCTCCAGGTCATAGGGAAATTCATTGCTGAGTGCCGCAGATTCCTTGGATGCAAGCTCATGAACAAATTGCTGGAAGCGCGAAATTTCAAGCCATAGGACGATACCTCCAATCGTGAAGCTGAGTAATAACCATCCCAGAAACAGGCGAAGCAGGATTTTCCGATGAACAAACTGGCTGATGGCAAGTGCTTCCTGTGAATCAACCTTGATATCAATATCATTCAAAGTGCTGGATTTTGATTCAGTCATATTCGGATTTCCTTGCTTGAAATCTGCTGTCATAGCACATCGATATCTTACCCGATATCTGAGGCAGATAAATAATGTATCAAGTCGCGTGTTAAAAGTACACTACCAAATATTTTGTAAAGTTTGCAGCGAGATCGCTTCCTTGAAACTGCTAACCGACTGTAGTTTAAGAACCATCTGAATACTTCGTTTTTACTTCGAACACGTAGTGGGATTTTTAGTGAATCAGCAATATAAACTTATCGCTGTGCTCGAAATGAAAGCTATTAAATGGCACGTGGCAGGATTCTAATAGATTGATAATGCTCAAATAAGAAAGTGCAAAGCACTTTATCTTAGAAGGGTACTTCTTGCCGCGCACTGCTTCCAACGCGCGGCCTTTGATGACACTCCGATCGGAGCTATGCGTTTTCCGGTTTGGACATACCTATTATGATTCGCAGAGACCGTCCAAGTATCGCTTGTGGTATGATTTTCTATCATAACTGGAGTATTGAGATGCGCGCTGTTTTTCTGGATTTTGGTTCCGTAACCCGCGGTGATATGAGTTGCGTTGCGTTAGAGCAGGCGATTTCGCCGTGGCAGTACTATCATGATTCCTCCGAGTCGGAGGTGCTGGAAAGAATCCGCGAGGCTGAGGTGATCGTCAGCAACAAGGTATTTATCGACCATCCGGCAATTGCTGGGGCCAAACATCTGAAGCTCATTTGCGTGGCAGCGACCGGGTATAATAATGTCGATCTCGCAGCCGCCGATGAATGCAATATTCCGGTGTGCAACGTGCGCGGTTATGCCACGTCTTCGGTAGTGCAGCACGTGTTTATGCTAATGTTGAATCTGGCACGCCATTTTGTGGATTATCATGCACTGGTGAAACGCGGCGGCTGGCAGGCCAGCAGGTTTTTCTGCCCGCTAGATTTCGATATACAGGAGTTATCCGGGAAAACGCTGGGAATCATCGGTTATGGTGATTTGGGTCATGCGGTGGCGAACGTGGCACAAGCATTCGGCATGCAGGTGTTGATTGCTGAGCATAAGGGCAAGCCGCCACGCCCCGGTAGAGCCGCGTTTGATGAAGTGTTACAGCAGTCGGATTTTATTACGCTGCATTGTCCATTGTCGCGAGAAACACAACACCTGATCAGCGGCATGGAGCTTGAATTGATGAAACCTTCAGCTTATTTGATCAATACTTCCCGCGGAGGCCTGATCAATGAAACCGATTTATTGCAGAGCTTATCTCAGGGTCAGATTGCCGGTGCTGCGATCGATGTAATCCAGGAAGAACCACCAAGCATGGATAATCTGATACTGCGACAGCGACCAGACAACCTGATTGTTACGCCGCATGTCGCCTGGGCCAGTCGGGAATCCAGGCAGCGGTTGCTGGATCAACTGGCAGACAATATCGAGAATTTTTTCCAGCATAAACCTTTTAATCAGATAACTAGTGCAGCTAGCAAGACTAAATAGCGAAAGATCACGAGAATACGAATCATGATGTTCCTGGCAATCTTACAATGGAATCTCTCCACGGACTCAAATTGCCGGTAGCGATTTTTAATTATCCTGTTCAATTCATTGAGTTACATATAGAACCTTCTGGTGTTGCTGTGAAATACTGGCTACCAGGGAAAATGGATAAATCACACACTGCATGTTTTCTATAAAAGCAAGAAGAATTAGGAATGTGTATAGATGTCGCGATAAGCAAGTCGCAGTTGCATAATTGATCAGGTTAAGCGGTAGATTGTCTTGAAAAGCTCGTCACTCCACTGTGATTGCAGATTTTCAGAATAAAAGAAGTTGAAATAATTGTCAGCTATCGATTGCTCTCTATCCGATATGTAGTACTCTGTTCGCCATTTCAAATTAATGCATGTATCCGCTACCAAGTAGCGCACACACTGGAGTTATTAGAATGCAGCACTGGATTTTTCTCTCAATCGCGATTCTCAGTGAAGTGATTGCAACTTCATTTCTTAAGACGTCTGAAGGATTTACCCGCTTGTGGCCATCGGTAGTAGTGGTTGTGGGTTATCTGTTGGCTTTTTATTTGCTCTCGCTGACGCTCAAAACTATTCCAGTCGGAGTAGCTTATGCCATTTGGTCCGGTGTCGGATTGGTGTTGATTGCGCTGAGCGGGTGGATTTTTTTCGGGCAGTCGCTGGATATCCCTGCTGTGATTGGTTTGATTCTAATCGTTGCGGGAATTGTGGTAATCAACATGTTTTCTCGGACTGTTTCGCTCTGAACCTGTTTAATCAAAGATCTTGGGGAGTCTCTGAATAACTGTCATTTCGTGTGCGGCGAGAAATTTATGCTGTTTTTGCTAAACATTCTTCACTACGTTCGGAATGACAGATGTAACTTATCCATGGTTTACTTAATCGACAGGGAACTCCTGCCACGAGAAAATAACTCCTGCCAACGGCGGCAACGTAATTTCCAACGAATCGGAGAATCCCATCCAGGGTATTGGCATGCTGGTAATATTGCCTAAATTGCCGACATTACTGCCACCGTAATAAGTTGAATCGCTATTAAAGATTTCTCGATAAATTCCGGCAGTTGGGACACCGATGCGATAACCGATGCGGGGTACAGGAGTGAAATTGAGAATGACCAGTACAAATGATCCGTCCTTGGCACGTCGTAGGTAGCTGATTATCGATTGCTCAACATCCTGGCAGTCGATCCAGTGAAAACCTTCAGCAGCAAAATCAAGTTGATGTAGAGCCGGAATATTTTGATAACAATGATTCAAGTCCCGGACAGCAGTTTGCACACCGGCATGTAAAGGTTGCTCCAGTAGATACCAGTCGAGTTCGTGCTTAACGCGCCATTCGTGTTGCTGGGCGAATTCATTGCCCATGAAATTGAGTTTTTTGCCTGGACAAGTCATTTGGTATAACAATAACAATCGCAAATTTGCAAATTTTTGCCAGGCATCTCCGGACATTTTGTTCCACAGTGAGCCTTTGCCGTGTACCACTTCATCATGCGAAAACGGTAACACAAAATTTTCGGTATACGCATAGAGCTGGCTGAAAGTCAGCTGTTCGTGATGATAGCGACGGTAGATCGGATTTTGCTGCATGTAAGATAGCGTATCGTGCATCCAGCCCATGTTCCATTTCATCGAAAAACCTAAACCGCCGACATAAGTAGGGTGCGATACACCCGGCCAAGCAGTGGATTCTTCCGCCAGTGTCAGTGCGCCAGGAAATTCTCCGTGCACCATGATATTCAGTTCGCGAAGAAAATCAATCGCTTCTAGATTTTCTCGTCCGCCATATTTGTTGGGCAACCATTCGCCATTCTTGCGTGAGTAGTCGAGATAGAGCATCGAAGCCACCGCATCGACACGCAATCCATCTAAATGAAATTCGGATAACCAATAATGAGCGCTGGATAAAAGGAAGGACTTTACTTCATTGCGACCAAAGTTGAAGATATATGTGCCCCAATCCTGATGAAAACCAAGGCGAGGATCCTCGTGTTCATACAGAGCAGTGCCATCAAAACGCGCCAGCGCGAAAGTATCCTGAGGAAAATGTGCGGGTACCCAATCCAGGATTACACCGATTCCCGCTTGATGGCAGGTATCTACGAAAAATCGGAAATCATCCGGTGAGCCATAACGGCTGGTAACAGCAAAATATCCCGTTGTCTGGTAGCCCCAGGATTCATCCAGCGGATGCTCCGAGACAGGCATCAGTTCGATATGGGTATAACCCATTTCCTGCACGTAAGGCAAAAGATGGGTTGCTAATTCTCGGTAACTATAAAAACGTCCGTCTGGATGCCGCTTCCAAGAGCCGGCGTGAATCTCAAAAATATTCAGCGCTGCATGCATCCAGTCCCAAACCTTTCTACGAGCCATCCACGTGGTATCCTGCCAATTATAGGAGTCTTCTGTGGGTATTAGTGCTGCGGTATTGGGACGTAATTCATATTGTTTGGCGTAGGGATCTGTTTTGACGAGAATTTCACCACTATTGCAATTGCGAATTTCAAATTTATAATGAATGCCGGGTGGTAATTCCGGAATAAATAATTCCCATACACCGCTGGCGTGATGCGCCTTCATTGGGTGTATTCTGCCATCCCAGCGATTAAAATCTCCTACTACGCTGACGCGCTCGGCATTCGGAGCCCATACCGCGAAGCGCATGCCATCAACATCGGAATTCCTGGTCGGCTGAACTCCAAGCATGCGATAGGCCTGCCACAATTTGCCTTGATTGAATAAATACAAGTCGTGATCAGAAATTTGCGGCGCAAAAGCATAGGGATCATATGCTTCATAGACGGTATGCCGCGTGTTTTTTTCTTCAATGCGCAGTCGGTATGGCATGGCTGGCATCAATTTGCCCCGCCATTCGAAAATTCCTTCGGGATGAATGCGTTGCATTGGCTCAAAGCCGATCGATGTTTTGATCCATACCTGCGCATCAAAAGCACGAAATACACGCACCACAATTTGATCATGATCCCTATGTAATCCTAAATACGCATAGGGATCATGGAGTTGTGCGTTGAGCAGTGCATTTGACAGAAAATTATTCTTGCTCGTGGTCATCACCTTTAATAAGAGATTAGCTGATTAGTCTTGGATTATAACCTGTCTTAACTTTGACAAAAGGCAATTAAACCTGAAGCAATCTGTGAGAAAGTGTCATAAATAAGATAAGATAAGCGCAAAAACGCAAAAGGGTCACAAATTGCCAATGGATAAAATTGAACCTAAACATGCAAATGAATCCCAGGCGGAGTACAAAACAAGTAGCCGCTTTCATAACAATATCTCTCATGAAACGCTCGCTTTAATATTAGCCGGTGGGCGAGGTAGTCGTTTACATCAAATGACAGACTGGCGTGCGAAACCCGCCGTTCCTTTTGGTGGGAAATTCCGCATCGTTGATTTCCCTCTGTCCAATTGTGTCAATTCAGGTTTTCGACGTATTGGCGTCGTGACACAGTATAAAGCACAAAGTTTAATTCGCCATATTCAACATGGCTGGAGTTTTCTCGATGGGCGTTTTAAGGAGTTTGTCGAATTGCTTCCTGCGCAACAGCGAACTGTCGAAGAAACCTGGTACCAAGGCACAGCGGATGCAGTATTTCAGAATATCGATATATTGCTGCGCCATAATGCGAAATATGTATTGATTCTGGGTGGGGATCACATTTATAAAATGGATTACAGTAAGCTGCTGGCTGAACATATCGAAAAATGCGCGGATATGACGGTGTCTTGTCTCGAGATTCCATTGCAAGAAGCAAGTGCTTTCGGCGTTCTGGGCGTCAATGATCAACGCCAGGTAACCAGTTTCGCTGAAAAACCGGCCCATCCAGTGCCGATGCCCGGTCAAGCGGGGAAAGCACTGGTAAGTATGGGTATTTATGTATTTAATGCCGATTTTCTTTATAAACAATTAATTCGTGATCACCAGGATCATGATTCATCCCATGATTTTGGTAAGGATTTGATTCCATATTTGGTGCCTCGTTATCGCGTCTTTGCTCATCGGTTCATGAACAGCTGCGTTAATATGTCATCTGGGATACCGTATTGGCGTGATGTTGGAACGGTGGATGCATACTGGGAAGCCAATGTCGATTTGATTTCCGTTACACCACAGCTCAATCTGTACGATGATGATTGGCCAATCTGGACACACCAGGAGCAACTGCCTCCGGCAAAATTTGTTTTTGATGACGACGATCGTCGTGGTCAGGCATTAGATTCATCCGTATCAGGTGGTTGTATTATTAGTGGCGCAACTGTTCGTCGCTCTTTGTTGTTTTCCAACGTAAAAGTCAATAGTTACAGCTATGTGGAGGATTCGGTCATACTTCCCAATGTGGAAATTGGTCGGCATGCGCATCTGCAACGTGTGGTGGTTGAAAAGCAATGCGTGATTCCTGAAGGATTAACCGTTGGGATTGATCCTGAGGAGGATCGCAAGCGATTCTACGTTACCGAGAAAGGCATTACATTAATTACATCAGAAATGCTAGGGCGGGATATACATAAGATATGTTAATGAATGATTGAGTTACCGTTTCAAATTAATGCTTAGCGAAACAGGGTGTGGTGCTGGTTGATGATCAGTTCATGCCAGAAACTTAACTGGCTCAGAAAGCTCCTATAACTATTAACTTAACAAAGATTGTTTTTTTATGAAGCAAATAAATCTTGTCTTGTTGTGGCATATGCATCAACCGGACTACCGAGATTATGTCACTAATGAATTTGTGCTGCCATGGGTGTATCTGCATGCCATTAAGGATTATACCGATATGGCGTACCACTTGGAGATGCACCCAAAGACCAAAGCGATTGTCAATTTTGTGCCGGTACTGCTGGATCAGCTAGATGATTTCACTGAACAATTTTCCACCAAGCAAATACGCTGCCCTTTATTGCGTCTATTGGCAACACCCGAGCTCGAAAATATCACGATGCAGGATCGCCTGTATATTATTGACAGCTGTTTTCTCAGTAATCATGAGAATATGTTGCGACCATATCCAGCTTATAAACGCTTGCACGAACTCTACCAAGTCTTCAACAAAGTAAGCGAGCGTGAATTAAAGTATCTTTCCGGGCAATATATGGCTGATTTATTGGTTTGGTATCATTTGGCATGGATGGGGGAAAGTGTACGAAGAAACAACGAGTTTGTAATGAAATTGATGGCTAAAAACCAAGAGTTTAATTTTGAAGATCGACTGCAGCTCTTTACTTTAATCGGTGAATTAATTCAGGATCTGATTCCGCGCTATCGAAAGCTTGCTGAATCAGGTCAGATTGAATTATCCACCACCCCTCATTATCATCCACTCGCGCCGTTACTGATTGATTTTACTTCTGCGCGAGACAGTCAGCCCGATATTAGCTTGCCCGAGCACAATATTTATCCAGGTGGACGTAATCGTGTGGCATTTCACTTGTCGTCCGCAATTTCCAGCCATGTCCAGCGTTTTAATGAAAAACCTGCCGGCGTTTGGCCTGCTGAAGGAAGTTTATCAACTGCATTAATAAAAATTCTGGCGGAACAAGATTGTCAGTGGAGTGCAAGCGGGGAAGGTGTGCTGGTCAATAGTTTACGTTCAGCAGATCCTGATACGACCCTCTCAGATCGCAATCACTATTTATATCATCCCTACCGGATTGCTGGAGAAGCAAAAGACATTATCTGTTTTTTTCGCGATGATCAATTATCCGACTTGATCGGTTTTGAATACTCCAAGTGGTTTGGTCGTGACGCCGCAGAAAATTTTATACAATCTTTGGAACATATCTATCACAATACATCTACTGAGGAAAATCCGGTCGTCAGTATTATACTCGATGGAGAAAATGCCTGGGAATCATACCCGTATAATGGTTTTTATTTTCTTGATGATTTATATCAACTGCTTGATGATCATCCATATATCCATACCACGACTTATCGAGATTATCTTGCACATGTTGAGATCAATACTATTGAAACATTGCCTGCGCTGTCGGCTGGCAGCTGGGTGTATGGAACATTCTCAACTTGGATTGGGGACAAGGAAAAAAATTGCGCATGGGATATGCTCTGTGCAGTCAAACTTAGTTATGATCTGGTGGTGCAAGGTGACCGATTGTCTGAAGAAGAAAAAATACAAGCCAGTCGACAATTGGCATCTTGTGAAAGCTCGGATTGGTTTTGGTGGTTCGGTGATTACAATCCGGCACATTCGGTAGCCAGCTTCGATCAGTTGTTCAGGAAAAATCTGATGAACCTTTATCATTTGCTTAAACTGCCGATACCCCCAACAGTTCTCGAGCCTGTTAGCAAAGGTAGTGAATACACTGAAACAAGCGGAGCGATGCAGAGATCCTCCTCAAGCACTGATTAATGCAAATCACATTTTTTCAGGATTGAAAAGGGAATCTGGGTTGCCTTGGTTCTTAACGATACCGGAGTCATTGAATGTCACAACGTGTTTCGCTACTTTTGGGTGTTCATGCTCATCAACCCGTTGGTAATTTTCCCGATGTATTGAGGGAAGCACATCAGCGCTGTTACAAGCCTTTTCTGCAAGTACTTTATCGCTATCCGAATTTTCGCTTTTCCTTTCATTTTTCAGGTTGGTTGCTCGATTATCTGCTGCAACATTTTCCTGATGATATGGCATTGCTGCATAAAATGGTTGCGCGTCGGCAAGTGGAGTTGTTTGGCGCAGGTGATACCGAGCCGGTATTGGCGGTCATTCCGAACCGGGACCGCATTGGGCAAATTGATATATTTTCTAATAAACTGGCAGAAAAGTTTGGTCAACGTCCGCAAGGTGCATGGCTGACTGAGCGTGTTTGGGAATCCACGGTTGTTCCGGCGTTGGTAAATTGTGGGATTCGCTATGTCACTGTTGATGATTACCATTTTCTGTGTGCCGGTAAAACACCAGAAGAATTAAATGGTTATTTCACTACCGAGGAAGATGCTCATAAACTCGATTTATTCCCAATTTCTGAATCCTTGCGCTATAAAATTCCTTTTTCGCCCGTTGAAGAAACCATCGCTTATCTGGAATCATTGGCGGATCAACGTTTGCCAAATACCAGCGCTGCGGCGATTTATTTTGATGATATCGAGAAATTTGGTATCTGGCCGGAAACCTATCATTGGGTATATGAGAAAGGCTGGCTTGAGCATTTTATCCAGAGTGTGCTGGCTTCAGGTAAGATCTGTACCCAGCATTACAGCGAATATCATGCCAGTGAAAAAACCCGTGGCATCGTTTATCTGCCCACCGTATCTTACATAGAAATGAATCAGTGGACGTTACCTGCGCATTCTGCCAGTATTTACGCAGAGCTTTTGCAGCAGGCCAAGGAAAGTGGCTGGTATGAATACAAGAAAGCTTTTATACGTGGCGGCATTTGGAAGAACTTTTTTTCTCGCTATCCAGAATCCAATTGGATGCATAAGCGCATGTTGGGGCTTTCTGCACGACTGGTTGAATTACCGGCGCCACAACGTACCAGCCAGATGCAGCAGAAACTTTACGAATCTCAAGCCAACGATGCTTATTGGCATGGCTTATTTGGGGGATTGTATCTCCCGCATCTACGGCGTGCAGTATACAATGGCATTGTTGAACTGGAAGCATTGCTCGACACCTGTGCTCCGCGTCCTTCGTATTTTACCGAAGATACTGACCTGGATGGCGTGGAAGAAGCGTACCTGCAAAATGGCGTGCTGCAGGCAGTGCTGAAATTAGACGGTTTTGCCAGCATTTGCGAGTTGGATGCCTATCTGTTGCGCCATAATTTTGGCGATACCTTGCGCAATCAAGTCGAACACTATCATCAGAAAATTCAACCAGGACAGCTTGATTCAAGCAGCAATGCTAGGAGCGGCATTGCTTCGGCGCACGACAGAATCAGTTATAAACATGAGATCAATGCCGAAGACATTGTTGCCGATGATCATCCTCGCAGCTTGTTTGTTGATCGCTTGAACGGCATATTTATTGTTTACCGATCAGTAGCCTCAGCACTGGAGAATAACCATTTTCAATCTGAAAATACTGCCTATCCGATTCATAAACAAATCATGCTGGATCAAAGTCGGTTGCAGGTCAATTATCATTTTACCGCCAAGCTGGAACATGGATTCAGTACCGAAATCAATTTTGCCATGCCAAGTTGTGATGGCACGGGAGGACGTTATAAGTATCAGGGAGAAATTCTTTGTGGCTTCGGTGAATTGCTTGAATTAACTGATATGACTGAAATAACATTAGAGGATGATACGTTAGGCGGTAGTGTTGTGTTAAGAACGTCACATCCGATGGCATTACGTGCCCACCCGCATTTCTCGGTATCGCAATCTGAGAGCGGGTTTGAGAAAATTATGCAGGCAACAACTCTCGTGTTGGAATGGTCGGTAACAGCTCCGGAATTAATCATTACACTGGAGATCAATGCCCGATAGTTGTATTCCATTTATTACTCATTATATTCAGTAACTCAAACAAACGCTATGTCTTCTCTTACGCAATCATCTGCCTGGCTAGACTTGCAGGCACATCAATCCGTTATGGCGCAACAACATTTGCGCGAATTATTTCAACAGGATCCGCAACGTTTCGAGAAATTTTCTCTGCATTTCAACACTATTCTGATGGATTGCGCCAAGCAGCCGATCAATCAGGAAACCGTTAATTTATTGCTGGCATTGGCACATCAACAGAAACTAAAAGATTGGATTGTGCGCATGTTTGCGGGAGAAAAAATCAATTCGACCGAACAGCGTGCGGCGCTGCATACGGCGTTAAGGGGTGATCAGCCCATTATGGTTGATGGTTTGGATGTGATGCCGGATGTTAAGCGCGTGTTGAAGCAGATGGAGCGTTTCTCGGTTGCGATTCAAACCGGAGAGCGCCGAGGTTATACCGGGAAAAAGTTTACTGATATTGTCAATATCGGTATCGGTGGATCGGATCTGGGGCCAGTAATGGTGACCGAAGCACTCAAACCTTATTGGCTGAACGGCATCGTGCCACACTTTATTTCAAATGTTGACGGCGCACAACTAGCAGGTGTTTTGCATCAGCTTGATCCGGCGACGACGCTTTTTGTTATTGCTTCGAAAACGTTTAGCACTCAAGAAACTCTGACCAATGCGCATTCCGCGCGGGAATGGTTTTTGTCCCAAGGCGGCAATGAAAAAGATGTCGCTCGCCATTTTGTCGCAGTCTCAACCAATCGCTCTGCGGTGGAAAAATTTGGCATTGATACGGACAACATGTTTGAATTCTGGGATTGGGTCGGAGGACGCTATTCATTATGGTCAGCCATTGGATTACCGATTGCACTGACCGTTGGGATGGATCATTTTTATTCGCTGTTGACGGGTGCGAGAGCTATGGATCAGCATTTCGCTACTGCACCATTCGAGAAAAATTTGCCAGTCATGCTCGGTTTAATAGGTATCTGGCACATCAATTTTTTTGGTACAACTTCGCACGCTGTGCTGCCGTATGATCAATCGCTTCACCGTTTTTCAGCTTATTTGCAGCAACTGGAGATGGAGAGTAATGGCAAGCGCATCACTCGCGGTGGGGAAGTAGTCGATTATTCCACCGGAACAATTGTTTGGGGTGAGCCTGGAACCAATGGACAGCATGCTTTCTACCAACTATTGCATCAAGGTACGCAAACCATTTCGGCCGATTTCCTCGCGCCTTGCCAAAGTCATTATCCAATGGGTGACCATCATCATTTGTTATTGGCGAATTTTTTTGCTCAAACAGAAGCACTGATGGCTGGCAAGAATGAACAGGAAGTACGTGCCGAACTTGAACTGCAAGGTATGTCGGCTGAATCCGTGGCGCAACTGCTGCCGCACAAGATCTTTCCCGGCAATCGTCCGACTACATCGATATTATTCAAGAAACTTGATCCCCAGACATTGGGTTCGTTGATTGCCTTGTATGAACATAAAGTGTTTGTGCAAAGCGTGATCTGGAATATCAACCCGTTCGATCAATGGGGTGTGGAGCTGGGCAAGCAGCTTGCCGGAAGAATTCTAACCGAATTGGAACCTGTGGGTTCAGCGACAGCGCATGATACATCCACCAATGGATTAATCAATTACTTTAAGATAAATCAGTAGAACTATCACCTATGCCGCGATCTCAAGAACTTCGTGTTCTGTTTATCACTCCTGAAGTGTACCCTTTATGCAAAACGGGGGGGCTGGGTGACGTCAGCGCAGCATTACCCGCTGCATTACGTGCGTTACACAGCGATGTGCGGCTGTTACTACCCGGCTACCCACAAGTTATCGCTGGGGTCAAATATAAATCCAAAGTTGCTGAATTCAACACATTGTCACAGTTTCCACCCACTTCATTGTTGTCGGCGCGATTATCGTTGAGTAAAACCGAGAACATTCCGGTGTTCGTGATCGACTGCCCCGGGTTGTATAATCGCGAGGGAGGACCTTACTTGGATGCGTTTGGCCATAATTGGCCTGATAACGCATTACGTTTCGGCCTGTTGTCAAAAATTGGCGCCATACTGGCCAGTGATATCAGTCCGATCGCCTGGCGTCCGCACATAGTGCACTGCAATGACTGGCAAAGTGGACTCACCCCGGCTTATTTGCATTTTCATGCGGGGGAGAAAGCAGCCACGATGATGACCGTTCATAATCTGGCATTTCAAGGCATTTTTCCACCTGGAAGCGTGGTGCAGTTGGGGTTGCCATCGGATAGTCTGGATATCAACGGGGTAGAATACTATGGTAATTTTTCTTTTCTCAAAGCGGGGTTGTACTATGCCGACCAGGTCACTACAGTCAGTCCCAATTATGCCAAAGAGATACAAACTGAACCGCTGGGCTTCGGCTTTCAAGGATTGTTGACCGCTCGTCGTCCTGATCTCACCGGTATTATCAATGGGATAGCTACCACTGAATGGGATCCTGCAACAGATCGTTATTTGGTCAAAAACTACAGTAGCAGTAATCTGTCGAATAAAGTGGCTAATAAAACTGCGCTGCAACGACAAATGGGATTAGCAGTTAACGCGAATATTCCTCTATTTGGCATTATCAGCCGTTTGAGCCATCAGAAAGGGATTGATCTGCTGATCCAGATTGCACCACAATTAATAAAAATACCCGCACAACTGGTTGTGCTTGGTAGTGGCGATGCCGAACTGGAACATCTGCTTTTCATGCTGGCACAAACCTACCCTGAGTCAATTGCAATGCATATCGGTTTTAACGAAAACTTGTCTCACCTGACAGAGGCCGGTCTTGATTGCTTTCTGATGCCATCACGGTTCGAGCCCTGCGGATTGAATCAGATGTATAGCCAACGCTATGGTACTCCACCAGTAGTTCATGCCACGGGAGGATTGCTCGACACGGTTGTGGATTGCACCTCCGTTACACTTGCAAATCGCACTGCCAGCGGCTTCGTGTTCCACCCATTGACAGCGGCTAACTTACTGGACACGATAAAACGTGCAACGCATGCCTATCACAATAAAAAGACCTGGAAAAACTTGCAGGAAAATGGCATGGCTAAAGATTTCAGCTGGAATGCAAGCGCGATAGCCTATCAAGAACTTTATCGGTTACTGTTAAGCTAAGGCACGATTAATTTAATAGGATTCAGTGTTATGAAAATCACGCTAAGCATTCTATTTGCCATTTTACTGCTTTCCTGCATTGATCATCCGCTAGAGCCGCCACTTCCACCCGCTGCAGTGAGTGAAGTACCGGAAAACTGGGAGCAGGCGCAAGCTGGAAGATATCAAGAGAAATCAAACTATATTCAGTCTCATCAAGCCGCTTACGATTGGTTTGGCAATTTTGCTTTTAGCGAAGTCGATGGCATTCCTTATATCGCATTGAAACTCTTGCCCAAGCTTGCACCGGAATTATGGGGAGGTGAAGAAAATTTTCTTGATGTGGTGGGTCTGTTTATTGATGAGCGACAGCAATCCTATCCCATTGCACGCGGCATTGGCTTTAGCGGTTTGTCTCGCACTGAGGCGCAGGGCAATATCGATTATGCATCATTCACCTGTGGCGCCTGCCACATCGGCCGTGTACGACTTGAAAACGGTCAAATAGACTATCTCGATGGCGGCGTGAATATGACTTTCAATATTGCGTTATTCCGCGTCAAGTTATATCAGACCTTACAAACAGCCTACGCGGGTGAAACCAGTGACAACAAATACCAACTGTTAACGCAGAAGTTGCTTGATGCATTGGATGCGGTTCAGAAAAACAATCCGCATTATTTTTATAACAATTTCCAGACAGGCAATAGAAATTTTGACGCTGACTACGAAGCTGCGCAGATTGCCTTGTTCAAACAAGATGCTGTGCAAACAATCAAGCAGTTTGCGCAGCGTGCCGAAGCTGAATACGAAGGTTTTGGTGCACTAATCGCCAAGAACTACGAAGGTCTTGAATCAGAAATGCTGGCTGGTTTTCCCGGAATGGCGGATGCGACGGGGTTGAGTGCCATCAATGGCTATGTCAGTCTGCGCAAGATTCCAGTTGTTAAATGGTTTGCCAGTGTCTCACTTCCGCCGCAGCCGGGCATTACCGATTTCATGTCAGTATGGGAACAAGATAAGCGCCGTACAGGCTGGGATGAAGGTCATAAAAGACTCATCAATGGTGGCGGTCAATGGAATGGTAATGTGCCGATGCCTATCTACCGCAACCTGATCGCGATGCTGACCCTGGGGCTGGAAAAAACCGATGTGCGGGTAGCTGCATTTGCCGAAGAACTGCTCGATGGCTTACCGGCCAGCCCTTATCCTTTTAATGTGGATATCGTGCAGGCTAAAAAGGGGCAAGCGCTATTTGCACAACACTGCGCCGATTGCCATCAACCTAAAAATGGTAAAGTGTACGACAATCTCGGTACCAGCATGAAAAGGGCCTATGTGGTCGGAACGCTGCTAAATTATGCCGCACGCAAACAATTGTATGCAAACTGTGCACCGGATACTTCCATTCAGTTGGCTGGTAAAGATGTCAAGCCCTGTGCCGAGTTTGACGGTATTTCTCTTGAGGGTAAAAAAGACTTGCTGATGTCGCCCAATAATGAACATCATGGCTACAATGCCCGACCATTAAGCGGTATCTGGGCGCAAGCGCCCTATTTGCATAATGGCACGGTACCGACTATTTATCACTTACTAATTCCGGAAGAACGCCCCACCAGCTTTATCAAAAGCCGCCTCGATTACGATTCCCAATATCTCGGTTTTTCCTGGAATTCTGAACAAACAGTCAATCAAAACGAGGGCTATTTGTTTCAGGTCAACGTGATCCCGGCTTTGAGCAACAAAGGGCACGATAAGGATATTGTGGAAGGTGAAAAAACTTATCGCCTCAATTGGTCTGGTGACAAACAAAGCGCTTTTGCTATTATTGAATATTTGAAGACTTTGTGATCACATACTGAATAAGTCGGTGTGTGATTGCTGTTATACAAAAGAGTAAAATAATTTATAGCAAGCAGAGAGGACGACCTCATCGCTCCAATTCTTTCAGGGGACTGTTCCATTACTCGGAAGGAGTGTATATGGTTTGGGTTATTCTTGTTGCCGCGGGATTGTTTGAGATTGGTTGGGCCATCGGATTGAAGTATACGGAAGGTTTTACGCAATTGTGGCCCACGATTGGGGCAATTTTCGCGATCATCGCCAGTGTTTGGTTGCTGGGCATTGCTATACAATCGCTTCCGGTTGGCACTGCTTATAGTATCTGGGTAGGCGTGGGTATGATTGGCACGGTGATTCTCGGAGTCGTACTGTTTGGCGAACCTGTGAATGCGGCACGCTTAATCAGCGTTGCTATTATTATTTTAGGCATCGTTGGCCTCAAACTCACAACACCGGATTAATAGCCTCACTCATTGCTGAGAATAATGGCTCGATGATCGTGAATGTTGCAAGACACAAATATTCTAATATCAAGGAGATAACATGTCAGGCGCATTGATTCAACCCTACATCATGTTTGGCGGGCGCTGCGAAGAAGCACTGGAATTTTATCGCACTGCACTCGGCGCACAGATTGACATGTTGATGCATTTCAAAGACAGTCCGGAACCGTCGCCCCCAGGCATGCTTCCGCCGGGATTTGACAATAAAGTGATGCACGCTAGCTTTCGCATCGGCGACAACGTGCTGATGGCTTCGGATGGATGTGAAGAAGGTCAGCAATACAGTGGCATTTCACTTTCGATCTCGGTTGCTACGGAGGATGAAGCGGAGCGTTTCTTTACCGCGCTATCCGATGGTGGCCAGGTGCAAATGCCGTTAGCCAAAGCATTTTGGTCGCCGCGTTTTGGTATGCTTACCGATCGTTTTGGTATCAGTTGGATGATCAACGTCGTGGTTTGATGGTTACCTCTAATCAATGAGCAACTGATCTGCAGTCAACAGCCGCGCTTGTTGGTTTCTGGAATCGTGCCGAGGGTATTTGCAATCACTCTTGCGGGTTGCTCAACCCGGCAACTTTATACCATGTTCAGTCGTGGCAATGTAAGGAGTGTGACCGGTTGATGGACCAGCCAGATCGTGATCGTTGCCTGCCGGATACAGGTAGTTCGTATGTAACGTACAAAATGCAATCCGTGGTCGGAGACATGCAGAAATGACACCAATATGAACTTCGAAGAAATGAGTGATCAGCAAATATGGGATATCGCTAATCCCATCATGGACAACTTGATGGATGCTTCAACCCATATCAATCATGCCAGGCATGTCCGGGATTTTACTGAGCGGATGAAAGCCATCGTGACCCCGGAGTATTTTCAACGTATTTGTCAGCAGTATCAATCCGAAAAAGGATATTTTTCCAATCGTAAGTCTGTTGCCTTATTCAGACGTCCGGACTCAGCAGCCATTGTGTGGAAACAATCGTTCACGAAAGTATCGGGTGAATACGTTGCAGAGATGGTGTTGGTATATAAAAACGGAAAGTATTTGGTTGATCATGTGATGGTTTTTTGAGCAACTGATTGAGGTTCGAGTGTGCGAAATGCTGTGCAGCCCGGTGAGTTCAGACATTAAACGAAGGACATTTGTATGCTGACCCATTATGAACCGGTGGAATATTCCAAATTGGTTGGAGAACGAAGTGATTGCAAGAGACATATGCTGTGTTTATTGCGGTATTCAGTTCGGTTCGGGTAGTGCCAGAAAATCAAAGGCCTCGTGGGAGCATATCACCAACGATGCACGGATCGTGACAAGAGAAAACATTGCCCTCTGTTGCGTTTCCTGCAATGCAAGCAAAGGGACAAGGTTGCTGGATGACTGGATTGCGTCGCCCTATTGCCTAAACAAAAGCATTACCCCGCAGTCGGTCGCTGACATTGTCAAACAAGCTCTTCCACAACCACCGGGATATCCCTAAGAAATCACCTGATTCAGTTTGTATCAGCACCAATGCCCAAAATTCGCAAGCGTAGTGAGGCCGCTAGTAAAGCATCTGACGCTATGTCATTCGGCAAGAAGCCACGCTACATTGGAATAATTATCACATCAATCCAGTATTTTGCTATATTCCCAGCTTTATTCCTGCGTTACGGTTATCTCATTGGAACATTCATCTGCATCAGTAAAATCAAGTGAAAAAAGGGATCAAATCCTGCAAGCTCTGGCGGTGTTGTTGGAACATCCACAGAGAATCAAGATAACCACTGCAGCATTGGCCGTGCAACTGGGGGTCTCGCAGTCATCCATATATCGCTGTTTCTCGAATAAATCGCAAATGTTTGAGGCACTGATAGAGTTTATTGAAAAGACATTGTTTGTGTTGATTAATAAGATTCTGCAGGAAGAACATTCGGGTACGAAAAAGATTGAGAATCTATTGCTGTTATTGTTGGGATTTTCGCAAAAGAATCCGGGTATGACGCGGATTCTGGTGAACGATGTCTTGATCAATGAAAATGAGCATTTGCAACTGCGTGTTAATCAGTTGCACGATAGATTGGAGGCTACTTTGAAACAAGCACTTCGTTTTGCTGCTTCTGAGGGGCAGATTAATAGGAATGTGGATGTTACGGCGCGAGCTAATTTATTGTTGTGCTTTGTGATCGGTCGCTGGTATCAATTTGTTAAAAGTGAGTTTGAGCGTGATCCCCTGACAGACTGGGAAGTTCAGCGACTGACTTTGTTGCCATCTGAGTTGCTCTGAATCCGAATGATTTAACTCATTACCTGGTAGAGGTTTTTGTAGGCACTGATGTGCGACATATCGGACACGCCGGATCTTTTGGTAAATTGGTGGAATGCCAATTCATCGTGAGGCCGTCGAGTAATAACAAGCGGCCATTTAAACTTGCGCCAATATTCAACAGGATTTTTAATGCTTCTGCAGCTTGCATTGAACCGATGATACCTACGATCGGTGAGAAAACGCCCATGATAGCGCAAGGCATATCTTCTTGATTGCCGATGTTTGGGTATAGGCAGTGATAACAAGGGCTGTCGTCATGACGCAGATCAAACACGCTGATCTGGCCGTTAAAACGCACTGCGGCTCCAGAAACCAGGGGTTTTTTATTGCTGATACATGCCTGATTGATATGATACCGTGTATCGAAATTATCACTTGCGTCTATCACTACATCTACTTCTGCTGCAAGTTGTAGTAATTTTTCGGCACCTACTTGCTCATGAATGGGAGTGACATTGATTTCAGGATTGATTCTAATCAGTGATTGTTTGGCTGATAGAACTTTTGCAAGACCGATCGACTGGCTGTCATGCATTATTTGTCGTTGCAAATTAGTCAAATCAACTTGATCGCCATCGCAAATGATCAGATTGCCTACTCCGCTGGCGGCAAGATAAAGCGCGATAGGGGAACCTAATCCGCCTGCTCCGACAATTAATGCGCGTGAGTGATTAAGCTTTTCCTGCCCCGCAATATCAATTTGCGGAAGCAGGATATGGCGGCTGTACCGAAGCAGTTGATAGTCATTCACAATCCTTTAATCAACTGTTAATCAGCTATCACTTTCATCACTCTTTTTGGGTGGGGATGAGGGGATGCCCTTAAAGTAATTCATGGCTTGTTTTAACAGTTGGTCTTCTTCAGAGCCGAATTCGATAGGAGCATTATCTTTTGTATCTTTGTTCTTTTTATCTTTCTTGTCACCCGCAGGTTTTGATTCTTTTTTCTTTGTTTCAGAAATTGCTTTCTTTTCAGTTTTTTTGCCATTAGACAAATGACGATTCAAATCTGATTCACGCAGACGCTGCTCGTCGCCGTTGTCTTCTTCGTCTAAAATATCAGGCGTAATACCCTGTGCTTGAATGGATTGACCATTGGGCGTGTAGTAACGTGCGGTTGTTAATTTTATCGCTGTATTGTTTCCTAACGGCAATATAGTTTGCACTGATCCTTTGCCAAAAGTCTGTGATCCCATAACGATGGAGCGTTTGTGATCTTGTAAAGCGCCTGCAACAATTTCGGACGCTGAAGCGGAGCCACCATTGACCAACGTAATCATGGGTACGGTTTTGACTTCAGAGGGTAAGCCTCTTAAATAATCTTTATCAGGTCCGCGCAAATAAAACTCCGGACTGGCATGTAATTTCATTTTCGCATCGGGACTACGTCCTTCAGTGTACACAACCAGTGCATTATCCGGCAAAAAGGCAGCCGAAACTGCAACCGCTCCATTAAGTAATCCTCCTGGATCATTGCGCAAATCCAGTATTAATCCTTTCATTTCTCCCTTGTTTTCACTAAATAGAGTCCTGAGTGCTTGCGCTAGATTCTCGCCAGTTTGCTCCTGAAATTGCGTGATGCGAATGTAGGCGTAGCCGGGTTCAAGCATTTTAGATTTGACACTCTGAATTTTTATGATGTCACGTACTAAGTTAAAAACTAGCGGTTCTGCTTCACCTTCTCGTACAATCGTAATTTTTATCGGAGTTTTTGGTTTGCCGCGCATAAGCTTGATCGCATCATTGAGTGTCATGCCTTTTACAACAGTGTCATCCAATTTAACGATCAGATCGCCAGTTTTAATGCCGGCACGAAACGCCGGGGTGTCTTCAATCGGTGAAATTACTTTTACCAGACCATCTTCCATAGTTACCTGGATGCCAAGTCCGCCGAACTCACCTTGAGTTCCTATTTGCAGTTCCTTATATTCGTCTTTATCAAGATAAGAAGAATGGGGGTCCAATCCAACAAGCATGCCATTGATGGCTTCAGTAATCAGTTTTTTGTCTTCTACAGATTCGACGTAATCACTTTTGATACGACCAAAAACCTGAGCGAAGGTACGTAATTCTTCGATTGGTAATGGATGTATAGACTCGATATTTTCTTTTTTGGCAATAGCGGAGAAGTTCAAACTGAGCATAATTCCAGCGATTACCCCAATTAGAATTAAACCCGTTTTTTTGATTACATTACTCATGATGCTATCTCCGCACTGATCAAATTTGTGTAAATGGTTTGCCGCACTCATTCTATTTTTATCCACATCAAAGGATCAAAAGGCTTACCCTTATGACGTAGTTCAAAGTATAAACCTGAATCTGCATTACCACCGCTATTTCCTACGATTGCTATTGTATCGCCGCCGCGGATCAAGTCACCTACTTGTTTATGAAGTGTTGTATTATTACCATAAAGGCTCAAATAGTTGTTTCCATGATCCAGAATTATCAAGTTGCCAAAGCCTCTCAGCCAATCAGCAAATACAACTCTGCCTCCTGAAATGGCTTTAACATCACTTCCCTTAGGCGCTTGTATAAACAAACCTTTCCACGTTATATGCTTACCTGAACGTTGACCGCCAAAAGTATGAACAAGTTTCCCTCGCACAGGTAAATTTAATTTGCCTTTGAGTGATGGGAATGGAATGTTTGCTGTTGAAGTGTCTGGGAGCTTATTATTAATCTGAGTGTTGTTACCGGATTTCTCCTGAATAAGAAATTTGTTAATCTCATTCACTAAACGAGTGATACGTTTTTCGTCATTTTTAAGCTTATTAAGCTCTTGTTGTTTAAGTGTAATATTTTCTGACACTCGTGATAGTATGTTTTTCTGTTTGTTCTTCTCTTGTTCGAGCTTTTTGCGTTCATTGTAGTATTCGGTTTGGATAGCGGTAATTTGCTCTTTCTTATGCCGACTCGATTCAGTGAGTGCCAGAATTTCGTATTGATTCTTTTTAAGATTTGTAATGCTGTTTGAGCGAGCGAGTGCGAATTGTTTGTAGTAATGGGCATCTCGAGCAATTTGATTTGGATTATGTTGATCCAACAGTAAGTGTAAAGAATTTTGCTGTCTTCCAATATATTGTTGATAAAGCAATTTTTCTAGTCGATTTTGTTCGGCTTCAATTTCCTTGTTGATCAATTGGTATCGTGTCTGTAATTGTTTGTATTCCTCAACGGCTTGTTGGTCATCTGCAAGGAGTTTGGTTATTTTCCGGGAGATATCTTTAATTGCTTGTTCAGCTTCACGTAATGCATTTGTTGTATCCTGTCTTAGTGATTCTTTGTTTGCTAGATCTTTTTGTAGTAACTGAATACGTTCACGCAACAAATTAAGATTTTCTTGATTGTTTGAAAACGCTGGAAGCGGAAAAATAAGCGTCAGCGCGCATGCCAGCAGCAGTGAATAAGCGTACTGCATATGAATCAAATTAAATGTATTCGCTTCTAGAAAGATGTGAATTATTTGAATTAGTGCAATATTTCTTACGCATACGTTCCTAGAATAAAAGAATGGCTATGTTTTAAGCAGTTGATTTTCCCTGATTAGCTACAGTCTGCATTGCCTTCTGGATCTCGTCTGGATTTCCAAGATAATAATTCTGGATTGGCTTTAGATTATCATCCAGTTCATATATTAATGGGATGCCGGTTGGAATGTTGCAATTGAGAATGTCGTCATCTGAGATATTATCTAAATATTTAATAAGAGCTCTTAATGAGTTTCCATGTGCGGCAATAATGATGCTCTTGCCAGCCTGGATCTGAGGTGCAATAGTTGTGTTCCAATAGGGTAAAAACCTAGTCACCGTATCTTTAAGGCACTCAGTCAATGGAATATCATCATGCGCTAAGTTTTTATAGCGTGGATCGGATCCAGCATAACGGCGATCATCAGTGTTCAATGCTGGGGGTCTAATATCATAGCTTCGTCTCCAGATCAGCACTTGCTCGTCACCATAACGTGCTGCTGTTTCAGTTTTATTTAAACCTTGAAGCGCACCGTAATGTCGTTCATTCAATCGCCATGTATGTTCTATCGGAATCCACATCTGATCCATTTCATCCAGCACTATCCATAAAGTTCGAATGGCACGCTTGAGAACAGAGGTATAGGCGATATCGAATATAAACCCTTGCTCACGCAAAAGTTGTCCGGCATTTTGAGCCTCTTGAATGCCGTCTGGTGTTAGATCAACATCTGTCCAACCCGTAAATCGATTTTCTTGATTCCAAGTACTTTCTCCGTGGCGCAGGAGAACAATTTTTTTCATATTGACCTTTTAACGAAAAGCAGAATGAATATATAAAGCAGGCATAAAGAAGCATTTTATTATATTTTTAGCCTGAAACACAGTATATAACCGATACTTTTGTACTAACGCGAATGATTCTCATAAACAGTTTTTATTGTAAAAAGTGTTACCAGACTCAATTTATCGGTCATTTAAATAATAGAATAAAGAAGAACCAATTGAGGAATACTCATTGCCAAGTCAATAACTACTTGCGTCTACAAATATTTTAATTTCGATTAATATTCTGAATATTTTGTTATACAATCCCGAGCTTAATTTATTCTTTGTGTTCGGGTGAGATAACTGGGCATACATCAATAGGCTGAGTTTGCAGATCAATACAGATATAAAATTGGAGAAAATATGAAGGCAGCTTCTAGGAATATTTGGGCAACGGCATTAGGCAGTATGGTTTTGGCTTCGTTGCTGGCGTTACCTGTGCGCGCGCAGTTGATGCTGGCACATGAAGGGCATCATGATGCTGGTGGCTGTGTGATTAAAACGGGCGAATTTCCAGTAACATTTAGCGCATATGAGGTGCCTGAAGGTGGTATACCGCCGATGCACTCGTTTTGCGAAAATTTACCTAATATTGGTAAAGTGAATTTAACCGTTGAATTGCCGCAACAAGCGCGTGAAATGCTTTTAGCTGTTCGCTTGGTGAAAGAAGGACATGATGGGCATAGCGAAGACCAGCATAGTAGCGCTGCTACAGATCAAAAAACAGCGGATACTGAAGACCATTCTGGTCATGAAGGTATGGAACATGACGAGCATGCGGGGCACGGAGTCACTGAGCATGGCGTCGTGTATATGCCTCCTGAGATGCATAGATCAGGAATTATTGTGGTCGCAGCTAATATCCAAGAGAAAGGTCAGTACGCAATTCAATTGGAAAGAAAGGATGACGCTGGTAATGTTAAGACTGTAGTGAAAATTCCGCTAAACGTTGGGAAAGGTGGTCATGGCAGTCATGGCGGTGGTTTTGGATTAATGGAGATTGCCCTATTGGTTGCAGCGGGCGGTGGTGCTGCATTTTATTTCTTACGTAGGAAAAAAGCATCTGAAGCGTCAGCATAGCTTGGTTGTGATTACTTGTCACATTGGCCGCTGCAATATATTGAATCGTCAAAATGAGCGATGGCAAGTGGCTCCTCATGCATTGTTTTGTCTGTCCAAAACCCTTGACAGTGCAAGGTTGACTCAGTAGTCTACTTAAGAATTGCTATCTGTGAAAGTTGAGATGGATGGTTTGAGAAAGGGCTGTGATACAAAGTGGGGACAGCCTTTTTGAGTGGCCAAGAAATTTAGTAGAGAGC
>NZ_PXXU01000030.1 GCF_003011925.2 Nitrosomonas supralitoralis
CGATTACCTCTTTTCATACCACTTTGCTCCATCACGGCATGATCATCGTGGGTGTTCCCTATTCCTGCCAGGAGATCATGAACATGAGTGAAATCACCGGCGGGTCGCCTTACGGAGCAAGCACGTTGGCCGGTGGCGATGGCAAACGCCTGCCATCAGACAATGAAATAAAAATTGCACGCTTCCAGGGTGCTCATGTCGCGCAAGTAGCCAGCAAATTATGCCGCGAATAGGTCATTAAAATAATACTACACCGGCTTAACCAAATGCTCGCGTTCTCCATTAATGGAAGTTCTTTACGATGACAAGCCAAGTATCACAATCGCTTTCACCCGTTCTGTATTTACCGCACGGCGGTGGTCCATTACCTATTCTTGGTGACAGAGGGCATGAAAAGATGGTTTCTTTTCTTAAAGAAATTGCCAGTGAACTGGGTGAGCCATCAGCGATTTTAGTTATCAGTGCTCACTGGGAAGAAGACCAAGCAACGATAACAAGTGGTAATCATCCTGAAATAATTTATGACTATTATGGATTTCCTGCCGAAGCTTATGAGATTCAGTATGCTGCAGCTGGTCATCCGGAGTTAGCAAAAGATATCTTTGAGTTGATAGCAGAGAATGGTATTCCAGCGAAACTTGATGACCGGCGAGGTTTTGATCATGGGTTGTTTGTGCCGCTCAAGCTAATGTATCCGCAGGCGCAAATTCCGTGCATTCAATTATCTTTACTTAAGAATTTAGATCCCGAAAAGCATATATCCCTTGGAAAAGCTATTGCTTCTGTGCGTGAAAAAAATGTACTGATTGTCGGTTCAGGCATGTCGTTTCATAATTTGAAAACATTTTTCTCGAGCGATATCGATTGCAGCAAAGAAAATGAGGAATTTGATCACTGGTTGATTGAAACATGTACCAGTACAGTGATTTTATCTGAAGAGCGTGAACAACGATTGATTGAATGGGAAAAGGCACCATCTGCCCGATTTTGTCATCCAACAGAAGAACATTTATTACCTTTACATGTTTGTTATGGTATCGCTTGCGCCGACACTCCAATACCAAAGGTTGTATTTAATGATGAGGTTATGGGGAGAAAAGTGACGGGCTTCCTGTGGTATTAGGGTCATGGAATTTTACTGCTGATATGTTATTGTCGGCCAATCCATTATGAGTATTTGAATTAACGCCACAAAGCTGTCAGCTTATTATCAATCTTACTGAAATACTGGGGAATCAGTATGAAAAAAACAAAATTGAGAAGTTGGCTATTCAGTTGTATGGTCTCAATCATTTTTGCGACAAGCAATGCATGGTCAGCGCAAGAAGAGAAAAACAGTTCAGGCTTTGCGTGGAAGGATGGCGCAGAAATTTACGCCAAAATTTGCGCATATTGTCATGAAGCCCAAGTCGGGCCGCAAATTCGCAATCGCGAACTTCCCACAAAATATATCCGCACAATCGTTCGCAATGGAAATCGTGCCATGCCCGCCTTTCGTATTTCAGAAATCGACGACGAGTCATTAGCAAAACTGGCGGATTTTATTTCAAAAAAAGAAGTCCCGCATTAAGGAGGTCAGACCCCATGAATGAAACACGACGTAGCCTCATTAAAGGCATGCTCACTGGTGGGACCTTGTTAGCTTTCGGCATTCCTACAGTCACTCAAGCAGTATCCCTCAGCCAAACATTTTCCGGTAGTACGCGCAATTGCCAGCTGTTACTGGGGAATACCCCTCTAGACGAAGCATTCGCCAAAGGTGCTCAGACCGCTTGCACCCACTATTCCAGTTACCGTCAAGGTACATTGCCGACATTTAAATTAGAAGACGAGCTATTAACCAACCCACTACGCATCGTGGATTTATTGATGCAATCTAGTAATATGCGTTGGATTGCCATAATGGATCATGGCAGTGCAGCCATATTCACCGAAATGGTACGGAATTTTGAAGGACGTCTGCTTTCATTGGGCTCACATTCTTCTTCATCCGGTACTGATGCTTCCTTTCCTATGAGACATATGTGGACTACCGCAACACCGGTATACAGCGCGGGAAGATTATTGGCATCCCTGCTTACCCAAAGCCAACATGATTTCTTTATTGTCGAAAATTTTCTTGGACAAGCAGTGGTAGATAGTGCCATGAAAGACTCATCACTAGCGGGTTTTTCTTCTTATCGGCTGACTGAGCAACCCGCAACTCATTTGCATTGTGCCGGAGTTTCTCCGCTGGAAGCCAGTCAACTAATTGGCTGGAGAGCATCAGAAGATTGGAAATCAGTTTTATCCCAGAGAGATGAATCTTCCATTGATCTCGACCAAGCAGCGACGGGCACAACAATTGAACACCTCCGATTTGACAACTGGATAGAGGCTACCGGCTATGCGGTGGTAGCTACTGCATTGGGTATTGGAGCGAATCAAGATTCTTGTTCCAGCCGCGCATTTGTATATCGATCAGGCCACCGCTATCCGGATAATCATGGGCTTTCGGGTAAACATTTTGTTTCGTTTGTAATCGACGTGTAGGGAGAACACCGCATGACCAGTAAATATATCGCATTACCCAAAGGTGTATCAGAAAAAGACTTCGATGCGGCCATCAGTGATTTTCGCAAGGTACTGGGCGACGCTTCTGTACTCACCAGCGCGGAACAACTTGCACCTTACATTAAGACGATGATGCCGGTTTCCGATGCCGAACATACCCCATCTGCAGCTCTATTGGCCACAACCGTCGAGCAGATCCAGAAAATCGTTGCGATTTGCAATCAATACAAAGTACCGATCTGGATGATTTCCACCGGAAAAAATCTGGGCTACGGCGCCGCAGCCCCGGCGGAGCGCGGCCAGGTGGTACTTGATTTGAAGCGCATGAACCGCATTCTTGAGGTGGACAAAGATTTAGCTTATGCCTTGGTCGAACCAGGCGTTACCTATCAGCAACTCTACGACTACATCAAAGAACACAAGCTGGGCTTATGGCTATCCATGCCCGCCCCTTCCGCCATCGCGGGACCAGTTGGTAATACGCTGGATCGTGGCGTGGGTTATACACCCTATGGCGAGCACTTTTTATTTGCTTGCGGCATGGAAGTTGTGCTGGCAAATGGAGAAGTATTGCGCACAGGCATGGGCTCGATGCCCAACTCTAACACCTGGCAGGTATTCAAATGGGGGTATGGCCCTTATCTGGATGGCATTTTTACGCAATCCAACTATGGCATCGTAACTAAATTCGGGTTCTGGTTGATGCCTGAACCACCGGCATTCAGGCCGTTTGTCATTCAATATCAACACGAAGAGGATATCGTGGAGATCGTGGAGACGATTCGTCCGCTGCGCATCAGTGGTGTCATACCAAACGCTGTAGTCATTGCTCATGCGCTCTATGAAGCACCCGTAAAAGCCAAGCGTAGTGATTATGTGTCCGGGCCGGGCTCGATTCCAGATGAAGCGGTGTATCAGATTATGAAAGATCACAAACTGGGCATCTGGAATGTTTATGCCGCGCTCTATGGCACGCAGGAACAAATTGATGTGAATTGGAACATCGTGACGCAAGCATTCGGTCAATCGGGCAAAGCTAAGATTCTGACGGAACAGGAAGCAGCGGATGATCCCGCATTTGCTTATCGGGCAAAGCTCATGCGCGGAGATATGACGCTCACGGAATTTTCGTTGTATAACTGGCGTGGAGGTGGCGGGTCAATGTGGTTTGCGCCCGTCTCTCAGGCCCGTGGCAGTGAAACCCTGAAACAAATGGCTCTGACCAAGCAGATATTAGCCAAATACGGCCTGGATTATTCCGGCGAATTCATTGTCGGCATGCGAGATATGCATCATATTGTCGACGTACTGTACGACAAGACCGATCCAGAGCAGACGAAAGCGGCCTACCAGTGTTTCGATGAATTGCTGACTGAATTCTCAGCGCGAGGGTATGGGATTTATCGCGTGAACACGGCATTCATGGATAAAGTTGCTGAAACCTATGGCCCGGTGCAGAGAAGTGTTCACAAAACGCTTAAAAAAGCGCTGGATCCCAATGGCATCCTTGCGCCGGGAAAATCAGGCATACGCTAGCTTCATTTTGACATTGAACAAGAAATAACGATTCCAAAGCGAAGGTGCCCGTGAAAAAAATTAAGGCAGCCGTTGTTCGTCAGAAGGGTGGACCTTTTCTTATCGAAGAACTGGTGCAGGATGATCCGCGAACCGATGAAGTGCGCGTTCGCATTGTAGCGGTGGGTATGTGTCATACCGATATGGTCGCGCGCGACCAACTTTACGAAGTGCCTCTGCCGGTGGTGTTGGGGCATGAAGGCTCAGGAGTGGTCGAACAGATTGGCAGCCATGTGAAGAAAGTTTCCGTTGGCGACCATGTGGTGCTGACCTATATGTGGTGCGGCCACTGCAAGTCCTGTTTACGAGGTGATTTGACCTATTGCGAGCATTTTTATGCGTTGAATTTCAACGGTGCACGCGAGGACGGCAGCACGTCAACCTTTACAACAGGTAATACTTCAGAGCCAGTTCACGATCATTTCTTTGGGCAATCGTCGTTTGGCACATTTGCGCTCGTGCATGAGCGCAACGTCATCAAAGTCCCCAAAGATGCGCCCTTGGAGCTTCTTGGCCCGCTGGGTTGCGGCATTCAGACCGGTGCGGGAGCTGTCATGAACGCACTTAAAGTCAACCCTGGCAGCAGTTTTGCAGCTTTTGGTGGCGGCGCAGTGGGACTTAGTGCTGTGATGGCAGCACGTGCCTCCGGCGCCACCATCATCATCTCGGCCGATGTGGTTCCTTCGCGCTTAGCTCTGGCGATGGAACTCGGGGCAACCCATACCATTAACAGCCTGGAAACCGATCCAGTCGAAGCGGTTCGCAAAATAACAAATGGCGGCGCTGATTTCACGCTGGAGTCGAGCGGACGCCCTGTGGTATTGCGCCAAGCCATTGATGCATTGGCTATCCGCGGGACATGCGGCATTGTCGGCGCACCTGCGTTGGGCACCGAAGCGAGCTTCGATGTAAACGGGGTGATGACGACAGGAAAACGCATTATCGGAATCATTGAAGGCGATAG
The DNA here is from genome assembly GCF_003011925.2 of Nitrosomonas supralitoralis. Classification (GTDB taxonomy): domain Bacteria; phylum Pseudomonadota; class Gammaproteobacteria; order Burkholderiales; family Nitrosomonadaceae; genus Nitrosomonas; species Nitrosomonas supralitoralis. Next base: position 5,093 of record NZ_PXXU01000030.1, read on the forward strand.
CAAGCCGGATCTTTTTATTCCAGCACTGGTTGAGCTTTATCAAAAGGAAAGATTTCCTTTTGACAAGCTGGTGAAGTTCTATTCCCTTGATCAAATCAATCAGGCCGCTGAAGATAGTGAGAAGGGCATCACGATTAAACCGATCATTCGACTCTAATCCACAGTTATGTGCTTACTTTGAGTGGATTTTCCATGTGCTTACTTTGAGTGGATTTTCCAAGAAAACACGCATGAGGAATGCCTTATGGAAAAGAAATTAGCATCCCAATCGCCTTATTCAAATTTCGACCAACTGTTGATCAACGGTCAATGGCGCCACGGCAAGGGAGCAAAGATGCTGCGCGACCTCAATCCCTATGATGGCAGCACGCTGGCCGAAATACCCCATGCCAATCGCGATGACATGGATGAAGCCTACCGCGGCGCAGATTATGGAGATGCGGCGTGAAGAGATTGGGTAGTGTAAATTTAATTGTGTCTGGAGTAGGCGTGTAGGATCTGATTTTGACAGCACATATCACATGATTGCGCTCTTGATTTTGTGCTTTCTTAGAAACTGCCGATTGGCGTTGCTGGCTCACCCTTTGTCGGCATATACCCGATGTCAATGCCCTCAGATAAGTGTGACTTTGCACATTACGAATATTTGCGACAGAACCCTCGGTTTTATCCTATACTTTCTTCGCTCCGTTCAACAGAAAACCGGTAACCCGTTCCACGCACGGTTTGCACCAGACTTTCTTTAGCCACGGTTTCAAGAATTTTGCGTAGTCTGCGGATATGCACATCAACGGTGCGATCCTCGATAAAAACATGATCACCCCAGATGCGATCAAGTAATTGAGCGCGCGTGTGCACGCGTTCTTTGTACGCCATGAGAAAATGCAGCAAACGAAATTCCGTTGGACCCAATATGATTTCTGTGAGTTTTGTAGAATCATCCTCGGAATACACATGAACCCTGTGTGTCGTAGGATCCAGTTTTAACCCACCGATCTCGATAATTTCATCGGACATTTCGGGTAAACGTCGACGCAGCACCGCCTTAATCCGGGCAAGTAACTCACGGGGTGAAAAAGGTTTAGTAATGTAATCATCTGCGCCGGCTTCTAATCCATCAATTTTGTCGCTCTCCTGAGTCCGGGCAGTCAATATGATAATCGGAATGGTTTTGGTGCGTGCCTCACGCCTTAAACCACGCGCGAATTCTATACCGGTGATATCAGGCAGCATCCAATCCAGTAGCACGAGATCAGGCAAGACATTGTTAATCAGAAGTTTTGCATGTGCCGCGTCCCCTGCGCATAAAACTATATGACCTGCCTTTTTTAAATTAAGCGCGATCAATTCCTGAATTGCAAGTTCATCTTCTACAACCAGTATTGTTACAGCCATCAACTACTCCATTAAAATTCATTATCAGCTATCAGATGTTGTAATAATATTAATAAAGCATGACATTTTGATGACAGTCTGATGAATGTCATATATTTTTCTCCTGCAAGACTAATGGATGTATTTGATTTAAACCAAATCAATCAATAGCATCAGGTGAAAAACGGATGGAAACAATACGCAGCAAAGTCAGTATGGTAATGGCAGCGATGTGGATGCCGACTTCCAGTAACGTGTACTCCTTATACCAAAGTCCGATCAATTCTCCGATCAACACTACCAGCGCAACATCCAGAATGAAAGTTACTTTTACACGCCCCAGTGCCAAATAGGATTGCAAGATACGTATCAGTTCCAGCAATGCCAATATCAGCACGATATCTACAATGATGCGCTCGGCAACATGCGTCCATCCACTTTTTAGAATATCAAGCAGACTCAAAATTAAATTCAAAATACCCGCACCTATCCACGAATAGAGCGCAAGCATCAGGATACCTACAATCAATTGAATCGCACGAATGTGCCAATTGGTATTGGTTAGCTGAAATGCGCCTTTTCTTTTTTTAATCTCGGGATTAATCATTCTGTGATTTCGCTATTGAGTGACATGGATCCCTATCTTAGCGAGGCAATATAAAAGATTTATGACAACTTAGAAGATTGAATTCTTCAGTATTCAAGCTCATGTGTTGATTAAATAGACTCTGAATGAGCCCGGCAGGAATTAATTAAATGACACCCAATTGTCATGAAAGTGAAATATTCAACTTGTAGTATGCATGAGCATTGTTATGAGGAATTTATGAAAAATCAATTTTCAAAAAAAGTGGCCACCTTCTCCAGCATGATTATCTTACTGTTATCTACCCCAGTAGTGATGGGGAATAGTCTGGAAAACCTGGCCAGGTCATTGGCCAAAATTCGGGGCGAAGTTGAAACGCTCCAGACACAGTTGGATCTTGATAAAGAAAAGCATGGCAGCAGAATGTCAGCACTCAATTCGCAATTGGCAGATTTGAGTGTTGAAGAACGACGGCAAAAACTAAGTATTGAGAAGTTGCAACATTCCATTGAAAAATTAGGTGTTACGGCGAAGCAGGCGGAACAATCAGGTGAAAGTCTGAAACCGATTCTGTTAGCCGTGCTGGGTGAATATAGACATCATATTCAAACCGGGTTTCCGTTCAAAATGGATGATCGCGTCAAGGCTATTAATGACTTGGAAAACAACCTGATCAATCAACAAGTAGACCCAAACAAGGCGGTCAACCAGACCTGGTCATTGATTGAAGATGAAATTCGTCTAAGCAAAGAAAATGGCATTTACCAGCAAACAGTAATGCTCAATGGAGAAAAAGTGCTGGTGGATATTGCGAAACTGGGTACGGTATTTCTTTTTTTCCAAACCAAGGATAACCAAAGCGGAATGGCTATAAAACAGGCATCAGGAGGTTGGAAGTTTGAAGTCGTGGAAAGCGCCGGCGACAGGGAACGAATCCGAAATTTATTTGATTCACTGAAGAAGCAAATTCGCCAAGGATATTTTGAATTACCAAATCCGTTGAAAAAATGAAAATAATCTTATCCATCCTGACGCTGTTCATCGTCTTGTTCAATTCTGCTTGGGCACAAGATCAAAAAACCGCAGAAACCACTGAAAATGCACCCGTTTCAGTGCCAGAAAGAAAGCCTGAATCTGCTCCTCCAAAAAAACAAAATGCGGCCAAGCAAAATACTGTCAGCTTGGAGACGGCGTATAAACGCGAATATGCTTTTCTGGAAGCACAGAAGCGCGAGCTGACTGAGCGCTTGAGATCCTATCAAGCCAGTGCCAATCGGGAGGAGCAGACGCTGAGTGGAAAAATCAACGCGCTTGAACGCAGTTCGGTCGAACGCTCAGCCAAAATTGATCAACTGAGCGCGCAACTTAACGAGTCGGAGCACAAGGAAGCCGCAGTCATGGAACGTAGCGATGCTTTGGAAACCACATATTTGCAGGCAGAAGCCACATTAAAAAATCATGGCATAGAAATGCCAGAGGCAATGAAGGAAGCAAAAGATAATGATCCCATCAAAGTTGATTTTCTATTTAAGCAAGCATTGTCTGTACTCCAGAAGCTCGGTGCAATTCAAACAACTTCAGGCCACTTTTTCTTAGCCAGCGGTAAGCAGGTAGAAGGATCATTGATTCACCTGGGTAATATTGCAGCTTTTGGAGTGAGCACCGACGGTGGTGGAAGCCTGGTTCCCGCAGGTGGTGGTGATTTCAAGGTCTGGAAAAATGCGGGTGCAGAGAACGCTGCAGCTTTGAGCAAGAACGAACAGCCAGATGTTTTGCAATTGTATTTATTTGAATCACGTACCAGTGCTATTGATGAGACTCCTGAAAAAACAATCATAAACATTATTAATTCCGGTGGCCCAATTGGTTGGATCATAGTGATGCTGGGCGGTTTTGCAATCTTGTTGGTTCTGATCAGAGCACATTTATTGCGGACTAACAGCTCTAACACCCAACAATTGACGGAGCAAATTCTCGCCCAATTAGCTTCCGGCGATCTGGAAGATGCCAAGAAAAGCTGTGAAGACAATTCATCCGCGATCGGACGTGTATTGCACTATACCCTGCGCCATTTGAAAGATGACCGAGATCACATGGAAGGTATTGTATACGAAGCCATTCTACAGGAGTCCGGCCCATTAGATCGTTTTGGTGCAGCGATATTGGTGATTGCCTCCGTAGCCCCCCTGCTCGGTTTACTGGGTACGGTAACCGGCATGATCGAAACCTTTGACATGATTACCGAATTTGGCACCGGCGACCCTAAGCTGTTGTCGGATGGAATTTCAATTGCTCTGGTAACAACGCAACTGGGCTTGATCGTAGCAATTCCGACCTTGATGTTGGGTTCATTGCTGTCCTCCTGGGCAAAAAATATTAAACGAGACATGGAATATTCAGCACTCAAAATCCTCAATGTTTTTCTGGGTGGTGCGCTCGATATCGACGAACTGAATGTACCCAATGTCGACGAAACTGCCTTGGCTCTTGGTAACCCTTGAAATGGACTTCCCGGAATATATTCAAATCATAAAACAGTTGTTTGTAGCAGGTGGAATTGTTATGCCTCCGTTAGTACTGTGCATCTTGTTGCTTTGGTATGGCCTGGGCTATCGATTCTGGGTAATGAAAACACCCAGAAGAATAGGTGTACGCGACTTGTTGAGATATTACCAGCAGCATGATGACCAACCAGCCAAAGGTATCGTCGCGCAGGCCATTAAACAAGGCGTTCGGTTGCAAAAAGAAGGTGTGAAAAATCTGCGACGTCATTTGGATGCTGCTTTTTATGAATATGAAAGAGAGATCAATAAATTTTCTGTTTTGGTACGAATCGTTATCATTATTTCCCCTTTGTTGGGTTTATTGGGAACTGTGATCGGGATGATCGAAACATTTGACTCATTAGCAACGATGACTCTGTATTCTCAATCCGGAGGTATCGCGGGTGGCATTTCCCAGGCTTTGTTTACTACCCAGATGGGACTCACAGTCGCCATTCCCGGTTTGCTGGCACACAGTATCCTGAATCGGAAACAGCATCAAATAGAGTCGGATCTTTCACAAGTCAAGGATCTGCTGTGCCACCAGATCGTTAGTCATCACCCAATAGTGAGTTCTTCATGATGAGAAACAAAGAATCTGCCGAAGTCGAAGCTACCATCGATATGGCGCCCTTGATCGATATCGTTTTTATCTTATTGATCTTTTTTATGGTGACAACGACTTTTGTTAAGGATATGAAACTGGAACTGGAACGCCCCAAGGCTAACAGCGCCGTAGCCGCATCGAGCAAAGCGATTCGATTATTCATTGATCGTAATGGCGACACCTATATGGATGGCGAACCAGTACGGCTATGGTTAATACAAAGCAAGTTACGCGATGCGTTAAGTACTTCTTCCAACAAAATTGTTCTGGTGGTAACGGATGAAGGCGTGCCAGCAGGAAGGTTAGTGGAAGTGGTGGATCAGGCGCGTTTGGCAGGGGCCGAAAGCGTGGGTGTTGCAACTAAAAAAGAAGCGGGGTAAAGAAAATGAGAACTATCAATATGAAACAACATTTTGCTGGAGCCGTGTCAATGCTATTTGGCCTGGTGCTCGTATTTGGATTGATCATAATATTAAATCACTACCTGGGAAAAATTGAAAGAACACCCCCTCAGGAAGTGACGGAAATCAGCATGACCCGGGAAATCAAACAAGAACCCAAAAAAGAAATTAAGAAGGTGGAGCCTAAAAGACAGGTATCTCGCCCACAAGCACCCACTCCTTTCAAAGGGTTGGATACTGCGCTATCCGGCATTGATCTGGGATCGCTGGGCTTGAATAATGGGCAACGCGACATTGACGACAGCTTACTCGGGAAAACAGGTAATGCCGTCATGACAGCCGATCTGGTGGATATTCCACCCAGACCGATTGCACGCGGATCGTTCAAATACCCGCCGACAGCCAAAAGAAAAGGCGTCAAGGGCTATGTTGTTTTGTCAGTATTAGTGGAAACCGATGGTTCTGTCAATCAAGTACAAGTGCTGGAATCCAGTCCTTCTGGAATTTTTGATGCAGCAGCTCTGCAAGGCATTCGTGCCTGGCAGTTTGAACCGGCAAAGTACAAAGGCGACACGGTACGTGTCTGGGCCAAGCAAAAAATCCGCTTTGATTTATCTTGACAGTTGACATGAAAAACCGTTGGATCTGGCAGCTTCATTACGTGATTTATGTTGCCATCGCTCTGAGCTGTTACTCTCACCCTGTTGGTGCAACCGATAAGAAGTCACAGCCAACTGATTTTATTGAATTGGCTGCCATCATGTTAAAAGATGGTCATCATGATCGCGCTTTGCTGGCCCTGCAGAGTGTCGACTTAGGAAATAAAAAAACAGATCTGGCCAGATTCTATACTTTGCAAGGGTTATCGTATCTGGGACTAAGTGATCTTGAGGCAGCCAAAGATAGCTTGCAACAAGCAGTCAAAAATGGGCAAAAAGATCCATCGATCTTCATCTATCTGGCACAAGCTTACTTCGGGATTAAAGATTACAAAAACACCATCGAAGCCATAGAAAAAGCAGGCTCATTGGTCAACAAAGATGCTGTATTAATCAGCATGAAAGCGGAATCCTATTGGCATTTGCAACTAGCCACCGCAGCGATCAATACATTGAATGAGGGACAACGGATATTTCCATCTGATTATCGTTTTCTCAAGCGTAAGGTATTTTATTTTGTCGAGCTGGGCCTCTATCAGGAAGCCATCAGGTTAGGTCGAGAGTATTTTAAACAATCTGAAGCCACAGCTGCGGATTATGTCGCATTCGGCAATGCGTTGCGTTTAAGTCGGGAATATAAGGAAGCCATCAATATCCTGGAAGTTGCGCGCTTGCAATACCCACATGAGGAAATGGTAGCAAAGCTGCTGGCACATACCTATCTGGATCAAGGGCATTTGAATTCTGCGGCCTTTATCCTGGAACAGGCCGCGTTATCGAATTCCACTCTGCAGGCTGAAGCTGCCGAAATATACCGACGTGCAGGTCGATTTCATAAGGCATTGACACTCAATGAAAGCATCAGTGATCAGAAAGTAAAACTCAAGCAGCGATTATCCATTCTACTGGCACTAAATCAATTTGAGCGCGCCGCCAACATGGAATCCAGCTTGTACCGTACCGGCTTATTGGAAGACCAGGATGTTCGCTATGCACTGGCTTATGCACTCTTTTCGAGCCGCCGTTTTTCGGAAGTGAATAAGCATTTGGATCATCTTAAAAATGCCGAGCTTTTTCGCAAAGCCACTGAGTTACGCCGCTTGATGGAAGTATGTAAAAACGAACCGTGGCAATGTACCTGATGCATACGCTGACTATGCCGCCTTAACATCCGCTCGAGACAGCTCTTTCCGTCATTTAATAATTAAAGAATTTTCTCCATGAACCAGTGTGCTGTAAGTGGAGAGGGGGCTTGATACGCCAAATGAATACACAATTAAAAAATTTTTTATGGTTATGCAGTTTAATCGCGATTGCTTCAACCAGCACTATTGCACGGGGCGATACCGATAAAGCCGAGTTTTCAATTCATTTATTTCAGAATGGAATACCAATTGAAAATGCAGAGCTATCAATTACCAGTGAATCGTATGATAAATCCAATGCAGCATTAATCTTCGAAGCTACGCCATCGACTTACAGTTGGCTTGTAGAGGGCGATTCAGCGCTTAAAACCAATGCCAATGGAAGTCTTGCCGGAAAATTGCCGCCTGGATTCTATCAGTTCAGTATTCAAACCCAGGATCAGAAATATACCTTCGATTTACCGCTGGATCCGGCTGAGAATGTGCAAATTCTTATCACCTTCTATCCTGATAAAAAGAAACCTCTGTTGAATATCGAAAGCTCAGCCACAGGGACAATGGCAGGTAGTGGTGATGCAGCAAGCGATGCTCAAGACCAAGGAGAAGGCACTGTCGCTGTGCAAGTGATATCCGCAGAAACGCAGAAACCGCTCAAGGATGTTCAGGTTTTTCTGAGTGGATTCAAACAAAAATTAAGAACCGATGCGCAAGGCCGGGTAATCGCGGTTGTTCCATCAGGCAGTTACAGTGTTTCTTTGTTACATAGCGCGTACAGTAGCCAAACGCAGGATGATGTCGAAATCATCCACGATCAAACCACGGAGCTAAGTTTCAAGCTTACCCCTGCAGGCGTTGAATTGGCCGAATATGTAGTTCTGGAACCACATTTGGCAGGCACTGTTGCCTCAGTGATCGAAGAACAGCGAAACGCAAGATCGGTTTCAACCGTTCTAGGTGCAGAGCAATTCAGCCGAGCGGGCGATAGTGATGCTGCCAGTGCGTTGCGAAGAGCATCCGGGCTAACTTTGGTCGGTGGTCAATTCATTTTTATTCGGGGCTTAGGCGAACGATTTTCAACCACATTGTTAAATGGTGCCGCAATTCCTAGCCCAGATGCAACCCGGCGTGTAGTTCCTCTCGATCTTTTTCCAACCAATATCCTTGAAAGTGTGCTGGTGCAAAAAACCTACTCTCCGGATCGCCCGGCGGAATTTGCAGGAGGCACGGTCGAGCTTCGAACACGTGGAATTCCCGATGAATTTTTCTTCAATCTTAATTTGCAGGTAGGCGTTAATGACAATACTACGTTCCAAGATGGACTGACATACAAAGGAGGAGGACTGGATTTCACCAGTTTTGACGATGGTGCGCGTGCGTTGCCCGATTCGATAGCAAATGCAACACAAAATGGTGAAACCATAAAACCTGCAAGTATTTTTAATCCGAGTGGTTCAACGCCTGAACAGATTGAGAAGTTTGGCGAAGATTTATCCGGAGTATGGGATGTCAATAATAAAAAACGCGGACCTGATGCTGGCATCCAGGCATCGATGGGGGATAGTTTTACGCTGGGTGATTTCAGGTTGGGTTATATTGCCGCTGCTGGCTGGAAAAGGGAGTTCAGAAAACAAAATGAAGTCAATCGAGCATTCGTTGCTGCCGATACAGAAGACGGCAGTTTAAGAAAGATTCAGGATTTCAATATGCAACGCTCATGGAGTGAAGTGCAACTTACCGGCTATGCAGCGACAGAACTTCATTACAAAGACAATCATCGGTTCTTCGCCAAGTCCATGTTTCTCCGCCAGTCATTTGATGAAGCAAGAATCACTCAGGGCTTTACTGATGCCGAGACGAATGATATTCGCAGAACACGACTGAAGTTCTTTGCCAATCAATTGTTGATGACGCAGGTTGGCGGTGATCATCAATTTGATTGGCTAAAGGATTTATCGATTAACTGGTTATATACCAATGCAACTGCCAACAGGGATGAGCCTAAAACACGCGATTACCGTTTTGACGCTGATAAGCAAGGCAACTACTTTTTTGCGCAGCGAGCGGATAACAATCAGGTCATGTTTGCAGACCTGGTTGACAAGGATCAGAGCTGGCGCGTAGATGGAAAACTGCCGGTGCAGTCTTCACACGAACACAAGATTACTTTGGGCAGTGGTTTTATCGCTCAAAGCAAAACCAGAGATTCAAGTATTCAGCGTTTCAATTATTTTCCAGTTGGCCCGGACGGATTTAATCCGGCTGTTTTTGCACAGCCATCTTTGGAGAGTATATTGCGACCTCAGTATATTGGTGCAAATGGATTTCAGTTACGCGAAGTAACGCGACCCAGCGATAAGTACAATGCCTCGCAAGATCTTTTTTCTTATTACGGAAAAATGGATTGGATGTTGTATGACAGGGTCAATATAACTGGCGGATTGCGCTGGGAAAACAATGATCAGCGCGTTGATACTTTTACATTGAATAATAATCCTACGACTGCCAGACTCAACAGAGTTGATATGTTGCCGTCCGCAGTTGCCACTTTATTTCTCACCGATAAACAGCAACTTCGTGCGGGCTTCAGTCAAACATTATCAAGACCCGATTTCAGGGAATTATCCTCAGCCCCTTTTACCGATATCAATACCAATCAGGAAACTGTCGGCAATCCCAATTTGAAGCAAACATCCATTACCAATTGGGATTTACGCTGGGAATATTACTTATCACCCACTGAAAATATTTTTGCCGGGTTTTTCTGGAAAGATCTGACCCTGCCGATTGAGCTGGTTGCGGTTCCAGGTACTGCGGGTCTTAATACCTATCAGAATACCGATAAAGCAAATATCTATGGATTTGAGCTAGAGCTACTAAAGAAACTGGATTTTGTTCATCCTAAGCTGCAGAATTTTTATATCGGTGGCAACTACACTTGGTCGACATCCAATGTTCAGTTGAATGCCGAGAATCTTAAAGCGCAAACGACGAACAACAGACCTCTACAGGGACATTCCGCACAGATTGTTAATTTTCAATTAGGTTATGACAATCCAAAATGGAAAACGCAGGCTACCTTGCTATACAACGTTTCCAGCCAGCGCATCCTGGCTGCCGGTGTATTAGGTGCGCCGGATAAGTATGAACAACCGGTGCATCAACTGGATTTTGTATTTAGCCAGAATTTATATAAAGGACTATCAATGCAATTGTCTATGCAGAATTTACTGGATTCTGAAATTCGTGTTACACAGGGTGATGAAATTACTCGGCAGTTCCGCCGGGGACGTTTTTTCAATCTCAGCGTTCGGTTAGCATATTAATATTAGTAGAACACAGGATTTTGATTAGCTATTAAGCCCCAACTTCAGGTAAAGGTTGCCACGTTCAAACTGTTCGCACGATTTCGATTGAAGTCGGCACGCAAAACTCCGGTCTGGCCCTAGTGCTGACGAAACAGGCCTTTCCAATGCTGCTTTTGGCTCCCGTTGCGGGCGCGGTTTCAGCGCTCATGCATTCTAATGATTGGCAGTTTGCTGGCGGTTTTGTGGCGAATTGTGGCGCTAGGTAGTCTGCGATAACGAGCAAAACATCTGAGTGCGAATAAATCCCCATTTCAGTTAATTGCGCAATGACCCAAATTTGAATTTATATGGCAATGTAATATCCCTGTCATGTTGGCTTGTTAAATTTACTCACCCTATATAAAACTTGGAGACGGGTAAATCATGTTCAAATTAAAATATTTTAAAGAAAATTTAAAGGCAGTATCAGCAGCGCTTTTATGCACTGCTGCACTAAATGTACACGCAACGGCCACATTCGATCCAACTTCGGGTATTGTCGACCTTCCCGTTGTTGAGGTTTTGAGTGGCGGATCGTCGGCATTCTACAATGCTCAGTTACAACTTGTTGGAGACGGATTGCAGTTGATAGCAGCCAATCCTATTTCAGCCACAACGGGGCAGCGTAATGTGTTTGACTCTGATACGGGTTCAGTGCATGTTGCTTCTGTGACAGTCGGAGCAGAAACTTTTTATGCCAAATTAAAACTGGTTCAAGGATCAAACCCACTGAGTTTCACAATCGACCAATTGGTTAATAATGCGTTCCAAAACTGTCCGAGCTTTGCATCACCCGGACCTACCGCAGGATCGTGTGTTTTAAGTGGTGAAATTTCAACCGATGCCATATTGACAAAAAATATCAACTGGATTCTAGCGGGTGGTGTTTATGTGGGTGGCGATAATACACAAAACACAACACTGACCATTAACCCGGGAACCAAGATTTTTGGCCAATCAGGATCTGATTACCTGTTTATCAGACGAGGCTCAAAAATCATGGCGGAAGGAACACCGGATAATCCGATTGTCATGTCGGGTCCACAGCAACAATCACCCGGTGAATGGGGTGGTTTGCTGATTGCGGGTAATGCGCCGATTAATGGGTGTAATGAAGGAGTACCTCTGTGCGAAGCTCCCTTTGAGGCAATTACTTCAGAATTCTATGGAGGCAATAATCCTACAGAAAACAGTGGCGTGGTTAAATACATACAAATTCTTTTTGCCGGATTTGCCGTGCGCCCGGATGAAGAGCTCAATGGCCTGACGTTAATGGGTGTTGGTTCAGGAACGCTTATCGACTATGTACATATCCATGCAGGTCTGGATGACGGCGTAGAAATGTTTGGCGGCAACGTTCAGATGAAGCATTTGGTGTTAACTGACAATCGTGATGATGGTTTTGATTGGACCAGCGGTTTTCAGGGCCGTGCGCAGTTTGTTCTGGTGAAGCAATCCGCGGGTATTGGGGATCGTGGCATTGAGGCCGACAACAACGAGCAAAACCATGACAGTCTGCCGCGTTCTCAACCAGTTTTATCCAATTTCACTATTATCGGTCGCAATGATACCGGTGCCACACAAGGTATATTATTACGTCGCGGAACAGGTGCGAAAATTTGGAACTCTGTCGTCACAGGTTCTCCAGCTTGTATACAAATCGATAGCGCATCGACTTTTGTGAATGCGGGTTCGCCTGGCAGCTTAAGTGGGGGTCTGACCATGCAAAATTCATTCGTCAATTGCTCCAGTAATTTTACAGATGGTGAAGGCGCCACATTTACCACATCTGATTGGTTCTTGTCTCAGTCTGAGAATCAAGCAAGCGATCCCTTGCTGAATGGTTATCTACCGTCATCCGGTTCACCATTGACATTGGGCGGAACAGCGGTGAATGATTCTTTCTTTACAGTAGTCGATTATGTGGGTGCATTCAAGGATGCAAACGATGATTGGACGAGAGAATGGACTTTTAACTTTAACTAATCTGCTTGTTTCTTGAAGACTCTTCTTCCGTTGCGCAAAGGCTGAAGTTTTCAAACGGCTCTGCGCAACGCGTGGATTGAGAAAAATCGCTGGATTCATCTTCCGAGGTGCCAGCGATTTTTTTAATTATAATTTCTCGGAGAGCCCGGTCCAGTCAGAACAGCAATACCTATTACTCCGGCACAAATTAGAACGGATGCCCAAACTACACTTAAAACGTTTCCAACTTAAAAAACATGGCACTTCCAGTGATTTTCGACAACAGGTAATTCTAGCTGCAACTTCGTTCGAACGAACCAGTTCTACTACACAGTTAATCTTGTTTTATAAATGATGTTATTTTGTGTAATTTCTGTGTAATCATGCTAAGAATATTATACAAACAATGGGATATTTTGAGAAAAGCCATTTGACAGATATAAAAATTATTACTTAGTAATCAATTTATTAAGAACAACATAGAAATTACCAGACTTTATAATTCAAATACTGAAAATCCTTGTGTCGGTGGTTCGATTCCGCCCTTGGCCACCAAATAAATAAAGGCTATGTCACAATTAGTTGTTGAAACTGCCTTGTTTTACCAAGAGATGCTATAAAACAAAGGATTGGTGTAATACTTTGACCGAGACGGTCAATCATTCTGTGCCATCCGAGGTAACTTCTAAGATAACGTGTTGCCACTCCATTAAACTTCGAAAGAAGTTTGTAATTATTAACTGCTATTATCGCAGTAAGATACTTAAGGTTCTTGTATTTCTGACGATAAATGCATAGCTAATATAAATAGATAATTAAGACAAGAATCATCGGGTACTATTTTTATAGCTAAGCAGCATTTTAATTTATAAAATGATATTTAGCTTGAAGACATCTGGAAACAAATTGAATATATCAAAATGAATAAAAAATTTAATAAGAATAAACTAGTTACGAAAGATTCTACTACTGAAGCTTCTGGTTTTATAGTAGCGGGATTTGATAATAATTATATTGTTGGTACTAGTACTAATGGATTTACGGTGTTTGCATCAAAATCAGCAGGTGAACTTTCAGTTAGGATTGCTTATGAAAATGATGATCAGCTGCAGAAGTAATTGTGTTTAATTTATGCTACAAATCCCAATATTTATGATTTAATAACACCTCTTCGGAATTTCGGAATAATTACAAGCCATTGATTATTATATACTCTATATTTCAAGCTACATTTCTTAATCAGTTAATCTTTCTTGGCGCTAAACTATAAATTTATTATTTTACATGCTACATGCACATTATTTAGGATAAGGCTTTAGATATAGTGCAGGAGAATGTAAGTCGATTTCTTCAGTTTTTTTCCGCACTATAGGCAAGGATTATTATTTTTTCCTATAAAAACTTAAAGCAAGGCTGTCTTTGTGATTTTCAGCTACTACATTTAGTATCATTTCATCATCTGAAAGAAATCCAATACACGCAACATCTTTATTAAAACCAACTCTACCTAGAATTCCGACAAATTGAGTGTCATTTCCTTCTTTGTTTCTTTTGTACCTACCACTAAATGATGAACCTGTGATAATTCCAATTAGTTCTACTTTATATGAACTGCTGCTGTTGATACCTGTAAGTTCAGTCCAAGCGACATTAACAGCACCGTTTATCGAATTGATATTAATTATTTTGCTATCATCACTAGACAAAATCCAATCGCCATCGAGTTTGTTACTTGAACCAATGTAAAATTGCTCTGTATATTTCCTTATCTGTTTTTGTTTCTTAGAAGAGTTCTCAATAATTTCATTCCATTTTTTATTTTCTTCATCTTTTTTATCAACAATAGTACTAAGTAAACTGTATACATTTTTATGAGGATCATGTATCTGAGAAGCTTTCTTTGCGATTTCTTCCGCTTCTTCTGTGAATCCAGCATTAAGAAATAAATACCCAAGATTCGACATTGCAAGAGTATTATCAAGGTCTGCCGACTTTTTATACTTTTCGACAGCCTTAATTATTAATCCAGCCTCTTTTGCATGAACTCCCAGATTATTTAGCGCCAAAGAATTGTGCCTATCTATTTGAAGCAAATTGATATAATTGCTAATTGATATTTCTTCGATCTTTTCTTCGCCTGCTGAATATGCGGAACTGAATAGCTTGTCTCTATTATTTACATCGTATTCCAGCGATTTGTCTTTACAAAATACTGATAGCTTATTATTTTTTTGAGATTCTTCAACTTCTGCTAAAGTAAGAAATAACTCTGACTTTTGTGATTCTTCATCTACTAGAACCAATCTTTCGATAAGTAATTTTTTAGCATATTCGGGAGCACCATCTCTAATCTTGGTTTGAGCAAGATTTGTTATTGCACTAGTTATAAGCTTTTCAGATTTTGTTTTGTTAATAACTCCTTCCCATAATTCAATTTCTTTCATAATTTGTGAACTGATTTTATAACAAAGAGCAAGCCATTCTAATATATGATATTTTATTTCTTCATCGCTAGTTGATTCAGCTAATTCTTCAAGTTGAGTAA
Organism: Nitrosomonas supralitoralis; assembly: GCF_003011925.2. Classification (GTDB taxonomy): domain Bacteria; phylum Pseudomonadota; class Gammaproteobacteria; order Burkholderiales; family Nitrosomonadaceae; genus Nitrosomonas; species Nitrosomonas supralitoralis. The sequence goes on from NZ_PXXU01000030.1 coordinate 20,262, forward strand.
TTGCAGTGTTGTCTTTTCCTTCTACAAATAAAAAATAAAGATAAAAAGCTTTGTTCTTTGTGAACTCAGGATTATTTCTTTCAGCAAGTTCATATCTACTAAACGCTTCTTTCGCATCTTCTATCCTACCATCATGAAAAGCACTATACATTTCGACAAACCAGCTTTTTTCCTCAACTTTCTCCTCAATGATTTTATCTACTGATTTTTCTTTATTTTCTAGATTTTCTAATTGATCGCCAGAGGATACATTTGATTTATCTTCATCCTGCGATGTTGATGCTTTTATCCCAATTTCTGATTCACGATTCCTAAAAGAAAAACTGGTCCATCTTGAAAGAAAGTTGGAAATCCCATTTCTACATACATATATAAGAAACATTAATAAAAAATATTTCATATTTCCAGTTAGGAAATCTGTGATTATTCTAAGAGCTTCTATAAATTCGTTTGATTGAATATTCATATTGTTTTATTTTTCCAAGACCTCATCGGAGGTTAAGAATTACTGGCGATAAAAATAAAGTAATGCAGAAATAGAGTCTTTTAGCTGCATTTTTATTAATGCAAAATAAAAATAAAACGTAATCTAACTTACTAATAATAGGCAACTGGTTGTTATTTACGTGATTGTATCTTGTAATTACTTTATCAATTTAGATGATTTTATTTCATATCGATTTGATTTTTGTTTTCTTACGTACAGTTATTAACAGAACTCCAAGGCGGCTGCGCCGCAAATTTTGTGTCCGACTGGATCGCCATACTTGCCAGGTACTTTGGAATCGATTTTCATTAACTTGATAGAGTTGTCCTTACGTTTGGCGGTAGCGGTAGCGCCACCCATCAATTGAATGAATTGCCCCCATTTTCCTTGATCGGCAGCTTGCTGAGCTTGTTGCAAAATTCCTTCGGGTGCGTTGTTAATTCGACGAAGTTCACGCCAGATTGAAACAGGTGGACCGCCGATTTGCTGAAATTGACGAATACCCCATGTAGATGCCCAGGTTTCCACTCGTTCGGCTGCTTCATGTATTGGGTTACCGTCAATATCTTGTTTTAGGCCGTGACCATCAACGTTCTTGGAAATATACTTAGCAATGCAGCCAACTGCTGTGCCTTTGCTTTTATCAATGGATTCTGCAACAAATCGATGTGCTTTTGCACCGAGTTCATCGCCATCCGTTTCCAGCGCATAGTGCCGGATGATCTCTTTAACCTTTTCGGTTTGCTCGGGTGGCATGAATAACAGCATGTGCCAGTGCGGTGTACCATCATGCTGCGGTTCGGCAATGCGAAAACCATAAACTTTCAGATGATCCGGCTTCAGTTTTGCGCTAATTCTTGCCTAGACCGTATTGAGATACTTTTTAGCCTGTTCCGGTATAGTTCCTTGATATTTAGAGCTTACTCAGAAATTCAGCGATCAGTTATGCGCTGCCAAGTAGAAATTCCGGTTTGAGATGAATTGGCAGGCACGCGCAAATGAAGTTTCTGAGTAAGCTCGGTCTAGCTGGAGTATAAGATTTATTTGATGGGCTATCTGTCACCAGCAGAATTTACGCAGTGATACTATACAACTCTAGCCGCTGCTTAAAATGCATGGGTTCCATTATTGACTGCATATATCAGGTTTGAATTTCTAGTCGTTGAATATTCTTTATATAAGCAAAACATACGCTTTTTAAAAAGGGAAAAATTATGAGACAGGAAGACCACGAACATAATCACGAAAACCACGCTCGCTGTCACCATGATCACAAACATGCAGCGAAGACGGGTGATGTTTCTCAGTCTACTGACGACGCAGAGGTGATCTACACCTGTCCCATGCACCCGGAAATACGGCAAAAAGGGGCGGGGAATTGCCCAATGTGCGGAATGGCGCTGGAGCCGGAAACAATAACAGGCGAGGAAGGTGAAAACCCAGAACTGACAGATATGCGCAAGCGCTTTTGGATCGGCCTTGCCTTTACTTTGCCGGTTTTTGCACTGGAAATGGGTGGTCATATTTTTGATCTTCGTCATTATATCCATGGCACGCTATCCAACTGGATACAGTTGGTACTGGCCACACCTGTTGTGCTTTGGGCTGGGAAGCCGTTTTTTGAGCGCGGTTGGGCCTCCCTGAAAACCCGCAACCTGAATATGTTTACGCTGATTGCCATGGGTACGGGCGTGGCATGGCTGTACAGTATCGTGGCGACACTGGCTCCCGGTATTTTTCCTGAGGCTTTCCAGCAGGATGGCGCTGTCGCGGTCTATTTCGAGGCTTCCGCTGTAATCACGGTACTGGTGCTATTGGGACAGGTTCTCGAACTGAAAGCGCGCGAACAAACAGGCGGTGCAATCCGTGCCTTGCTTGATCTGGCACCGAAAACAGCCCGTCGGGTGAACGAAAGCGGCGAAGATGAGGATGTGCCTTTAGATCAAATTAAGGTGGGTGATCTAATACGTGTGCGCCCCGGTGAAAAAGTGCCACTCGACGGGATTGTAGCCGAGGGCCAGAGTGCTGTTGACGAATCCATGATCACGGGTGAATCGATGCCGGTTAAGAAAGAGCTGCAGAGTAAAGTTATCGGTGGAACAATGAATCAGACCGGTAGTTTTGTCATGAAAGCCGAGCATGTCGGTAAAGACACGATGCTTTCGCAAATCGTCCATATGGTTGCGGAAGCGCAACGCAGCCGTGCCCCGATACAGAGGTTAGCAGATATTGTTGCCTCATGGTTTGTTCCGGCTGTCATATTGGTGGCTGTGCTTGCTTTTATCATCTGGAGTATATATGGGCCTTCTCCAGCGTTTAGTTATGCGCTTATCGCAGCTGTCAGCGTCCTGATTATCGCCTGCCCCTGCGCTTTAGGATTAGCCACACCCATGTCCATTATGGTTGGGGTGGGTAAAGGTGCTCAGGCGGGCGTGCTGATCAAGAACGCAGAAGCGCTGGAGCGTTTGGAAAAGGTTGATACGTTGGTTATTGACAAGACCGGAACATTGACCGAAGGAAAGCCGACTGTAACAAAAATTGTAACCGTTAACAATTTTGCAGAGGATGATCTTCTGCTGCTGGCCGCTTCACTGGAACAAAACAGCGAGCATCCGCTTGCCCATGCCATTGTTATGGCGGCGAAAAAAAAGGGGCTGAATTTGGTCGCGGCAGATGAATTTGACTCGCCAACCGGCAAAGGTGTGATCGGCAAAATCAACGGACAGGCCGTTATGCTTGGCAATGTCATGTTGATGGAGGAAAAGGCTGTTAATGTATCCACATTATCCACACAAGCTGATGAACTTCGCTCCGACGGCGCAACCGTGATCTTTATCGCCGTGGACGGTCAGGTTGCCGGGATTCTGTCTATCGCCGATCCGATTAAGAAAACAACACTGGATGCAATCCAGCAAATTCAAAATATGGGCATTCTTATTGTCATGTTAACGGGTGATAATCGCCGTACTGCAGAAGCTGTTGCAAAAACTTTAGGAATTGAAGCCGTAGAAGCTGAAATTCTGCCGGAAGACAAAGGCAAGATCGTTAAAAAGCTGCGCGATGAAGGATGCATTGTTGCCATGGCCGGGGACGGCACGAATGATGCTCCAGCGTTGGCTGCTGCCGATGTGGGCATAGCCATGGGCACCGGTACAGATGTAGCCATGGAAAGCGCTGGCGTGACCTTGTTAAAGGGCGATCTGATCGGCATTGTCCGTGCCCGCAAACTGTCTGTGGCTACCATGAACAATATTCGGCAAAACCTGTTCTTTGCTTTTATTTACAATACGGCGGGTGTACCCGTAGCGGCGGGTGTACTGTATCCGTTCTTGGGAATCCTGCTTTCACCCATTATCGCCGCTGCAGCAATGTCATTATCCTCGGTCAGCGTTATAGGCAATGCTCTGCGGTTAAGATTATTGAAACTATAACTTATTCATTGACGCGATGACTGATTTTGTTGGATTTTTATAAGCGAATGCTATTGTGAGTCATGTGGGCTAACTAACGATAATATTGGTCTCGCTGACGCAATAGCGCTATTCCATCAAACTCAACGTTTGCCTGCATTTTCCATAAACTTTCTGTTCCTGAGACGAAAATTCGTGGTCGTACAAGTCTGCTAAAAATTGCTCGATCGGATAGAATAGTTTCTGGGAATTTGACAATAGATCGAATTCCTATTCTGCTTCTCTAGCCCATGCCTCGGCCTTCTCGCGCTCACTGATATCAAAATAGCGTACTTTAGCTAAAGTAAAAACTTTGCTGAAATAGGCCATGCCTTTCTCCCAGGTTTTATCGCCAACAATAGCCAGACGTTCAATATCATTGAAATGACGCACACTAAACTTGGTATCTTCCCAAGCCGCTCCAGCTGTCCAGCCATGAAAATCAATTAATTCCAGCAACAGATTGATCTTGCCATATTGTTTAATCTGCTGATCAATTTCGGGAACGAATATATCGTAATCTTCTTTTTCCAGCTTGCCAGCAATAGTAAGGTGAATGAATTTTCCTTCCTCCACAATCTCAATTCCTTTGAATGTTATGGTCATTCCATCTCCTTGTCGTTATTGTTTTAACCAATTTCTAGCTGCTTCCAGCTGGTTTTTATCAAAAACTTTGATCTCCGGATGCATAAATACTCTAGCCATGGCAGCTATCCAATGCTGCCACATATGTCCCGCTATAATGGCAAGACGCTCTACTTTTACATGATGGGCTTTGACAAAACTGAAATGCTTTTCCGCCGCATCGGTATTCTCCCAACCATTGAAATCCTCCGCATTCATTAACACACGGATACTGCCATACTCATCAATCAGCTTGTCTGCTTTCTCGCCCAACGCCATGAAATCATCTGTCTGCAAGGTATTTTTTATTTTTATTTCTATAAGGTTGCCTGCATTCTCTATTGTTAACATAGCCATCCCCTTTTTTAGAACTATCAAAATATATAAGCAGATTACGCCATCCGATAAATTGCACAAGCGGAGATCGACACTACCTGCAAAGTAAAAGATACCGCAGAAAATCAAGAGTCATTTCAACTCAGTTAAATGCTCATCAATATTCTTCAAGAGCATGGTCTCCTTCAAGTGAAAAGTACAACGATCATCCGAAGCTCAAATTTAAGCATTAAATTTCATCAGTGACGGCACAGATCTCACGATCGGTTTAACAGGCATAGAATCGGGATTCGTAATTTCTAACGACGTAATTCTGTACACATTTCACACCTGCAAACTTATTCTTTGGCAAATTATAAACTGCGTCAAAGGCCTATATAAAAATTTCAGCTCATTGGATCATACGCGCAAATACTCGGTCTTATCACCTAGCCAACGCGAGATATGCCGCTGCGCTAGCTCCGGATAGTCATTCAGCATTTCATTGGTCGTATCCTGTGCAGCTGTCAGTAGTTCACTGTCTTGTTCCAGATCGGCAAAACGCAGCATCGGCACTCCACTCTGGCGCGCACCAAGAAATTCACCGGGACCTCTCAATTGCAAGTCCTGACGGGAGATTTCAAAGCCATCAGAATGTTCAAAAATGATTTTGAGCCGTTTGCGGGCGATCTCCGACAACGGTCGCTGAAACAGCAAAATGCAAATACTCGCCTCCGATCCACGCCCTACCCGGCCACGCAATTGATGTAATTGCGACAACCCCATACGCTCGGCATTCTCAATCACCATCAGCGAAGCATTGGGAACATCCACGCCAACCTCGATCACGGTTGTCGCTACCAACAATTGAATTTTTCCTTGCTTGAACAAAAGCATAACTTCAATTTTTTCCTGCTGAGACAGGCGCCCATGCACCAGACCCACATTTAGTTCGGGGAATATTTTTCTCAGATGCTCATATGTCTCCACCGCAGTCTGCAGTTGCAATGCTTCTGATTCTTCGATGAGTGGACAAACCCAATATACTTGCTTGCCTTGCTGGCATGCGTAATGTATGCGTACGATGACTTCGTCACGACGATTGTCTGCGATTAATTTGGTCACCACTGGCGATCTGCCGGGTGGCAATTCATCGATAATTGACACATCCAGATCGGCGAAATAGCTCATCGACAACGTTCGCGGAATAGGCGTGGCACTCATCATTAACTGATGCGGCATCAGATCGGATTGCGCGCCTTTCATGCGTAACGCCAAACGTTGATGCACGCCAAAGCGGTGCTGTTCGTCAATAATCGCCAGGCCGAGCTGGTGAAATATTACTTGATCTTGAAACAAAGCGTGCGTACCCACAATAAGCTGCGCTGCGCCCGATACGATTTTATCCAGCTCAGCTTGCTTTTGTTTTTTCCTCAATCCTCCGGATAGCCAGGCAATCTGTACTCCCAGTGGTTCAAACCAAGCAGATAGTTTCACGAAATGCTGCTCAGCAAGAATTTCTGTCGGTGCCATTATGGCCGCCTGAAAGTCATTCTCAATCGCCTGCAATGCCGCCAGCGCGGCTACAATCGTTTTCCCGCTGCCCACATCACCTTGCAACAAACGCTGCATCGGATAAGCGACTGCCAAGTCACGATTGATCTCTGCATACACTTTGATTTGTGCGGAGGTCAGTTTAAAGTCAAGCTGCTTCAGAAACTGTTTCGTCAGTGTATTTTTCTGTTCCAGTGCCGGCGCATTGCGGCTTCTCCGCTGCCGGTAATGTAAGCGCATCGAGAGCTGTTGCGCCAGCAACTCATCAAACTTGATGCGTCGCCATGCCGGATGTGTCCGTGATTGTAAAGCTTCAATCGATTCTTCAGGGGACGGATGATGCAAACACATCACGCTATCGCTAAAGCCTTTTAGTCGATATTTCTTGATGATTTTCTCAGGCACAGTTTCGATCAGCGCTTGTACCGTTTGCGCATCCTGCAATCCCTGTCTGATTATTTTCGCTAAAGTCTTTTGCGTTAAGCCCGCCGTGGTAGGATATACCGGTGTCATCGAATCCTCCAGCGACTCTCCTGCGCGCACGACGCGGCATTTCGGATGTACCATTTCGGTACCAAAGAAACCGCTCCGAATCTCGCCCAGCAATCGTACACGCTTACCCACTGCGTAGGTTTTAATCTGACTGCCGTAGAAATTCAGAAAACGCATGATCAGAATACCGCTACTGTCTTCAATCTGGCAAACCAATTGCCGTTTAGGGCGGACAACCACTTCGTTATGAATGATCACACCTTCAACCTGCACTGTTTGCCCGTGCGGCGCATCACCGATCGGAAATAAATGCGTTTCATCCTCATACCGAATCGGCAGATGCAAAATCAGATCTAATTGATTGTGGATGCCTAAACGAGATAATTTCTCCTGCATACTGCCGCTGACAGACAATGCCTTTTATTCCTGCAATACCATGACTCCATCCATTTCCACCAAGGCATTGCGCGGCAAGGATTTGACACCGATTGCCGCACGCGCGGGATAAGGTTGTGCAAAATGGCTGGCCATGATTTCGTTAACTAATGCAAAATTGTCCAGATCGGTTAGAAAAATATTTAATTTCACAATATCGTTCAAACTACCTCCGCTTGCTTTTGCCACCGCTTTTAAATTGGAAAAAACTTGCTGGATCTGTGCTTCAATTCCGTTTTCCATTTGCATACTGATGGGATCAAGGCCGATCTGGCCTGACAAATAAACGGTATCTCCTCCACTCACCCGAATTGCCTGAGAATAGGTTCCGATAGCTTGCGGTGCATCCACGGTGTGGATTATTTGCTTAGTCATTCTTTCTCCTTATAAATTGATTCGATATTTTTTGATAGAGCTGACACTATTTGCATGACCTTTATCGCACTATTGCGTTATGATGCAGTGAACTTTGGTACATTTCAACTACGCAAGAATATTACTAAAATTTACCGTTAAATTCTTCATACTATGCAAAAACTGATTATCCAAGGTGGTGTACCACTGCACGGTGAAATTACCATTTCGGGAGCGAAGAATGCTGCCTTGCCCCTTTTATGTGCTGCGCTGCTAACCGAGGAATCTTTAAAAATAAAAAATGTGCCGGTGCTTCAGGACATTATTACCATGCTCTCATTGCTCAAACAAATGGGAACAAATATCACCGCATCTAATGTCTCTGAAATAACGTTGTCAGCCGCCGCATTGACTCATCTTGTCGCTCCTTATGAAATGGTTAAAACCATGCGTGCAGCCATCCTAATATTAGGCCCGTTGCTGGCTCGTGCAGGAGAAGCCAATATTTCACTGCCTGGTGGTTGTGCAATTGGATTACGTCCAGTCGATCAGCATATCAAAGGACTGCAAGTAATGGGCGCCGAAATCCATATCAAACACGGTTATATCCATGCCGTAGCAAAAAAATTACATGGCGCTCGTATCGTTCTTGACCTCATCACTGTCACTGGAACAGAAAACCTGATGATGGCTGCAACCTTGGCGGAAGGCACAACAATACTTGAGAATGCTGCCCGCGAGCCGGAAGTCGTAGATCTGGCCAATTGCCTCATTGCTATGGGTGCAAAAATTCATGGGGCAGGCACCGATATCATTACCATTGAAGGCGTACCATCCTTGCATGGCGCCGAACACACCGTCATGCCTGATCGAATCGAAACCGGAACGTTCCTGGTTGCAGCTACGGCTACTGGAGGTGAAATCCTTTTAAAACAAACCGATGCCCATTTGCTCGATGCGGTTCTGGATAAACTCACCGAAGCAGGCGCTCATATTGATTCAAATGAAAACTGGATCAATTTAAAAATGCACACCAAACCGAAATCAGTCAATGTGCGCACTGCTCCCTATCCAGCCTTTCCAACCGATATGCAAGCGCAATTCATGTCATTGAATTGCATTGCTTCCGGAACAGCCATCGTCACTGAAACGATTTTTGAGAATCGTTTAATGCATGTACAAGAATTAATTCGTATGAACGCCAAAATTGAAGTTGAAGGCAATGCCGCCATTGTCCACGGCATCCCCCAACTCGATGGCGCTCATGTCATGGCGACTGATTTACGCGCTTCAGCCAGCCTCGTGATTGCGGGTTTAATAGCGCAAGGAGAAACCGTGATTGATCGTATTTATCACCTGGATCGCGGCTATGAAAATATCGAAGGAAAATTATCAGCATTGGGCGCGCAAATCCGTCGTACTCAATAAAAAAGCCTTTGCTTCGGCAAAGGCTTCTCAACAAACAAACTAAATCATACGGTCGTCAATTCATATTAAAGTTTCTGTTGCTTGTAGCTAACAATAACCGTTGCAATTTTCTTGTTCAATCCCATCACAGGAACGACCAGTATCTTTTTACCCTCAACATCTGATTTAACAGTGATTTTTTGCAAGTTTAGAATTTCTTTAGGAAATAATTCCGTACCATTGCTTTCTTCCAATCGTTTGTCCGTCGATACCAATAGCTTTCCATCATCATTGATCAATACAACACGTTCAGTGTCTTTCATTTTGACGATTTCACTCAAATATTGATCTATCTGGTCAATATTATTACGAATCAATTCACCGCGAACTGCCCAAGACAGAATCTGGCCGAAGCGTTCTTCTTCTTTGATATATTGCTGATCAGCATATTCACGGGCTTGTTGCGTAATCAGCACACGCTCAAGCTCAAGCTGCTTGCTCATATTAGCTTCTACTCTACTGACAGCAATAATTTTCCAAGCAAAAATTACGATAATAATTCCAACCAACACTATTGCATACTTACCTGGCATCTGCATGGTCGGAACTTTAGCCAACCATTCAAACTTGGCGCTTACTAGTGAAAAAAAGTTATCAACTTGCGATTGTTGGTTCGGGTTTTGCTTGTTGTTAGCTGTCATGGATAACTCCTTAGGTAATTGGTAGCTGAAGAAATGTTAAATTATCCACTAATACTTAAGGAAGTAAAAGTAGCGCGCATTAATTAACTGGTGGTTTGATGCATGATTTGCTATTTATACATCAGATCTACACCATACGCGAATATCGGTATGTCACAAAATAATTCGCCTGAAGATTTTGCTCTATAATAATTGCTTCATAGCTTTTGTAACGAAAACAAGGATTTTCAGCGACATAATGGATAATAACTCTACAGTGGAAAAAGAAAACCATAAAAACACTTGGTCTGGGCGTTTCAACGAGCCGGTCTCAGCGCTTGTGGAACGCTATACCGCTTCGGTTGATTTTGATCAACGTCTCGCCGAATATGATATTCAGGGGTCACTGGCACATGCACAAATGCTTGCAGAGCAAGGAATTATCAGCAACGCGGACTTTACGGCTATTCAGCAAGGATTAAATCAAATCTATGATGAAATCAGGTTACATCAATTCATATGGCTGAAAGAACATGAGGATGTTCATTTAAATATTGAAAAGCGCCTAACAGCTTTAGTCGGTGATGCCGGCAAGCGATTACACACCGGTCGATCCCGCAATGACCAGGTTGCAACCGATATCCGCTTGTTTTTACGCGCTTCCATAGATGAAATCGTCAACCTGATTAAAGCCATGCAATTGGCCTTGTTAAATCTGGCGGAACAGCATATTCATACGATTATGCCCGGGTTTACCCATCTTCAAGTAGCACAGCCTGTGTCATTTGGTCATCATCTGATGGCTTATTTTGAGATGTTAAAGCGCGATGTAGAGCGATTGAACGACTGCAGAAAGCGCGTCAACCAATTACCGCTGGGCGCAGCTGCGCTGGCTGGCACCAGTTATCCGATCAAGCGCGAGCGAGTGGCACAATTACTAAGTTTTGACGGTATCTGCCTAAATTCACTGGATGCGGTTTCAGATCGGGATTTCGCCATCGAATTCTGTGCATGTGCTGCTCTGATCATGACTCATCTATCGCGCATGTCAGAAGAATTCATTTTATGGATGAATCCTGCTTTCGGTTTTATCCAACTCGCTGATCGATTTTGCACCGGCTCGTCCATTATGCCGCAAAAAAAGAACCCCGATGTCCCAGAACTGGTACGCGGCAAAACCGGCCGAGTCAACGGCCATCTGGTGGCACTGCTAACATTGATGAAAGCCCAGCCGCTTGCCTATAACAAGGATAACCAGGAAGACAAAGAACCATTGTTTGATACAGTCGACACCTTGACCGACACTTTACGGATTTATGCCGATATGCTTACCGGCGTGCAAGTGAATCATCACAGGATGCGCCAATCGGCCTTACAGGGTTATGCGACAGCGACTGATTTAGCTGACTATTTGACCAAAAAAGGCATTCCGTTCCGTGATGCACATGAAATTGTGGCAAAGTCAGTACAGTATGCCGAACAAAAAGGGTGCGATCTCAGCGAACTCACATTGAGTGAATTACAAAAATTTTCAGCGCAGATAGAGTCTGACATTTTCGCAATCTTAACGCTCGAAGGATCTATGAACAGCAGAAATCACACTGGCGGCACAGCACCTGATCAAGTGCGGTCAGCGATTCAAAAAGCCAAAAAATGGTTATCTGTCTAGGATTAATAAATACAAGAAATGCAAGTATGGCATGAAATCGGCAAGCAAATCTCTGTTGTCACTGGAAGCTTCTTCGAAGTTAAAAAAGCTCATGCCATCGGTGGTGGCTGCATCAACCAAACTTATTATATTGCGGATGGAATCCAACGCTACTTTGTCAAATTAAATACTCCTGGAAGCTTGGCCATGTTTGAGGCGGAAGCCGCCGGTCTCATGGAAATCCATCGCTCACGCACCTTGCGCGTTCCAATACCCGTTTGTTCCGGACAGGATAATCATGCAGCATGGCTCATTCTAGAATATCTGGATATTAATAAGGGCAAACCTGGCAAAGCATCCGATTTGGGCCAGCAACTCGCGGCGATGCATCGTACGACATGCAGCCATTTTGGCTGGATTCGTGATAATACGATCGGCCAAAATCTACAAATAAACACTATCTCATCTGATTGGGTCGATTTTTGGCGGATGCATCGACTTGGATATCAATTGGACTTAGCTGGAATCAAAGGATATAACGGAAAATTACAACGGCTTGGAGAACAATTATTGATTGACATGGATAATTTTTTCCCAAATATAATGCCTTCTCCTTCACTATTGCACGGCGATCTATGGGGTGGCAATTACGCTTATGATGAAAGTGGCAGTCCTGTGTTGTTTGATCCCGCTGTATATTACGGTGACCGTGAAACAGATATTGCCATGACTGAGCTTTTTGGCGGATTTTCAGCGGATTTTTATTCTGCTTACCACTGTGAATATCCTTTGGATTCCGGTTATAATATTAGGAAAGTATTTTATAATCTATATCACGTTCTTAATCATTTAAATCTGTTTGGCGGTGGTTATCGATACCAGGCGGAACAGATGATGAGTAGTTTACTTGCACAAATTCGCTAATAAATTCTATATCACGTTGTTCGTTCTAACGACATACAAATGCCATCTTACAATTCCAATGCAATATTTAAATTACGATAATCACTCATGACCAAGTATGTCTTCGTGACAGGCGGTGTTGTTTCTTCGTTGGGCAAAGGAATTGCAGCTGCGTCTCTCGCCGCACTGCTTGAGTCGCGCGGACTTAAAGTAACTATGCTAAAACTGGATCCATATATCAATGTGGATCCTGGCACCATGAGTCCGTTCCAGCATGGAGAAGTGTTTGTAACCGAGGATGGCGCCGAAACAGATCTTGATCTGGGTCATTATGAACGTTTCATTACTACCCGTATGACCCGGCACAATAACTTCACTACCGGTCAAATCTACGAAAGTGTTATTCGCAAGGAAAGGCGCGGGGATTATCTCGGAGGCACAGTCCAAGTCATTCCGCATATCACGGATGAAATTAAGCGCTATATTCAAGCTGGCGTGGGTAATGCGCAAATTGCGATTATTGAAATTGGCGGCACGGTTGGTGATATCGAATCACTCCCTTTTCTGGAAGCCATTAGGCAAATGGCAGTACAAAATCCGCGTACTGACACCTGCTTCATCCACCTCACCTTATTACCCTATATTGGTTCGGCCGGAGAGCTAAAAACCAAACCAACTCAACACTCAGTCAAGGAGTTGCGTGAAATTGGGATCCAGCCGGATGTTCTGCTTTGTCGCTCGGACCGTGAATTACCAAAGGATGAGCGTCGAAAGATAGCGCTCTTTACCAATGTTCAGGAAGAAGCAGTCATTTCCGCCATCGATGTTGATAGCATCTATAAAATTCCAGGATTACTGCATGCACAGATGCTGGATGGAATTATCTGCCATAAACTGAACATCTTGGCCAAACCTGCAGATTTGAGTGTCTGGAACAAATTGGTTCATGCGCTTGAGCACCCCAAACACACAGTTACTATCGCGATCGTTGGCAAGTACGTTGATCTAACCGAATCTTATAAATCGTTATCTGAAGCCTTGATTCATGCTGGCATCCATACTAACAGCCGGATTAACATCAATTACATTGATTCCGAAAATATTGAAAAAGAAGGCACCGACAATCTGATTGCTATGGATGCGATTTTGGTTCCAGGCGGCTTTGGCAAGCGCGGTGTCGAAGGTAAAATCATGGCAATTAACTTTGCCCGGACCAACCGCATACCATATCTCGGAATTTGTTTAGGCATGCAGCTAGCAGTGGTTGAATACGCACGTAACAAGACAGGCATGCAAGGCGCCCACAGCACTGAATTCAATCCAGATTCGCCATTTCCGGTTATCGGATTGATTACCGAATGGCGAACCCGGGATGGCCAAATTGAAACACGTGATGAAAATTCCGATATCGGTGGCAGTATGCGCCTGGGTGGTCAAGAATGTATCTTGAAGAAAGAGACACTGGCCTGGAAGACTTATACTGCAGACACAATTACGGAGCGCCATCGTCACCGATATGAAGTTAACAATCTTTATATTCCTAGATTAGAGAAAGCGGGACTATGCATCAGCGGTTTTTCCAAGGAAGAAAATCTGTGCGAAATGATAGAGCTACCTGAAGCTGAACATCCATGGTTTTTGGGCTGTCAGTTTCATCCGGAATTTACTTCCACACCACGGTTAGGACATCCATTATTCAAATCCTATGTGCAAGCAGCCATCCTTTTTTCTAGCAAACACCAGCACGCTGGAGATGAAAAAATTCACGCAGTACACAACAACTAATGGGGCACGAGAAACTCAGAATCAAAAACCAAAAAAGGATAGTCAGAATTATCATTAAATACTTGCAATTGTAGTAGAAATAACAAAATCACCCTTCATTAATTAACATAACAGTAAACGTAAACAACAGGAAAAATGCAGTATGAGCGCAATTGTAGATGTCATCGCCCGTGAGATTTTGGATTCTCGCGGCAATCCAACTATTGAAGCAGATGTAATACTGGAATCAGGAGTTTTAGGCCGCGCCTCAGTCCCTTCCGGTGCATCCGTTGGAACCAAAGAAGCGATGGAATTGCGGGATGGTGATGCGCAACGCTATTCAGGAAAAGGCGTTCTTAAAGCAGTGGAAAATGTTAACACCGAAATCTCTGAGGCGTTAATGGGTTTAGATGCTGTCGAGCAAAGCTTCATTGATCAATCCTTGATTGAATTAGACGGAACTGAGAACAAATCCAGACTTGGAGCCAACGCGATTCTAGCAGTATCACTAGCAGTTGCCAAAGCAGCAGCAGATGAAACGGGATTGCCGCTATATCGTTATCTGGGTGGCGCTGCTTCGATGTCAATGCCCGTTCCGTTAATGAACTTAATTAATGGCGGTGTACATGCCAACAATAATATTAACATGCAGGAATTTATGATTGTTCCGCTGGGAATTTCAAATTTTCATGATGCCATTCGTTGCGGAGCTGAGGTTTTTAACACACTCAAAAAACTTATTAACAGCAAAAACATGCCCACCACAGTCGGTGACGAAGGCGGATTTGCGCCTAACCTGACAAACAATGAAGCAGCCTTGCAGTTAATTGTAGAAGCAATTGATCAAACAGGTTATCAACCTGGAAAAGATGTAGCTATAGGTGTTGATTGCGCCAGCTCAGAATTTTTCCATGATGACAAATATCATCTGACTTCGGATGGATTACATTTGACGTCAGCTCAATTCGTCGATTATTTATCATCGTGGGTGGATAAATACCCCATTATCAGTATTGAAGATGGCATGAGCGAACATGATTGGGATGGATGGAAATTACTAACCAGCAAACTGGGTAACTCAATTCAATTGGTCGGCGATGATATTTTTGTCACCAATGCAAGAATCCTGCAGGCAGGCATCAACCAAGGCATCGCCAATTCCGTTCTAATCAAAGTGAATCAAATAGGCACATTAACCGAAACATTCTCAGCCATTGAAATGGCGAAATGCGCCGGGTACACCGCAGTTATCTCACATCGATCAGGAGAAACTGAAGATACTGCCATTGCCGATATCGCCGTAGCAACCAATGCGTTACAAATCAAAACCGGCTCATTATCTCGTTCTGATCGCCTCGCCAAATACAATCAGTTATTAAGAATCGAAGAAGATTTAGGGGATACAGTGAAATATGCTGGTCGGAGAGCATTTTATCAACTCAAATAATGAAGCTTCTAAGTTTCACACTACTGGCGCTAGTTGTCGCAATGCAATACCCCTTATGGTTTGGTAAAGCAAGCTGGCTAAGAGTCTGGCAGGTAGATCAAGAAGTTGTTGCAGCACGAAAAAATAATTTGCTGTTGCAGAATCGTAATAACAAGCTAGAAGCTGAGGTCAATGACCTAAAGCAGGGCCTCGAAGCAATTGAGGAACGCGCTCGTAGTGATTTAGGTATGATCAAAGAGGGCGAAATACTTTTCCAGATTGTCAAGAATGCGCAGCCCAAGATTTCCGCATTAGATATTGCTCCCTAGAAGACGCCTGAACTCTTTAAGAATCCCAATCCCAATCGTTATAATCGAATGATCGCTAGTTGGATAATAGATAAAAACCTCAGTTAGCGATCATTCGATTATAATTCTTCGCTTGAAAAGCGACGCACAATTCATATGTTGCTTCTGATTGTTTCAGACTAAATTTTATGGTGGAGAAAAGAATGAAAAGAATTTTTCTTTTTTTAATTACAAACTTAGCTATCGTTATTGTCCTTAGTATTACCTTGCGGCTGTTCGGATTCGAGAGAATTCTAGACGAGCAAGGTAGTGGCCTGAATATTAATTCGTTGCTATTGTTTGCAGCTGTATTTGGATTTGGCGGCTCATTCATGTCGCTCGCCCTGTCAAAATGGACAGCTAAAAGATTCACTGGGGCACAAGTTATTAACATGCCACGAAACGCGCAAGAACACTGGCTAGTGACTACCGTGCAACGGCAGGCAAAAACCGCGGGTATTGGTATGCCAGAAGTAGCCGTTTATGATGCACCAGATGTCAATGCATTTGCCACGGGTATGTCAAAAAATGACGCATTAGTTGCCGTGAGTACTGGTCTATTAAATACCATGAGTCAAGATGAAGCTGAAGCAGTGCTGGCCCATGAAGTCAGCCATATCGCAAATGGTGATATGGTTACACTGGCGCTGATACAAGGTGTCGTCAACACATTTGTGATCTTTCTATCACGTGTCATCGGACATATGATAGATCGCGTAATTTTCAAAACAGAACAAGGTCATGGCCCAGCTTTCTGGGTTACTGCTATTATTGCTGAGATTGTACTAGGCATTCTGGCCAGCATTATTGTCATGTGGTTCAGTCGTCAGCGCGAGTTTCGTGCCGATGCAGGTGGCGCCAGCTTAGCAGGCAAAGGAAAAATGATTGCCGCACTTCGACGACTACAATTAACTCAAGAACAGGCACATTTACCTGATCAGTTAGCGGCTTTTGGCATTTCCGGAAGTAGTAATGGATTGATGAAGCTATTCATGTCGCATCCACCACTGGAAGAAAGAATTGCGGCACTTGAAGCACAACGATGATAGATCATGAAATTAAAACAATAAAACGTCATGCATTATGTTTGCCGGCGTTTTATTGTTTATTTAATTCACAGTTATGTCAAGTTCCTTGTGTTTTCAATTTAAGTAAGTCTGGATTAATCAGTTACACAGCCAGTCTTCACAAAAAACCCTAATCAATTAACAAAAAATACCTCAGCTCGTAACATAAAACAAAACTCACTATAAGGTTCATATCACTGTAAATTCGGAAAATTAATAGGAAGTTTCTCTCGAGAAATCCTCCCAGATAAAGGGTGGATTTACTGATGGTTTAATTGGTATCCAGAAGGTTGCCACATCCAATGCGCCAACTAGCGTACGACCCACTGTATGCATAACACCCATCGCCAAACCAACGGTAATACCATAAATCGGCCCATCTTTCTGCCCCGTCAACATAATATTCTTTGGTAGTTCTACCCAGCCTGTAGCCACATTTGCTATTCCACTCACAAATCTCTCACCTGAAGTGTTGAAGTTACTACCTGAAGCAACCGCTTGGGACGAAATAGCAAAATAAATTGCAAGCACTAAAGATAACTTAACAATACTTCTCATCAAAAAACCTCCTTTTTACAGTATTTAAGTTAATTAAACTTTCGCCATCAAATGGAAACAAGCAAAAATTCATCAGCAGTTTACATCTTCGGAATTAATCATACAAACCATTCAGGAAGACTACCGCGATCTATCTACTTTTATACAACAAAAATTTACATCCCTAAAATAAAACAACTTTATACGGCGACAATCAACAAGCACGATCTTATTTGCAATAAGAGATAGCAAAAAAACCTCTCAAAAAAACCATTAGATTGTCGATAACAATGTTCCTAGCTAAGTTAGTAGTCAACTAATTTGCTGCTAATAAACAGATTATGTCACTGAAAGGATACCATAACATGGAAGGACTTATAGTTGAACCATCCAGAACGTATCAAAAACTTTTGTCATCAGCTATCGAATTAGGCGGATTGGGTACAAAACAAGTCTCAACTGGTAGCGAAGCTTTAATGTTACTAAGAAATCAACCATTTGACCTAGTATTTATTGCAATGCATTTACAGGACATGGATGCTTCCAAATTTTCATCACATCTTCGAGCGGATTTACGCATCCGTCAAATACCTGTGGTTATGGTAACCTCAAATGAAGACAAAGAATTATTGGATGAAGCATTCTCAGCCGGTGTAACAGAAATATTCGCTAAGCACGAACTCGATAAAATCACGAATTATGCTGCACGATTTTCCAAGAAAAAATGCAGCAAAACGATATCTGGATATATCTTATATATTGAAGATAGCCAATCAACTGCTAATCTGATATTAAATTTTCTTCGAGAAAATGGATACACCGTCGATCATTTCGCTAGCAGTGACGAAGGCATACAAGCATTCCAGAATAATTCTTATGATTTAGTGCTTACAGACATACTGCTGAAAGGAAAATTGAATGGCCATAGCACTGTAAAAGCCATCAGAAAACTTGAAAATCAGAATAAGAAAAATATTCCTTTATTGGTATTTTCGGTTCTAGACGACGCTGCACACAAGGTCGAGTTGCTGCGTATAGGAGCTAATGATTATGTCACCAAACCACTGATTCAAGAAGAGCTCCTCGCCAGAATCAATAATCTAATTACCAGTAAAAAACTACTCGATAAAGCTGTTACACAGCAAAATTTGCTTCAAGAAATTGCAATGATGGACCCATTAACTGGTTTATATAATCGTTATTTTTTACTGGAAGCCGCAGCCTCTAAAATACGTAATGCTGCACGACATGATATTCCGTGCAGTTTGATCATAATCAATACAGATCATCTCAGATCAAACAACGAAAATCGCGATCAAGCAAGCAGCGATGATACGCTTAAAGGTATAGCTTCAATCTTAAGAAAGTTTATTCGCCAAGAGGATATCGCCGCTCGATTTGATGGAGAAGAACTTGTGCTACTGTTGTCGCATTGCAATATCGCTAACGCAACAATCATTGCGGAAAAGATACGCAAATCAATCGCTAATCTGTATCCAGCCCACTTGAGTGTTACAGCAAGTATTGGCGTCACTGAAACAAATCACGAGTCTGCTGTGGATTTCATGGATTTACTGAGAACTGCTAAAGAGGCTCTTTCTTGTGCACAAATAAATGGAGGAAATGAAGTAGTCGCTCGCTGCATTCGCTAATAATCAATGGTGGATTCAAGATTGAAGTACAACTTTTATAAGATTAACAAGAGGCAAGCTTCATTAGCATCTGTATTTCTTGAACACTCAAATTTCTTGTTTCTAAATTTTTAACTAAAAGCTTCTTGTCAATACGAATACAATTAGTAAAGCAGGTCAAGAACGAGCGCACCATGTGTATAAACAATGCATAACACTAATTCAATCTAAGGAAAACTTCTATCCTCACATAGCGAGATATTAAGTCAAACAAATAAAATTACCACAATAAACTATTTTTGCTTACTAATCACCGGGGGAATGAACAAAGCAGGCAATTCCTTCCTATGATATTGATTTGGATTTTCTTTTTTTCTTAACTTTGTGTTATCTTCATGCGCTGATTTCAAATCTGTATATTTAGATATATATGGCTGTGAAAATAACGGGTCTTCGGTTTTCTCTCCCCTTCTTGATTTTTTAGCAATCAAGTCTTTCTTAAAGGGATTAATTCTGGAATCTTTTTTTACGACAGGATTTGCATTTTTATTGTGGATCGATGAAACATTTCGTTTATTTTTTTGTTCATCAATAGGCTTCTTGCTATCCAAATATTCAGTTTTCTGTTTTTTTAATCCAAAATTACTTTCATCTACTTGGATTTTTATTCCTAGCAATCTTTCTATACCATTTAACAGGATATCTTCTTCGCTACTTACAAATGAAATTGCAAATCCTTTAGCTCCCGCTCGACCTGTTCTCCCAATGCGATGTACGTAATCTTCTGGGTTATTGGGAAGTTCAAAATTAATCACATGGGTTAATTCTTCAATATCGAGACCACGTGCTGCAACATCAGTTGCCACAAGAACACGAATTAAACCACCTTTAAAATTATCCAATGCCTGGGTTCTTTGAAGTTGATTTCTATCGCCATGTATTGCCAAACTTAGAATTTCCCGACTATTTAATTTTTGCGCTAAACGATCTGCACCTTGTTTAGTTCGTGTAAATATTAGCACCTGCTGCAAGTTTTGTTTCTTAATCATGTCTATCAAGAATTCTTGCTTATATTTTGACTCCACAGAGTAAACTATATGTGAAATCAAATCGCTGACTGAGTTCTGCTTAGCTACCTCAATCAATGTTGGATCTTTCAAAATTTTTCCTGCAAGTTTCTTAATTTCTTCTGAGAAAGTTGCAGAAAACATCAAATTTTGTCGATGAGTAGGCAACAATTGAATAATTTGCTTTATATCAGGTAAGAACCCCATGTCCAGCATTCGATCAGCTTCATCAAGAATAAACATTTCTACTTTCGAAAGTACCAAATTTTTTTGTTGGAGATGATCCAATAAACGGCCTGGCGTTGCGACTAAAATATCCACACCCGAACGTACGGCAGCAGTTTGCGCATCTATGTTTACGCCACCGTAGATCACGGCTGATTTTAATGCAACATATTTCCCATACCCTTTGACACTCTCATAAACTTGTATCGCGAGCTCTCTAGTTGGTACCAAGATTAAAGCACGTATTGGGTGTTTTGCAGGCGATGTACTGGTATTGGCGTAGCTCTCTAATCTTTGTAACATCGGAAGGGTAAAACCGGCAGTTTTACCTGTACCAGTTTGAGCCCCCCCCATCACGTCGCAGCCTTTTAGGATGACAGGTATTGCTTGTTCTTGAATTGGAGTTGGTGTCGTATATCCCTGATCAGATATAGCTTGCAACAAATCGGCCGATAAGCCGAGTTGTTCAAATGGCATATTATCACTACTCATATATTACAATTATTACCTCTTTGGTTACGTTTTGAATCAACTAAATATAATATTAAGGCATCAACATAAATGAATGATTCTTAAATTTTATTTATTATCTCTTATTCTCTAGCATCTTAGATGCTTAGTTAGAATATATTTAATTTCATTTAAGTATTAAATTCACAATTTCTGTTTCCAAAAAGCAAAAAGAACCTGCACGAAATACATGCAAGTTCTTTTTCAAATTCACTCTAATAACGTCATTTCTAATTTCAAACGCTATTTATTCCAGATGACGAACGAAAGGTTAAGATAAAAGATTCAATACTCAAAGCTGAT